>PBSL01000017.1 GCA_002726205.1 Planctomycetaceae bacterium | reverse complement strand
GCCCGTCTGAGCCCCACCCCCACTCTTCTTGCCACCTTTCTTGCCGCCTTTCTTGCCACTCTTCTTGCCACCTCTCGGCGATGGCTTGCCATCGGCGATTCCTGCTCCCGGCCCGTCGGGGTTCTTCTTCTTTCCGTCAGCGACCTTTTTCGTTGTGTCGTCCGGCTTCTTGGCTGCTTCGGCCACGACATCGCGAGGATTGAGGATGACCGACTCTCCGACCGTCACGCCACTCTCGATGCCGACGAACTTGTTGTCGGTCAGCACGCGATGATCTCCCTTGCCGCTGACAGCGATCTTCAAGACCTTGGCGACAGGCTTGTTGTCCTGGAACACCCAGCATCGAAACTTCCCCTGCTGCTCGACAACTGACTCGACAGGCAGTCGAAGCACCTTCTCCCGTTTTTCGACATGTATGATCACTTCGGCAGACATTCCTGGCACCAGGTCAGCACCTTGTCCGGATTCGATCTTGACGACCGTGGCATACTCTTTGACTTTCGCCTGGTACCAGCTAGTCGATTCGGGCTGGTTGCCAATCTCCATCACGGTTCCCACGAGCGGCTCGCGTTGGCCCTGGACACGCAATTCGGCCCGGTCACCAATGGCAATCTGGTTCACTTTCGATTCGTGGACAAGCACTTTGACCTGCATCTTGCTGAAATCAGGAAGCCGAATCAGCGTCTGTTGCTCGTGGACCCTTGCCCCCTCTTCAATCTGCACCTCGCCCCGGCCGTATCGGCCGCGCTGGTTGGCATAAACAACCATTCCCGGGGCCGTTGCCCGGATCTCGCAATTGATGACCTGTTTTTCGAGTCGCAAGAGCTTTCGCTCTTCCAAGTCCATTGACTTGCCTTCCGAGATCACCTTCGCCTCGGCCGTCTTGACCTTGGCACTGAGTTCTTCCATCTGCTTTGCCCGCGTATATTTCGTCAACACAACCCGCTTTGTCTTACTCGACTCGAGTTCGAGTTCCGACCGTTTCACGGAGAACTCGTCCGCCTCCAGCTGCAGTTTCGTCACAAATCCTTTTCGATACATCTTCCGCGTATGCGCGAACTGGTTCTGGAAACCTCGCAGGTTTTCCATCGCGATCGTAACCTCTGCTTCGAGATCCTGCAGAAGTTGGACGAACGTACCCTTCTCGTATTCCTTGATCGCGATCTTGGCGACTGCCAGGTCCTTCTCCGCCTGAATCATCGAGGTTCGGGCCTTCTCAACCATGATCTGTTGTGTGTCGAGCGCATCATCAATCTTGGACCGATCCAGTTTCACCAGGATGTCGCCGACCTCGACCTCGGCAGACTCTTTTTCAGCGCCTTTTTCGACGATCTTTGTTCCGTCGGGAACGATCTCCAGAATCTCCGCTCCCCCTTCGACCTTGCATTTCAACTCGACGGGATCGGCGCTTTCGATCTCCCCATCCTCGGTAACGGTGACTTCGAGCAGACCCTCGGTCACGGCGACCGTGAGTACCTCCGGCCCCGACTCCGCACTGGCCAGGCCAGGAATGTTTCCAGTCAGCAGCAGGACAGCCGCCACGCACACTACCAACAACGCTCCAATCATCACTCCCCCGTTACCGCTGCGTCGGGGTTTTGTCTGCGAGAGCGATTCGCCGGAAGTACTGATCGTCGAAGTCATCAAAGTCACCTTTCGTTCGATCCTTCGCAAAACACTCAAAGCGCCGAGGAAGTTAACCATCGCCGCGGCCATCACGCATCAGCGCAGCGCCCATCACAACCACAGCACCACGGGTGACGGCCACCTCCGAACCATTTTGTTCGGTCCGTCACGAAAAAGCAGCCTCCACAAGTCAGTCACGCGATTATCGCCCGCCTGACAAGGTAGATCAATGCAGATTGCAACCTTCGCAGTTTGATCACGGCGTCTTGCGAGGGAACCGGGAATCACCAACCGGTTCACGACGCTTTGCAGCAACTCCGGTCGCGGCTGCGGTTGCTCGAGCAGGACCGGCCGGTTGAAGTTCTTTCGGCTGCTCGTCGAAACCATTCGCTTCCCTGGTTTCGCGGACTTCGCGCGAGGATGTTGTTTCGGGTGCGTCATCGCCGACAGTGGCCGGGCTGAGATCAACCGATCCGATTGATTCGAGAAACGATGGCTGATCCAACAGTGCTTCCGGGACGGCCGGTGGCAAGGCCGAAGGGTGCTGTCGGGCCTCCTCGAGCGCTTTTTCGAACGACTCGTCGATCCACAAACCATTCCCGTCGACCCGCATCACTCCCAGGTCGCGCATCAAAGACATCCGACCTCCGTAATAGGCCAGCCAAACACTCATAAAATTGTTCTGCGCATCCCGCAGTGCCGAAAGCGCCGAGATCAGGTCCTGCGTGGCTGTCGGTCCCAGTTGAGCGGGCTGCCCGGGCACTGGTGGCCTTGTCAGCGTCTCTCGCGTCTGGTCGACTCGCCGGATTGCAATCTTGACCTGGCGCCTTTGAATTTCGAGATTCTGCTCGCGCAGTTTCAACGTTCTCAACGAGTTTCGAAACCCCTGGTACATCCCGTCCTCGAACTGGATCATCTGTCGCCTGGATTGTTGGTAGACGATCAACTGCTGCCGAAAGCTGTTCCGTTCCCTCAGTCGCGTCAGCGGCGCATCGAACTGAAGTCCCGCACGCAGACTACCGGTTGGTCCCTGCAGCTTGAACGGGTTGTCACCTTCGTTCTTCATGTCGCCACTAAAGACAATGCTCACGCCACTCTCGAGAGCGTTCGCGTTGTATTCCACCAGTCGCCAACTGTCGACCAGCGACGCGCGGGCATTCATCCAGTCGAGACGATTCGCACGAGAGATCGCCAGTGCATCTTCGGCAGTGATCTTCACACGACGCGCCAACTGGATCGTTTCCAGTCGCGATCGCGCCTGCACGAGCGAGAGCTCGCCAACCACCGAAGCCACCCCACTGTTGATCCCGATCACCTTTTCCAGAAGCAGCTTCTTTGCTTCACCATCGAGCTTGGTTTTCGCCTCGGCCCGAGCCTCTCGGATCAGGGTTGCCGACTTTTCGTGTTGCGCCCTCAGCCGTTTCAGATCCTCGGCCAGTGTCACGCGTTCGCCTTTGAACACCTCTCGCTGCCGATCGGTCATGCGTGATTCCCGCACAACGGCCACCACATTCATTTTCTTCATATCGCCGTCGACCACTTTGAAGCGTCCTGCAACCCGGGCGTGCAATTGAGCCGCCCGGGCAATCGTCCGCTGCAACTGTTCGACAGTCGGCGTTTCCAGTTCCCCGAACGCAGTCACCAATTCGGCCACTTCTGCATCCAGGGCGGTAACCGCCGGATCTATAAACTGGAACGGCCGGACCATCGTGTCGTCCAGCACCACCTCCAGGTCTGGTGGCAAACCCAGATTCCCGCGAACGAAACTCTCGATCGAACCCGTGTAACCGTTCTGCGCCTGAAGCAGGTTGGCCCGTCCTGTCTCGATACTCTGTTCAAAACTCAAAACCTGGTCGATCCCCACCAGGCCTGCCTCCTGGCTTGCTCTCAACAGATCCAGCGTACGCACCTGCAGGGCAAGGTTGGTTTCCGAATTCCGCAGCTCCTGCAGCGTCTGCAGCAGGCCGATATAGCCTCCCAGTCCGCTGGCACCACCCCCGGCGACGCCAGCCACCGCGCCGCCGGCACCGGCACCACCGCCTCCACCGCCTCCTCCAAAACGGCCGCCACCGAACCCGGTGGCCGCGCCGACGCCTCCGAAACCACCGGCTCCGGAGCCACTGAAACCTGAAAGCCCGGTTCCGCCCAAGAATCCACCGCTCCGGCGTGGCCCTGACGCTCCGCCCGAGCTGCCAATCGCCATCCCCGTATAGAACCCCTTGCGATATCGTTGGAAACTTCGAAGATTCGCAAGCAGAGCCCTTTCGGCGCGTGTCAATTGCTCGAGGCCGACAACCCGCCCACCGGATCGCAACAGCGGCTGCACGATACTAAAGCTCAACAGCGACGCGGCCGCGTTGGTGTCAGGCCCGGCGAACTGCCAGGTGAACGTGTTGGCAAAGTCGACGACCAGCTGGCCGGCTGTGGCAAATTTTCTCTGCAACTTCACGCCGGTATCGTTGACCAGCGTATTGCTCTCGCCACCGCTGTTGTACCGGCCCTTGTGGGTGTAGTCGGTATCGTTGTCACCGAAAAACTGGACCTGAAACGCAAACCTCTCGGTACTGACATCGAGAGCGGACAGGTAAAGCGTCTCGACGTTTCCCTGATAACTGGGCGAATGAATCATCGCCAACTGGATCGCATCTCGCAGCCGCATATGCAATCGCCCGTCCTTGTCGATCTCGGCATAATCAGCAAGACGCTCACGCCATGCCGGGTTCTCCAGGTTCGTGACACGGCCGTTTTCTTCCCAGTCCCGATACCCGTCCATCCCTCCGACCGACTGCATCAGTTCATGTGAACGGGGATCGTCTGGAGGCATCGGAGGCCGAACCAGATCGTGAACTTCCGCGTACCGACTCCGGTCATCGACATCGACGCTGAATTCCGGCACGGCCCAACGCGGGTCATCGGATTTTTCGTGAATCAAAGACGCCGCTTCACGATCGGCCTGCTCGCGATAATAACCGCGATGACAACCCAGTCCGGCCACGGTGATCGCCAGCAGTCCGGCCACCGTCCAACCACGAATTTGCACTCGCATCCCTGCCCCACCGTGATCGAACCGCTTGACGAATCCATGTCGCGCGTCGACATCTCAAAGAAAACGCACCGTGAGCCCGGTCGCGCTTCCTTTAGGAAGTATTCGACACCAGCGGCTGTGAACTTGAGCGTCTTCGTGGCAACGCCGCTTCCCTAACCTGTTCGCGCGGCGTCACTTACAGAGAACGATGACTAACTGCCCGGCGTCGGCGGGCGGGCCGACTGCATTTCCTTCAAGTCACACTTTCCGTCCTTGTTCACGTCGATCCGATCAAAGTTCTTACGGAAGAACGCGGGAGCCTCCTCCTTGCTCAGCGAACCATCTCCATCCTTGTCATAACGCTTGATAAGCGACTCGCTCGCATTTGCGGTTGCCGTTTCTTCGACGCCCGACGAGGCGTCTTCTGCCACTTCGATCGCGGGTGGTTCAACTCCATGACGTTGCAGCAAGCCTACCAGGGCTTTGGCGTTCACGGCCTCCTCGAAGGGATTCTCGTCCTCAGACTGCCCATCACCTCCACCGCCTGCCCCAAAACCACCCCGGCTCCCGCTCCGCACTCGAGGCAAACTCACTTTTTCCAACCGTGCCTTTTGGGTCTCCGTCAGGAGTGTTTCCAGCGATTCCAGCGTCGCTTTGGCTTGTTCTTCGGACAGCGTTTTCTGCCCGCCCACTTCCACAAGCGTCGAACCGATCGACTTGACCTGCTCCTTGTTCAGCTCAACGGAAATCTTGCCTGTCATCAGCTCCAATTTTCGCACGAGTGTCGCCAGGCTTCGTTTCGACGACGCTGCTCGTCCTCCCCCGCGGCCCGTCATACCGCCTCCCCCGCCGCCCATCATACCGCCGCCACCACCACCGCCCATCATACCGCCGCCGGCGCCCTCCGGAGGGCCTCCGTCTTCGACCGGCCCCTCCGTCGCGGGGACGGCAAGTTGATCGTCCCTTATGGAAATACTCATCTCGAGGCCGACCATCTGCCCCCCTCCCCACACAGCCGCTCCCCCGACGAACACGCCGAACAGGCCCGAGGCCATCGACCACCTGGTCAGCTTCATGTCACGACGTGGCTGCAACAGGTTCAGCAGCAGGAACAGGACCGCCAGTCCCAGGACGCTCAGCAAAGCGCCGGTACCGATCAGAACAAACATGGTACTGATGTCTCCCCTTGTGTTTTGCGACGGATTCCACATCTTGCGAGGCAATCCCAGGGCATCCGATCAGGCTAGCCTATGCGTCGACAGACTGTCCACCATCCCTGGAGGCGTCTTCAGCAATCGCCCGTTGCAGTCCCTTGTCCAAACGGCCAAGTTCGGCATCGATTTCTGCAAGCCGGCTTTTCTCGAGCGATCTTCCTCCAAATCGCACCGCGTAATACTCGTTGGCCACTTGGCCAGGAAATTCCCCCAAGCCCAGCCGATCCAACGGTTCCTGCCAGTCGCGGGACACGCTGAATGAAAATTCACGAGCTGTCATTGCCGAGGATTTTGCGTAGCCAATCGCAGCCATGATGCCATGAAACCGCCGAATGAACGCGACCACGGGAACGGCCTCGCGACGCTGGGCCGTCGCGTTTCGCTCCCGGGGCGATTGCCAGTTCTTCCACGCCTTCCGGCCAACCCACCCTGCCCCGGCCAACAAGAACAGGATCGCCACCAACACCAACCATCCGTCGCCTGGCATCTCGCCGACCATCACGTTCTTCAATGCGGACGCCCCTTCGTCGAGGCCGCCACGCGCGATGTCCACTCCAACTTCAAAGGTTCGTTGCAGCGGCAGATAGAACAGTTCCTGCTGTTGATTCAACGACAGTTCCACCACATAGCGTCTCCACGACAGGCCAAAAGCTTGACCCGCGTCTTTCCACAGCGAACGATTTTCCGCAAGTCGTTGCAACGCCACGCTTCTGGCTGCCGGCGTCGGATCGAGCGTAACCCATCTCTTGTCGATCCAGGCTTCAACCCAGGCGTGGGCGTGCCGTTGTTCCACGACGAAATTCCCGGTGATGCGATTGATCGTGCCTCCCTTGAATCCGCTGACCAACCGGGCGGGCACACCAACCGCTCTCAACATGAGCGTCAAAGCCGACGCGAAGTACTCACAGTGGCCTTCTCGCCGCCGAAACAGAAAATCCTCCACCGGATCCAGCGAAGGATCCGCCACCGAGGAATCCAACGTGTACTGGAAACCTTCACCGCCGAGGTACTTCACCAGCCTGTCGGCCTTCTCCGCCGCCGCGATCTCAGCCGTTCCGGCCACGAGCTCACGGGCCTGCGCGATCAGTCGATTCACCCCCCGCCGCGGCAAGGCCAGGTAATCCAGTTCCTGTTGTGCTGACATCGCCGACGGAACCTGTGGTTGCGGCTTCACTGTTGGCAGCGGAGGGGAAAAGAGGCTGTAACGCAGCACGCGACCTCTTTTCTGCTTCTCAGATCCGATCAGTACTCCCGCCGCCGCATGAAACATCGCGTGACGATCCACCGCATCGATTACGCACGCTTCCACCGGATGCACCCCGAACAAAACCGGCGTTCCTCTCGCCTCCAACACGATGTCCTGCCGAAAACCTGACGAGTGATCGGGATGAGTTTGCAGTGGTTCAAATCGCCCGCCCGAGAGCCTTCGTGCCCAGCGACCGTTGCGATAGCCGGACATCACGGTCCCGCGAAACAACGGTTCGCTGTCACCCCAGTGGCTGCAGTAATCCGACAGGTTTCGCGGGCGCCCGCTGGCCCGGTCCACCAACTGCACCGACATCACCTGTTCGGTGCTTTCAAGAATCTCTCCGATCTCGCCCAGTTGCACCGTCTCGCTGAACCCAGTCATCGGACGAATCGGATCATTTTCGGCGTCATCGATGTCGCTCCTGGGAAGCAACCAGAACCTGGGAATCATCAGGAAAAACAGGGTCGCGACTCCCAGTGCTACGGCGGTCGTACCGACCACGCCGAGCACAAACCTCGGACCAATCCAGCGTTCCGTCGCATCGAGATGCCAGTCGGGCCAGGCTTCACTTTGCCGAAACCACGAGCGGCCCCGGAGCGGCTCCGGTAACTCCTGGGCACGGGCCTGTGCTTCGACCCGGTACAGCGAAAACACCGTCAGCGTCCAGATCCCGACTGCCATCAACGCCACCAGCAACGCGGCATACAGCGACTCACCGGCACCATCAATCAACGCCGCGCCCACCGCCACCTGCAGGATTGCCAGCGTCAACAACCACCAGTACTGCCGGACACCCTTCGGCCCCAGCATCACCAGCCAGGACAGGTAACACAACAGGTGGGCCGCGGCGACCAAACGCGTCTCGGGCGCCTCACCGGTCAATTCCCATCCAGTGACGAGCATCGCCGCAACGGCACCGCAATTTATCAGACCCCCGCTCAAGCCAATGACTCGCCAGCGGTCCACAAACAGCAAGGCGATCACCGCCACCGGGAACCCAATTCCCTGCGGTAGTAACGCCCCCTCACCAACGATCAACAGCAGGTGTGCCAGGGCCAGCAGCACATACAGGCTCACATCGAAAACACGTGCCACTCGCATCAGGAGTCCTCGATCCAGAACCAGCCTCGCAGCTCGTTCCAGTCGGCGGTGATGACCCGGCGATCCCTGCCGTTCTCGCCCAGACAAATGTCTTCACCCGGCCGCGTGCTGATCAGCACAGCCGGCGATCCGACGACTCCCGGAGCCGCCAGAATTTCGTCGGGAAGCTCTCCGATGCCAGGCTGCACTGTCGCCAGCAGATCCAGGACCACGTCCAACGACCTCGCTCCGATCAACGGCCCGAGGCGAGAGACCGTTCGGCCGGCCACCGCCAGGACCACCGATCCGGCGGATTCCTGCAGGGTCTCGACACACAACGTGGCCGCGACACTTATCGCAAGCTCGACTCGATCGCGATCGTCGGCAGTTGGAGACGGCGGCTGCCACAAGTCCAGGACGATATCGAGATCCTGTTGCTGCTGCTCATCGAATTCTCGCACCATCAACTCGCCACGACGTGCCGACGTTCTCCAGTGCACTGCACCGGGCCTGTCACCGTCGCGAAACTCGCGAAGCCGCTGAAACTCGACGTCCGCCACACCCCGACGTCGCCGCGTTTGCGACGTAACCGACGCCGCCTCCAGGTGAGTGCAATACCAGCCCGGCACAACTCGTCCCAGCCGCGGATACACCCGGATCTCCCCGGGGCAGTGCAGCACCACTCCTTGCTCGATCAATCCCAGTGGAAACCGCGTCGACAATTCCACCGGCCCCATCCGGTAACGTCCTCGCCGTCCAGGCCGCAACCGGTAGTACCCGCTGCGGTCCTCCCCTGGCGGCACCCGACTGAACAGGGCCCTGGCTTCGAGCAACTCCTCGTCATTCTCAATCTGATCGCTGCCCAGGAGGAGCAACGCCGGAAGAAACCGCTTCCGGTTGCTAACAACCAATTCGACCGAAACGACCTCTCCGACCATCACGCGTCCGGGTGCGACGCGGCGGACATCGGTCTTCCAGAGCAACAGGCCGCTGGCGTTGGCATTCAGCAGCCAGGCGCCGATCATCAACGCCACGACGAGCATCAGCAGGTTTTCGCCACCCAGGAAGCTGCCGACAAGTAATGCTGCCATCAAGGCCAGGTAGTACAGACCTTCACGCGGCGCCCGCCGCACGCGTCTTCCCTGTCCCGGGCGGGCCCGCCGCATCCGATGCCACAGAACCTCTCGCACGCCGATCAGCAAGAGTGCGGTCGCGCCAACCCAGGCCAGGACGTTGATGCTGTCGCGATGATTCTCGTTCGCCGAATCGACAAGTCCGTCACGCACCAGCAGCAGGCCGACCCCGCACACGAGCGCCAAAATCCCGTTCAGCGAGACTCCCGATCTCTTGCTTGCAGAGTGAAGCACCCGCCCCTGGCCCCGATCGTTGCCATTCACCGCGGCGGTTCTTTCACCCCACCCGTCTCCTTGCCGGACTTGACCCCACGGGCGCCCCGGAAACGCCCGTTGATCCCCTTCGTGCTCCCATTCTTCTTCGGTGAGCGCCTCAGTGGCGAACTACGCCGTGTGGAACCGGCCGGTTTTTCCGGAGATGGCTCGACGGTCACCGAGACACCGGTACCCAGGCCCGGACGGTATCCGATGTAGGTCAGGAAATCGTTGAGCCGGACAACGCGGACTCCGTGGTCGTAGGCTTCTTCTCGCATCGCTGTCAGGTGACCGATCAAGCGGTTGTAGATGCCCCGCTGCTCTTCAGTACGAGCTGAATCCGGATCCGGTGTCCGGCCCACCACCAGGTACTTGATGCTCATGCCGACTTCTCCGCCGCTGCGCTTTCCTGACTCATCCACCCAGGCCCGGATCCTCGCGCCGGAATCCTGAACGTAGCGCCTCAACCCTTCGATGTCACTGCGACCGTCGTTGTTGAGGTCCACCAGGCCGACCAGCGCAAATTCCTCAGCCCGCCCGGGCGACCAGATTGGAGAGAACACCACATCTCCGGGCAGCAACGGATCCAGCTTGTCACTCTCGATGATGCGGGCCTGGGATCGGTGCGACCCGGTCACGCGGGAAACCTGCACGACGCCCTTGAGTCCTTTTCGACCCGCGCCCAGTTGCTCGACATCCCGATCAAAGACACTGAAACGCACCCCCGGCCGCAGGCCATCCGCCGAACCCCGGTCGAGCCACACCAGCCGTTGACCACTTTCGACAAGTGTGATCTTTCCGTCGGCTCGTTCGAAGCGATGCGCGTCGCGTTTCTGAACCACTCGATTCAAACGCCGAACCGTGGAACGGTGCAGCGCGGCCTTCTGCACCATCGCCTTGTCCTGCTTTTCGAGCGTCTGCTGCAACTCGGTAATCGAATTTCGCTGATCGCTGATCGCGGCGCGGAGCTCCTCGATCATCCGTTCCTTGCTCTCGAGCACCTCCTCACGCTCGCCAATATTGCTCCTGAGGTTCTTTTCTGCCGCCACTCTCGCCGCCCGTTCCGGCTCCAGCAATGCCTTCCAGACCCGCTCGAGTGCCCGGTAATTGGCGATCAGCGTCGACTTGGATGTCACCAGTGCGTCTCGCTCCTGAGCCAGGTTGTCACGCTCGGCCCGCAAGGATCTCAGGGCATCTCGTACCGACGTGGCCACGCCAGGTCGCGAATCGCCTACCGCCAAGCGAATGTCATTTCTCGCGGCGCCGATGACCGTGGTGGGATCCAGGTCGTCAATCTGTCCCACCTGGGAATACTGGTACCCGAGAACTTCCTTGAGTCTCTCGACGTTGTCGGCAATATCTCGCACTTGTTCTTCGAACTTGTCGCGCTCGGCAGCCGCGGCAGCGCTTATGACTCTCAGTTCCTGCGCTTCGCGGTAAAACAGAAACGCGACGGCAATCAGGATCAGCACGCCAGCGACCAGCACGATCACCGAGAAGTGGCTCGCCGTGGGGCCGGACCGAGTGTGGGACATCGACGACGCCCTCCAGCAGTCAAAAGCAACCGGAACACGGCCGAATGACGTCCCGTGACCGGCATCACGCCCTCATCTTAGTTCGTCGACAGGGAGTGTCAACGAGTCTTACCCGGCAACCACCACGGCCGACAGCGGCCTGGTCATTTCAGCGCCCGCAGCCCCACCTCGTTTCGTCGCTGGTTGACCATCTCCAGAGCCTTCCGGCAGCGACCGATCAGTTTCACCAGCTGTGTGGGACTGCAACCAAGCGTTGTCGCAGCGTCGCGATGCTCCCAATCGGCGCCGGCCAGGGTGTCGAGAGCCTCGGCCAGGATCGCTGCAAAATCGTCGTGATCTTCGCTGACGACGATCCGGCCGGCCGGGCAACGTCGTTGCCAAAGCGGCGATGGGCCATCGGCTGCGGGAACCCGCACCCCGACGGCAAGGTTCAAACGCAATCGACGTACGGCCAGGGGCAGGTTCTCTCGCTGATGCCGACGTTCGCTGGCCTCGGCGGCGATTCCCGTGGGCAGGTGACGCAGAACGACCCCGGTTTCGACCTTGTTACGGCGTTGTCCCCCCGGGCCACCACGCCGGATTCTTTGCAGATCCGAGTCGGCCAACAGACGCTTTCTTGAAAATGTGGCGGGATGAGTCGGCATGCCTGCGGCCTGATGTTCCTGGTCAGCTCGTGCCTTGCGGCAAGGGATCACCCGGGCAACGTCGCCTGTTCCACTCTAACCGGAATTCCCTGGGGAGTGCCTCGTTGACATCCAAGGAATCAGCAATCCATACTCGTTTTTTCGACAAACGACAGTCACCGCGCCAGCCCAGTCGCTGCCTGGAGGAGTGAGCCGATAATGTGGACACGAAACAGGGTCTTTCAATCAATCATAGTGGCCGCCGTGATTCTGGCGTCGCGGCCCGGATATTCGCAGAAGCCTGTCAATGCGATCGCACCGAGTGACGGGCCGCTGAAACTGTTCAATGGCAAGGACCTGGCTGGTCTCAAGACCTGGCTTCGCGATACCCGGGAGAAGGATCCGCGAGGAGTCTTTTCCGTGAAAAACGGCATGTTGCACATCTCCGGCAACGGCCTGGGATACCTGCGTACCGCTTCCGACTATCGCGACTATCACCTGGTGGTCGAGTTCAAGTGGGGGCCTCGAACCTGGGGAAACCGCAAGGACCGCAGTCGGGACTCGGGTGTCCTGGTTCACGCAGCCGGCCCCGACGGCAGTGGGGGGGGAACCTGGATGGCCTCGATCGAGAGCCAGATCATCGAGGGTGGCTGTGGCGACTTCATCGTCATCGGTGGTAAGTACGCCAACGGAAAACCGGTCCCGACTCGAATCACCTGTGAGGTCACCAAGGACCGAGACGGAGAGGCCGTCTGGAAGAAGGGAGATCCCCGGAAGCAGTTTCGCTCAGGACGAGTCAACTGGTTCGGCCGTGATCCGGACTGGAAGGACATCCTCGGGTTCCGTGGAAAGCGTGACGTCGAGAACGTCTACGGGAAATGGAACCGCATGGAAGTCACCTGCCGCGGCGACACGATCCAGGTGCGGATCAATGGCATCCTGGTCAACGAAGCTCACCAGGTGTTTCCCCGGTCCGGTAAGATACTCATCCAGACCGAGATGGCCGAGATGTTCGTTCGTCGCTGGGAGCTGTGGCCCCTGGACAAGATTCCCAAGCTCGGTCGGGTCCCGCAGGACTGAACGACGGTCCCAGACGACGTCACCGTCGTCACAAGCGGCATGAACCGACGTTTCCCTGGAATGCCCAACCAGTGCAGCCGTTCCAGTTTCTCGGAATCCGGTGCGCATCGGCCAATGATTGCCAGCCACCGCCTCCAGGATCCCGGATGGGAGTCATAATTGTAGACGCCGTCATCCCACGGCGACCGTCTCGTTTGAAGCGATCCGGTGGAGGCAGAAGCAATGAACCGCGACATGCAGGTCGGCCTGGCGCTGGCAATCCTGTTGATCGGCATTGTTGGTGCCCTGTGCCTTCGAGACGAAGCTGGTCACGATCAGCAGTCCTTGCCGGGTTCGACCGAAGAACACGACAGCCCGGACAGGCCGACCACTCCCCGACCGCAACTCGACAGCCGCTCGGAGACGGAACGCCCTCCGACACCAGCATTCCCTCCCCGCCGCGCCACCCGCGAGGTGCCACCGTTGACGACCGGCGAGGCACCGTCGGACATTCCTGCAATGACGTCCAGCGTCCAGCAAGAAAAACCAACCCCCACACGCACGTCTCCCTCCGTCGCGGATCGCACAGCCGCCAACCCCAACGCGGGACACCCACCCGTTCGAGATCTCGCCCCGGCTTCCTCCGTTGCGATTCCCTTGATGCCCCCGACCCCGCCACCGCCGGCGCTGCCGGTACAAAAGACGTTCGATGCTCCACCTGTCCACCGTCAGTCGGGGTCCCCACCACGTACGGTTCGTGGCGACGTCGATCGGTCGCCAATCATCTTCCGCTTTCGGCCTGCCCGTCATCCGTTCAAGGTCCCACCGACCATCAGTCCACGAAAATAGTCGCCGGCACTCTGGGAGAGAGCCCCGCAGCACCGACACGTTCAGCGGGAATAACGCCCTTCGCAAGCCCGGTATCTGCTTCGTATACTCAACAAGTGGGTTGAGTTGACACGATCGGCGGGACTCTTTGAGGAACGGGCTGGTGAGTCAAAGCGGGTCCGTTGCTCCACCACCAACTGCCTCCGCGGAAGCGGCCGGACCGTCGCGATGGATCATCAGCGCCGGCTGGGACATCGTGCTGTTCATCGGCACGCCGGCCCTGATTCTCCCGCTGATGTGGCTGTCCCGGCAACGCTTCTCCGACCAGACGATCTATGCCCTGGTCACAGCCTTCGGTGCGACCGGTCACCACCTGCCCGGGATGATGCGGGCCTATGGCGACCGGGCACTCTTTCGTCGATTCCGGCTGCGGTTCACGCTGGTCCCGGCCCTGCTCCTGGCAGTTTCGCTGCCGCTGCTGTTCACCGAGTTGCGGCAGGGCATGATGGTTGTGCTGTTGTTCTGGGGATTCTGGCACGGACTGATGCAGGTCTACGGCTTCGTTCGCATCTACGATGCCAAGGTCGGACAGCACGACGCCCGCACGGCCACTCTCGACTGGTGGCTGTGCTTTGCCTGGTTCGGCGCCGGGCTGGTCAACTCCGATGGTCGCATGTTTCAGATCCTGGAGGTTTTCTATCAGACCGGGGGCCCGGTGATCCCGGCCAACTGGTTTGGCGGTTTCCGCACCGCCTGGAATGCACTCACGCTGCTCATCACCCTCGGCTTCCTCGGCCATCTCGTCGGCGGCCTGTCCCGCAATCGCCCTGCCAACCCCGTCAAACTGGCAACGCTGGCCCTCAGTATTGCCTACTGGTGGTTTGCGATGGTCATGATCGACAACATCGTGATCGGCCTGGCCCTGTTCGAGATTTTTCACGACGTGCAGTACCTGGCCATTGTCTGGGTCTTCAACCAGAAGCGGGTCGACAGTGACCCCGACGTCGGCAGTTTCTCCCAGTTCCTCTTTCGCCGCAGCTGGGCAATGCTGGGCCTGTATGTCGGACTGGTCCTGGGTTACGGCTTCCTGGGCAACCTGCAGGCCCAGACCGACATCAAGCCACTGCAAAACACCCTGGTGGCACTCGTGTGGACCTCGACACTGCTGCATTTCTATCTCGACGGCTTTGTCTGGAAAGTCCGTGAACGAGGAACGCAAAAGGGCCTGGGCATCGACGATCCGCAGGGAACCGATGACTCACGCCCACTGACCGAGGGGATGATCCACGCGATGAAGTGGATTCCCTTCGTCGGCGCCGTGCTATTACTGACAGCCAGCCAATGGTGGCAGCGGGGTGTTCATGCAACCCCCGAGGAGCGGGACCGCCTGGAGACTCTCCGCTACGAACGGTTGGTCCAGGCCGTTCCGACCTACGACCACGCCCATCTCACTCTCGGCACCCGCCGCGCCGCCGCCGGGGACTTCGCCGCGGCCCGCCGTTCCTTTACCTTTGCCCTGAAATTCTCGCACGACAACAACGCGGCGGCCCACTACAACCTGGGACTGGTCCTTGCCGGCCAGAAAGAATTCGCCCCGGCCATCGAGCACTACAAGAAATCGCTCTCGCTGGACCCACGATCCGTCGAATCACACTTCGCCCTCGCCGCCGCGTTGCAATCGCAATCCCAGACGGTCGACGCCGAAAAGCACTTCCTGGCGGCCCTTGAGTTCAACCCCGACTTTGCTGCCGCCCATCTGGGGCTGGGAGGTCTCTACAGAAGTACCGGTCAGTTCCAACAAGCCGAACAACGGCTCCTCCGGGCCATCGAGTTGCTCGAGGGCACACCCGGAGATGGTCGCGATCTCAGAGCGGCCCGTGATCAATTGCGACTGGTCCGCGACGCATCGCGGTAACCCCGCACGGGGTGGTGTGTAAGATATTCCGCCCGGGCCCGGGCCACCGCCGCCGCCGGGGCGCCGGCCTCCTCAAGCGCTTCGGTGTAGATCCTCAACAGATCGCCGTTGCTCGTCACACCCGTGGCAATCGCCCGTTCGAGTTCCCCGAGCACCCGCTCCACATTGACGTCTTCGAGTGTCCGGCAAAATGCCGGTGGCGAGCCGTTCTTGTAATTCAGGCACATCCCGAGTTGTTGAGCCTTGAGGAACCGGTATCCGTCCCGGTCGGGAAACGTCCTGATCATCACATCCGCATAGTTAACGCGTCCGCGGATATACAGGTCGTGCTGGTCGGCCACGCCGAGCCCCGAGGCCTCCCAGGCCCCCAGGACCACCGCCGGCCCGAGGAACACAAGCAGGATCCGGTACCCGGGCCGCAGGATCCAGTCCGGCTTCCACCAGAGCAGTGCGGCCGCCCCTGCCAGCGCCGACCAGGCCAGGCTGATCGCGGCGGGACGGTTCTCGATGTAACCCAGCACCGCGGCAACCAGTGCCAGCACCGCAACGACCACACAACCCTGCCGTACACCCGCTGGCACCTACAGTCCCTCCTGCACTCGACGATCGTTGACCTTCCAGATGAAACTGTCGAAGTAGTAATGCACCAATGCCACCACATCGATCATTGCCACCACGAACAGGGCGTACATCGTCTCCTGGGTGAAGCGACCAATTCCCAGTTCCGGAATTGCCTCGTAGACAGTGTTGAACTCCCAGACCCCAAAACTCATCGCCAGCAGCGGTCGGGGTTGGCCGACGAGCAACTGGAACACGACCGCGTAGAGCAGGTGCACGGCGATGAAACGGCCCAGGCCACCGCCCCCCAGGCGTAATCCCGGGCTCGCACTCGAGTCCCGGCCACCGTCGGTCGCCTTGCGATGCAGGAACACTCGCACGATGACGATGTACTGCAACCCGTGCATCAACCGATGGGCCACCCCGAAGACGAGGATCGAGTCGGTGTGCCAGGCCGTCACGTACCACATCCCAAAGCTCGACACCAGAAACAGCAACTTGATCGGATTGACACCTTCCCCGCGAACGAGGCAGTTTCTGAGGTGAACGACATACGAGCCAACCACGACACCGGCCACCGTCCAGCTGACCGCCTGCAACGACTGAATGTCCTCGACGGTGATCGGCACATGCCAGGTAAACAACTCCCGGACCCAGTACTGAACAAACAACGGCGCCGTCAGCACCATGTGCACGTACAGCGTCCAGTTGACGAGTAGATCAAACCGGCCGGTTTGCCGTGACCCGGTCCCCGCCTTGAAGTCGTAGATCCGGGCGAACCCGTGTTGCTGCATGACGCTGTGCTGGTGATCCCACAACGTCACCATCAGCAGCAACGTGGTCGGCACAACTTTGTGTCCGAGTACAACCACGCCTCCCAGCACGATCGGCCCCAGCAGCAATTGCATCTTCCAGCGTTGCCAGTCCTCGCTGCACCCGTAGGTTCTCAGCCAGGTTGCACAGTGGTGAGGGATCGTGACCCACAGGTTGACCGCGGCCAGCGCCACGAACGGAAGCCACAAGTGGCAGCCCATTGCCACGGCCACCCCGATGACAGGCAATGCCAGAAACCAGACAGCATCCTGTCGCGGAGAAAGGATCCAGCCAGCACGCCAGGTGCCTCCGGACAGTTCTTCCGACGGCGGGCCTGGATCATTCATGATCACCACCCAGCAGAATCTGTCGCAACCGTTTCAGTACCGGCTGACGTTCCGGACGCGTCATGTGGAAGCGGTACCCCAGTTCGGACAACGCGATCCCGAGCAATTCCTCGAGTTCCTTACCGGCAAACTGCCGGTTCAACAGAAACTCGTCGTCGAGTGCCTCGACCAGCAACGGCAACGACCATCCGGCCCGCTGCCGGATCAGGGCATCGACGGCCACCAGTCGCACCGCCTCGCTGTCGCTTTTGATCCACCCCGCGCCAACCGCCTTGTTCCGATCGGCATACGAGCGATCCAGTTCGCTGTCACGGACTTCCACCGTCCCGTACCAACTGTCGAGATGCTGCAGGGTCCATTCAACCGACTTCTCGACGTGGCAGATATTGCAGGCGTTGGGGTGATTGGCCTCGAGCATGTCCGGCTGGTTAGGTGAGAAGATCATGTGGGTCCTCACCACGTCCTGCAGCCCCTCGTTGAGACGGGGCATGTGACAATCCAGGCAGCCGTTGCCCGGGCTACCAGCAACGTGGTGGGTGTGCTGTCGCCGCGCGACCGGATCGTCGAACTGCCCGTGACATTTCAGGCAGACCGCCTCGTCCTGGGCCGCCGTCCGGGTCCAGCGGGCCCCAATCGGCTGGTGCGGATTGTGGCAATCGACACATTTCAGCTTCGAATAACAGCTGCCGCGGGTGGCATCGGTGTATTCAATCGAGTTCCAGGTCGCCATTCCCGCTGCGAATTCCGAACGGGAACCGGCGTGGCACCGACCGCAGGCCCAGTTGAGGTTGGCGCGGGACCGGCCCGGATCAATCTTCTCGTCGCGAGCGTCCACCGCCAGGTGTTGACTCCGGGGGGCGAAGGCCGGCATCACACGAGGATTCTCGGCATGCTGTCGACCGCCCAGGTGGCAGGCCTCGCAACTGACCCCCAGTGACACAGCGAACTCCCGGGCATCCATGCGACCGAGCCGGGCTCCCAACGACTGCAGATCGTCCTCGCTGTAGTCGGCCGCCGTGCGTGATTCATCCCAGAACTCGCGGCGATGGCTTTCCAGATAACGGCCCAGGTCCCAGTGCAATCGCCAGGGAGCAAACTGGCCCAGTCGGAGCAGTTCCCTGGTCAACGAATCCCCCAGGGCAAAGGTCGTGTGGCAGCCGTTGCAGCCCTGGGCATACGGGGCAAACCGCCTCAGTTCCCCCGCGGCCGCGAAGGGATCCTCACGATCCAGCTCGGGAACTTCCCGGTGCACATGCACCACCGGCACCCACTCGAGATGGTCCAGCCAGTAACCAAATGGCAGCACGTGGTCGGTCGTATAGAAATGGTGTCCGGCCGGTTCGGGACCGTCGGCCAACCGGCCAACGTAGTACTGGTAGAACCGCGAGCCGATTGTCTGCGTGACACGGTAGGTCCGCGTGATGTCGCCACGCTGCAGCCTCATCCACCAGCGGCCAGCTTCCCCGTGATCATCGTGAAAGAACGTCGCCCGCCCACCCTGGTGGTGCAGTGAGGCCTTGCCGGAAAAATCGCCCAGGATCGTCTCTTCCGAGGCCACGGCATTCATCAACCGGTGCGAATGCCGGGTCCAGCCTGCATGGTTCTTCGGATGGCACTTTTGACAACGCTGTGCCCCGACGTAATCGGCCGGATGAATATTGCTCGACGATCCCGACGCGGTCGGCAACAGGCTGGGCAGAATCGTTGCCGGAACCGCCGGCCACCATCCCACCAGCTGGCCTTCGCCGATCGTCCGCGCCGAGGCGGGTGTCGCCGGACGGGGGGTTATCCGACCGGTGGAGGGTGCCTCTGCCGGGCATCCCGGCAACACGGTGCACGCCGCGACCGACAGTACCGTCGCGAGTTTCGCGACTGTCATTCGACCTGGCTGCATGTCACCCCTCCACGCTGCTGCTGAAGGCCGTCACTTCCGCCCCCTGTCCTCCACAGCCTCTTTCTCGGCCCCGGGCAGCCACTCCCGGCGAATCCGTTCCAGCGGCCCGCGACGCTCATCCCGCATCATGTAGAACCGGTAGCCGCTCGGTGCAAGTGAACGCCCCAGGAGCTTCGCGATTCCACGACTGGCAAACTGGCGATTCAGCAGAAAGTCGTCGTCGAGAGCCTCGACGAGGTCCGCCAGGGCCCACGTGGACTTTGTTCGCACCAGGCAATCCGTGGCGACCAACCGGACGGCTTCCCGACGATGCTTCAGCCAGCCCAGCGCGACCGGGCGGTCGCGCGGGCTGTAACTGAAAGCGATGCTCTTCTGGTTGAAGCTGGCTTCGTACCATTCTCCGAGNTACTGCAGCGTCCAGTCGATTGGCTTGTCGGTATGACAGAGGTTGCAGGCGTTGGGCTCGTTGGATTCGATCATCGACGATTCGGTCGGGCTGTAGATCATGTGTGTCCGCACCACATCCTGCAGCCCCTCGTTGATCTTCGGCATGTGGCAATTCATGCAACGACTGCCCGACGAACCAACCCGGTGGTGCGTGTGGGCCTTGAGCAACTCGTCGTCGGCAAGGTGAGCATGGCACGACAGGCAACGGGCGTCATCCTGGGCAGGCGTCCTGGTCCAGGCCGGGCCGATCGACGTGTGGGGTTCGTGACAATGGACACAGGTGGCTTTGGTGAAGCAGGCCCCCCGCAGGGCATCGCTGAATTCCGTCGAATTCCAGGTCGCCATGCCGCCGCCGAACTTTGGCCGCTTCCCGGCATGGCAACGCGCGCAGGTCGCATTGAGATTGGCCGGTGTTCGCCCAAAGTCCACGTCATCCTTCTTCTCGCTGTCCTCGTATTCGACGAACAGGTGCGGGCTGGCGGGAAAGAACGGTGGATTCTTCATTCGCCCTTCGGCATGTTCCTTCACGCCCAGATGGCAGGCACCACAACTGATCCCCATGGTGACGGCATGATCGGCTGCCTTCCACGCGTGGACGGCATCCATCATGTCCTCCATTTTCCGGTTCGACAGGTCAAAGGAACGATCCCCCTGTGGCCACAGTTCCGGGTGGGCGTCCTCCAGGTATCCGGGCATAGAGAAGTGCAACGACTGTGGTGAATATTCTCCCAGACGGGGGAAGGACTTCAGTAGCAAATCACCGAATGCAAACGTGCTGTGGCACCCGGCGCAGTGACGGGTGTAGCTGAAATAGTCCTTGCCATCTTCGGCGTTGGCCGACACCGAAAACGGATCGTCGCGGACATCGTCGGCACGCTCCTCGGAGACGTGCACGACTGGCACCCACTGCTTCTGATCCAGCCAGTATCCAAACGGCAGGACAAACCTTTTGTG
This sequence comes from Planctomycetaceae bacterium, assembly GCA_002726205.1. Classification (GTDB taxonomy): domain Bacteria; phylum Planctomycetota; class Planctomycetia; order Planctomycetales; family Planctomycetaceae. Next base: position 41,452 of record PBSL01000017.1, on the reverse strand, counting down.
CCGCATCGGGTGTTGGGCCGGATCCGGGCCATCGACCAACATGCCGACGTAGTACTGGAAGAACCGCGAGCCGATGGTTTCCTCCACCTGGTAACGCCGCGATTGACCATCCCGATCCAGGACCATTTCGAAGGCTTCACCCCGCCGCACGAACCTCGCCTCGCCTCCCATGTAGTCGATCGAGGCTTTCTCCGAGAAATCGCCGGAGACCGTCTGCGGACTGGCCAACAGGTTCATCCCGCGATGCGAGTGTTCCTGCCAGGCCGTGAATTGTTTCTTGTGGCATCGCTGGCATGTCTTGGGATCGGAGTAGTCCTGGCGACGGAGATTGGAATGCGGACCGGTCGTCTGCCATTCATTGATCGTGTCGTCGGCCATCTCGTCAAACCACAACGTCATTCGACCGATCTTCTCACGTCGAGGATTCCCGGCACGCTTCAAACGCAGCGACGTTTCCCGGTATCTCTGAAACATCAACACGCCCATCGCCAGGCACGCCATTCCCAGCACGACCGCCAGCACGCCCCAGCGGACCCGCCCGGCACGACAACGGCGACCGGGCGCATTTCGATCCGGCCCCGGGACCATGACAGCGAGGGATTCAGCGGTCCGTCTCACGATCGAGTCTCCCCGGTTGACACGGCGGCAGGACTCGTGGCTGGACTCTCCGCCGCACCGCGCCGACCGGACACGCCCAGCAGTTCATGTTCGTCAAGGAATTCGCCCAGGATCATGCCGGCCTGCTCATGTCCAAACTGGTTCCAGTGGTCGTCCTCGTTGCCGGCCACCAGCAACTTGGGACGAATATTTCGTCGGGCGAATTCCGCATCGAGATCCAGGTAGGGAATCCTCTTGCGGCAAGCGGCAAAGGCCGCTTCGAATCTCCTCTCGATCTCCAGCAGGCCCTGATGTTTTGGATCGGCAAACCTGCCGAATTTCATCACGACCAGTCGGCAATTATGGCTGCGACAAGCCGTGTTGATGGCCTCGATGAGCGTCACCACCATGTCGAAAGGGTCGACCGGCGAGGTGAGTCCCGACTTGGCCTGGGATGGTCGAGGAACGGGGAGATTTCCCAGCGTGAGTTGCTTGTTCAGGAACACGGGTTTGGAAAGGCCGTACACGTCCGATCGCGACACCTCCCTGGGATCATTGGTCAGGTAAAACGCCAGCACCACGACATCAGGCTGATACCGGAACCCCTCATCGATCAGGAAGAGATACTGCTGGTCGGTGCCCCATCCGGAGACGCCGGTGTTGACGACCTGCCAGGATCGCCTGTCGGCCTGCAGTCGTCGTTCGAGCACTTCACTGAACACTTCCCTGTCGGCGACCCCGTATCCCCAGGCAAAGGAATCCCCCAGCACAAGCAGTCTCCCTACACCACCGGGTTTCCTGTAGGAGTACTCGCGATCGCGCAGTCCCTGGCTGTTGATCGTCAACGGGTTGCCGCAGGTGCTTGACTTCCGGTTCGGCACGTTGCGCCACCCCAGCCGCGGATCGTAGAGGTAGAAGTGCCCGGTGTGTTCGTGTCCGCCCTCCTTGACGTAAATCGGGATCCACTTCCAGAACAACTCCCGCACCGGACCGACCTTCAGCACGATCGCCACTGCCACCGACAATCCCAGACCGGTCCACAGCGTCCACTGGAACACGCGAACCAACCTGCCAACGCCGGGACGGGCTGCCGTGGTCACTTGAAGTCCGCTTTTGGGTAGAAGAGAACACCGACTCTCTGAAGCCGGCACAACCCGATCGACACTACGTTATCCCCGAGGAAAGGGTCCCCTGACAAGCCCGGTTGCCACGTCTCAAACTGGCCGACTAAAATGGAGTCCTCGCGCACCTGACCCCTCTCGCGAGTCCCTCCATGCCCGATGCCGCTCGCCCGCGGTCCTACAGATGGTTGCTCACGACCCTGGCCCTGGTGCTGGTGGCCGCTGCGGCCGTGGCGTGGACAGCACGTTCACGATTGGAACTGCGTTTCGGCCAACAGGCTCTCGACGATCTCGAATTCCACGACGCCGATTCCTGGGCCCGTTCGATCCTGGCCAGGGATCCCGGCTGGCATCCCGGCATCCTGCTGGCCGGCCGTGCTGCGTCGGGACTCCGCGACAACCCACGGGCGCTGCAACTGCTGGCGACGATCCCCGATGACGGTACGGCCACGGCCATTGCGGCCCGTTGTGCGGCCGGCGACATCCTGCTGAGCCGTCAGCACCGGATGTCGGCTGCCGAAGAGCAGTTCCGACGCGCCCTGCAACAGGCCTCCGCGCACCGCATTGCCAACGACCGACTCGCCTACCTGCTCGCGGTCGCTTCTCGCAACTGGGAATCGATTTCTTACCGGATCAGGATCTGCCGACAGGACAATTTCAACCCGCTGCACCTGAAGATCCTCGCCGCCGGCGACGGCAGCCTCGTCGATCCCGAGATCATTCAACTCTTCCACGACGCCGACCCCGCCGACCCGGGACCGCTGATCTCGATGGCCTGGCTGGCCCTGGGTGACCGGGACCTTCCCCGGGCCGAGGCCCACCTCCGCACGGCGATCAAGACGAATCCCGACCTGCTCGAGGCCCGTGTCCTCCTGGGGTCGACTCTCCTGCAGGCCGGCGACGACGGCGGATTTCTCGCCTGGCATGCCGACCTCCCGGACACCGCAAGGCGACACCCGGGCATCTGGAATAACTGGGGCCGCTTCGCCGCTGAACACGCCCAACCCGAAGTCGCCGCCCGCTGCTTCTGGGAGGCGGTGCGCAGGGACCCCAATCATCACCAGGCCAACTACCAGCTCGGACAGGTACTCACCCAGCTCGGCCGCCCGTCGCAAGCCACCCCGTTCCTGGACCGTTCGCGCAAGATCAACCGTTACACGACCCGTATCGCCGCCGCCAACGCCACCCAGCGAACCGGTGACATGAAGCTCGTCGTGAGTCTCGCCGAGGAGCTTGGCCTCGTCTGGGAAGCTTTCGGTTGGTCACAGTGGGTCACACAGCAGGACACGACTCAGCGCTGGGCTCAACAGGCGCTGCGACGACTCGGACCCGGACTGGACTCGCTCGAACCGGCACGAACCCTCGCCTCGGCCAACCCGGTGGCGACCATCGACCTGAGCGACCTGCCGCTCCCGGACTGGTCGGCACGGATCGCAAACAACAGTCGCCTGCCACGGGAGTTGCCGGGGGTCCAGGTTCGTTTCGAAGACCGGGCTCAGCCCGCCGGGATCGCTTTCCGATATTTCTGCGGCGGCGATCCGAACCTGTCCGGTCCCAGGTACATGTACCAGATGACCGGTGGAGGTGCTGCCGCGATCGACTTCGACCTCGACGGCTGGCCGGACCTGTTCCTGCCCCAGGGGGGCGAGTTTTCCGATAGAAACCGCCAATCCACACACCTCGATCGCCTGTTTCGCAACACCGGAGCCGGTCGCTTCGAAGATGTCACCCTCCAGGCCGGCCTCGTCAGCAACGGATTCGGCCAGGGTCAGGCCGTCGGCGACATCAACGGTGATGGTTTTCCCGACCTGCTCGTGGCCAACATCGGGGGCAATCGCCTGTATCACAATAACGGCGACGGCACCTACACCGACATCTCCGGGCCGGCCGGAATCTCCGGTGACCGCTGGACGACCAGTTGCCTGCTTGCCGATCTCAACAACGACGGCCTGCCCGACCTCTACGCCGCGAATTTTCTCTCGGGAAAGGACGTCTTCACCCAGGAATGCAACCGGATCCGTTCTCCTGTCCCGACCGAACCACTGCAGCCGGAGGCCGGCAATGCGCCCCCGGCGATGCGCTCCGGCAATTGCAGCCCGCTGGACTTCCCCTCGGCCCAGGATCAGCTCTACCTGAATCTGGGAGACGGTCGCTTCCGCGAGATCACCGCCGAATCGGGCATCCAGGTTCCCCGGGGCAACGGGCTGGGAATCGTCGCCGCCGACTTTTCCGGTAACGGCCGCCTGAATCTCTTTCTCGCCAACGACTCGGTGCCCAACTTCTTCTTCGTCCACCAGGGCCAGGGTGCCGACGGCATTCCCAGATTTCGTGAACGCGCGTTGCCGCTGGGACTGGCGGTCAACCAGGACGGACGATCCGAGGCCTGCATGGGAGTGGCCAGCGGTGATGCCGACGGCGACGGCCGCATCGATCTCTACGTGACGAATTTTCTCAACCAGTCAAACACGCTGTACCGCAAGTTGGCCGAACAAGAGTTCTTTGCCGACATCACACAGCGAGCCGGGTTGTTCGAGAGCAGCGTCGGGCTGCTGGGCTGGGGCACCCAGTTTGTCGATGCCGACCTCGACGGCCAGATCGACCTGGTTGTCACCAACGGTCACGTGGGCCAGTTCCCCGAACAGGACACGCTCTTCCAGATGCCGACCCAGTACCTGCACAACACCGGACAGGGACGGTTCGTGGAACTGCCCGCCAAACGGCTGGGTTCCTTCTTCAGCCAACATGCCCTGGGACGCGGCATGGCACGACTCGACTGGAACCGCGACGGTCTCGACGACGTCGTGATCTCTCACATCGACGCCCCGCTGGCATTACTGACCTGCACGTCTCCAACCCACGGCCACTACGTGGCGCTGCGACTGCGGGCCACGGCATCGGCCCGCGACGCGATCGGGACCCGGGCCACGCTGCATGTCGGCGACAAACGTCTCTACCGGCAACAGACCGCCGGCGACGGCTACATGGCCAGCAACCAGCGGCAGTTGATTTTCGGCACAGGTTCGGCGAAGACGGTCGGGCCGCTGGAGATCCACTGGCCCTCGGGACGTCGCGACCGTTTCGACACGGTGCCAATCGACTGCGAGTTGATCCTCGTCGAAGGCCGCCAGCCGGCTCGGGTTCCACGGTGAAACGTTCACCCGCCTGGCTGCTGCTCCCGGTAATCCTGGCCTGGTTCTGGCCGGTCCTGCTCGGGCAACGTGCCGCGAGTACCTCGGTCGACATCCACGCCCTGCCCCTGGCCAGTTACTATTCCAAGGCACTCGGCGAGGGCCGCATTCCGGAATGGAACCCGCTGGACGGCGAGGGAACACCAACGGTCGCCTCCGCCGAGATGGGTGTCTACTACCCTCCTCACCAGATCTTCTATCGACTCCTTGACCCGGCGAGAGCCTGGACGCTTCTGCTGGTGCTGCACACGCTGGCTGCCGCGGTGTTTGCCCGGCTCTGCGCCAGAGGCTTTGGATTGAACCAGTGGTCCAGCCTTTTGACCGGAATTGTCTTTGCCGGCCAGGGTTTCTTCGTAGCCCATGCCGATCGGGGCTGGGCCGCCGTCACCGCCTGCTGGTTGCCGCTGGCGGTACATGCCTGCTGGCAGTGGCTTGAAAAGCGTTCGTACCGCTGGTTGCTGACCCTGGCGGCCGTCCTGGGTGTCCAGGCAACCGCCGGTCATTTCCAGGTCGCATGGATGACGTGGGGAACCCTGTTGTTGCTGACCATCGGACACCGGATCGCAGCGTCCACACCCCGACAGGGATGGTCCTGGCAGTTGATCGGTCTCGTCGCCGCCCTGGCTGGGGGAGCAGCGTTGGCAGCCGCCCAGTTGCTGCCTTCCGCAGAACTGGCGATTGTCGGTGACAGTCGGGGCCGGGGCTTTCCGTTTCTGGCCTCTCACTCGACCCCGCCCTGGCACCTGCTGGCCGGACACCTGATGCCCTGGCTGTTTCATGCCAATCCGCTCTGGGAAGCAGCGGCCTGGGCACCGTGGCAATCATCGGCGACAGAAACCCTGCCGTATGTCGGGCTGATCACTGTCGGACTGGCCATACTCGGGCTGTGCGCCGTCACCGAAGACCGCCGGTCGCGGCTGTGGGCGGTGCTGCTGCTGGTCGCCCTCCTGTTGAGCCTGGGCCGGTTTGCCCCCGGGTTTGTTTTCCTGACCCGGCTCCCCGGTTTCGACAGTTTTCCAGCCCCCGGACGATGGAGCCTTGTGGCTGGCCTGTGGTGGGGATTGCTGGCCGGTCTGGGACTGGAACGTCTCAGCAGCGCCCGGGTCACCAACTGGTGTCAGCGCTACAGTCTCGGCGCGATGATCACAATCGGGCTGACAACCTACATGCTGGTTTCGGTCATGAGTGAATCCGAGGCCTATTACCGGTCTGCGGACTCCGGACAACGCTCAGCGTTGCTGCAAGGCGGAATCGCCTCCGCCGCACTGCAACCGCCAACTCCGGCACCCGCAACCGACCTGCGACGGATCTTGACGACGGGGCTGGCCGGACCGTTGTTTGTGCTGATGGGGCTGGGCCTGGCCGGGATCTCTTCCTGGCCGGTCCGGCACATATCACGTCTGCCCGCGGTGGCCTTTGTACTGGTGGCCGTCGACCTGGGACTCTCGGCGCAGCTGTTGCGGCCGCTTGATTTCACCAGCCGGGACTACGCTCCCGCCGTCGACAGCCCGTTGCTGCAGAGGCTGGCTCGTGACCCCGGCCGGCGGATCATCAGTCAACTCGACCGTCTGCCCATGGCAACCGGGCTCTCGGCTTTTTCCCGGGCGGGATTGCCCGAGATCAACCGCTACTGGACGCGAGAGCAGGTTCCCGGGACCACGTCGTGGCACGCCTGGCCCAGTGACTGGTCCCCCCTGCCACCTCCCTCACGAAACGACTCGCTGGGCGTTCTGCTCTCCCGGATGCCGGACCGAGCCGGGCCCGACGACCTGCGACTGATGCAGTGGTCTGGCGTGTCGGGATTGCTTGTCGATTCACTGTCCACACCGCCACTGCGAACCGGCCCGTTGCGGTCCGAGGGCACCTTCAGCGACCTCTCACTGGCCGCCTACCAACCCGGACCCCGGCCCACTCTCGTCCCCGTTGCCAGTCGATTCACTCTCTGGAGCCTACCTCCGACAATGCCCTCCGCCCGCGCCTGGTTCATCCCGCTGGCCGCCCTGGCCTCACCCGGCAACGACCCGGCACTCGGGCGACTGCCGCCGCCGATTCGGTCCACGTCAGCGCCTGGGCCTTTCCCGGTCACCGAGGTTGTTGACCATGGCGAGACCGTCGAGATTTCCCTCCGCTGCGACACCGCCGGGGTCGTGATGCTGGCCGACCAGTCCTACCCGGGCTGGACGGCCAGTCGCCGGCAGAACGCCGGCGGGTTCGAGCCGACACCGGTCGAGACCGCCTGGGGCCGCTGGCGACTGGTCCGCATTCCCGCCAGGGGCGACTGGACAGTGCGTTTTCGATTCGAATCCGACGCGCACCGCAGAGGACGACAGATTACTCTTACCGCGTTGCTGCTGTGGAGCGGGCTCTGGATCGCCCTGCTGATTTCCTCTCGAGACCCATCGGCGTCTTCCCGCCCCACACCGTCCTGATCTAGAATTGCTGCTGGCAATAACTGTTGCCTGCCCGACTGAGTTTCATCGTCCCACGACCACCGGAACGCGACATGGCACCTCTTGCCTCCCAGAAGCCCGGGCCCCGGGTATTGGGCTGCCTGACCCTGCTGGTGATCGCCCTGGCTCCGGGGGGATGTGACAGCACCAACGACGTGCCCGGGAACAACGTGGTGCCGGGAGTTGCCACCACCGACGCGACCCGAAATTGTGGCCCGGGCAACTGGACCGGTCCGGACGCCACTGCGACAGCTCGTGGTTTCTTCACCGACATCACCGACGCCTCCGGCCTGGATTTTCATCGCGTGATTGGACCGCTGGGGACATATTTTCTTCCCGAGATCAACGGCTCTGGTGGCGCGATGTTCGACTACGACGGTGACGGTGACCTGGACATCTACCTGGTCAACAGCGGCCGTTCGCCCAAGGCTGTCGGACCTCTGCCGGCCCCATCACGACTCGAGAACCGGCTGTTTCGACAGGAAGAGGATGGCCGCTTCACCGACGCGACCGCCGAATCGGGGCTGGGCGACAAGGGGTACGGGATCGGTTGTGCCATCGGCGATGCCAACAACGACGGCCATGCCGACGTGTTTGTCACCAACTACGGTCGGGACCGGCTGTACCTCAACGACGGCCAGGGGCACTTCCGCGACGTGACCGAGGCGGCTGGGCTGGCGACCGACGGCTGGGCGACATCAGCGACTTTCTGTGACTACGATCGCGACGGCCACCTGGACTTGTTCCTGACGCAATACGGAGCCGAGGCCTTCGACGGCCACATGAGGGCCTGTGACTATGGTGGTGACCATGTTGGCTATTGTTCTCCGTTGGAATTCAATGCCTCGGCCGACGTCCTGTTGCACAACGAGGGGCCGGGACCCGACGGCGTGGTTCGGTTCCGTGACGTGACCTCGGAGGCCGGACTGGCCGAAACCCGTGGAACCGGTTTCTGTGTCGTCTGCGCCGACTTCGACCGCGATGGCTGGACGGATTTCTATGTGGCCAACGACATGTACCCCAATCGCCTCTGGATCAACCAGAAAGATGGCACCTTCATCGACCGTGGCCTGCAGAGCGGATCGGCCTACAACTTCCTGGGACGTGGTGAGGCGAGCATGGGCCTGGCCCTGGGCGATGTTGATGCCGACGGCGACTGGGACCTGCTCTCGACCCACTTCACCGACGAGACCAACACGCTCTACATCAACGACCGTGGCGAGTTTCGCGATGCGACCGAGCAATGGCAACTCGGACTGGCCAGCCGACGACACACCGGCTGGGGGGTCAGCTTCGTTGATCTCGACCACGACGGTTTCCTCGACATCCCGCTCGTTAATGGGTTGGCCTTGCCCTGCCATTGGCGCAGCAGCGATGCGGACCGCCAGGGCGACATCATCGAAGTCGACAAGCTGCTCCAGCAGGGCAAGGACAAGGTCGACGACCCGGTCGCTTTCTGGAAGGAATACGGCGACCGCAACCAGATCTTTCTCAACACCGGAAAGAACATCTTCGTCGAACGCACGATGGACGCCGGTGATTTCAGCCGCGAGCCGAATTCCGGTCGTGCGTTGATCTGTGGCGACATCGACAATGACGGAGACATCGACCTGCTGGTCACCACGACCGGCGGCCGCGCCCGGCTCTATCGCAACGACCTGCCCAAGCGCGGGCACTGGCTGAAACTCCGGGCGATCGATCCCGCTCATCGCCGCGATGCCTACGGTGCCGAGATCGTTGTCGTTGCCGGCAACTTCCGACACCACCGGATCCTGAACCCGGCCGGCAGTTATCTCGCCAGCCATGACCCCAGGATCCACGTCGGGCTCGACAGGCCCCATTACGACAGGATCGAGGTTCGTTGGCCCGACGGGGATTCTGCCTGGGAGACGTTCCCTGGTGGGCCGGCCGACCGCCAGTTGTCGCTCCGCCGCGGGACGGGAACTTCCGGATCCCGGGAATAATCCACTCCCGGCAAACGTCGTGATTGACAGTGGCCCGCGCGGGATCCACTTGTCGTTGCAAGCCCGCCGGGGCCGCGTCATACTGACCAATCGGAGAGGCTCGCAGTGGCGCATCTCCCGCGTTGCCACACACCCCAACTCAACCGTTTTCCACATTCACTTTGCGAAGGACAGAACATGGACACGCGTTTTTCCGAGCTGGCTGGCCGCTGGTTTCTCACGGCCGGGCTGTCGTTGGCAGTTGCCCTGTGCAGTTGCGCCGACCCGGGCACCGACGTCGCTGAAGAGAAGAAGAAGGACGCCGACTCCTACCAGGCCAGCATGAACCTGGACAACATCACCGATCCAGGCGAAAAGGCCGCGGCCGAAGCTCTCAAGGCGGCCGGTGCCGACGTGATGGTTGGCAACGGCTCGGTTCTCGATGTCGGTTTTTCCCAGGGTGGCTGTGACGACGCGGTCGCGGCCAACCTGGCCAAGACACCCAACCTGGAAGGACTGACGTTGATGGGCTGCCGGGGCGTGTCCGACAAGAGCGCCGACGTGATTGCCAAGTTGTCGAAGCTGAAAATGGTCATGCTCGAAGGGACCGCGATCACCGCTGCCGGTGTCACCAAGATCAAGGCCGGTGCTCCCAACGCTCGAATCATGCACCCCGCGACCAACGCCGCTCAAAAGGCCGCCAGCGGCGGCCCCCCCAGTGCCGGTGCCGCGAACAGCGGTCGTCCTCCCGGGCAACCATAACACCAACCCGGCAATTTCTGACCACCAACGACCCGGTTGCTCTCGGAGAGTAGCCGGGTCGTTTTGTGTTTTGCCTTCACCGCCGCCGATGTTCCTGGCGAACGACCAGCAACTGGTCGGCCTTCACCGGCCCGGTTCGCTGAATCGTCCCGCCCGGCCAGCGAATCTCGACCTCGGCAACTGACCCGGCCGTTCCCAGACCGAAACAAAGCCGCGGTTCGCTGCTGGACGCGTAACTGCTTCCACTCTTGAGTTGCCGGGTTTGTTTGGGGAGCCCTTCGACGCTGACCGTCACGATGGCACCTGCCGGGTCACGGGCGGTTTGCGGCTGCGTGCCCACCAACCGCACGCCCAACCAGTGACGGTTCCCACGGGGCGATCGATTTTCAAGCAACGCCACCGGCTCGTTGGTGTGACACACGACCAGGTCGATATCCCCGTCGTTATCGAGATCGCCCTTGGCCACGCCGCGGCCCATGTGCGGACTCGACAGGTAGTCCCCCCCCGCCGGTGCCACATTCAAGAATCGGCGACCCTTCATGTTCTCGAACAACAGCGGCAACTGGCGCAACGGCGCCTCGCTGGGGTGCCTGATCACATGACCGTTGCTGACGAACACGTCCTCGTCACCATCCAGGTCAAAGTCCAGGAACGCCGTGCCCCAGCCGACGAACAACCCACCCACTGTCGTCAGCCCGGCCAGGTGGCTGACATGCCGAAACATCCCGCGACCGTCGTTGCGGTACAGGGCAATGCTCTCTCGTTCGTAATTCGTCACCCACAGGTCCAGGCGGCCGTCGAGGTTGTAGTCGCCAAGATCAACGCCCATGCTTCCTTCCGGCACACCGGTTTCGCTGACCGCCGCCCCGCTCTGCATCGCCACTTCCTCGAGTCGCCCACGACCGTCATTGCGGTACAGAAAATTCGGCACGGTGTCGTTGCAGACATAAATGTCCAGGGCACCGTCCAGGTCGATGTCGCAGATCATCACGCCCAGCCCCTTGCCGCAGGCTCCCTGCTGGACCAGGCCCGCCACGACCGATGCGTCTTCAAACGAGCCGTCCCCGCGACTGAGGTACAACGTGTCGGGAAGGGGATCAAACTGGCGAGGCGGACAGATGTCCTGCTCACCGGTCTTCTTGGACGGGCAGATGGGATTGTTCTTGAAACTCCAGTCGACATAGTGGGCGATGTAGAGATCGAGGTGTCCGTCGCCGTTGAGATCACCCCAGGCCGACGAGGAGCTCCAAAGCCGGTCATTCAACCCGGCGGCAACCGTTGTGTCCTCGAAGGTCCCGTCTCCAAGATTGTGCCACAGAACCACGCCCCCGTAGCCGGTCACCAACACGTCCGGGAAACCATCGGCATCGAAGTCGCCAACGGCAGCTCCGTGCGAATACCTCTTGGAAATTGTCGACGCCCCGGCCTGCTCGGCCACCGACAGAAAGTCCCACTCCCCCTGGTTGAGGAACAATCCGCAGGGACGACCGGCGATCGTGTCGTCCTTGCCGAACCGGCCTCCACCGGGAATCAGCAGGTCGAGGTCGCCGTCGCGATCCCAATCGAGCAGGCCGACGCCCCCACCCAGTGACTCGACGATCGAAAAATACCCGGCCTCCTGGCCGTTACGATAACTGAAGGCCACGCCGGCGGTGGCGGCACGATCGTAAAACTCAACTCCCGTCGCCGATCGCACATCCTCGTTCGCCGGCGGGAAAGTGACCGGGGGACGTTTCGATGGCGCCCCACTCCCGGCCGACCCACCGGGAACCGGATCGTCCGATGGGCAACCCACCACGGCAACCAGCAGCAACACCAGGGCAGAAACCGCTCGTGCCGCATGGATGTTTCGGAGCCGGAGCAACTTCTCCCCTTCCCCGATTACTCGGTCGCTGGTGTCGCCGACTTTGCGGCCGACCCACTCTCGGAACCCTGTTTCTGACCACTCGACTTCTTGTCCGTCGCACCCGGTGTTGAAGAAGCGGCGGCGGCCGAAACCATCGGAGTTCGGCGTTTCTTGCGGTTGGGCGAGAGAATCTTGGCATCGCGGTTGCGTTTGGCGATCACCTTTTCGGCGACGGCCCGTTCCCTGGGCGTCATGAAGGCCAGCGAAACTTCCATCTGCAGATCCGGCGTCCGAAACGTCCCCACGTACACGTCCGTGTCGGGATGAGCTGACTTCCATTCGCCCCAGGTCACTTCCTTGAACAGATAGTCCTTCAGCGATGGAACCGACCGAGCATCCTGCCTGTAGTAGTCCTTGTCGTTGAAGGTCAACATCAGGGCGCCCCCATCGGCCATGCCGGCCAGACGAAGACGGCCCACTTTCCCTTCAATCTTCTCGGCCGGGGTGAACACGCGGACCAACTTGGCGTCAATGTCATGGGTCACCGTGACCAGGACTCCGTCCAGCGTGTCGTTGACAATCCCACCGTAGATCCCGTCGGGCCGAAACCCCTGCATCACCAGCGTCGGATAGGCCCGATGAATTTTCCCGACAGCAACACCAACGATCGGGGTTGCCTCGGCGAACCGGGTCTCTTCCGCGGCTTTGAGTGTCGGTCGGGTCACGCCCGGCGCCAGGAACGGGGTCATGTAACCAAGAACCAGGTTGCGGTTGACCTCCTGGTCAAACCCCACGCGAGTATTGACCAACAGATCCGAGGCGCTGTCGGGACTGGCGACGTACATGCCGCCGATGACCAGCAGGCTGGTGAAGAGAATCACCAGCACCTTGCTCATCGTGCTCGCCTTCTGCCCTGGCGTAAAACTGCTGGCCACCCGCTCGGCCTCTCCTGCAGTCTGCGGCGGGTCCGACGGCGACTCCGGTGGCCGCTGGTCATGATCTTCCATCATCTGTCTTATCCGTTGCCTGGGTCTGGGGAGGTTCTGTCACGTTTCCGGAATCGTCCGGATCGCTCCCGGACGATCCGCCACTCTCACCGGCCTGCTGCCGGTGCAGTGCGGCACGTTCGGGTTTTCCACGCTTATCGTAATACGTCGCCAGGGCCCGATGCGCGGGCGCATAAGCGGGGTCGATGTCCAGTGCACTCAGCATCCAGCCCAGGCCGTGTTCCGGGTTGTCGTAGGTCATCAGGTGATCACCAATCTTGAATCGCAGTTCGACATTGCGTGGTTCGGAGCGGACCAGATCAGTCCAGACCTGGACACGCCCCATCGCCTGCTGAGCATCGGCGACAAAACGGAAATGCGTCGATGCTTCTGAAAGCGTCAGCTCTGCCCGGGCCCAGGCAGCAGCCCAACGCGCCGCCTCGACAAGCGACAGGCCCGCTTTGCCTTTGGCCGGTTGCCGCACAGCCTCACGATACTCTCTGCCGACGACCTGTAATGATCTCGCCAGGCTGTACCGCACTTCGGTGTCGCTGGGATTGCGACGGCAGGCCGGACGCAGCCAACGCAGGGCCCGATCGGCTTTACCGGCTGTCTCTTCCAATTGTCCCAGGGCCAGTTGTGCATCGAAGAAATCCGGAGTTTCTTCGAGAACCGTCTCGAACATCCGACGGGCGTCGTCAATGCGACCCTGGCCCCGAAAACACTGTCCCAGGCCGGTCAGGACCTCGGGGTGGTCGGAATCCTCGGAACGACAGATCTCGAACTGCTCGATCGCTTCGTCGAACTGGTTTGACTTCTTCAACACCTCGGCCAGTCGCAGCCGGACGTCCGTCCTGCCCCCGGCCAATTGCACCGCCTTGCGGTATTCGGCAACCGCCTTGGTGGGGTTGGATCGATTCTCGAAATACAGGCCGCGAAACAGGTAACACTGAGCGTCCCCAGGATAGGCTTCCTGCCACTCGTCGAGTAACGGTTGGGCCAGGCCAAACTGGTAACTCAGGAAGTAACCGTTGACCAGCGCCTCGCAGACCTCGGGACCTTCGTCCCCGTAATCCCCGCCCTTGCCCAGGAACCTGTACAACGCCGGCGCGCTGGCCTGGAGTTGGCCGGCCTGGGCAGCCCCCATCAACTGCTCGAGCCGGATCAATTCCGAGGGCCAACCCCAGCCTTCGGCTTCATCGAGATGTTCGATGACCTTGCTGAATTGACCCAGTCGACGGTAACTGCGGGCCAGCAGGAAGTGCACTTCCGGGTTTTCCGGCGCCAGTTGCAGTGCCGACTGCAGGATCTCGACGGCGTCCTCGCTGTCGCGATCATTCAGGCGTGAACGGGCCTGGCGAAGACGCCAGGAAACCGAAATCGGCTTCCAGAAGGCGCCCGCCAGCAGCGCAAGCACCACGCCGACGATCAGGGCCGTTCGCAAGTTTCGTTGCCACACGGTCGTGAAGCCCCACTGCTGCTGGTATGCCACGAATCTCGAGTCGCCTGACTCCAAAATTGACCTGCAGAACAAACGCAGGCGGCGCCGCAATCGGTCAGGTTCGCCGATCAGTGTCGGCAATGTCTACAATTGAACCATCCGTTTGGAAATGCGAACAGCGCGGTCGGGCTGCAAACACGGATTTTCTCGAAAAATTGCATTTCCCGTTGACTTATCCGTTAGATTTGTGTCCACTGATCCAAACAGATCTGGCACCGTGGTTGGATTCCCGGCCAAAAGGGTGCTACTGTTTATCTCTAAATGTTTCAATCGGATGGTTCGTGGGGTCGAGGTTTCGTCGTCGATTCTTTTGCCATCCCAAAACAGGTCATCTCGAATTCATACGTAATGGTTACCCGTAAGGAGGGGAAGAATGGCTAATCTTCGCAGACGAAAGAGAGCCTTCACGTTGATCGAACTGTTGGTGGTGATCGCGATCATCGCCATCTTGATCGCGCTGCTTCTGCCTGCTGTCCAGCAGGCACGTGAGGCGGCTCGACGTGCTCAGTGCAAGAGCAACCTCAAGCAGTTGGGTGTTGCGATGCACAACTACCATGACACGTACGGTCAATTCCCGCCGAGCATTTTCGCGATCCACTGGGCACAGGGTCATACGTGGTGGGCCCAGGAAAAAGGAACGCACCTGGTGCACCTGCTTCCGTTCGTCGACCAGGCTCCGATGTTCAGCCGGATTGACTTCAAGAACCGTCGTGCCGAGGTCGAGTGGTTGCCCAGAATCGACAACCAGCCTCGCTGGGGTAAGAAGTTCCGCTCCTACCTGGTTCCCGCCTACATGTGTCCCAGTGACGGCTCGCCGTTGATGAGTAACAGTGGTGACCGGGCACGGACCAACTACATGGGCAGCATGGGCAACCAGCGAATGAACTCGCGCAATGGTTGGTGCAACAGCTACCCGGGTAACAACTTCCACACCGGCCGAGCCGGTCACGGGAACTCTGCTGATCCGAACTACGTCTCGGGCATCTTTTCCCGGGTGAACTTCGGTGCTCGCTTGAGCATGATCAACTCCCACGATGGAGCATCCCAGACCATCTTGATGGGTGAGGCGCTGCCACAATGTGGTGACCACGCCCGTAACGGCTGGTACCACTGGAACGCTCCCTGGATGGCCACGACCGCTCCGATCAACTTTCCGATCGCGTGCGTCTACGAGCCAGGCTGGGAAACGGTTCCGGCCAGCTGCAATCACTGGCAGAACTGGCAGACGAGCCAGGGCTTCAAGAGCAAGCACGAGAACGGGGCGCACTTCCTGTTCGTCGACGGTCGCGTGAAAATGCTCAATGATTCGATCAACTACCGCACCTACCAGCGGCTCGGTGATCGTGCCGACAAGGGGATTCCCTGGTACGATCAATTCTGGCATGGCGGGCAGCCTGATCCGCTCGAGAAGATCAAGCCCGGTATCGTTGGTGACTTCTAGGCCGACGACTACCCTCCGGGGTACACCAGACGTATGAATTCGAACGGCGACCCCGTCCATTGCGGCGGGGTTGTCTTTTGTGTACACAACGGCGTGCAACCGTGGCCCCAACGGGCTTTTGTCTCCCCGACCAAGGAAACCAGGACACACACGATCATGCGTAGCTTCTCCCTGCCCGGCTTGTGCGCCGGCCTGCTCGTCGCAGTGATGTTGGCCGGATGTGGCGGTCCGGATCCGAGTGCTGAGTGCAACGCGGTCTCGCTGACGGTCACCTACAAGGGCAAGCCCGTCGAGGGAGCTCAGGTCGCCTTCAACTCGACCGCCAATGGAGGCCGCCCCGCCCAGGGCACGACCGACGCCGCCGGAAAGGCTGTGCTTGGCACCTTCTCGACCGATGACGGTGCCATGCCCGGCAAGTACAAGGTCACCGTCTCCAAGGCCGGCGACGGTGGCGATGGGACATCGGACCCCAGCCTGGTCACCGGAGCATTGGCCGCTACCGGCGGTTCCGGCGATATGACCAAGGCCTACAGCTCACAAGTCAAGACTGACGGTTCGGTCAAAGAGGCCGAAACATCCTTGCCGAAGAAGTACGCCACCACGCAGACATCGACGCTGGAATTCACCGTTGGCGCCCCGCCCAACGATTTCACAGTCGAGCTGAAAGACGACTAGTCACTCGCCGGAGCAGCAGGTACTTTCGAGTCGAACAACACGTCCTCCGCCCGGACCACTCTCGCGTCCGGGCGGAGTTTTTTTCTAGAATCGGTTGCCAGTCGCTGGCAACCGACCACGTTCCTGACGGCCAGTCACCGCTGATGCCCGTGGCGTCACCATGTCAATTCCGGGGTTTGCCTTGACCGCCAACGATGCCTCCTCAGCAGGCCCTTTGCGGCCAACACCCCCGGTGGCCGACGATGCGTTGTGTCCGGCATTGCTGGTGCTTTCTGCCAGCCTGATCATTTCGATCGCTGTCGGTTGTGGCGGGAATTCCAGCGACACCAGTAGCGGCCGGCCCCGTGCCGCGGCACAAAATTCGGTTGACGAGGAGACCGTCCGCAAGCTGTGCAGCCAGTGCCACAAGTTCACCGAGCCCGACATCCTTCCGCAATCCGAATGGCGTGATCGGGTCAGCAAGATGGTCACAATGCCTGGTTACGGCAACAAGGTTCGCCAATACGTCAACCCCGAGGCCGTCGTCAACTGGTTCATCGCCCGCGCCCCGAAATCGCTGACCTTGCCCGTTCTCGATGACACGATTGACCGTGGTTCGCTGGAGTTTCGTGTCAGCAAGTGGAGTTTCCCCACCCGGACTGACCGTGACATCGTGATATCGAATGTCCAACTGGCCGACCTGGTGGCCGAGGAGCGTGACGGTCGACTCGAGTTGATCGCCTGCGACATGAGAAACGGCCTGATATTCGTTGGCCATCCGGACAAATCCGACGTCCCGCTGACTCGAGTTGCCCGCGTGGGACACCCGGCACGAATCCAGGTTGTCGATCTCGACCAGGACGGACTGCGCGACCTGCTCGTTGCCGATCTCGGCTCTTTCACTGCGATCGACCACAACCTGGGGACCGTCACCTGGCTGCAACAGCAGTCCGACAGGACGTTTCGCCCGGTTGTCCTCGCCGATTCCCTGAGTCGTGTGGCCGACGCCAGGGCAGCTGATTTTGATGGCGACGGTGACCTGGATCTGGTTGTTGCCGAGTTCGGCTGGAGACGCACCGGTCGCGTCCTGTTGCTGGAACACACCGGGCAAGCCGGCCCTCCGGTCCGATCCAGCTATCGGCTGAAGGTCCTCGACCAACGCCACGGAACGATTCACACTCCTCCCATTGATCTCGACGGCGACGGCAGGCTCGATTTCCTGGCCCTGATTGCACAGGAGCACGAAGCGGTCGTCGCGTTCATGAACAAGGGTTCACTCACGTTCGAGGCGCACACGCTCTACCAGGCACCGCATCCCAGCTGGGGTTCCTCAGGCCTGCAACTGGTCGATCTCGACCAGGACGGTGATGTCGATGCGTTGGTCACCAACGGTGACACGATGGATGATGCCCAGTTGAAACCCGGTCACGGCGTGCGGTGGCTCGAGAATACCGGGGGACTGAACTTTCGGGAGCACACTCTTGCCCGACTTTACGGTGTTCACCGGGCCGAAGCCTGTGACATCGACGACGACGGCGACCTCGATGTGATTGCCGCCGGCTTCGTCGCTGAACAAAAAGACGGCAACCGCGACACTCTGCTTCAGACATTGAAGGTCCCCTCGATCCTCTGGATCGAGCAGGTTCATCCCGGCAAGTTTCGCCCACGGGCCCTTGAATCCCACCTGTGCAATCATCCCACATTGACCGTTGGTGACGCCGACAGTGACGGAGATATTGACATCTTCGTCGGCAACAACACCAAGTCGCGTTCGTCCAGTCCGGTGGAATTCTGGCAAAACACCCGTCGCTAGACTGTGGCTCATGACCCGGAACCGTCTGATTCTGCCCGTGCTGGTCTCGGCTGCCCTGGTGGTGATCACCTGGAGTTTCCTACAACCGCGTCCTGGCGCCGTCTTCAGCAACAGCCTGAAAGCTCTCGACGACGGCGACCTGGAAACCGTGTTGCAGGGGATCGAATCCCTGCAGGATCAACCCGGCTACGACTCACACGTGCACCTGTTGCGAGGTGGCTACCTGCTGCGTCGCGGTGACCCTGCGGCGGCTCTGCCGTCCTTCAAGAGCGTGGTTCCCCAAGGCCAACTGCGGCAACCGGCTCTTCGCTTGACCGGGGAATGCCTTTTCCTGCTGCACCAACTTCCACTCGCGGCAGCACAATTTCAGGAATTGCTCAAAGATGACCCTGCCTCCGCCGAATCGCATCGATGGCTCGGGCAGATCTTCTACAATCTCGGCGCATTCGACGGCGCGGTGACACATCTCGAGAAACTGCTCGAATACGAACCCGACAATTATCTCGCCCACGCACTGATCGGTCACATGGCCTTTGATTTCGAGGATTTCAAGGTCTCGGTCGACCATTACCGCAAGGCACTCGCCCGGAAACGCCCTGAAACGATTCCTGCAAGCATCCATCAGGAAGTCCTCAGAAATCTCGCTCAATCCCTGATCGGGCAGAACAATTATCCGGCCGCCCTGAAAATCCTGGACGTGGCCGATCAGGAGAACGCTCTCGTCCTCGCGCTGAGGGCAGACTGCCATCGTGGACTCGGCCAGCACGACACGGCACGAGAATTTCTCGACCGCTCCCTGGCGATTGACTCGCATGCAAGGAAGGCCGTTTTGCTCCAGGTTGCCTTGGCCAACGATCGCAATGACACCGAGTCCACCATCGCCCCCCTGCAGCAGTTGCTGGCTCGCGACCCTCACGACACGGCCTGCCGATATCAACTGGCCCAGGCGTGGCAGCGGATCGGCAAGCCGGAAAACTACAAGCGAGAGATCGCCCGCCATGAAGAATCCCGGCAACTCAAGACCCAACTCACCCAACTCAACCTCGAAGCCAATCGCGACCCGCAAAACGCCGAGGTCCGTGATCGCCTGGCCACCGTCTGCGAAAAACTCGGAAAACACGATCTCGCCGTCATGTGGCGCCAGGCTGCCGCCGCCTGCCGTCAGGTCCCACAACCTTCCGGTCAACAAATAACGCCTGCCCGTTGACCGACTCGATCTGGTATATTGCTGGCTCGTTTCACTCCAGCTGCGATCGCCCCAAAGGGGCCAAACACTCCGGGGCTACGAATGAGTATTTCCCCAGCGGATTCAACTGAACCACCCAACGAAACTCCCTCACCAGTGACCACCGCGTCACCCGGCCTCTCTTTCGGACGCCGGCTCCTGGTTTCGCTTCTGTTCCTGAGCCTGGGACTGGGGGGCGCGGCCGCCGGATGGAAGTTGAAGTGCGAGTTTGATTTCCGTTCGTCCCCGCGAGCTTCCTCCGCCGGAACCTCTGACGGCCCGCCCAACGAACCGTTCACCCTGTTTGGTCTGGAACAGCTGATCAACGCGTTGGGAATCGAGCCCAAGCCATCGTCGTTTCACCTGCTCAGCTCCGGCGAGGGCGGATCACAGGTCGCGACAAGCCCCGACCCTGCCCAGGTCATGGCTGACATCAAGCGGGCTGCCGAGAGGAAGAAAGCCGAGAGGGCGCCGCGTCGCAACAGGGTCGCGGTGTATTTCCTGCTGCTGGGACTGCCATTAGGTGCCTGCATCGGCCTGGCCGAAGGCCTGCGACGGCTTTCCCTGATATCGATTGTCACCGGCCTGCTTGTCGGAACCGTGGTCGGCGGCGCGGCGGGTTTTCTCGCCGGCGGGCTGCAGTCCCGGGCCCACGTCGCCCTGGCGTCTTTCACCTTCGACAACAACTACAAACTGATGATTGTTCAGCTTGTCGGCTGGTCAGCACTGGCCATTGGAATCGGTGTAGCAACGGCAGTCGCCTCGACCAAGGCCAAGGCTTTCGCGAACTACATTACCGGCGGCCTGGCTGCCGGGCTGTTGGTCGCACTGATCTATGTGCCCTCGGCCCTGTTGATCTTCCCCTACGACATCCTGGAAGACGCCTTACCCAGGGACAAGAATGGCTCGCTTTACTGGTTTTTGTTCGGCGGCGCCATGATCAGCCTGCTGATCGGCCACAGTTCGGCGACAACAACCGGCTCCGCCAACGAACCCGTCCCCGACACCGGCTCCTAGGCCGCCGGCCCTATCTCTTCTTCGCGCCAGCGGTTGCCTGCCCGGGCCGCCTAGTGTCGGTGCTTCCTGAGAGTCCGGTAATCGGCCTCTCCTTCGCGTACCCGGATGTGGCGGTCGACAGGGACGTCCCGAAACTCCTGGACCTCTCCGGACGGCCACCGAATCGTCAAGTGGTCGATTCGCGTCGCATCGCCAAGTCCCAGGTGCACCATCGCCGGCAATTGGGAAAGGAAGTTGACCACCGGATACAGCGAGCGGCGGATGACTCGTTTTCCCATCCTGCACTCGATCCTGGCTCCAACACCCAGGCTGTTGCTGCGCGTGCCCCGCAGGCTCAATTGCAGCGAGTGCACGCGGGGAAACCGGTTGCGGTAGACGAGCAGGGCACCGCCTCCGGCCTGCCGCACGAACAGCTCGGGCATTCCGTCCCCGGTAATGTCTCCCGAAACGGCGCTGCGACCGTCGCCGGGGCTGTCGGCACCACTGGCAAACGAGACGTCGTGAAAACCACCCTTGCGATCGTTGAGAAAGACTCCGTTGCGTTCGTAGGCACTGAGATTTTCACCGCTGGCGGGAAAATTCCAGGGGCTGGAAACCCAGAATTCCCCGTTCTCGGTATCCAGATCACGCAGGCAGGGCACCTGGGCACTGCTGTTGAACGGCTGTGACACGACAGCCAGCCAGACGCACCGTCAACCGTCGGGTCGTTCGGGTGTCACACTCTGAAATCCCACCGGAGCGTAAAGGTCGAGCCAGCCGTCGTTGTCGAGATCGACAAAACCCGGCCCATAGGCCCAGCCGACATCGGCCACGCCGGTGGCTTGCCCGACCCGTTCAAAACGCCCTTCCCCGAGGTTGTGATAAAGTTCGTTGCCCGAGACAAAATCCCGCATCTGGGCATCGATGTCATCCGGATACGCACCGCGTTGCAGGTTGTCGACAATCCGTTCGCCGGCCTTGGAGTACATGTTGGCGACATAGATGTCGGGACGTCCGTCGTTGTCGATATCGCCGGCGGTGATCCCCATGGAAAACCCGCCATAGATGTCGGGCAATTTCGCCTGCCGGAAGGTCCCGTCCTGCTGATTGATCAGGTAGTCGTTCTTGCCGGTCTCGCATGACGTCATCAGGTCGGGCCAGCCATCCTGGTTGGCATCGAACCAGACGGCGGCAAACGTCGGCCCCCCCTGGCCGACAGTTCCGCTGCGTTCGGTCACGTCCTCAAACTGCCACCCGCCCTTGTTCCTCCACAACTGGCTCTTGATACCCTCGGCCTTGCCGATCCACGGTTGTCCCCGAGGAGATCCCGAGGCCAGGCCGACGACGAACAGATCGAGCAGGCCATCGCGATCGAAATCCGCCACGGCATATTGTGAGGCATCCTTCGCCAGTTCCAGCGACGTGTCTCGAGCAACGATCAACGGCTCAAAGCGAACCCCCTCGACATTGCGGTACAACCGAGGCCCCAGCAACAGGTCGGGAAACCCGTCGTTGTCGAAGTCGGCAAACACGGCACCGATCGCGGGCGGCTCGTTTGGTGCCGAGAGCGGCGGCAACCCGGCAGCGAGCGTCACGTTGGAGAAGCGCCCCGCTCCCTCCCCGTGGTACAACGAAACACCGGTCAGGTCGGTGACCATGACATCCAGGACCCCATCGCGGTCGTAATCGACCAGATAGGTCCCCCCTGTCAAGAACGGCAGGTTCTTCTTGTCCTTTCGTTTCCAGTTGTCGTGCAGTCGCGCCACGTCGATTCCGGTGCTCTCTTGCATCGGTTCAAGCAACCGCTGCTGCGAGTGACTCGATCGCGCCTCGTAGGCCAGGCACTCACTCAACCACCCCTTACGTTGCGGTTGGTCCTCGGTCAGGGAAGTCAATCGGCAGCGGAATCGCACAACCCGTTCACCGATTCGGCCATCGTCGCGAGTCCCGGCCAGTCGCAGTTTCAGCGAACCGACCCACGGCCCGTCAAAACTGCCCCGCGTCTCGGGTCGCATCAGCATGACTTTCAGTGATGCTGTCTCCAGTTTCGAGAATTCCGCTCGCCACGCCAGCAGACTCCGGGTGAAGGATTCTCGATCGACCGGCATCACCATGTCACGTGGCGTCTTCCAGGTGTGGACATCGGCAACGCCCAACGCAGCACCTCGGCCACCGTTGTCGCTGAACACTTCACCCCGAAATTCGCTCGAGAGGAATGACTGCAGTGCCTCCGGGTCCGATTGCCTGATCGCATCACTGACCAACGGCAGAGTCAGGTCGCCGAAGACAAAGCCCCCGAGGTGTTCGGCGTCCTGGAGGTATTTCGCCTGTGCCTCGGGAAGCGCCAGCGCCTGGTCGTCAACAACCTCGGCCGATTCGTCAATGGTCACCGAATTGACCCGGCCCGGCCCGGCATCGCGGCGTCCCAGCCCGGTCAGTGCCGCCACCACCGTGGCGATACCCAGCAGGATCACGACACCAACAACCGGAAGAGAGACTCTCGTTCGTCCACTCCGAGTGCTCTCACTCACGATTTGTCTCACTGCTCCACACACCACGCAAACGGATGCCGACGATCACTGCCGGAAATCCCGACCACACCCGATTGATCCACCAAACCGCGCTCTCATCATACTCCGCCGCCTATCCTGCGACCAAGGGGAATCGCTCTCGTCAAATGGGCCGCTTGAACTTCCCCGCCACGTGCCATAAAACAGGAGTTTCGCCCGTCTGCGGCGAGCGACGGATTGCGACCGAACGGGAGTTGTCGGTGAGCCTGGCCGATCACCTGAAGAGCCGATTTCGCGGGGACACTCGTTTCCGGGGGGCGAAATATCTCAAGCAGGAACAGATCGTCGTCACCGCCGTCAACCCGATGGAACTCACGGCGGTCATCGCTGACGACGGCGAGTTCCAGGCCGAATTGTTGCACAACGACGACGGTCTGCAATTGCGGTGCTCCTGTTCCCGAAAGCCCGATGGTTCGGCCACCTGCCGGCACTTGTGGGCCGCGATCCTGGTTGTTGATCGAGACGGGTTCCTTGCCGGCACTCCGGCTGCCGATTACGTCCCTCCCTTCGCTGGAGACTCCTCGGGCGGCCGTGGCGATTGGGGCGACCCCCTGTTGGCCGACATGGCCGACGATGACGTGGACTTTGCCGACTTCCTCTCGCGAGGTGGCGGCCGACGTTCCTGGGAGGTTCGTCTTACCGAACTCAGTGACCGGTTGTCCCGGCAAGCTCCCGCCGAGGGAGGCCAGCGTGAGATTTCCTACCAGATCGACCTGGCCCACAGCCGCAGCCAGGGCCAACTGGTCGTGCAGACCTCTCAACGCCAGCGGCGGGCCAACGGGCAATGGGGCAAGTGGAAACCTCTGCGCATTCGCGGAGGCAACGTGGCCGCCATCGAGGACCCGGATGACCGCCACTTGCTGACACTGCTGATTGGTGGAATAGCCAGCGAGCCCCCGTCCGCGGGCCGCGCCAACGCCGGAGGCCCTTCGACGTTTCGCTACCGTGTACCCACAGCCCTTGTCTCACTGATCCTGCCCCAATTGTGTGACCGCCAGCGACTGGTGCTCATGGACGAAAACGAGGCCGGCGGAGTCCCGCTCACCTGGGACGACGGCCCCGCCTGGAATTTTCGGCTCGCTGTTGAGCAGGATACTGAGGCTTCGGTCTGGCGATTGCTCGGACGTTTCCATCGCGCCGAAGAAGAGCTTGGTCTGGATGCCGTGCGACTGGTTCTGCCGGGGATCTTCCTGTCCGAGTCCTCAATTCATTGCCACCAGGAGGCAACGGCCACGACCTGGGCCGGCCTGCTCGAGGCGGATCTGCCGTTTGCCGTTCCCGTCGGCGACGAAAACGAGCTCGTCGCCCGCCTGCTCGACTTGCCAGATCTGCCCGATCTTGAACTGCCCGAGCCACTGCAACTCAAGGAAATCGAGGTCACGCCCATTCCCGAACTGCTGCTGACGGTGCCACGCGCGCGTCGTTGGCATCGAGAACGGCTCTCGGCGAGTGTGCAGTTTGACTACGCCGGCAACCCGGTCCCCGCTCACAGCAGCAAGTCCGCACTGATCCTGAAACAGCAACGCTGCTGCACACGCCGAAACCCGACACGAGAAGCCGCGGCCTGGACCGAACTCGAATCTGCCGGTTTCCAACGGATTGAGGAACACCAAAAGGGACTTCGGCAGGTCGAGATCACGCTCTCGGAGTTGCCGACTGCGATCCGTTCATTGATAGAATCCGGCTGGCAGGTCCACGCCGATGACATGCCGGTTCGACAACCCGGTGAACTCCAGATGAGTGTCCGGTCGAATATCGACTGGTTCGAACTGCATGGCGAGGTCGAGTTTTCCGGCCAGCGGGTGCGTTTCCCCGAACTGCTCGCGGCGCTCTCGCGTGGCGAGGGTGCCATCCGCCTGGAGGACGGTTCGCTGGGACTTCTTCCCGAGGAGTGGTCCGAACAGTACAACATGATCACGCAGCTGGGCGTCATCCAGGATGAACATGTCCGATTTGCCGCCAGCCAGGTCATCCTGCTGGATGCGTTGCTGGCTTCACGACCGGCAGTCGACATCGATGAAACCTTTGCCGAGCTACGGCGCCGGCTCGAGACGTTCAGTGGCATCGAGGCTCACGAAGAACCCGAGTCATTCGTCGGTTCGTTGAGGAACTACCAGAAAGAGGGGCTAGGCTGGTTGAAGTTCCTTGAAGAATTCCGTTTCGGCGGCTGCCTGGCCGACGACATGGGGCTGGGCAAAACTGTCCAGGTGCTGGCAATGCTGACTGACCGGGAACCCGACGACCCATCACCGCGTCCCTCGCTGGTGGTCGTCCCGCGTTCCTTGATGTTCAACTGGCGCGACGAGTGCCAGCGGTTCTGCCCGGCTCTTTCCATCCTGGAATATGCCGGCATCGATCGGGCCGAGTTGCGGGGGTCATTCGGCGAACACGACCTGATCCTGACGACCTACGGCATGCTGCGACGCGACATCCTCGAACTCAAGGACATCCGCTTCAATTACGTCGTACTCGACGAAGCCCAGACGATCAAGAACGCAGGTTCCCAGGTCGCCAAGGCGGCACGGCTGCTGCAGGCAGAACATCGACTGGCGTTGTCCGGGACACCGATCGAGAACCACCTCGGCGACCTCTGGTCGATCTTCGAATTCCTCAATCCGGGCATGCTGGGCCGCAGTTCGCTGTTCCGCAACTTCACCAACAACGGAACCGCCGGACGGGAATTGCTGACCCGGGGCCTGGCCCCGTTCATCCTGAGACGCACCAAGAAGCAGGTGGCGACGGAACTGCCTGAACGTTTCGAGCAGACGATTCAATGCCGGATGGGCCCCGAGCAACAACGCCTTTACGACGAGATGCGCGACCACTACCGCCAGAGCCTGCTGGGAATGGTGCAGGAGCAGGGATTGTCCCGCACTCGCATGCACGTCCTCGAGGCCCTGCTGAGACTTCGGCAGGCCGCCTGCCACCCCGGACTGCTTGACGCCGAGCAACGCGGTGCTGATTCCGCGAAACTCGACACACTCTGCCCCCTGCTCGAAGAATTGATCGATGAAGGGCACAAGGCCCTCGTGTTTTCCCAGTTCACGAGCATGCTGGCTATCGTTCGCCAGACACTCGACCAGAAGGGCATCCGTTACGAGTACCTGGACGGACAGACCCGGGACCGCAGGGCACGCATCGAACACTTCCAGTCGGACCCGGACTGCGGGGTGTTTCTGATCAGCCTCAAGGCCGGCGGTTTGGGACTGAACCTCAATGCGGCAGACTACGTCTTTCTGCTCGACCCCTGGTGGAATCCTGCCGTGGAGATGCAGGCCATCGACCGGGCCCACCGCATCGGCCAGACGCGCCCGGTCTTCGCCTACCGTCTGATCTGCGAGGGAACTGTCGAAGAGAAGATTACTGACCTGCAGCAGCAGAAGCGAGAACTCGCCGACGCGATTCTCCTGGAGAATCGTAGCGTGCTGAAAAACCTGACCCGCGACGACCTCGAGCTCCTGCTCTCTTGAGGTCGTCTCAGGGGGTCGCCGCCGCGGAGCGACGGCCACTTCGTACCCGAAACACCCAGACACGGTCAAACTGGCTCTCGAATTCTCTCCCAACCGTTTCCAGCGGGGTCCAGAGAATTGGGTCTTCGCCGAACTTACCGACGACCCAGTTGCGATCCTGCCGGCGGCGAACTCGCGCCGCGTGCGGGTACTCGGGGCCTCGACTGCCGGCCAGGCAGACCACGTCGTCATCCCGCAGCAGGGGCGATGCTGCGAATGCGGAAATTGCAGACGACGCAAACGGCGGATCGAATTCCGCCACGCGTTCGTAGTAGCTGTCGAGCACGACCTGCATGGGATTTGTCGCGTCGGTCGTCGGGTTCACGTCTCCGCACAGCCAGTCTGTCGGCCCCAACCCGATCACGTCTCCCACCGCGTACGCACAACAATTGAACTGGCACAATTGCGACGGAGACGTGATTGCCCAACCCTGGCCCGCGTCGCCAACGATCTCGCCGTCGTCTTCAGCGGTCTCCGGGTTTCCGGCCAACAAATCGATCATGGCATCGGGCTGGTATTCCTTTCGGACCGGGACATGCAACAGGATGCAATCACCGGCAGGGCAGGACAGCACCGTGCGAGGGACCTCGATGCCGTACCACGGGTGGGTCGCCGGACCGATCCTGCGTTCGGGAGGCCGCACCCCCCGTGGGTTCGCCGACCGGCCACTCGGTCGCGAGGATTGGTTGCAGCCGACCAGCACTCCGGCCATACCCAGCAGCGCCTGCCGACGTGTCAACCACGGCACACGCTCTCCGAGGCAATCGCCCATCGGTTGTCGCTCCGGCAACACTGAACGCGAGGCGCAACGCCTCGTCAGCCTGCAGTGTAGGACACCGCCTGTGGTTCGCCCAGCCGATTGCTGCACTTGCCCACGTTTCCGACCGATCCTATGATCCGACACATGCCCTGCCTGTTGTCGGTCCACCTTCTTCCCGCGACTCTCGATCCGGAACGGCTTCCCGGTTGCGTGGCCGTGATGATCGATGTCCTCCGCGCGTCGACGACAATCACCCACGCGTTGGCGGCTGGTTGCGATCACGTGGTTCCTTGCCGCGAGATCCAGGAAGCCCGCGATCTGGCGGCCCGCGTCAGCCCAACCTCTCCGCTGCTGGCCGGGGAGCGGGGCGGTACCCGCATCCCCGGATTCGACCTCGGCAACTCGCCTGTCAGTTTCACCCCAACAGCCGTCAAGAACCGCGAGATTGTCTTCACGACCACCAATGGAACCGCTGCACTGGTTGCCTGCGCGGCGGCCGATCTCGTCCTGATCGGCGCCTTCTCCAATCTCTCGGCAATCGTCGACACGTTGTCAGAACTGCACAAACCGATTCATCTTGTCTGTGCCGGCACGAACGGAACCGTCACGGCCGAGGACTGCCTGTGTGCTGGCGGGATCGGTCTGGCTCTTCGCAACCGCGACCAGTTTGACACTCATGCCGACGACGCGGCCCGGATGACGATCGAGATGTACCAGCGGCACGGGACCGACCCGGCCACGTTGCTCGAGGAACTTCGCAACAGCCACGGTGGCCGAAATCTCGAGCAACTCGGCTTCGACTCTGACATCGAGTCCGCTGCCCAACAGGACCAGTTGACGGTGGTTCCTGTATTCGACTCCACGGATGGCACCATCCGCGCGATGCAACCCCAGGCGACGAGGATGCAATGACCAAGAGCATGGACACGATCGTCTCGTTGTGTAAACGCCGGGGCTTCATTTTTCCGTCGTCGGAGATTTACGGCGGCCTCAAGGGTTTCTGGGACTATGGCCCGCTGGGAGTTGAACTGAAACGCAA
This sequence comes from Planctomycetaceae bacterium, assembly GCA_002726205.1. GTDB lineage: Bacteria > Planctomycetota > Planctomycetia > Planctomycetales > Planctomycetaceae. The sequence continues at coordinate 13,051 of PBSL01000017.1, read as the reverse complement.
CGTGCGTGAGGCCTGGTGGCAGGACATGATCACCAACCACAACGAGCGGAAAGTGCTCGAGGGTGCCGCCGACGCGTTTTCGATGGTTGGCCTTGAGACATCGATCGTCATGCATCCCCAGGTCTGGAAGGCCGTCGGCCATTACGACCTGTTCCACGACCTGATGATCGACTGCCGCGAATGTAAGGCCCGCTTCCGGGCCGACCACGTTCCCACCAGCCAGTGCCCGCGCAAACCCAGCAAGCCTCCCGGCGAGCACAAGGAATGCCAACTGACCGAACCACGCGAATTCAACCTGATGTTCAAGACGATCATCGGCGCGTTGTCCGGCGAAGAGGGGACCGCGTTTCTGCGTCCCGAAACCGCCCAGGGAATGTTCGTGAACTTCAAGAACGTCGTCGACAGTTCCCGCGTCAAGATCCCCTTCGGGATTGCCCAGATCGGCAAGAGCTTCCGTAACGAGATCACTCCGAGGAATTTCACCTTTCGCTCGCGTGAATTCGAACAGATGGAAATGGAGTTCTTCTGTCATCCCGACCAGTCCCGGCAGTGGTACGAATACTGGCGAAACCGCCGGTTCCAGTGGTACATCAACCTGGGAATCACCAGCGACAACCTGATCCTGCGTGACCATGACCCCAACGAATTGTCGCACTACTCGGTGGGGACGGCCGACGTCGAATACGCCTTCCCATTTCTCCCCGAGGGGGAATATGGAGAACTGGAAGGCATCGCTCATCGAGGCGACTTCGACCTCCGCAGCCACATGGAAGGAAAACTCGTTCGCGACGGCGATGACCTGGTCGTCGAACAGGACGAGCACGGACAACCGACCCACCGTGGCAGCGGCAAGGATCTCAGTTATTTCAACGACCAGACACGCGAGCGATTCGTACCCCACGTCATCGAACCCGCGGCCGGAGCCGATCGAGCGACACTGGCATTCCTCTGCGAAGCGTATTGCGAGGACGAACAGCCCGATGACAAGGGCAAACCGCAAACGCGTGTCCTGATGCGGTTGCATCCCCAGCTGGCTCCGGTCAAGGCTGCCGTCTTCCCGTTGATCAAGAAGGAGGGAATGCCGGAGCTTGCCGCCGACCTCTACGGCGAACTGAAGGCCGCCGGCATCACCTCGGTCTACGATCAGCAGGGAGCGATCGGCCGTCGCTACCGGCGGCAGGACGAAATCGGAACCCCCTTCTGCATCACGATCGACGGCGAGACAACCAGCGATGGCACCGTGACGATCAGAGACCGCGATTCACTGCAGCAGGATCGCATCCCCTTGTCAGAGACAGTCACCGAAATCGCCCGGCGTCTTCGCGGCTAGACGACTCATCATGGCAGGATTCTCCCATGACTCTTGATGACCTGAAAGCTTCCCTGGCCGACGACACTCCTCCCGCGGGTCTCTCCGACGAAGTCCGGGCACTGTGGACACAGGCCCATGGGGACTGGGATGCTGCCCACGTGATCGTCCAGGGGCTTTCCAGCACTGAGGCCGAGTGGGTCCACGCCCACCTACATCGCGAGGAAGGTGACCTCGAAAATGCGGCCTACTGGTACCGTCGGGCGCAGCGACCGGTCTCGCAGGTTCCCTTGACACAGGAATGGAACGAAATCGCCACGGCGCTACTCGCGGAGTGATTCCTCGACATGAGCGAAACGCGACTACTGATCACGCTGTGCACCTACAACGAACTCGAGAACCTCGAGCGGCTGATTCCCGCCCTGCACGAGGTGGCTGCGGATGCGGACATCCTGGTCATCGATGACAACTCCCCCGACGGCACCGGAGACCTCGCCGACACGATGGCCGCAGCCGACCCGCGGGTGCGGGTCCTGCACCGTGCCAGCAAGCAGGGACTGGGCACCGCAATTCTCGCCGGTTTTCGCGAGGCCATTCTGCTTGGCTATGATCATCTGATCAATCTTGACGCCGATTTCAGCCATCATCCTCGCTACCTGCCCGCGCTTCGTGAGTTGATGGATTCGGTCGACGTCGGAATCGGATCCCGTTATGTCCAGGGGGGTGGCGTGGTGGGCTGGAACTGGCGGCGTCACCTGATGAGCCGGGGCATCAACTTCTACGCCCGACTGCTGCTCGGTCTTCCATCGCGAGACAACAGCGGCAGCTTCCGCTGCTACCGCGTGGCACGACTGGCCGAACTGGACCTCGATCGTTTTCGTGCCCGCGGCTATGCCTTCCAGGAAGAGATCCTCTATCGCTGTCGGCGGATCGGTTGCCAGTTTGCTGAAACCCCGATCATTTTCGAGGATCGACGGTTCGGCGAATCAAAAATCAGCTGGAAGGAATCCGCCGCTGCGATCTGGGTCCTGTTCCGACTGGCCATCGATCGCCTGTTCCGCGTCCGGGTCCGCCGTCGCGACTGACTCGCTGACACCAGATCGGCATGGTAGGCTAAATCGCGGCGACGCCGTTCTCCAGGCACGCCACCGGTTGGGAGTCCACAGGTGGCCCACTACATCCGCAAGCGCCGAACGCTGCATTGGCCGATCACGCTTTCCGCGGCGTTGATGGGTCTCAACGTCACGTTGATGATCTGCTGGATCGTCCTGTTTGCGCAATTGAACTCTTTCGGCGCCCTCGCCATCGGGACCGTGGCATTTGCCGTGATCCTTGTGGGCCTGTCGTTTTACCTTTTCCTGACGATCAAGGAGATCCAGCTCAACCGCAGGCAGGCCAATTTTGTCGACAGCGTCACGCATGAACTGAAAACTCCGATCGCTTCCCTGCGGCTCTACCTGGAAACACTGCAACTGCGACAACTCGAGACCGATCGGCGCGACGAGTTCTACACGGTGATGGAACAGCAACTCCATCGACTCGACACGCTGATCAACCAACTGCTTGAAGTGGGCCGCCTGGACGCGGTGGGCCATGATGAAGAGCCCGAAGAACTCCCGTTACTCCCTCTGTTACAACAATGCGCCCGATCCGCCTGCACGCGACACCAGTGTTCCCTGGAGAACGTGTTTCGCTTCGAGGGGCGCCCGGTTGTCGTCAACGCCCGCCCGATTGTCCTGGAGATGATCTTTGGCAACTTGATCGACAATGCCATCAAGTACGGGGGACAAGACCCGCAGGTTGTTGTCGAGGTGGCCACACTGCCCCGTGGCCAGATCCTTGTCCGGATCATCGACAACGGCGAGGGAATCGCTCCCGAATTACGAAAGAAGATCTTCCGCGTCTTTTTTCGGGCAGGAGACGAACTGCAGCGGCGACAGAAGGGCACCGGCCTTGGCCTCTACATCGCCCGCACTCTCGTCGATTCCCTCAAGGGACGGATTCGTGTTCAGCCGCGCAACGATCATCCGGGAAGTGTCTTCGAGGTCGAATTGCCGGGGCAGATCGTCGAATGAGAATCCTGATTGTCGAGGACGAGATCGCACTGGCCGAAGGACTGGAGTTCAACTTCCAGCAGGAAGGTTACCAGGTCGATCTCGCCGGAGACGGCCAGACCGCACTTGCTCTGCTGCCGGAGGCCAGCCCCGCGATCGACCTGGTCATCCTCGACCTGATGCTTCCCGGTCTCAGCGGCTATGACACCTGTCGTGCCATCCGGAGTACCAGCAACGAACTGCCGATCCTGGTGCTCAGCGCCCGAACGCTCAGCGAGGACAAGGCCCAGGCATTCGACGCCGGTGCCGATCAGTACATGACCAAGCCCTTCGCTCTACCCGAATTGCTGAGCCGGGTCCGCAACCTCCTGGAACGTCACGGCCACAAAACCAGTACGCCGCAGGAGTCCTTGTTCCGCTTCGGACGCGTGGAGGTAGATTTCAGCAGTTTCCAGGTCTCCATCGGCGATCAGAAACACGACCTGACGAAAACCGAGATCGAACTGCTGCGGTACTTCGTCGAACACGAGGGAACTGTTCTGACGCGGGCGGAGATTCTCCGTGATGTCTGGGATGATCCCGACGAGATCACGACGCGGTCGATCGACAACTTCGTCATGCGACTCCGCAGGATCATTGAGCCCGACCCCTCGACACCCCGTCACCTTCTGTCGGTTCGCGGTTCCGGTTACAGGTTCGTCGCCGCTCCCGACTCACCGCCTGTGGAATCGACCGTTTAATCGTCCGAAATTTCCGGCACCGTTCTTTTCGTGTAGCCGGTTCGTTGCTCTTGCAACCGTCGCCGCCGACTGCCGGTGGCCGTCGGTAGCAGCAACGCGGTGTCAACGGCCTCGATCGCCTCATCCCATCGGCCGCCCACCGCCTGCGCCAGGCCCAAGATCTCCCAACTGTCGATGTCGTCACGTCGCGAGCGTTCCCTCAGTTCCTCGGCCCATTCCAGCGCTCGCTCGACAAGTCTCGGGTCCTGCGATGACTGCAGTACCGCCTGCCGGATCGCGCCGGCCAACGCCTGGTTGGCCTCGTCGAACTGGTTCTGGTCACGAAGCGCCAGATACAAACCGTGCCGGGCGTCTGGAAGCGCCGGATCAATCGCCAGGCTACGGCGGAAATGAACCAGTGCCTCACGCGCATCACCCATTTGCCGTGCCACTTCACCCAACATGCACACGGCGAAAGCGTGTCCGGGATCACGATCCACGGCATCGCGAAAGTGCGCCCCCGACCGCGAAAACCCCTGTCGATCGCCCAACCGCATGGCCTCGTGAAAGCGAACCACTCCAAGGTTGAAATGAACATCGGCATTGCCCGGTCGGATGTCTCGAGACAATTCCAGATGCCGGATCGCCTCGACGGGCCGCCCCAGTCTCCGCTTGACCATCGCCAGATGGTACTGGAGGTAGGCGTCCCGTGCGTGCCTCCGCTCGGCGGCAACCAGGGCATCAAGCCCCTCTGCAAGTCGGCCCAGTTGGACCAGGGCCACACCACGATAGGTGTACGACTTCGACACGTCTGGTTCCAGGCGAATCGCCACGTCGGCGTGTGCAATCGCCTCGTCAAAACGGTTCGATCCGATCAGGGTCCGCGCCAGCTCGTTCCGGGCTGAAACCGAACCCGGGACGTTGGCAACAACCGCGCGGGCCCTCTGGAGATCATCGGCAGCCCGCCTGTTTTCACTGACTGCCAGGCCTGCCACCAGGGCAGCCAGTCCCACCCAGGAAAGCCAGTGTCTCCACTGCACCCACGACGGACGCTCGACTGGCCCCTGGGCCGTTGTGGTCGAATCGGAAACGCCGAGCGAACGCCGAGTGCCCGGCTCGCGGACCTTCCAGATGAACCCGTCATAGTAGAAGTGCAGCAGACTCGAGGTAGCGATAACCCCAAACAGCAGGTTCCTCAATCCCTCCGTTGACACCCAGTCGGCAACCAGGCTCAAGCTGCCGTAGGCAAACACCAGCCCCAGGTAGAGGCCGACGAGGGCCCCGCTGTTTCGGAACAGGAAGCGAGTCAGTGACCCGACACCCGCTCCCGAGGACACCCGGCGTCGATTGAACGTCCAGACGATCGCCAGGTACTGGACATCGTGAAAGATTTCAAACATTGCCACGCCAACGACCAGGTTGGTCAAGCTGACCAGGCAGTACCAGTAGAACGCAAACGACAACAGCAACAACAGCACCTTGCCACCACTGACGGGAAGTCCCTGCAGGCCTCGCCAGGCCAGCCGACCCATCCACCACGCGGTCACCCCCAGCGTCGCACCGAACCAGATCGAGCGCACTCCCTCCAGGGGCAATTCCCAGGTCGTCGGCAGCCCTGCCTGGTAGGCCATGCCCAGGAACTCGCCAACTCGTCGCGGAGAATACAGAACCGCAGTACCAAACCAGCCGACACACAGACACCAATCTAGCCAGCGCGACCAGCGGTCGGTGCTGCCGATCTTGGCATCGTAGATCCGGGCGAAACCGTAGGTCTGCATCAGGAAGTGCCACACCCCCCAGGTCAACACGACCAACTTCATGCCCACCAATTCGTCGACAAAGAAGAAACCACACGTCGGCAACAGCACGAGCGGGATCAGCACGAAGCGAACGCGGAATCGCCGGAACAGTTCGCGATCTCCGTAAGAACGCATCAAACCCGGCAGATGGTGGCCGAGGGCACCGAATGCCACGACCAGCATCAAGATCTGCTCTCCACTGACGAAGCGCGCCGCCCCCAGCGTCAAAGGCAATACCAGCAACGGCGTGGCGACAAACAGCAGCATGTCCTGCCAAGGCCCCAGGATCCAACGCGACCCCGCCCGTTGCTCATTGCCGCTTGACTGCGGTGCACTCATCTCACCCGCCATGGACGCCCTCATCGCCTCAACCCCCGGGGTCACCTCGAGTTTAGTTCGGCCGTTGGATCAGCCGCAATATCGCTCAGGTGACGCTTCCGACATGCTCAGCGTTGATGACACAACTGTGACATGGAATTGACCAACTTGAGACACACCATTTCGTGTTTTCCACTATACTCCGCGCCGACGGCATCCCGTGGGGCATGCCGCGTTTTGTGCCCTGCTCGTGACCTGGTCCAGGAACAGAATCATCATGGCGACACCCGAAGCGACCATCGCACAACCGCCGGTTCCCACTGCGGCGTCGACTGATCCAGATCCGACCGACGACTCCCGCCTCTCCGCCAAACTCTCCGAGCGTTTTCCGCACGGGGTCAACTGGGCCAACACCGTCTGGCTGGCCGCCATGCACGCCGGTGCCATCGCCGCATTCTGGTATTTTTCCTGGGAGGTCTTCTGGGTCACCGTGGCTTTGTACTACGCCACCGGGTGTTTTGGTGTCACACTGGGATACCATCGCCTGATCACCCACACCGGCTTCATAACCCCCGCGCCGATCCGCTACCTGTTGACGCTCTGCGCGATGGCCTCCGGCCAGGGCAGCCCGTTGTTCTGGGTTTCAACTCACCGCAAGCACCATGTGTACTCTGATCAACCCGGAGACCCTCACAGTCCGGATGACGGATTCTGGTGGTCGCATTTTCTCTGGCTGCAACCGAACTGGGACTCCCAGGAACTCAAGGACCACTACCAGCGATGGGCTCCAGACCTTTATCGTGAGCCCGTCCAACGCTTCTTCGACCGCGTGTTTCCGGCTTTTCTGGTACTGACCGGTGTCGCCCTCTACTTCATCGGAGAAGCCTGGTTGCCCGCAAAGGGAGGGGGCCTGGCACTGGTACTCTGGGCCCTTTGCCTGAGAATTGTCCTGGTTTACCACGTGACCTGGTTTGTCAACTCGGCCAGCCACACCTGGGGGTACCAGAACTACCCGACCAACGATCACTCGACCAATCTCTGGTGGGTCGGCCTGCTCGCGTTTGGGGAAGGCTGGCACAACAACCACCACGCCTACCAGAGAATGGCCCGTCACGGCCACCGCTTCTGGGAGTTTGACCTGACCTACAACATCATTCGGGTGATGAAGGTGCTGGGACTGGCCCGCAACGTCGTGGACACACTGCCCGACGCCGGCCCCAGGATCGAAGAACAGGCTGACCAACAGCAAGTATCGGATGTGGCCTAGCCACGCGCCTGGTTGCCTGTCAGCAACTAGTCGTGACTATGTTCGTCATCCGGAAAGCTGCCCGCCCGGACCTCGTCGGCATATTGCGCGACGGCCTCCAGTACCAGGGGACGCAGGTTCGCGAACCGCTTCAGGAACTTCGGGTTGAACCCGTTGCCTAGCCCCAGCATGTCCTGGTTGACCAGTACCTGGCCGTCGCAACCGACTCCGGCTCCTATTCCTATCGTTGGAATCTCCAGTTCCGCGGTGATCGCGGTGGCGATTGTCTGTGGGATCAGCTCCAGGACGACTGCAAAAGCGCCGGCCTGTTGGGCTGCCAGTGCGTCAGTTAGAAGCTGATCCTCGTCACGCTGGATTCGCGACATTCCTCCCAGCATCCGGATCGATTGCGGTTTCATGCCGACATGAGCCATCACCGGTATGTCAGCCCGACTCAAAGCCCGAATTGTCTCGGCCTGGTGTTCTCCACCTTCCAGCTTGACCGCTGAGGCACCACTCTCCTTGAGAATTCGACCGGCATTGGCAATCGCCTGTTCGGGCCCAACCTGAAACGACATGAAAGGCATGTCGACGATCACCAACGCGTGGCGAGTGCCACGAACGACCATCTTCGCGTGGTAGATCATCTCATCAAGAGTCACCGGCAACGTGGTCTCGTTCCCTTGAACGACCATGCTCACCGTGTCCCCCACAAGCAAAGCATCGACCCCTGCTTCGTCGAACAAGCTTGCCCACAAAGCATCGTAGGCAGTCAAGACCACCAACCGCCGCCCGTCCTGCTTGGCAGCCAGAAATCGAGGTACCGTCATCGAGGTACGCTCTGTCGGCGATGCGGCCATCTCGTCGGTTCCTCTCGATTGTCTTGCCACGCCCCTACGAGTATCCCGTACGCCCGTCAGTTATCAAGTGCGGCAAGATCAACCGTACCGCTTCGCTACACATGTATTGTTTTGCGTCACATTCATCCTGCCCTTTGGTTGGCTGACGCTCAGACGAAATCCCCTAACTTCTGTCATGAATGGGCGTTACACCCTGGGGAGAAAATATGGCCCCTGATTGGCACGTTCAGTGCAACCGTAAAACCCGTCGAGGTGGGAAAGCGTTGGCCCGCACTTCTCCACCCCGCAAACGAAGCGTCCCGGGTGACTTGGAGTGACCCGGGACGCTTTCTTTGCGCGCGGCTTTGATGGACCGACTCCTTGACGCGGCGACAATCGCCTTCCTAGGGTGCAGCCTACCCGCCGCCCGGGATCACGATCTCTCCTCTCTTCCAGCAGCCGGCAATGGCCTTTCAACCACCCGACAACGCCCCAACCACGATTGCGACCCGCGTCCGACATTGGGTCGTGTTCGTCTCGATGTTGATGGCGGTCCTGCTTTACCTGGACCGTTTCTGCATTTCGTTTGCGGCCAACTACATCCGCGACGACCTGCGTCTGACGCAGACCGAACTGGGCTTGATGATGAGCGCGTTCTTCCTTTCCTACGCGTTGGCCCAGGTACCTTCCGGCTGGCTGAGTGACCGCTACGGTGCCCGGATCATGTTGACGATCTACATCCTCACCTGGTCACTCTTCACTTTCCTGACCGGGGCTGTTTTCGGGCTCGCCATGTTGTTGGTGATGCGAGTCGCTTGTGGCCTGGGCCAAGCCGGAGCCTATCCGACCAGTGCCAGCGTGATCAGTAAATGGGTTCCGTTCTCAGGTCGTGGTGCGGCCAGCTCGATTGTTGCGCTAGGTGGCCGATTCGGAGGTGCGATCGCCCCACTGCTGACAGCGTACTTGATCGTACTGCTGGTACCCATCGATCCTGGTGGAACCGGTGAGCGATTCCGCAGCGACGACATTCTGCGAGAGGGTGAGTCGTTGTGCGGCCATCTGGTACCCGCCGAAACAACGGGGGTCGACACATCAGCCGCCCCCAACCCGGCCACCGGTCGTGTCTGGCAATTGATCCGGCCCGGCCTCTCCGCTCCACTCACCGACCGCGTCATTGCAATCGCCCGTGAATACCAGCAACGGCCGAAACAGGCCACTCGTTCCCCGGCCATAAAAACCAGCACTGTCCTGACGGAGGAACATCGCCAGGCCCTCGCCAGTGCATTGAATCAGCTTATCGACGGTGATGATCTCTTTGAGGCGGAGTCCTTCAGCCGGCTGAAGAAATTGCCTCGCGAGGCGATCACACTCCTGACGCAACATCAGCGTGACGACGGTTTACCCGAACCACAGCGACGACGCTTCCACCGCCTGTTGCTCGAATCCACCTTCTCCGGTGATCTCAAGGGACTTTATGTCCGCGGCTGGCGACCGGTGATGTACATCTACGGTGCGGCCGGCCTGCTGGTCGCCCTGCTCTACTGGGTGATCGTCCGCAATCGCCCCGAGGAACATCCCAAGGCAAATCCCGCCGAGCATGCCCGAATCGCCGCTGGTCGACCCGCCGACGCGCCCAGCCCTCATGGCAAACCGGGTGAGATGCACACGATCGTCGCCTCTTTGATCCGAAGCAGGAGCATGTGGTGCGACTGCCTGATGCAGACTGGCGGCAATATTGGCTGGCTGTTCCTTGTCTCCTTCCTGGCAATCTACCTGATGGAGGTCCACGAGGTCCCGATCCTGCAGCGGGGACTGCTGGTCGCGGCGCCGATGTTCGTGGGCATGATCGGCATGCTGCTCGGTGGACGATTCACCGATGCTCTCGTGCCGCGGATCGGACTGAAGTGGGGCCGTCGCCTGCCGCTGGTGGCCACCAAACTCTCTGGCGCCGCCGCCTATGGCTGTTGCCTGTGGTTCAGTTCGCTTCCGACGGATTCGCCGCTGAATTCTCCCGTGGCATTCACTGTCCTGTTCTGTGTCGTCGCCTTTTCGACCGATTTCGGCAATCCCGCCGGCTGGGCGTTCAAACAAGACGTCGGCGGTCGCTATGTCGGCTCGGTACTGGGCTGGGGCAACATGTGGGGAAATCTGGGTGCCACGATCAGTCCACTGATCTACGCAGCCGTCCTGGGGGACTCTCCCGGAATATCCGACTGGAACACCCTGTTCATCATCTGCATGTTCGCCTTCGTTTTCTCCGGGACAATGGCCTTGGGCATCGATGCCACTCAGCCGATTGCCCCTCCAGATGAAGAACACGAGTCCAGCAAACCGCAAGACACTCCGGGTGGGCTTTCGTTCGACCCCGTCGATACGGAGAGCAACAACGACCATCCGAGTGACTGAGTTGTGCCGCTCCCGTCGCTTGAGTATCGTTCCTCTTCGAGATCAAGGATCTGATCGGAGGAGGTCGCGTGACAGAGCGAGTCGTGATCATCGGTTCCGGCCCCGCCGGTTGGACGTCGGCCATATACACCGCCCGGGCCAGCCTCGAACCCCTCGTCATCGAGGGAGCAATCACCGAGGAGAACCGTCAACGGGGAACGCTGCCGCTGGGCCAACTGACACAGACGACCGAGGTCGAGAACTATCCCGGCTTCCCTGCAGGAAACCTGGTCAGTTTTCTTGATGATTCAATCGACGAGACTCGCCGTCGCTACATGCCCCCCCATGCCGGGGAGGGGATCAGTGGCCCGGAGTTGATGGAACTGTTGCGACAACAGGCCACCAACTTCGGCACACGGATCAAAACCGACGACGTCGTTTCGGTAGACATTTCCTCGCATCCCTTCAAACTCACAACCCTCGACGGCAGCACGCTCGAAGCCTTGTCAGTGATTGTCGCAACCGGCGCCCGCGCCAACTACCTCGGCCTGCCCAGCGAAGACCGTTTCAAGAACGCCGGTGTCTCGGCCTGCGCCGTCTGCGATGGAGCACTACCCCGTTTTCGTGATCGCCCGCTTGTGGTTGTCGGTGGCGGTGACAGTGCCATGGAAGAGAGCACCTACCTCGCCAAGTTTGCCTCGCTGGTTTATGTCGTCCATCGACGAGACGCTCTGCGGGCCAGCAAGATCATGGCCGAGCGGGTGCTGGAAAACGAGAAGATCCAGGTCAAGTGGAACTCGACCATCGACGAGATCCTCGGCACCGATGCAGACGGTGTCACCAGCGTGAGGATCCGCAGCACGGTCGACGACACGCAGACCGAGGAACTCGAAGCCTCGGGATATTTCGCGGCGATCGGCCACACACCGAATACTGACTTTCTCGACGGGCAGCTACAGACCGGATCCGACGGGTACCTGACCTGGACTGAGCCCGGTCGCACCATGACCAGTGTCGAGGGCGTATTTGCCGCCGGCGACGTCGCCGACAATTATTACCGGCAAGCGATCACCGCCGCCGGCAGCGGTTGCATGGCTGCACTGGATGCCGAACGATGGCTCGCCGCGAAAGGCCTCGAGTAGACAGGGCCGAAACCATGACGCCCGAGCCCGACTGGCTGACCGACGCCCTGCGATCACTGGAAACTGACGACCTGGTGCGACCGCACCGCGAAGTCGAACTCCTCCCCTCGGGGCGATGTCGTGCCGACGGCGAAGTCCTCTTGGATTTTTCCTCCAACGACTACCTCGGCCTGGCACGTGACCTACGCCAGGAAGGGATAGCCGCCGGTGCCGGCGCCAGCCCACTGGTTTCGGGCAGATCTCCAGATTACTGCCGACTCGAGAAGCGGTTGGCAGCTTTCGAGAATACCGACGCCGCGTTGCTGTTCCCCACGGGATTTGCGGCCAACACCGGCACCGTGGCAGCGCTGGTGGGCCCCGGCGACGCCATCTTCAGCCATGCCGACAACCATGCCAGCCTGATCGACGGTTGCCGCCTGAGCGGAGCCCGGATACACGTCTTTACTAGCCACCGGCTTGACCAACTGGCATCGAAACTCGGAGAGGCGTCCGGGGCGCCACGACGGCTAATCGTGACTGATGGTGTATTCAGCATGGACGGTGTCCTGGCTCCGCTGGAGTCCCTCTGCGACCTGGCCGAGAAGTTCAACTCGATGATCCTGGTTGACGAGGCGCACGGCACAGGAGTTCATGGTGCGAATGGCCGCGGCAGCTGTGAGCTGGCGGGTGTCGAGGACCGTGTCACTTTACGAGTCGGCACACTGAGCAAGGCGGTGGGTTCCACCGGCGGTTTCGTGGTCGGCGACAGCCGCTTCATCGAGTACCTCTGGCACAAGGCGCGGACGCAGGTCTTTTCGACCGCGCTTTCACCGGCCAGTTGTGCCGCCGCACTGGACGGTCTGGAGGTGATCGCCAATGAACCCCAACGCCGTGAACATCTCGAGCGTCTTGCCGGTCGGCTTCGCGATCACCTGCGTCGGATCAACCTGCCGACGCCCTCGACGACGGGAGCCATTCTCCCCGTGATCCTCGGCGACTCCCGCCAGGCAATCGCCGCGGCAAACGGACTTCGGGACCGCGGCTTCTTCGTGCCGGCGATCCGCCCCCCAACGGTCCGAGAAGGAACGGCACGCCTCAGGATCAGCCTGTCGGCAGCGCATTCGACCGACGACATCGACCAGCTGGCCGATGCCCTCGACTTCGTTGTCGGCACGGAGGCCCAAAAGCGTGACTGATCCTCTCGACTGCAGGCGACGAATTGGTTTCGAGGAGGAATACCCGTTCGAGTCCCGCTTCCTGG
>PBSL01000016.1 GCA_002726205.1 Planctomycetaceae bacterium | reverse complement strand
CGCTTCAGGTTGATCGCCTGCCCGCTGTCACCACCCTTCATGATCCCCGAGCGGCTGTTCAGGTGCAGGCCACCCTTGATCTTGGTGTCCCCGTGACACTTGAAACACCGCTTCACCAGCAGCGGCTTGACCTTGCTGGAAAAAAACTCGACCTGCTCTCGCGGTGACAGGGCGGGTTCAGCCCCCCGGATCAGTCCCGGGAAAATCAGCAAGGCACAGGTAAGCCAGGTCGTGACAACCAAACGTTTCATAAGGGAGCCAGTTCCGGAAATCACGGGGAAAAATCATGGGCAATTGCCTCGTCCCATCCTATCAACCGCCACGCGTTGCGCCAGCAGTGACACGCCATCCTCCAAACCGGCCCCGGCTCGGTATCACGGCGTATCGGGCTTGCGGTCCCACGGCTGGGGTGGCGTGGGCGTATAGCGGGGTCGCGGGTCCTGTTTCGGGAACCCGGCGATAATCGTGGCGAACTTCCTGCGGGCCGTAACGTGGCTCGGCCGGGGGCTTTTGACCAGGTTGGCCGTCTCACCAGGATCGACCTGCAGATCGTGCAACCGCGTGATCTGTCCCTTCTCAACAAAGACCTTGAACCGCTTGTCTCGCAGAACGCGATCGGTGTACGCCTGCTGTGGCCGGACTCCCCGGGAATCCAGTGCCGCCGCTCCTCGTCCCATCGCCAGGATCCACTGCCGGGTCCCGTCCTGTTTTCTGCCACGAAGCAGGCCGGCCAGCGAGTGACCGTCAAGAACGGCGTCCCGGGGGACCCGGGCCCCGGCCAAATCGGCAAACGTCGGCAGCATGTCGGTGAAATCCGTCAGGGCGTCGGTCACCACTCCGGCTGGAACAATTCCCGGACCGTTGACGATAAACGGTTGCCGCGGGCCATTCTCGGTCAACAGCCCCTTGCCCCCGCGAACCAGGCGGTCGCCCATCCGCGCGCGGTACCGCTTGGCGGTGCCGTTGTCGGTCGTGAAAAATATGATTGTCCGCCGACGAAGCTTCAGCCGGTCCACGGCCGAGACGATCTGGCCGACGATCCGGTCGGTGTAACGGACCATCGCCTTGTGCTTTTCCAGCGACGTCCTGGCCTTGAGCTCGGCGGGGGTGTGCACGACCGGCCCGTGTGTCAGCACCATCGGGAAATACACCAGCATCGGGCTGTCACGGTGTGTCTCCAGAAACCTGACCAGAAACGCGGTGAACACGTCCGGACCAAACCGATCCCGGTGCGTCCGACTCTTTCCACCGCTGGTGTAGATGTACGGATCCCAGTACCGCTTACCACTGGCCGGTTTGCCCGTCTCGTACCCAGTCCACATGCACCACTCGTCGAAACCATGCTGCCTGAGCACATCGGGCTGTACCCGGAAGTCGTTGATCTGCCACTTGCCGGCAATGGCCGTCTTGTAACCGACCGGTTTCAGGACCCGGGCAAATGTCAAGTTGTGTTTTGGATCGAAATGACAGCCCGCCCCCCAGCGGGGTACATCCCAGTGATTGCACCAGCCGTGACGAAACGGGTACTGGCCGGTCAGCAGCGTGGCCCGGGTGGGCGTACATTGCGGCATCGAGTACGCATTGGTGAATCGCATGCCACCGGCCGCCAGCGCGTCGATGTGCGGAGTCTTCAACTCGCGACCACCGTAACAGCCGATCCACTCCGGGCCGAGATCATCAACCATGATGAAGATGATGTTGGGCCGGTCGGCAGCGGTGGCCAGGGAAGAAACAAACAGCAGCAGGAATCCAAATCCGGTTCTCATTGTGCCATCTCGCGGGGATCAGCGTGCTGTCGGGCCAGAGAAGTACTTGCGGATGATCCCATCGGGCTGGTGGCGATCGGGCTTGCGGCGACGCCCGGTCAGGTCGATCGCCTTCGGCTTCGGATTCTTCGACGTGTGGGGCGTCTTGTCACCGGTCCGCGCCTGCCAGTCTTCCAGCAGGGTCATCATTCGCTCGAGGCGACCAGCCTGCGAGGAATCACCGGCAAGATTCTTTAGCTCGTGAGGGTCCTCGGCCAGGTCAAACAACTGGGTGTGATTGATTTGTGGATATCGGATCAGCTTGAACCGATCGTCGCGGACTGCCCGCATCAGGTCTTCGTAGGTCGTAAACAGCGACTTGCGGACACCCGGCTCCTCCCCCCGGATCACGCCGGCAAGGCTGTGGCCCTCGACCTTCCCGGGAACCGTCACGCCGGCCCACGAACAGATGGTGGGAAAAAGATCATAAAGATAAGCCAGGGAATTGCTGGATTTTCCACGAGGGATTCCCGGGCCGCTGATGACCAGCGGCGCCCGCATGCTGTGTTCGTAGAGATTTTGTTTTCCCAGCAGTCCGTGGCTGCCCACGGCCAACCCATGGTCGGCGGTGTAAACAACAATCGTGTTTCTTGCGTGGCCACTTGCCCGCAACGCCGCCAACACGCGGCCAACCTGTTCATCCAGGTGGCTGATCATGCCGTAGTACTCGCCAAGCTGGCTGCGAATGACCTGGCGAGTCCGGGGCCAGGCCGCCAGCGATTCGTCCCGCCCGACCATCCACCCGTTGTGAAACGGATGCTGGGGCATGAAGTTGGCCGGCAGCGGCAACTGGACTCGTCCGGGCTTGTACATCTCGGCATATTTCCCGGGTGGTTGCCGAGGATCGTGGGGTGAGGAGAAAGAGACGTAGGCGAAAAATGGCTTGTCTTCCTTGTGCCCCTCGAGAAATTCGATCGCCGCATCGGCGAAGACCTCGCTGGAGAACTTCCTGGCCGGGCGGGGCGGGGTCAGCTTGCCGTCGGAGGTGAGATCCCGGATCGGGACCTTCAGGTGATTGGACATCCCCCCGATAAAGACCGCGCGGCCGTTCTGGAAGCCACGGATGAATGACTCGGCCCGGTTGTGCCACTTGCCGGTGCCGAAGGTGACATAGCCATTTCGGCCGAGAACTTCCGGCAGGATCGGCACGCCCTTGAGGTTCATCGGAACCCGCCAGAGCGTTCGGCCGCTCATCAGCATCGCCCGGCTCGGCTGGCAGACGGCCCCGTGCGTCGAGCCCATGCAGTAATTCCGATGGAAACTGAATCCGGCATGGACCAGGCGATCGATGTGGGGGGTCTTGATATGCCGGTTCCCGTAGGCCGCCACCGTGTCGGCCCGCTGGTCATCGGCGAACAGGAACAGGATATTCGGACGCCGGGCGGCCTCGACGACCGAACCCGCCATTACCGACAGGGTGGCTACGGCCAGAAACAGACGTTTCATCGATAGTCTACTCCAGGGTATTCGTGTTCGCCGGTCCCGACTTTTCGCACCGAGCCGGACGAATTCCTGTGCCATTGAAGACCGTTGGAGCCAGATTTTCAATCAGCGGTTCCCAACTGTCGGCCGCTCATAGCTCACCGTCGGATGTTACAATTGCCCGCATGTCACCGCTGCGATCCCTGCTGCTGTTCCTGGTCGCCTCGACGGCACCGGCAGTCGCCGCCGACGGGCCTCGGGTCGATTTTCAGCGAGACATCCGGCCGCTTCTCTCCGAGAACTGTTTCCAGTGTCACGGTCCCGACACCCGGACGCGGCAGGGTGACCTGAGGCTGGATATTGCCAGCGAGGCCCTTGCCCACGACCCGCCGGTCCTGGTTCCGGGCCAACCCAAGGCCAGCCGGTTGTGGCAACGGATCACCAGCCAGGACCCCCAGGTGCGGATGCCGCCTCGGGACTCCAACCGGTCGTTGACGCGGACACAGCGCGAGTTGATCCGGAGATGGATCGCCGAGGGAGCCGAGTTCCGGGCGCACTGGTCACTGGTCTCGCCGACCAGGCCACGGCCGCCGACGTTTCCAGCCAATTTTCTGGTTCGCAACACGATCGACTCGTTCATCCTGGCCCGGCTGCGGAAGACGCGGCTGGAATTTTCTCCCGTCGCTGATCGCCGGACACTGCTGCGGCGGCTGACACTGGACCTGTTGGGCTTGCCACCGACCGAGAAAGAATTGTCTCGATTCCTGGCCGACACGCGGCCGGGAGCCTGGGAACGAACCGTCGATCGACTGCTCGCCTCGCCCCGCTTCGGCGAACACATGTCCTGGAACTGGCTGGTGGCATCGCGGTACGCCGACACCAACGGCTACCAGAGTGATGGAACCCGGATGATGTGGCCATGGCGTGCGTGGGTGATCCGCGCGTTTAATGACAACCTGCCGTTCGACCGGTTCACGATCGAACAACTCGCCGGAGACCTGTTGCCCAGGCCCACTCCCCAGCAACTCGTCGCCACCGGGTTCAATCGCAACCACCCGCTCAACGGCGAGGGTGGACGGATTGCCGAGGAGAACCGGGTCGAGTACGTGCTTGACCGAACCGACACGACGGCCACCGTCTGGATGGCTCTGACGCTCAGTTGTGCAAAGTGCCACGACCACAAGTTCGACCCGCTGACACAAAAGGAGTACTACCGCTTCTCGGCATATTTCAACAGCCTCGACGAGACTGGCCGTGTTGATGCCAAGGGAAATGCCAAGCCGGTGCTGACCGTCGACGTGATCGGCCGACCCGGTCAAAAGGTCGAGACAATGGTGATGCGCAACCGCAAGTCGCGGCGAGACACCTTCGTGTTGAAGCTGGCCCGGTATGACCAGCCCGTCAGGGACGAGAAGCTGCGGCACGGCACGCCCGCTGCCCTGCTGCCCCTGCCCGAGGACACTGGTTCCAGTCGCCTGGGAATGGCCCGCTGGCTGACCGATCCGGATCATCCACTGACGGCCCGGGTGGCGGTCAACCGGATCTGGCAGGTGCTGTTTGGAACCGGGCTGGTGAAGACCAGCGAGGATTTCGGTTCGCAGGGTGAGCCGCCCAGCCACCCGGAACTGCTCGACTGGCTGGCCACCGAGTACATCCACCGCGGCTGGGACACAAAGGCCATGCTTCGCCTGGTCGTCACCAGCACCACCTACCGCCAGTCATCGATTGTCCCGACACGGGTTCCCGAGGCCGATCCTTACAACCGGCTATTGAGTCGCGGGCCCCGCTACCGGCTGCCGGCTCACGTGATCCGCGACCAGGCCCTGGCCATCTCGGGGCTGCTGGTCGAACAACTCGGCGGACCGTCAGTTAAGCCGTACCAGCCACCGGGCCTGTGGGCCGACTTCAGTTTCGGCAAGATCACGTACGCGGCCGATTCCGGGGCGAAGCTCTACCGTCGTAGCCTCTACACCTTCTGGCGCCGCTCGATAGGTCCCCCAAACATGTTCGACGAAGCAACCCGGGACATCTGCAACGTCCGGCCGCAACGAACCAACACGCCGCTGCACGCCCTGACGCTGCTCAACGACGAAACCTACGCCGAAGCCGCGCGAGTGCTGGCCGAACGATTGCTGGCCCGGACCGGAAACGATGCGAAGCGGATCAGCCGCGCGTTCACACTGATTCTTGCCCGCCTGCCGTCGGCGGAAGAACACGACCTGCTGACCGCCACTCTCGAACGGGCCCGGCAACACTACCGGGACAACCCCAAGAATGCCCGAGCCTACAGATCAGTGGGCCGACACGTGCCCCAGCCTGATCTCGATGTGACACAAGTCGCCGCCTGGGGCGCGGTGGTCTCGCTGCTGCTCAACTGCGACGAGGCCATCACGCGGGAATAACGACAGCCGATCAGTCCTATCACGCACACGACATCCGCCGACATGCAACCGCTTGCCGACCACCATCACCTTGTCAACCGCCGTCATTTCTTCGGACGCTCGTCCGTCGGCATCGGCACGGCCGCACTGGCAACACTGCTCGACCACGAATCGTCAGCCGAACGGCTGGTAAACCACTTTGCCCCGAAAGCCAAGCGCGTCATCTACCTTTTCCAGAACGGGGCCCCCACCCAGGTCGATCTCTACGATCACAAGCCCGGTCTCCAGCGATACCGTGGCAAGGACCTGCCCAAGGAAATCCAGGGGGGGCAACGGCTGACGACGATGACCCAGGGCAAGTCGCAGAAGGTCCTATCGACGGCCTGGCCGTTCCGGCCGTACGGCGATTGCGGCACCCAGATCAGCTCGCTGCTGCCACACATCGGCTCGATCGCCGACGAGATCTGCCTGGTGCGGTCAGCGTATACCGAGGCGATCAACCATGCGCCGGCAATCACCCTGTTTCTGACCGGCGCCGAGCAACCGGGACGGCCCAGCTTCGGTGCCTGGCTGTCGTACGGGCTGGGTCGCGAGACCGATGAGTTGCCGACGTTTTGCGTGATGACATCCCGGGACCGTGAGGCCTCGTGTGGACAGTTCTTCTACGAGTGGTACTGGGGCAGCGGTTTCCTGCCAACCTATCACCAGGGCGTCAAGTTCCGCGGGGCCGGCGACCCGGTGCTGTACCTCTCCAATCCCGGCGGCATCGACCAGCGGTTGCGCCGCGGCCTGCTCGACGACCTCGCCCGGCTCAACCGAATCCGTTCCCGTGAAGTGGGCGATCCAGAAATCCAGACGCGAATTGCCCAGTACGAGATGGCCTACAAGATGCAGACGTCGGTCCCCGACCTCACCAACCTCTCGAGTGAGCCCAGGCATATCCTCGAGATGTACGGTCCCGACGTCGCCCGTCGGGGTTCGTTCGCTCACAATTGCCTGCTGGCGCGCCGGCTGGCCGAACGCGGCGTACGATTCGTCCAGTTGATGCACGCCGGCTGGGACCAGCACGGCAACCTGCCAACACAGCTGGCCACCCAGTGTCGCGACACTGACCAGCCTTCGGCGGCACTGGTCAAGGATCTGAAACAACGCGGGCTGCTCGACGAAACGCTGGTGATCTGGGGCGGAGAGTTCGGGCGTACGGTCTTCTGTCAGGGCGACATGGACAACAAGACCAAGCACGGCCGCGACCATCATCCGCGCAACTTCTGCCTCTGGATGGCCGGCGGCGGCATCCGGGGTGGGACGACCTACGGCGAATCAGACGATTTCAGTTACAACGTCGCCCGTGATCCGTTTCACGTTCACGATCTCCAGGCCACCGTGCTGCACTGCCTGGGAATCGACCATGAACGACTGACCTACAAGTTCCAGGGCCGACAGTTTCGGCTTACCGATGTGCACGGGCGAGTGGTCCGGGAGATCCTGACATGATGACGACGCGACAAGGAAATTCAACGGGTGTCCTCCGATGGCTGGTCCTGCCCATGAGCATGGTCTGCCTGTCCTGTCCGGTGGTGCCGGCCGCACCAAAAGATCCGGCTCCCCGTGGCGGCCTCAGAAATCACTGGGCGATCTGCGCGATTGGAAAATCCGGACAGATCGGCGGGATCTGGGACAACATCTCCGGTCGCCGGCTGGTTCAGGAGAGTTTCGAGACCTACACACTGCGAACTCGTGACGGCAAGATCATCACCATCAGCGAGAAGGATGATGTTGTCCATTCGGCCATCTCATCGGCACCACCGCCCAATCGGCCGCGGTGGGGTAACCAGATGGCCTACTTCGCCAGGAATCCGAAGATTCCCGGATCGGCGATCCGCAAGAGTTATTACTTCGCCCTGATCGGAGAGGAACAGCGGATTGTCTGCCGGTCGATCAGCATCACCGCACCCGTCGAGCAGCCCACGCTCTTCAGCAGCGTGACGACCACGATTCTCGCCCCCGCTTTCCGCAAGGGTTCGCTGTACCACTACGTTGTGCCCCAGGGCGTGGCCGGAGATCAACGGCCCCTGATTCCTGCCGGGCAAATCACCACGCCGTTGCCACGCCGTGATCACGGCAACGACGCGCTGGGCCGGGCCGCCTCGGACATCTTTAACCCCGAATGGAAAACCGGCCTGGCCCAGTACCTTTTCCGTGTCGGGCGTGACTGGGTTTATCCGCGTGGTCTGCACGGCCAGTCGTACTGGACCGCCAACGGCTGGAAGATCGCCTCCGGAGGTTTCTTCCTGGCCGATAAGGCCAGCCGCAAACGGAACAACCGGATCGAGATGCGATACCACATTTTCGGCGAGAGCCGGCTGGCAGTCCACGAGGAATACCTGGCGTCACCCGAACTGGTGAAGATCCGGAAAGAAACAAGACCGTTGCCCCGGATGTCGCAGGTTCGGTCACCTGGCACCCCGAAGCGATTTCTCCGTCCCGGCGACAAGGTCCCAAGCTTCTCGCTGATCAATATCGGTTCGGGCGGCCGCGGCCAGTTTCGCTATGGCCAGTTTGCCACCTCCGACGACGCCCGGCTGGAACAGGTGGATCCCCTGGATCCAAAGAAGATCGTGCAAACGATTCGCGGCCGGGACCTGAAACAGCGGTTCGCCAGCCAGCGACAAGAGAACCCACACGCCCTGGGCGGCATGTACATCTACCGTGGACACGATTCACCGGTTTTTGCCCAGCATTCCGACTGGATCCTGTCCCGTTCACCGACCGGTCTCGTGTCGACACGACCCCTGCCCGAGGTGTTCGATTTCGAGACGCGGGGGGTGATCGCCGAATCCGACTACCTGGGAACCGAGCTGTTCTACTGGGACGCGGCGCTCGACAGCGGACAGATCGACTGGGAACGGCAACACGTCAGTCAGACCAGCTCGGTGCTGGCACGCTGGCAGAAGCTCTACGAGGCGCTGCACCAGCGGAACAAGTTGTTGTGGGTCAATGCCCGGACGGGATCGGCTTTTTACGACATCACCTATTACGAGGGGAGCGGGGCACAGCGGGTTCCGGGCAAGACCTGGCGGGACGGGGCCGACATGGACCTGATGAACAAGATCTACCAGGTCCCCGGCACCATGCACGTGCCGTTGTACTGGTGGACGAATGGCCCGCAGCAAAACACCCAGCGATACCAGAACCTCTGCCTGGCCCTGGCACTGTCACCGCGGGGCGGCGCCTGGATGAAACCCGTCGACGGGAAATTTCCCCGGGCTCCAGATGACGGGGTACTGCACGAGGTGATCGACGAGTTCCGCGATGCCCGGTTCACACGGATCGGGCTCGAACCGGCCTGGTGGCGTGACCTGGAAACCGATGTCGAAGCCTACACGTTGCGGCTGGGTCCAACGTGGTTCGTCAACGTGATGGCTCACCGCAAGCAATCCTCGACTGTCACCGCCTCGATCGACGTGACGCGAACCACGCTCGATCCCACGCAACCGGTCTTTTGCTGGCAGCACCAGTCCCGGCAAGCTCTCGTCGCCGGTTCGCAGTACCCGAAAGACCGGGCCGATCGCTACTTCACCACCACCACGCTCTCGCTGCTGCAGCCCGGCGACAAGCGGCTGATCCTGCCGCTGGTCGACGTGCCTCCCGAACGCACCCGCCTGTGCACGCTTTCGCAGGTACCGGCCTGGATCACCTCCGCCGACGGCATCGGCACACAGCTCAGGCTCTCGCAGACCCTCGGCAGCGAAATCGACGGGAAGGTTGACCTGAAGAATCGGGTGGTGACTCTCGAGACGACCGGGCCGCGACGACTCGAGATCGCCACCTGGTGGAACCCTGACTGGGGAACGCCACGGGTTCTCGAGGACGAAACCGTGCTGCCCTATCGCATCGATCGCCGTTCCGGGCAAACACTGCTGGTCTTCGAACTGCCAGCCGGCACTCACTCCCTGCAAGTCGCTGCGAAGTGACGCTTGTCCACCGCAGGCCAACCGATTGCACGCTTCCAACCGGTGGGGCACAATGACTGGTCGGCAGATTTCCTCCATCACACCGAGACTCACCATGCGCCATCCCACCATCCTCGCCGCCCTGATCGCCACCATGATCTCCTCGACGGCCCCGGCCGCCGATGGTGTCTTCAAGCTCAAGGCCCGGTCACGCCGTGCGGCCAAGACCGTCGCCGGGAATGGTTTTCAATCGGCCATCCGGGACCTGAAGTGGCAACCCTCGCAAACGGCGGTGATTGTCTGTGACATGTGGGACCTGCATCACTGCCTGAACGCCACGCGACGGGGCGGGGAAATGGCGCCGCGGATGAACAACCTGCTCAAGCAGGCGCGACGCCAGGGGGCGACGATCATCCACGCGCCCAGCAGTTGCATGAACACCTACAAGGACCACCCCGCCCGCAAGCGAGCCCGCGCGGTGCCCAAGTCGAAATCGCTGCCCAAGGACATCGGCACGTGGTGTTACAAGATTCCCGCCGAAGAAAAGGGCGTCTATCCACTCGACCAGACCGACGGGGGCGAGGATGACGACCTGGAAGAGCACCGCCGCTGGGCCGAAAAACTGAAGGCGATGGGCCGCAACCCACGGGCCCCGTGGAAAAGCCAGACCGATCTGCTCGAGATCAACAACGACGACTACATCTCCGACAACGGCGAGGAGGTGTGGAGCATCATGGAACAGAACAAGATCTCCAACGTGATCATGGTCGGTGTGCACACCAACATGTGTGTTCTCGGACGCCCCTTCGGACTCAGGCAGATGGCCAAGAACGGAAAACACGTCGTCCTGGTCCGCGACATGACCGACACGATGTACAACCCGCACCGCTGGCCATTCGTCAGCCACTTCCAGGGAACCAGCCTGATCATCGAGCACATCGAGAAGTTTGTTTGCCCGACGATTACCAGTGACCAGTTGCTTGGCGGAGCCCCCTTCCGATTCAAGAATGACCGCCGACCGAAGGCGGTCTTCCTGGTCGCCGAGCGGATCTACAACACCAGGTCGACGCTGCCGGTGTTGGCAAAGCAGTTGTTCGAGAACCAACTGGGATTCGAGACCACCGTGCTGCACGCCGCCGACGGGGTGCATGAAATCAAGGGGATGGCCGAGGCCATCAGCAGGGCCGACCTGGTGGTCGTTTCGATTCGTCGCCGCGCGTTGCCGAAAAAAGACCTCGACGCCCTCAGGGCTCACCTGGCGGCCGGCAAGCCACTGATCGGTGTCCGAACGGCCAGCCACGCGTTTGACGCGCGGGGCCAGGGCCCCAAGGGACATGCCGAGTGGCCTGGCTTCGATGCCGAAGTCCTCGGTGGAAATTACCACGGCCACCATCCGACCGGGCCGACCACGAGCGTGGTCTCGACCACAGCCAGGCACCCGGTCCTGGCCGGGATTTCCGGTCCCTTTACGAGCAAAGGGGCTCTCTACATGCCCAGCCCGTTGGCCAAGGGTGCAACCCCCCTGTTGATGGGATCTATCCCCGGGAAAAAGTCCGAACCGGTGGCCTGGACCAACCAGTTCGGCAAGGCCCGGGTGTTTTACACCTCGCTGGGCCACGAGAGTGACTTCCGCTCGCCACAGTTCCGGCAACTGATGGAAAATGCCGTGAGGTGGACGACCGGAATGAAGAGCGCCGTCGCGGCAAGGCCCTAGACGGCCTTTTCGGACCAACACCGTCGACTGAACTGTCAGGGGACGATACGGACCAGTGGCGGTGTCTGCATGTGTCGCGGGCTCGTCGCCGCGGCCTGTTGCGGCGGGAACCCGACAAAATGCAACCAGGCCCGCAACCGCTTCGGGCGACGGTTTGTCACCGACCGCTTCGTGAAGACACGACGAACCGTAACCCGCCCCTCGGCCGTCGTCCGGATCGAATCGGCCTGCTCATCGCCGAACTGTCCCACAGCCAGCGCCAGGCAACGGGTGCGGTCCATCAAGTGAGTCCAGCCCTCGGCCGCCTCGTGTCCGCCCGGGCGGGCGACGACAAGCGGTCGCAGGTTGCCTTCGCGGCCCTGCAAAACCCTCCACCGCGGTGCCCCACCCCGGGTCCCACTCTCGAGCAACGCCGCCTGGCCTGCAGCCAGCCGGGCATAAACCCAGGTGCCCGCACCGAAATCGGCCAGGGTCGGGACGCCGCTGCGTGGGGGATCGAGGTTGAGATCCACCACGAGCGACGCCTCGGCAATTTCGTCGTTGGCATCGTCCAGGGACCAATCGAGTCTGACCCAGCTCCGAGAGACGGGAAAATCGAGCTCGACGTGGCTGGCGACTGCGTCCCGACCGGCAGGCGTCACTGACGAGTCACCGGCAAGAGTCACCGCCAGGGGGCCTTTCCGGACCAGCCGCCACCGCTTTGCCTGTGGTCCACCAAGCTGGTAGGAACGTCCTCCGCGATCTTTCAACTCCAGCCGCGCGGTCGGTCCCCGCAGATGCTCGTGACCACCAAATTCCAGCGACTGCAGAAATGGGCCGACGCGACGAGGGATTGACCAGGTCAGATACGGGGCATTGATCACCTGCAGCCTCGTGTCGGTCGCCTTGACCGCGTGGCCTCGCTCTCGCCGCGGCCCCGGTCGTACGGCCGGTCCAACCTCCAGGGAAAATACCCGCCGCTGGAAGGGGGCCAGGGTCACCGAAAACGCCAGCCACCACCTCACCCGCTTTCCCTGTGGCTGGGCATCGACCTGCAGGACGACCGGTCGTGCCTGTTCGTCGAGAAGACGAAATTGTGGCCGACGCGCAGTTGCCGGACGGTCCAATTGCAGTGTGCACGGATAGACCGGTCGCGACCATCCACCGGTTTCCCGGACCTCAACAACCAGACGGTCCCCTCCCCACAGGGACCCGGTCGTGACCAACCACAGCAGCAGCGACAACCGCCATCGGGTCGACAACAAGTAGCGGTGGTGGGATCTGCACATCGAAAGGCTCCGGTGCAAGATCGTACCGGAGCCGTCGACCAGCCTCAATCGGCTCGAGACCGGCGACCCTTCATGGACTGGCCGGCGGGTCGTCATCGTCGTCACTGGCAGCAATCGCCACCGGAACAACCACCGCCACGGCACCGACAATAATCAGCCCCGTGGTGTCCAGCCCGAGAAAGCCGACCTCCGTCTCGGCCTGACCCCGAACCACGACCGCCTGGTCGACAAGCACAACCTGGACAGGAGTCCGGGGAGGAGCTGAACCGGCAGCCCAGGCCCGGATTACCTGTCGGGCCGATCCGCTCGTCAACACGTAGGCACCACCCGGCAGATTCCTGGCCACAAACCGCCCACTCTTATCGGTTTGCACACGGGCAACAACCTTGGCACCCCGATGCAGCTGCACCACGCGGCCGGCGAGCTTTCGCCCCCGGCCATCAACCAGCTGGCCCGCCAGTGTTCCCCCGGCCCCGAGGACAACGTCGGACATGACCGACTTTCCGGAGACCGGCGGTGTTGACGCCGACAGACCCTGGGGCATCAACATTCCAAGACAGGCCATTCCCATGGCAAAGCAGGCAATCCTCATGGCATCCACCGCTGTTGGGGTTAGACGGGTCGAATCGAAACTGAGGCGTATACACCTGATTTCGGTTGCGCGGCTTGCCGGGTGCAATGAGATATCTTCTGTCCGTCCACAATCCCCAAACCCCCTAACCGGACTCGCCATTCGATACAAACTGGCGCGTGCATGGCAGTCACCCGTCCGATCGTCTCGGTGCGGAACCGCCACAAAACACGAGGTGTCAGGTCCTGGAGGTCAATTCCGGGACCGGGGTTCCCTTCATCCGTGATGCGCTGGAGAGGACCGGCACGGTGCGACCGGCAAAGCTGGTCAGTGCCGTGTGCCGGGTATCAACGCCCAGGTGATGGTAAAGGGTGGCCAGGAAGTCATAAGGGCTGACGCGGCGTTTGATCGGGTCTTCACCGCGGCGATCAGTGGCACCGATCACCTGCCCGGTCTCCATTCCTCCGCCGGCGAAGACCATCGAGTTGGCTCGAGGCCAGTGATCGCGACCGGGCTGTCGGGTTCCCTTGGGTCGACTGGCCTTGCCGGGACCACTCGAGGGCTGGTTGGAGATCCTGGGGGTACGGCCGAATTCGCCGGTGATCACCACCATCACGCGACGGTCGAGACCACGGTTGTAGACATCCTCGATCAGACCACTGATGGCCTGGTCGAAGAAAGGCGCACGCCAGGCGAGTGCTTCAAAGACGTGGTGATTGACGGCATGGTCATCCCAGTTCGCCACGCGACCACACAGCGGTCCGTCGAATTCGGTTGTCACGATGTCGACTCCCGCCTCGACCAGTCGCCGGGCCAGCAGGCACTGCTGGCCCCACTGGTTGCGTCCGTAGCGATCGCGAAGTGCCGCGGGCTCATTTCCGAGATCGAACGCCTCCTGGGCCTTGGGACTCGTCAGCAGCGAAATTGCCTGTGACTCGAAGTCATCGACGGCCTGCATCAGCCCGGTCTGGTCGATGTCACGGCGAAGCCGGTCAAACGACACGCGAAGACTCGAGCGCCTCGTCAACCGGGCGAGTTCGGACTCCTTGGACCCGATATTGGGAACCGAGAACTTCGGCTTGCTCGGATCGCCGGTGACCCTGAACGCCTCGTAGGACGGCCCCAGGAACCCCGGGCCGGCGATCTGGAATGCGTCGTAACGATCGACGGGATTGATCGCCACGTAGTTGGGAAGTGCCTTTGGCGAATCCGATCGCAGGAAATTGGCCACCGTCATCCAGTCGGGATAGAACGGTTTCGGCTTGTCGGCACGGGCCGGATCTCCCGAGAGGACTCGCAACGATCCCGCGGGGTGTCCGCCGGCGTTGTGAGCTATCGATCGCAGGATATTGTACTTGTCGGCAATCGAGGCCATCCGCGGCAACAACTCGGTGAGCTGTGTGCCGGGAACCGAGGTCGAGATCGGGTGGTAGGGACTGCGGTAGGCATCGGTGGAACCGGGCTTGGGGTCCCAGGTGTCCAGGTGGCTGCAACCTCCACGAAGCCAGACAAGAATGATCGCTGTTTTCTTGTCGTCGGGGGCTCCTGCGGCGGCCGCCTGGGCTCGCGAATGATAGAGTCCGGGCAGGGTCAGACCACTGAAGCCAACCAGGCCGGTCCGCAACACCTCCCGACGGTCCACACGCTGCGGTCCCCGGCACTGTTCACGGTTCATCCCAATCCCCTGGATTCTTCCCATCCGAAAGTCGCATCAACGACGGTCCATTCATGGTATCGGCGATGCGCCCCGGCCTCAATGACTTCGCTCGTGTCGAGCAACTTCTTGCTGCCTTTCGCCACGGTCTCCTGCCACGAGGGTCGCCCACCGTAACGATCCACTCGCTTCCCGACAATGCGTGTTGCCCGGTCGTCACCCGGTCAGCAGTTCCGGTCGCAATCGGCCGGTTCCGGTCAGCGGCATGGGTTTTCCGACTGCATTCGGAACAGTCGTCTCGGGATCAATCCCCAGGAGATGAAACGCCGTGGCAAGAATATCCTTTGGCGAAACCGGTGTCGCGGCAACATCACCGCCGTGTGGATCTGACCGGCCAACAACCAGCCCGCGGCTCATTCCCCCACCGGCATAGACCTGCGAGTAGACCCGCGACCAGTGGTGCCGGCCGGCGCCATGGGGCTTGGAGTCGATCTTCGGTGTCCGACCGTGTTCGCTGATGACCAGCACCAGCGTTTCGTCGAGCATGCCGCGATCCTCGAGGTCCAGCAGCAGCGCGGTGAACGCCTGGTCAAAAACCGGGAGCAGAAATTCTTTGAGGCGGCCGTAGTGGTTGTGGTGCGTGTCCCAGCCCCCGGCGTTCAGGCCAAACGCATCCCAGATGACCGTGACAAAACGCCCTCCCGACTGAATCAACCGTCGTGCCGCCAGACAGGACTGGCCGAACAGCGACATCCCGTAACGATCGCGGACCGCAACCGGTTCGCGGGTGTAGTCGAGGGCCTTGTGAAGGGCGCCGGTCGCCAGCAGTGAGTAGGCCAGTTGCTGCTGCCCGGAATAGGTATGGACCCGCTCGGCCTGGTCGAGCCAGCGACGTGCCTGGTCGAATTGCGAAAGCAGGCTGCGGCGCAGGTCAAAACGACGGGGCGAGATGTCAGCGTGTCGTGTTCCGGTGCCGGCGAGTTGCAGTTTGTCGGTTGGCCGAATGCTCAGTTGCGGGTCGTGGAACGCCTTGCCCGGCCGAACGGCCGGCGCGACTCGTGTTCCCTTCACCATGAAGTCGGTGTAGACCGGATCGTGACGCGTGCCGAGAAACGCGCCGTAGGGTCCGGCCAGTGGGGGATATTCATTCTTCGAGCCCATCATGAACGGCAAAGCGATATTCCGCGGCATCGACGGAGCCGACTCGCCGGTGCGGCGTTCGTCGAGATAGTCGACGATCGAACCGATGAACGGCCACTGCCGCTTGTCACGAGGCTTGGCCTCGATCTTCGTGTCGACATTCGGAATTCCGGTGGTTGCATAGACCGTGCCGTGCAACGGGTAGGGGTGCGTCAACGAGCGGACAAAGGTCATCCGATCGGCGATCGAGGCGATCTTCGGCAGACCCTCACCGAGGGCAATTCCCGGCACGTTTGTCGGGATCGCTCGCATCTCGCCCTGAATCGACGACGGCGCGTCGGGCTTGGGGTCGTAGGTTTCGTGCTGTGGCGGCGAGCCGTACTTGTAGATCAGGATGCACGATTTCGCCTGGCCGAACCGTGGCGCGTCGGACGATTCAGCAGCCTGCAGTTGCGGTCTTGCGAGAACGTCCCCCAGGCCAATCCCGAAAGCACCGAGCCCGCCGATGTGCAACAGGTCGCGGCGCGACAGGCCGGTACAAAGCGTCTTCGGATTGCCGAGCAGTCGAATCAAGCGGAAGCACTCCACGGACCATCACGAACGGTGATTATCGGCCATTCCAGGCAATCAATCAATTGGTTGTGGTGCGGCAACATCGCAGCCGCCGCCGGCAACTCACGCTTCGGTTGCCGTGAACTACCAGGAATCGGTGCGGAAGGGGGAAGCAGGAAGCCCTGCCTTGTTCGACAGGTTCGGTTCGGCTTCCTGGTGCCACCCCAATCGCACGGCCACAGGCTTCTCGACACCATCGGCGCGGACCACGACCGATCCGCCCTCGATCGTGGCCGTGGCTGCGACAAACTTCTTGTCCTCACCAGCGATCGTGAAGTGCGAAAGCGGCTTGCTGTCTCGCGACACCAGTCCGCCACCCACGTGATTGAACTCGAGACGGATCGTGCTGCCCTTGATCTTCATGCTCTTGTAGAGCGGACCCGAGTAGACAAGGTCTTTCTTGCCGTACGTTCCGGCAAGGGCCCAGAGTGCGAGTCGCTTACCAACATCCTGCTTGTTGCGGGGATGGATGTCGCGGGTGTTGCCGATGTCGACGATGACGGCCATTCCCGTGTGCGGTACAGACAGGGTCTTGAGCTGGGCCTCCCAGATGCCGGCCAATCGTGTCGGGTCCCCGCCATAGCGGTACGGTGCCAGCTGAACGAAGTAAAACGGCAGGCTGGGTTTCTGCCAGACCGACCGCCAACCGTTGATCAGGGCCTTCATCTTCTCGTAGTACATCATCCCTTCGCCGTTGTTCGATTCGCCCTGGTACCACAGGGCACCCCGAACGCCGTAGGGCAGAACAGGCGCCACCATGCCGTTGTACAATGCCAGGGGGCTTTGGTGATTGACCTGGCCGTTGCCGCGGCGGGCGGGGTACTTGTCGAGGCTGGCGGAGATCTCGGAGAGCTTTGGCACGCCACGAAATCCGGCGGGAGGTATCCACGGCTCGATCCGTGTGCCACCCCAGTTGCATCCCAGCAGACCGATCGGAACGTCGAGTTGTTCCTGCAGGTAGCGACCGAAGAAGTAACCGACGGCCGTGAACTCGCCGACAGTCTCGGGGCTGCAGGCCTTCCAACCGTCGCTGGCGATATTCGACTGCGGGTTGTCGGCCGGGCGGTGTGGAAACTTGATGTGACGGATCCGGGGATGTTTGGCGGCGGCGATTTCTTTTTCCGCGTCTTTCGACTGCCGCACCCGCCATTCCATGTTGGATTGTCCGGAACAGAACCAGACCTCGCCCACCAGCACGTTCTTGATCGTCACCTCGCTGGTTCCCTTCACGCCAATCTCGTGCGGGCCCCCGGCCTTTTGGGCCGGCAGGTACGCCGTCCAGCGACCATCTTCACCGGCGGTGGCCCGGGCGGTGTGATCACCAAGGCTGACCGAGACAACCGTTCCGGGCGTGTCCCAACCCCAGACCGGGACGGGTTCGCCTCGCTGCAGCACCATGTTGTCGCCGATGACCGACGGGAACCGGACCTCGGCCGGCAAACGGGCCGCCAGGACGAACAGTAGCAGCGAGACGGTACTCAGGAGGATGCGTATCACAGGGAACTCCGGACTGAGTGAGTGTGGAGGGACTGCAGGTGAAGACCGCGTGAGAGCCGGGGATTCAAACGTCCAGATTCTTGACATCAAGAGCGTGCTTTTCAATGAACTGACGTCGGGGTTCCACATCATCACCCATCAGCACATTGAACAGGTCGTGGGCGGCCGCGGCGTCCTCGAGGGTGACCTGCAACAACTGCCGGTTTTCCGCATCCATGCTCGTGGTCCACAGTTCCTCGGGGTCCATTTCTCCCAGGCCCTTGAACCGGGTGATCTTCATCCCTTTTTCGCCAAGCGACCGGATCGCCGGCAACAGGTCCCGGAAACTGGAAAGTGGTTGCCGGCTGTCGCCGTTGGTCAACACGATGGGGAAAAATGCCTCGCCGTCGCGGTTCCCAGCCGGTAACAGGTCGATGACGGTGATGCCAAACCCCTTGAGTTCTGCCAGGGTCGCGTTGATCGACTTGGTTTCGTGCAGGTCGGTCCGCCGCAACTGGGGATCACCGGAGTCGCTCCCGTTGGATTCGGCGGCGCCATTGTCAATCACGGCTGGGGAATCGTCATCCGCCACAGTGAATTCGCCCCCGTGCTTCTCCTGTTCGACTTCCAGGAAACTGTCGACCTCCGCTGCCGTTTGAAACCAGTGCTGTTGCTGGCCCAGAAAGACCCGGTACCTGGGCAGACGGGCATCATCGCCCACGTGTTCGGTGACCAGCCAGCGAAGATCGATGCCTCGACGCTCGAGTGTCTGCAGGGGTTCCTCAAGATCTCCCAGGAGATCGACCACCTTTTTCAGCGAGTCCCCCTCGAGTGCCTGTCCCTCGTCGAGTTCAACCTGGCTGCCGTCCATTCCCAGCTCGACCAGCTCGGTCATCATCTGCTCGTGCGTCTGCACATACCTGGCTTTCTTGCGGCCCTGAATCACCCGGTAAAGCGGCGGCTGCGCGATGAAAATGCAGCCCTCGCGAACCAGCGGTTCCATGTGCCGATACAGAAAGGTCAGCAGCAGCGTACGGATATGGCTGCCGTCGACATCGGCATCGGTCATCAGGATCACCTTGCCGTATCGTCTCTTGCTGACATCCTCGAGCTGGGCGCCCGGCGGCACACCAATGGCCTTGAAGATGTTGGTGACCTCCTTGTTCTGCAGCACCTTGGCTTCGCGGGCCTTCTGGACATTGAGGATCTTGCCGCGCAGCGGCAGGATCGCCTGTGTCTCGGAATCGCGGCCGGTGTCGGCTGATCCCCCGGCCGAATCACCTTCGACCAGGTACAGCTCGGTTTCTTCCAGTATTCGGCTACGACAATCGCGGAGTTTTTCGGGAAGCCCGCCGGTTGTCAGTGCGCCCTTGCGGCGGATCATCTCCCGGGCCTTCCGAGCCGCCTCGCGCGCCTCGGCTGCCCGCATCCCCTTGCCGGCAATCAGCCTGGCGACTTTCGGATTCGCCTCCAGGAACGCAACCAGCCCCTCGTGAACCACCGATGTCACGATACCCTCGACCTCGCTGTTGCCCAGCTTGGTCTTGGTCTGACCCTCGAATTGCGGGTCGGGAATCCGCACGGCCACGGCCGCTGTCAGGCCCTCGCGAAAATCATCCCCGGTCGGCGTGGCATCCTTGAAGAGGTTTTCCTTGCGGCCGTAAGTGTTGATCGCGCGGGTCAGGGCGCTACGAAAACCACTCAGATGTGTGCCTCCCTCGACGTTGTTGATGTTGTTGGCAAACGTGCGAACGGTCTCGGCGAAGTCGAGGTGATACTGCAGAGCCACATCAACCTCGACATCGTCCTGTTGGCCCTGGATCGAGATCACCTTGCCAAACAGTGGTTGCTCGGTCCGGTTCAGGAACTCGACAAACTCGACCAGCCCCTTTTCGTAACAGTAGTCCTCGGACTGCTCCGAACGTTCGTCGATGATCCGAACCCGCACCCCGGCGTTGAGAAAAGCGAGCTCCTGCAGGCGGCGATCGAGAGCATCAAAGCTGAACTTCGTGTCCGGGAAGATCTCCGGGTCGGGATGAAACTTGACGCGGGTTCCCGTCTTGTCGGTTTTGCCCAACTCCTTGAGCGGCCCGGTCAACTGGCCTCGTTCAAAACCCATCGTCCACGTGTGGCCGTCGCGGCGAACCTCGGCCTCAAGCCATTCAGAAAGGGCGTTGACGGCGGTCAGGCCCACGCCGTGCAAGCCGCCGGTCCCTGTCTTGTAACCGCTCTCCCGATCGAACTTCCCGCCCGCATGGATCTCGGTGAAAACCACCTCCAGGGCCGATCGATTGTTGTGATCGGGCAACTCGCCGACCGGGATTCCTCGACCATCGTCCTGGACGCTGACGCTACCGTCGGTGTGAAGGGTCACGGTGACGGTCGTCGCGTGACCGTTGACGGCCTCGTCGATGCTGTTGTCGACGACCTCGAAGACCAGGTGGTGCAGTCCGCGCGCGGTCGTGTCGCCGATATACATCGCCGGACGAATCCGGATACCCTCGACACCTTTCAGTGCCCGAATCTGTTTCGCTGTGTACTCGGCGCTTTCGCTGCCTGTGTCATCAGCCACGTCACTTACCCCGTCGGTCGTCTGTCGCTTGCGTCAGGCTGCCCTTCAACCGGAACTTCAACCCGCTGATACTCAGGCCGCGCTGTTGTTTCATCGCCTTCAGCAATCCGGGTTTGTGGAACGAATCAAGTTCGTAGAGCAGCGCCGCATTGCCAACCTCGATCTCCAGTGATCGGTTTCGAACACCCACCACCCGGGTCTCTGCCCCGATCCTCTCTCCGGCCACCTGGTGCCAAGCCTTGCTCAGTTGTTCGGACGCGCCGTTGCGGACCAGGCCCTTCAGAGCAACAAGTTCCGAAAGGGCCTCGCCCAGTCGTTGGGGTCCCCGAGCCGCCGGCATAGATTATCGATCCTTCGAGAGCGGCATGACCACGTAGGTGTATCCATCATCCGTACAGAAAACCGCCGCGCTTTCGCCGTCCACCAGGTGCAACGACACGGTCGATTCCGGCTTTAGCACCTTCAGGAAATCAATGATGAATCGCGGGTCAAAGCTGACCGCAATCTCCTCGCCATCGAAGCTGAGGGGAATTTCGATTTTCGATTCGCCAACATCGGCAGCAACTGTTTCCAGGGTCAACTGGCCCTGGCGAAACGTGAAGTTGACACCACGACTCTCCTCGCTGGTGACAATCTGTGCCTGGCGAACCGCTGAATGGAACGAATCGACCTCGACGGTCACGATCGACGAGTTGTCGGTCGTGATCAACTCGGCATAGCTTGGGAACCGCCCCTCAACCAAACGGCTGTAGATTGTCGACTGGCCGCAGCGCACAAGGATGTCGTTGGCGTTGATCGCCACCTGGATTTCCTCGTCTTCGTCGGAAATCGACCGTTCGATCAACCGCATTGCTTTGGCCGGAACAACCGGCGCCGGGTTGGCCAGCTCTTCGATCCCCTCGGATCGGCACGGAACAGCGGCTACAGCCAGGCGACGACTGTCGGTCGCCGCCAACGTGATACGATCTGCTCCCGGATCCAACAACACTCCGCCCAGGGCATAACGGGTGCTTTCCTGGTCGGTGGAAAACACCGTTCGGTTGATCCCCTCCCGCAACGCCGCCCCGGGAATCGCAAAATACTGGTCGCCTTCAAACGATGCGACATCAGGAAATTCATCCGGGTCTTCCGATGCCAACGAGAACCGGCTGCTCGCCGACTGAATGCAGATCGATGATTCGGAAACCTCGATATCGACCGTGTCGTCGGTCAACTCGCGCAGAATCGACGACACCCGCATTGTTGGCAGCAACACCTCGCCGCTGGAATCGGTTTCCACCCCGTCCAACTTCACCCGAATCCCCACCTCCTGGTCGGTTGCCAACAGGGTGACGGTGCCGTCACTGACCTGAAGCTTGACGTTGCGGAGAATCTCTTTCGGAGTTCGTGTCGGCACAACTCCACTGACAATCTGGAGTGAGGCCGCCAGGGAGGATCGGTGGCATTGTAGTTTCATGGTGTCACGTCGGTACTGGAACACTCCGTTGACAAACAGATCGACGCGACGAAGTCGCGCTTGGCTGTTTTTAGATATTTAATTAGCAGTAGTAGTATCAGGGGGTATTTTCGCTGTGGAATTCCCCGCATCGTTACAACGAAAGTCCATGATACCAAGCGAGTTATTTACCGACAAGCAGCGTCAATCGATGTTAAAAGCGCGACGGAAACACCCCGGAAAATCAGGTCGGCCATGAAGACAAAACGGGTGTTCGTGTCATCGAACTGATGTCGCCTTGCGATCACGTCTTGCTGTCGACGACTTAAAGACAGTCTGTCAACAGGTTATTCACCCCCCGGATTCTTCGCGGCCTGTCAATCTGGCATGGATTGCGTGAACAGCTTGCCGTAGTTCGGGTTCTTCCGAAAGCCGTTGTTGCATTCTCCGGCAGGCGTGGAGGACGGTTGTATGGTTACTGCACCCAAAATAGGCTGCGATCTTCGAGTAAATTGCCCCGGTCAGTTCTCGGGTCAGGAACATGGCACACTGGCGTGGTGTGACGATGTGCTGGGCACGTGAACGCTGGCGAAGTTGCCGCGGCGAGATGCCGAACTGTCTCGCCACATCGCGGGTGATTGCTGCAAGGGTTGGCGGTTCCACAACGGCGTCTCCAGCGAGGACCTGCCGGGCCAGTGGCAGATCGATCACACCGCCGCTGATCCTTGCCAGGGTTTCGAGTTGTCCCAGGGCGGCGATCAGGTCACGAGCTGATCCACTGGTCCGGCGTGCCAGCAGTTGGGCGACTTCGACGGGCAGCGGGATCTGGTGTCGCGAGGCCAGGTGTTCGAGCAGTTGCAGGCGGCTGGCCGGACCAGGGTTCCTGATCGACACGACCACCCCGCCCCGGAGGCGGCTGATCAACTTCGGATCGCAGCGCTCCAGTCGCCCGGGCAACTTCGATGCGGTGACCAGGACACGGCCTCTGCGAACGATCATGTCGTCGATGACAGCCAGCAGTTGCACCTGGCTTTGTCGACGACCGGCCAACGCCTGCAGATCTTCGCAGACCAGTACGTCAAGGCTGCGGTAATTTTCCTGAAACCCCGGCACATTCCGGCGTTCGGATGCCTCGGCCAGTTCGGCAGCGAACTGGCTGGCGGTCACACCCTGTTTCCGGGTACCCAAACCCTGCAGGAACAGTCGCGCCAGGTGAGACTTGCCGGACCCGGGTGGGCCAGAGATGAACACGATGGATGGCCGCGACGAGTCTTGTGAGGCCAGTTGTTTGACAGCCGTGTGTGCCAGACGAATTTCGGGCACAAGCAGCAGGGGTTCGGATTCGAGTCCCGATACCACCATCATCCCTGCTCCCGGCTCAATGTCTCACGGACGACCACTCAGGCAACGGGTGTTGATTTCCTGAGTCGTGTGACGACGCTGGCGATCCGGCGGACTGCCTCGTCGATCTCCTCGAATGTATTCTCGATTCCCACACTGAAGCGGACACTGGCACGATAAACCTCCTCGGGGCACCCCATGGCAACCAGGGCGGGGGCGGGATCAGCCGCGCCACTGCCGCAGGTGCTGCCCAGCGAACAGGCAACCTGTTCCAGATCGAGCGCGACGAGAATGGCTTCGCCGTCAAGACCGGGGAACGCGATGTTCAGCGTGTTGGGCAGGCGGTGATCGAGGTGCCCATTGACGACGCTGGGACCGGCCTGTTCCTGGAGTCCTTGCTGGAGCTGGTCGCGGAGCATCCCGACCCTGCTGGTTCTCTGTTGCAGATCCTCATGCCACGACTGCAATGCCCGGGCCATTCCGGCCACCAGGGCCACGCACTCGGTTCCCGGTCGCCGACCGGATTCCTGGTGGCCCCCGAATTCGAATGGTGCCAGTGTGCAATCGCTGCGGAGCAGCAGGGCACCGATTCCCCGCGGGCCGTGGAACTTGTGAGCCCCCAGCGCCAGTGACGCCGGGCCGAGCTGGTGAAAGTCGACGGAAATTTTTCCGACCGCCTGCACGGCATCAACATGAAGTGGGACATCGTGCTGCCGGCAGAGATCCGAGAGTGGCTGGAGGTCCTGGATCACCCCGGTCTCGTTATGGGCGAGGATGATCGTGGCCAGATGAATGTCGTTCCAGGGCAGCTCGTCGAAGGCGTCGGAGGCCAGTCGGCCTTCAGGGTCGACCGCCAGGTCCAATCGTTTCCAGCCGCGTTGCTGCAGAGCTGCGACCGATTCCGTCGTGGCGGGATGTTCGCCGGCGGTCATCAGAACGGTCCCCGGCTCTGCGGCGGCGAACCCGAAGAGGGCGAGATTCGTCGATTCGGTTCCCCCGCTGGTGAAGATCACCTCGGCGGGGTCGGCCCCGAGGATCTCAGCGATCGTCTCCCGGGCGTCTTCAAGAACGACCCGTGCCCGTCGCCCGACCGCATGGCGGCTGCCCGGGTTACCGTAGCTCTTGGCCAGGTGCCGTGCGACGGTCTCGACAACTTCCGGCAGGGGCTTCGTCGTGGCGTTGTTGTCCAGGTAGATGCAGGGCTGCTCGCCGGGGGTCGTCATGTCGAGACTCCCGCTGCGATGGCGATCCTCGCCGCAATCGCCTCACCGGTCTGCTCGGTCGTTGCCTCACCGCCCAGGTCGGGTGTTCGGGGCCCGCCCTCAGCCAACAGGCTCTTGACCGCGTGCTCAATCGCTGCCGCGGCTGCGTGAAGCTGGAGGTGATCGAGCATCATGGCGGCCGAGAGAATCGCGGCCAGCGGATTGGCGATGCCCTGGCCGGTGATATCCGGCGCGGATCCATGGACGGGCTCAAACATGCTGGGGCCGGTTCGCGTCGGGTCAATGTTGGCGCTGGCGGCCAGGCCCATGCTGCCCACGACGATGGCGGCCAGGTCGGTGAGAATGTCACCGAAGAGATTGCTGGCGACGACCACGTCGAACGATTCGGGGCGACGCACGAATTCCATCACCGCGCGATCAATCAACAGCGATTCGGTATCGATTTCGGGAAACCCCGCTGCCACCTCGTCGAACACCTCGTCCCAGAGCACCATGCCGTAACCCTGGGCGTTGCTCTTGGTGATCGAGGCGATGCGTTTTCTGGGCCGCGTGGCGGCCTTTTCGAAAGCGGCCTGGATGATTCTCCGACAACCATGGCGGGTAAAGATGGACGTCTGGACGGCGACATCGTGGGTTCGCTCGGCATAGAGTCGTCCCCCGACATTGGCATATTCGCCCTCGGTGTTCTCGCGAAAGATCTGCATGTCGATCGAGCCGGGGGCCTTGTCTCGCAGCGGACTCTCGACCCCGGGAAACAGGTACGATGGTCGCAGGCAAACGCACTGGTCGAATCGTCGCCGGATCGGCAGGAGCAGTCCGTTGAGCGTGATATGGTCCTGGACATCAGGGTGTCCCACCGCGCCCAGCAGGATGGCATCGTGTCCGGCGAGCGTATCAAGATAGTCTTCGGGTGCCATGCGGCCGTGGGAAAAGTAGAAGTCGGTCCCCCAGGGGTAGGAGGACCACTGAAACGAAGCCGCGTCGAGGCCGGCTGCCGCCTCGACGGCGCGGATGGCCTCGCGAGTGACTTCGGGTCCAATGCCATCACCTTCGATGACGGCGATATCAAACGAGCGTGCCATGATGTTCTCTGGGAGAGGGGAAGGCAGGTCGCCCTCGACGGTCGCTCAGGGCGTTCGCGCTGCGGCGCGTTCGGTGAGCTCGACGGGGACCTTCTTCAACAGCCAGTCGATGATATCGTCGGTCGAGATGTTCTCACTGTCAGCCTGGAACGTGGTGACCAGTCGGTGACGCAGCACGGGATGAGCGACCGCCTTGATATCCTCGGAGGTGACGTGAAATCGTCCCTGGAGCACCGCATGGGCCTTGGCCCCGATGACCAGGAACTGGCCGGCCCGCGGCCCGCCGCCCCAGCCCAGGTAGGCGCGGACGAATTTTTCCGCGTCCGGCTCGGTCGGCCGGGTGGCCCGGACCAGGTCGCGAGCATAGACGTAGACATGCTCGGCCACCGGGACCGAGCGAACCACATCTTGCAACGCCAGAATCTGTGAACCCGTCAATGCTGATTCGACCTGGGGCTGGCTGCCCCCGGTCGTCTGTTTCAGGATCAACAACTCTTCGTCGGCGGAGGGGTAGTTGACGACCACGTGAAACATGAACCGATCCAGTTGGGCTTCCGGCAGCGTATAGGTCCCCTCCTGCTCGATCGGATTCTGTGTTGCCAGGACGAAGAACGGCTGGGGCAGCCGGTAGGTGTGGGATCCTACCGTGACGTGCCGCTCCTGCATCGCTTCCAGCAACGCGGCCTGTGTCTTGGGTGGCGTTCGATTGATCTCGTCGGCCAGCAGGATGTTGGCAAACAGTGGCCCGTGCATGAACTGAAACGCCCGTCGACCGGTTCCGGGATCGTCCTGGAGGACGTCGGTCCCGGTGATGTCGGAGGGCATCAGGTCGGGAGTGAACTGGATCCGGCGAAACGAGAGCTGCAGAATCTCGGCAATGGTGCTGACGAGCAGTGTCTTGGCCAGACCGGGTACACCTTCCAGCAGGCAGTGTCCCCCGGAGAACAGCGAGATAAGCAGTTGATCGACGATTTCGTGCTGTCCGACGATCGTCTTGCCAATCTCCTCTCGCATCCGTCCGTAGGCATTCGAAAGTTCGGTGATTGCCTGCCGGTCATGCTCCAGCTGGTCCGGACCTTCCCGGGTCTCGACGGGCACCGCCTCGTTCTCCTCGGCGGCGTCCCCGGAATTGACTGCCGAGTGCTCGGGGATCGCGTCGGTGTCGCTGACGTCGGTCGAGTCGGTCATGGCTGGGGCCGGAGGGAGAAATCTCGCTGGATGACGGCCGGACTTGTGACGGCGTCGGTTCATGGTAACGTACCCGCGGGATGATTGGCAGCGGGGGTGTGACAATGGCCGACCTGGTCTCTTACCTGGTATTTGATGTCGAGGCGGTGGCCGACGGCGAGCTGATCCGCAGCGCGAAATATCCGGAGCTGGGCCTGTCGCCGGCCGAGGCGATCCGGAAATTTCAGGAAGAGCGCATGGCCGAATACGGCCGTGACATTCTGCCGCCGACCTGGATGCTGCCGATTTCGGTTGCGATCGCCAAGATCGACAGCGGTTTCCGGTTACTCGACCTCGTCGTTCTCGACGCGCCCGGTTACAGGCCGCACGTGATCGCCGATCAGTTCTGGAAAGGCTGGAAACACTATGACCAACCCACCCTGGTGACGTTCAACGGCCGGGGCTATGACTTGCCGGTACTCGAACTGGCAGCGTACCGGTTCGGGCTCACGTTGCCCGAGTGGTTCAATGTCGAGGCCCGCAGCTACGACCAGGCTCGCTATCGCTACAACATCCATGCGCACATCGACCTGATGGATCTCGTCTCGAACTTCGGTGCCTCGCGGGTCAATGGTGGCCTGAACCTGCTGGCCAACCTGATCGGCAAGCCCGGCAAGACGGGTGTTGACGGCTCGATGGTGCAAGGGTTTTACGACGAGGGCCGGGTTGAAGAAATTAACGATTACTGCCGCTGCGACGTGTTGGACACGTACTTTGTTTTTCTGCGGTCGAGGGTGTTGATCGGCCGCCTGGATATCGAAACCGAGCAGCGGATCGTGGCCGAGACCAGGGCCTGGTTGGAAGAGCGTCGGTCTGACTGCCCGGCCTACGGTCACTACCTGGACCACTGGGGCGATTGGCAACCTCCCGGGGAGCAACTTCCCGAGGGCGACTAGCCACGATCCTTGCCGGGAACCCACAGCACGTCGTCCCGCCCGTGGCTGTTGCAGGTGCGGGCGAGAACAAACAGCAGGTCGGAGAGCCGGTTGAGATAGACGGCCACCCGGTCATTGACCGACTCCTGTTCTGCCAACCGCAGCACCTCGATCTCGGCACGCCGGCAGACGGTTCGCGCCTGGTGCAAGGTGGCAGCGGCCCGGCTACCCCCGGGCAGCACGAAACTTGCCAGTGGCTCAAGCTGGCCATTGAAGGTGTCGATGATGGATTCGACCCGGGAGATCTGTTCAGCGGTTATCCGTAACGGGCCGGTTGTCGTCGTTTGGGTCGCCCCGTCGGTTTCGGGCAGACACAGGTCGGCACCGGCATCGAAGAGGGTATTCTGGATCGAGGCCAGCACCTCGTCGAGACCGGTGACCGGGTCATCGGGAAGCGTGGAGCGGACGCCGCCGACCAGGGCGTTGAGTTCATCGACAGCGCCGATGGCGATGATCCGGGGGGCGGTTTTCCGGACCCTGCTCCCGTCGCCCAGCGAGGTCTGGCCGTCGTCTCCGCCTCTCGTGTAGATTCGATCCAGGTGGACCATCGCCGGGCTATCTCTTTGGAACGGCCGGCTTGGCCGCCGGGGCCGATTTGGTCTTCTTGGCAGCGGCCTTCTTTTTCGTCTTGGACTTGATCGCCTTGGGCAGCCGCTTCTTGATGGCGCCGGGGGGGACTTTCTTGAGGACCCTGACTTTGTTGGCCCGGGCGGGTTTTGTCGAGGGCCCGGCGAGCTTCTTGAATTCGGGCAGGTCGCGGATCGCCTTGAGATCGGGATCCTTCTGCATCCAGGCCTTGTTGCGGAACCCGGACTTGACGGCCTTGTTGAGTTCCTCGAATGCCCGTTTCTGGCACAGGGCCAGGCGGTTGGTGCGATCGGGGAACTTCGCGTCGGCCTTGAGAACTTCCACGGCCCGGCTGTAGACGCAGGCCAGGTTGTAGGACTGCATTTGCCTGA
The DNA here is from genome assembly GCA_002726205.1 of Planctomycetaceae bacterium. GTDB lineage: Bacteria > Planctomycetota > Planctomycetia > Planctomycetales > Planctomycetaceae. Next base: position 86,512 of record PBSL01000016.1, on the reverse strand, counting down.
TCGAGGAACTGTTCGAGGTGAACTTCTTGTGGAAGTCCTCGGCGTATTTCAGCCCCGCATCGAACTTGCCTTCGCGAAGCAAAACGATCGCCAGGCCGGACATCGCCTGGGAATTGAGCGGGTCGAGTTCAATGGCCTTCTGGAAGTCCTTGCGGACCTCGCTGAGTTTTTCACCCAGTTGCAGCCTGGTGCTGCCGCGTCCGGCGAAACCGGCCGAGAGCGTGGGGTCGATTTTGATTGCGAGGTCGTATTGATCGCGGGCCTGTTTCCAGTTGAGTTGTTGTGAGTAGTTGCGGCCCATCGAGACATACTGGTAACCGGGCGACCGCTGCTTCATGCTTCGCAGCGCATTGACCGCATAGTTCCGCTTGTTGACATTAGTGTCGCTGCGGGCTTTCTCGAGAGCCTGCTTGGCCTCCACGGTGCCAACACCGGCCAGGGCGTTGGCCGTGTAGCTCAGGGTCGACGAGGAGCTTGATTCGGAGAACGCCTTGATCAGCATGGCGACGGCCTCGGGCGAAGCGTCGGACTGCAGTCCCCGGCAGGCGGCGCTGACCAGTGAGCTGTAATTCGACGCCAGCGCGTCAGCGGCCAGCTTGCGGAAGACGGTGATGTCGATTCGTGCCACGGCGTTGAGGACCACGGCCCGGTCCTTGTTGGGCAACTTGGGATAGTGCTCGATCAGCTTTGCGGCAACATCCTGGTCACCGATCTGGACGAGCGTGTTGATCAAGATCGAGCGATTGGCCGGTGAGTTGACCACGTGTTTGAGCAGCATCGGAATGGCGCGTGGGTCGCGTGTGCGGATCAGCAGCGAGTTCATGATGTTGTCGGGCGGTGTGTTCTCGAGCCGCTCAAGCACATGGTCCAGGGCCAGTTTCTCGCTGGCCCGGTCGGTTCGTTTCGAGAGGATCGCCAGTGCGGCGTCTCGTCGAACGGTGTGACTGCTTTGAAGAGCCACGGCGAGGATTGGCAGCAACTGGGGGTGTCCGATTCCGGAAAGTGCCTGCAAGGCGGCCGCACCCACACCAGGGTCCGGATCGTTGGCAAAATCGAAGATGGCATCGGCGAACGCGGGCCGCGGGTGCCGAGCCAGGGTCAAGACCACATCCTTGCGTGCCTTCGTGTCGATGGTCTTGAGCATCTTCAGCAGAGCCTGGTGTGCGGTCGGGTAACGCGATGCCGCGAGGCTGTCGATGGCCGTCGCCGACAGTGGCGCCTGGTTCTTGTTCGCGACCAGTACCAGCCTGGCCACGGCCGCCTCTTCACCAAAATGTCTCAGGCTGATCAGTGCCGCCCGGGCGATTGCCGGCGAATCGTCTTTGGTCAACTGCAGGATCACCGGAAGATCTTCGGTGGCCAGGCGTCCACCACCGCTGGCCAGGGCGGCCGGCCGGGTCAGTGGATCGCCCTGCTGGATTTCCCGGAGCAGTTCGCGTCTGGGCAACGCCCGGTAGGCCGTCGCCAGGGCCGCGGCGATTGCTTGTTCGGCCGTGGGATGCACACGTAACCGGTTGCCAGAAGCGTTGAACGGGAGGGGCCTTTTGATCGCGATCTGGGTCTTTACGGATGTCCCGGGAACGCCGGTGGATCGCCGGTTGGGAATCGCTGCCAGGTGCAGTTCCCGGATTGCCACCGGGACCGTCGGAAATGGGCTGTTGGTCACGGCGGTTCCACGACCGGCCTGCGAGGCTGCCTGGTTCAACCACGAGTAGATTCTCGACTCGATCGGCGGGGCCTTGTCGGTGAACCGGATCACCGAGCGAACCACCCCCGCCCCGGTCAGCGTATCAAGCTGGTCGACCAGTGCCGCGATGTTGATCGTGTCAATCGCCCCGGCAATCGTCATCAGTCCCAGGCTGCCCCGGGGACCGATGCGGCGAACGTTGGCGGCCAGGCGGGCCCGTGCGCGGGCATTCAGATCGATGGTGGAGGACTGCTTTCCGGCGGCAAACGACAACTGCATTTTCGGGACATGCGGTCCCTGGGGCAGATCGGGAAAAATCACCCAGGTCGACCCACTGCCTCCGGCCGGCAAGGACAACTCCTTGGCCATCTTCAAGGTACTCATTTGAAAGCTCTGGTTGCCCACCTGGAATGACACCGAGCGAATGGTCGCGGGCAACGTGGTCGGCATGGAATGTTTCTTGCCGTCGACAACCAGCTTGATGGAGTCCCGCTTCACGACCTGGGGGGTTGGTGTCAGGTTGACCAGCACGAGCTTGGCGGCGAAGAACCGTGCGCCGGTTGAGCGGTAATAGGGTGCTCCGAGGAAGGGAGTTTCGATCAGGACCACGATCTGCTGTTTTTTCGGATCCTGCGGCACGACCGACTTGCCGGCTTTGCGGAGCTTTTTCAGCTCGACTTCCAGTGTTTCGACCCGCTCAACCAGCTTCTGCAACAGCGTTCGGCCGTCGATGGCAGGCTTGGGAGCTGTTGGTTTTTGTGCCGGTAACCCGGCAGCAAGCAGCAGCAGAAAAAGAACGGATCGTCGCAACGAGTGGATGACCATCGGAGAACACCACTTCACGTCAGGGAATCGGGGCCGGGGGAAACCGGTTCAGTCTACCACCGGACCGGGGAAAAGGGGACCGGTGACGATCTCGATCCTCGTTTCCCACCGTTGTCCGCTTGCCAGCCAGGCCCATCCGGTTGTGGCGCCGCCGGGATCAATGTTGATCGCATCGGTGACGCACGTGTAGGGCTCCAGGCAGACTGCGTCACGACCGGGAGGTGTATAGACAACGACTTCGCGGAACAGGTCCGCATCGCACCGCTGTCGCACCAGGCGATCGGCGGCGTTGTCGTGGATGTCGAGGTCGAGTGTAGCCGGTCGCTGGCGGGTGCCGTTGGTCAGACCGGTCAGTACGTGGTCGAGTTGCAGGTCGCCGAATCGGCCACCGTTGTGCCGCAGGTCGCAGGACGAGTCGACCGGCAACACGCGACCGCTGGGCAGGCAGGCTTCGAGTTCCCACTGCTGCTGCGCGGGCACCAGGATTCGGCAATCGGCGGCGGTTCCCGCCGGTCCCAGCGGCAGTCGGAAGTAGGGGTGAGTTCCGAAGCCGAAGGGCATGTCGTCGTTGCCGGGGTTCTCGATCACGATATCGGCCAGCAGGCCCGTGTCCTCGACCGAATAACGAAGCGAGATGCGGGCATCGGTGGGCCAGAGAGGCCTGCGGTCGGGAGCGTCGACGGAGAGTTGAAACTCGGCCTGCACGCTCGATGCGTCGCGGGCCACCACCCGCCACGGCCGATCCAGGCAGAACCCGTGGATCGCGTTGCCGCTGCCGTCGTCGGGGGCCACGCCGTCGGGCATTCGTACCGACTGCCCGCGCCACGTGTAGCGTCCGTCCCGGATCCGATTGGGAAACGGGAACAGGATCGGGATTCCATGCCCGCTGGGGCGGCCCGTGCCGCGGTGGAACCCCTCCTCGGCGTCGAGCAATTCGTGGCCGCCGACACGGAACGAAAAACAGTTGAAGCCACGATCGACGGCAATTCGTGCCGAGGTGTCGTTGGTGCCACTGTTGATTTCAACGGTATTTTCCATCTCGGCCTCACGTTGGCAAACCGGGATCGTGCTTCAGTTCCACCTGGGGTCGCCCGGGGGCTGGGGCAGTGTGCGGTTGGCAGCCTGGACCTTTTCGACCTGGTCTTCCCACAGCGAGTAGGGATCGGCGGGCAGGATGTCTGCGGCGGCTGCTGACAGCAGAAACCAGTCGCCCCGGGCAACTTCTTCCTCGAGCTGTCCCGGCGACCAGCCCGCGCAGCCGGCGAAGACGCGGAACTTCAAGTCGGACGTGTCGCCGGCGACCTGCTCGATGACACGTTCGAAGATATCAGGGCTGCTGCCGACAAAAATCCCTGGAACCACGCTTTCGTTGTTCTCTTCGAGATCCGCGGCGCTGTGCAAGACAAACAGTGCCGCCGGCTCGACGGGTCCTCCCACGTACACCAGTTCGTCGGACTCGGGCAACTCGAAGTGCTCCGAGAGTGCCTGGGCCAGCGGGACGTTGGAAGGGCGGTTGACAATCAGGCCCATCGATCCTCCCTCCCCGTGTTCCACCAGGAGGACGACCGACTGGAAGAAGTTCGGATCGCGCAACCGTTGCCCGGCAATCAGGAATTGTCCCTTCAGGGAGTCGGGGGTCGTGGACATTCGAGCGGACCGATGGTGAAATCAGGAAACACCGCACCGAATTATAGTTGTCGTTGAGGACGGTGTCGTACCCCGGGGAGCGGTAGCATGAATGCGAAACAGGTTGCAGCTGACGTGCCGTGGCTGGCCGAGGTGCAGACGGCACCGGCAAAGGTCCCCCGCAAGAAGATCCGGCTGCTGGCACCGGTGTTGAAGCGGGCCGACGGATCTCCGGTGCGGACGCTTCGCGAGTGGACCCGGCACCGGCAGTCGCTGCGGGCCGACTGGATGCGATTCCTGGGACCAATGCCGGCGCGACCGATCTCGGCGGCTTTCACCGTGCTTGGTGAGGATCGACTGCCGACGGTGGTCCGGCAACTGGTGAGATACGAGGTCGAAGCGGGCCAACCGGGCGAGGCCTACCTGCTGCGACCCCGCGGCCCGGCAGCCGGTGGGCGACCTGGCGTGGTGGCGTTGCACCAGACAACCCGCGATACGATCGAGCAGATTGCCGGTGTCAAGGGTCCAGCGATGCAGCAGATTGGCCTGCGGCTGGCCGAGCGAGGTTTCGTCGTGATCTGCCCGCGAAACTACCTCTGGCAGGACGTGTCGAAATATCTCGAGGCGGTGGATCGCTTCCGCAAGCGTCATCCCGGGTCACTGGGGATGCACAAGATGCTTTACGATTCTCAACGCGCCGTCGACATCCTGGCAGCGTTACCCGAGGTCGATTCCGATCGGATCGGTGCGACCGGACATTCGCTCGGCGGTAAGGAAACACTGTACCTGGCCGCATTCGACGAGCGGGTGGTGGCCTCGGTGGCCAGCGAGGGGGGCGTGGGTTTCCGTTTCACCAACTGGAACGCTCCCTGGTACCTGGGGAAGGGGATCGACGACGAGCGGTTTCCGCTCAACCATCACCAGTTACTGGCGTTGTCGGCCCCGCGGGCCTTCCTGGTGCTGGCCGGCGAGAATACCAGCCCGGCGGCCTCCGACGGCGACCGCACCTGGCCATTTTTCGAGGCGGCTTTTCCCGCCTGGCGGTTGTATGGCGATCGTCCGCGGCTGGGGTTGTTCAACCACCGTCGCGGTCACTCGATTCCGCCGATCGCGTTTTCACGCATGGTGCAGTGGCTGTCCGCTTACCTTGGATTGGCAAAAGACTGACGAATGCACGACGAACCGATGATCGAGGCCCAACGCGCGCCGCTTCCCGCCGAACTGACCAGCGAACTCGCCGGGTTCTGGGAGAAGATCTTTGAGACCTCCTTTGATGAGTCGCGTGAGGTGCTCGGGAACGGGATCGATGTGGGCCGCAACCGCGATACCGTGTGGTTTGTTCGCTCCCGTCGGATCGGGGATACCGGCGACGACAAGCAGGGGCTGGCGGCGACCAGCCATCTGACGGTGCCCAACGACCTGCCGTCACTGGGGGGGCTGGGCGGTGTTGCCACGGATCCCGGGAGTCGTCGGCAGGGGCTGGGCGAACGGTTGTGTCGCGAGGCAAGAGACGAGTTTCGGGACGGTGGTGGCGACGCACTGTTCCTGGGGACGGTCAATCCATCAGCGGCGCGGGTTTATTTTCGGCTGGGCTGGCGGCGGCTGGCCGGCAGCACGGTCATGGCCAACATCACCGCCGACGTGTCCCCGGAGGAATTCCTGGTTGACTGGTTTCGTGGAGCCGCCGGGCCGGTGACAGTCAGGCCGGGGTCGGCGCATGCCCGGATTGCCATGATTCCCCTGCTGCTGCTTCCTCACGATGAACAGGTCCTGGATGCGAACGTCGATTTGTTCTCGACGCGTTACATGACCCAGAATTCCTGCATGGGGCTGTATCCGAGATACGCGGAACTGGCGTCCGGGGGCGGTGCCTGGTTTGGTGGCTGGTCCGCCGAGGGTCGGCTGATCGGCCTGGCGACGGCGCGGCCGCTGACCAGAGCGAACGAGGAGGCGGGGCGGATGATGCAGGTGGATGGCTGCGTCCACCGGGTGGCGCGGGCCGCCTGGCGCGAACTGATTGATGCGGCAATCGGCTGGTCACGCGATGCCGGGGCCGGGGCCGTGACGGTGCTGACTTCTGTTGAAGACGAAGCGAAGAGGATACAATTCGAAGCCATCGGTTTTCGTTCCGACGGGTCCGGAGACGAAATCGACATTGCCGGTCGCCGCGTGCAGACGGTGAGGTTGAAGTTGCGGTTGTGAACACACGAGTGGGTGCTGATGAGCGACCAGGCAACGGCCGACGGTCCGGAAAAACGTGACGGCGGTGGCCTGGCGCCCTGGGACGTCGGCACGCTTCCCGAGCCCCCGGTCTTCGACTGGAAACGGCTGCCGACGATGATCGGGCCGGGAGTCCTGATGGCCGGAGTGGCGATCGGCGCCGGCGAATGGCTCTTTGGACCGGCCGTCAGTGCACAGTACGGCGGCACGTTGCTGTGGCTGGCCACCCTGTCGATTCTTGCCCAGGTGTTCTTCAACATCGAGGTCATGCGGTACACGCTGTATTGCGGCGAACCGATTTTCGTCGGCTATTTCCGCACGCTGCCCGGGCCGCGGTTCTGGATCGTCTGCTACCTGCTGCTGGAGATCTGCAATATCTGGCCGTTCATGGCGGCCAACGCCGCGGTTCCACTGACAGCGGCAGTGCTGGGCCATCTGCCCAGCAGCGCGACCGAAGAAGCCTGGGTCAAGTTCCTCGGCTACGCCATCTTCCTGCTCGCCTTCATCCCGTTGATCTTCGGGGGCACGATCTACCGGATGATCGAGAGGCTGATGACCGCCAAGATCATCCTGGTGCTGGGCATCCTGGGCTTTTTGGCGATGTTCCTGGTCAGCGGGGAAAACGTGAAAGAAGTCCTGACCGGGTTCTTCCGCTTTGGGCAGGTGCCGCTGCGGGCTGATGCGGTGGTCGCCGGACGCCACTTCATGTTCCAGAAGCGAGACGACACGTCGACTTACACCATGCAGGGCACGTGGTCGGCCGAGGCCCGCGAGCCCGAGTTTGCCGAGTTCATCGTCAAGACGGGCAACCGGCAGCACAAGTTCAACGCCGCGGGCCTCGACCAGGAAAACAAACCTCCGACCGGACAGGCCAGGGAGATCTACGAGCAGTTATTCGAGCGGGCCCGGGTCGAAACGCGGCGACCCGGTCAATTTCTGGCGGTCGATGAGGCCGGCGCCGAAGCAGGGCTGGAAATCCGGGGACGGGTGACCAGTCGGGACGAGCGAGCCGAAGGCGCGCCGGTGTGGCAGGCCGAGCGGATCATCACCCGCGGCCGCGAAGGGGAACGCGAATATCACCAGCTCGATGACGTGCCACCGCCGTTTGGGGCCCGGGCCCGGGCCCTGGTCCAACAGCAGGGCAGCCAACGGGTGGGGCTGGTTGGCTACGTGGCCGAGCATGGCGAGTTGCCCGACTTGAACTGGGCGATCATCGCGGCGTTCATCGGGATCGCCGGCACCGGGGGCCTGGCCAACACGCTCTCGTCGAACTACGCCCGCGACAAGGGTTGGGGAATGGGATACCACGTCGGGGCGATTCCCAGTGCCATCGGAGGCCACTCGGTCAGCCTCTCCCACGTCGGCTGTGTGTTCGAGGTCGATGAGACGAGCCTGCCGCGGTGGAAGCAGTGGATCCGGCATATCGTCCGCGACCAGGCCGGGATGTGGGCCTTCTGCTGTTTCCTGGGGATGGCGCTGCCGTGCATGGTGTCGCTGGAGTTCATCCGCAACGTGCCGGTGGCGGGGAATCGTGCCGCGGGGATGACCGCCGAGGGGATCGCCGACAGCTACCCGGCCTTGGAGCAATTGCTGTGGCCGTTGCTGCTGATGTTGAGCTTTATGGTGCTGGCTCCCAATGCCGTTTTCAGCGGCGAGGCAATCTCGCGACGCTGGACCGACGTGATCTGGAACACCAGCCAACGCGCAAAGAAACTCGAGGGCAACCAGGTCCGCTACATCTACTATTCCATCCTGGCCGCCTTCGGCCTCTGGGGGCTGGTCGCCCTGTGGTTCTTCAACCCGCTGCAGATCGCGATGCTCGGTGCGGTGCTGATGAATGTGGCTTTGGGCTGCGCGTCGTTCCACACGCTCTACGTCAACCGCACCCTGTTGCCCCGCGAGCTTCGGCCCGGCTGGTTCATGCAAACCGGCTTGTGCTGCTGTGGCCTGTTCTTCCTGGGGATCTCGTTGCTGGTGCTGGTGACGAAGTGGTAAGAGATTGCAGCGTCAGCAGCGAGAGCGTGGCCGGGGTTCGCCAGGCCATTACCTTGCGAAGACCAGGTCCTTGGGGTTGCCACGGGAGAGCAGGTAGGCCAGCAGGTCGAGCAACTCGTCCCGGTTCAACGGGGCCAGCAGTTTTTCGGGCATCAGAGACGTTTTCGACGGCTTGACCTCCTCGATGTCATTTCCGGCGACGGTGGCCACCTTGTTGGCGTCGAACGGGTCGGTCAACACCGTCAATGTCCCCTTGTTGTCGTTGACGATTCGCCCGGTGATCACCTTGCCGGCCGTCGTGATGATCACGCTGCCGCGGTACTGGTCCGAGACGACCTTACTGGGAACGACCAGCGATTCGGCCAGGTCCTTGACGCTGAAGCGGCCGGCGACATTGCTGAGGTCAGGACCGGTGGCACCACCGGCTCCATCAAACCGGTGACAGGCCCCGCAGCGTGCGGCCCGATAGGTCCGCTGCCCGTTGCTGAAATTGCGATCGACCAGTCCCTTTTCGGCAATGCCGGCGATCTCAGCGGCCGTCCATGCGTGCCCGGGCCCCCTGGGCTTGGGCAGCGATTCCAGCTTGACTGCCGGGGGAGCGACGGTAGAGGCCAATGCGCGTTTTTCCGCATCCGAGACGTTTGCCAGGGCCTCGGTGCGAATGTTCTTCAGGAAACCCTGGTAGCTGGCACCGCCGCTGCGGCCGGCCGCCTTGTTGAACCAGTCGAAGTACGCCCGCCGCTGTGGAAGCGTCCAGCCGTATCGCATGGTCCTGAGGACGAAGGCATAGTGAATCTTCTGCAGTTCCGGGTGATTGGAGAGCATCTGCGCGATCGTGCCGCCGTACCCACGGTTGCGGGCCAACAGTTTGCCCAGGTCCCGGGTCACCTTGGGTGAGGGCTTGTTCATCAGGACCAGCGTCTTGTCGATGACGGTGGGCGAATTGAGGTAGGCCAGCAATTGCGAGAGGTCCCGATCGATCCGGTTGTCGCCGCTGGGAAACGCCTTGTCGATTCGGGACAGCACCGTCTGGGCCGTGGCCTGGTCGGGGGCTCCCATCCGGATGAACGTCAGCGAGTAGGCCCGCAGCAGGGCCAGCTTCGATTCGGTCGGCAGCGAGGCGAGTTCGATGCGATTCAGTGCCGACAGCAACACCGACTGCTGGTTTTTTCCTGTCTGACGGGCCAGTCCGATGATTGCGGTCAGGCGGCCACGAGTGTTCCCAAGTGCCAGCGCCTGGTTCTGCCAGTCGACCGGCGGTTGGGCTTCCAGTGCCAACCGGGCCGCGTAGCGGATGTGCCGATCGGGGTGGCCGATGTGTTTCAGTCCGGCGACGACAGCCCGGGGGTCGGGTCGGCCGTGGAATTGTTCGAGCGAGCGGCGGAGTCGGCGGAGCGCGGCGTGGCCGTCGTCGGCCGGACCGGCCGGGGCAGTGGATTGCTTGCCGACATAGGTGACCCGGAACAGCTCCGATTGCGCCCCCCGGCCGCCGACGGTGAAGTACATTGCCCCGTCGGTTCCGATCGTCGCATCGGTCAGGGGAAGCGGAGTCCGCGAAATGAACTCCTCGCGAGTCCCCTTGAAGCTGGCACCCTGGGCTGAAAGGTGGATGGCGTACATCGTGCCGAAGGTCCAGTCGAGCAGGTAAATTGCCCGTTGGTACTTTTCGGGGAACCGGGCGCCCGTTCCGAAGGTGACACCGACCGGAGAACCCGGACCGATGTCGACGACCGGGGGCAGGCTGTCGGCGTACCAGGTCGGCCACTTGCCCGTACCGCTCCGCCAGCCGAATTCACTGCCCCCGGTGGCGTGACACAGTCGGGTCGGGCGGTACCAGGGACTGCCGAGATCCCATTCCATGTCGGCGTCGTAGGCGAACAACTCGCCCTCGGGACTGAAGTCCATGTCGTAGGAATTCCGGTAGCCGGCGCTGACAACCTTCCAGGTCTTGCCCTCGGGATCGGTCCTGGCGATCCAGCCCCCGGGTGCCAGGCGGCCGCGGGCATGCCCCCGCGCGTCCCACTGGCGTGGCAACAACAGGTCCTCTGACCAGTTGCCCGGCAGGAGGTCCCCGCTGTGCCCGCCGGGTGGATTGGTGTGGTTGCCGGCGATCAGGTAAATCGACTTTCCGTCCGGCGAGAGCCTGAGCGCGTGCGGCCCGTGCTCGCCGCCGCCGGCCAGTCGTTTCAGCAGCGAGACCTTGTCCCAGTTGCCGTCTCCGTTGCTGTCGGTTGCACGGTAGAAGCCGCTGCCGCGCCCGCCGTTGACCGAGAAATACAGGTGCCCGAAAGCGACCAGCATTCCCTGTGCACTGGAGATCGGCAGGTTGAGTTTTTCGACGCGGGTCAGTTCGTCGGACCCGATCTTCGGTGGGGTGATCCTGTAGATTCCCCGGTTGCCCTGGTCGCTGGCCAGCAACCGGCCCTGGCCGTCATTGACCAGGCAGACCCATGACCCCTGTCCGGCTTTGGGAACCGTGTAGAGCCGTTCGACCTGGAACCCGGGCAGCACCTCGAAGAGACCGCGGTTGCCGGTCGCCGTTGCGCCGCGGGCAAACACGTTGCCCCAGGGACTGATTCCCATCGGTCCGAGCACGACCGCCGGTGACCAGGTCTTAGCGTCCCGGGCGGCGGCAACTTCCCAGCTCTTGTCGGTCACGATCGCCGCTGTTTTTCCGTCGGATTGACGGTAGACGAGCTTGAGCGCGAGTGCGGCCGGCCCGCCACTGTTGCGAGCCTCGACCTCCAACAGGTTGTCACCCGGCAACAGGTATTTCTGCACGTCGGCCGTCACGGGTGTCTCCCACGAGTCGCCGGCGAGCACCCGCTTGCCGTTGATCCAGAGCACCAGGTGGTTGTCACCGCTGGCGATCACGCGGCCCGAGAGTTTCGTGGGCGCCTTGAAGCGACGGCGAAAGAAAAACCGGTCGTTGCCACCGGCCGGCTTGCGTCCCCAGATCCACTGGGCTTTGGGCGGGGCCTTGAAATCGAGTCGATCTGACCGGGCGGTTTTCGATTGTTTCTTGGGAGGGGCCTGGACCCCGCGGGCCTTTGACGGGGCGACCTCCGGCTTCTGGGTCGATACCCCCGGGCTGTTCTGGGCCAGGAGGCCGACGTTGGAAACGAGCGAGAACACCAGCAGCAGGGACAGGCGAAGCATGAAAATGGACTCTCAGGTTATGTGATGTCGGGACTGGACAGGTGTCAGGCAACCAGGTCGTGAACCGTCTCGCCGTGCACGTCGGTCAGCCGAAAGTCCCGGCCACTGTGACGGAACGTCAGTTCAAGGTGGTCAAAACCCATCAGGTGCAGGATCGTCGCGTGCAGGTCGTGGAAGTGGACCTTGTTCTCAACCGCGTAGTAACCGTACTCGTCGGTGCGTCCGTAGACGAGTCCCGGGCGGACTCCACCACCGGCCATCCACATGGTGAATCCGTGGGGGTTGTGGTCGCGGCCATTGTCGTTTTCGGCCGTGGGCGTCCGACCGAATTCTCCGCCCCAGATTACCAGCGTCTCGTCGAGCAGGCCGCGGGCCTTCAGGTCCGCCAGCAGGCCGGCGATCGGCTTGTCGATCGATCGGGCGATCGAGCGCATCGACGATTGCAGGTTCGAGTGATGATCCCAGCCGTTGCTGTTGCACTGGACAAACCGCACGCCACGTTCGGAGAACCTCCGCGCCAGCAGGCACTGCCGGCCGAAGTCCTCGGTCGCCTTATCGTCGATGCCGTAGAGGGCCTGGGTGGTGCGGGATTCGCGTTCGAGTTGCTGGACCTCGGGTGCTGCGGCTTGCATGCGAAAGGCGAGTTCGAAGGAGGCGATGCGGCCTTCCAGTGCGCGATCGGCCCCGGTCCGTTCCAGCTGGCTGTGACCGAGTCGCCGGATCATCTCCAGCTCCCGTTGCTGGACCTCGCGTGACGCGGCCGGCTTGATGAACGGAAAACGGGCCTCGCGTGCCGGCGTGCCCCCGCGTCCCAGCGGTGTTCCCTGGCAGGCGGCCGGCAGAAAGGCCGAGCCGAAGTTGTTGGTGCCACCCTGCGACAGTGCCTGGCAGATGGTCACGTAACCCGGCAGGTTGTTGTTTTCGGTGCCCAGGCCGTAGGCCAGCCAGGATCCCATGCTCGGGCGAATGAACGTGTCGCTGCCGGTGTGCCATTCCAGCACGGCACCACCGTGGCGGGGATTGCTGCAGTGCATCGAGTTGACGATACAGAGGTCGTCGACACGGGTGGCGATGTGAGGAAACACCTCGCTGATGGCTGCTCCGGATTCCCCATGGCGGCGAAATCCGAACGGTGATCCCACCAGGTTGCCGTGACGTAGCGGAAACGACAGTACCCGTGGCTTGGCAAACGGAAGCGGTCGGCCGTGCTCGGCGATCAGCCGGGGCTTGGGGTCGAAACTGTCGATATGGCTTGGACCACCGAACATGAACAGCATGATCGCCCGCTTGGCCTGGGACCTGCCGGGAGCCGGGCGGGCCGAGAGCGGGCCGGCCCGGCCCGCCGCTCTTGATTCGTCGGCCAGCAACCCGGCCAGCGCCAGCGAGCCGAACCCGGCCCCGAGCCCGGAGAGAAACTGGCGGCGAGATGCTCGTGAAGGCGGCATGGGTTACTCGATGAAAACAAACTCGTTGGACGACACCAGCACGCGACACAGGCTCTGCCAGGCCGCGGCAGCATCATCGAAGGTGGCCAGAAATTCTTGCCAGCCCGGCCGCTCGTCGGGGCGTGGCAACCGCCCGAGGATCCTCGAGTAGGCCAGTTCCAGCCGCAGCCCGGTGTCGTGTTCGTCGAGTAGCCGATCGGCCATCGCGCGGGTGGCTTCGGTGACCAGTCGTCCGTTCATCAGGAACAGGGCCTGTGGAGCGACCGTGGTTTCGGCCCGCCGACCGCTGGGCACGGCCGGGTCGGGAAAATCGAACGCCTGGAACACCTCGTAAACAGCACTCCTGAGCACCGGCAGGTAAACACTGCGGCGGGCCACGTCGAAGTGGATCTTGCCGCGGGGGCTGCTCGAGAGGTTGTCGAAGGCGCGGGCATCGACCAGTGACCCACCCATTGTGTTGTCGAGTCGATCGGACAGGGCCAGCAGGGCGTCGCGGAGAACCTCGGCCTGCATCCGGCGACGATTCATTCGCCACAACAGGCGGTTGTCCGGGTCGCTGGCCAACCCGCGGCGCTGGGTTGCGGTGCTCATCCGGTAGACGGCCGAATCCATGATGCGGCGATGCAGTTGCTTGATCGACCAGCCGTCGTCGAGGAACCGATGAGCGAGCCAGTCGAGCAGCGGCTGGTTGTCGGGCCGCTCGCCGAGTCGGCCGAAATTGTCCGGAGAACGCACCAGGCCGTGACCAAAATGGCTCTGCCACACGCGGTTGACCAGGACCCGGGCGGTCAGCGGGTTGTTCCTGGACGCCATCCAGCGGGCCAGTGAAAGTCGGCCACTGCCGGCACCACCGAGAGGTGGCTGGTTGAAACCGGCGATGATCCGGGGGAACCGGCGAGGCACTTGCGGTCCCCGGGTGAGGTGGTTGCCCCGCAGAAAGATCTCCAGGTCCGCGCCCGGACCGTCGTTGACCGCCATTGCCTTGGGAATCGTGCGGTATTCGGCGCGGACCTTCTCGAGTTCGGCCGTGTAGGCCTCGCGTTGCTTGGCGCTGATTTCATTTCGGTCACCCAGGACCAGGATTCGGTCGAGGCGATCGAGAGCGCCTTCGAGTTGGCTGAGCCGTTGCTCGAGAGCCGCGGGACCCAGGGCCCGGGCATTCCACTTTGAATCGACACGAAAGCTGAGCATCACCTGGGTGCTCTTGAAGATGCCCGCCAGGGCGTAGTAGTCGTTGATGGGGATCGGGTCGAACTTGTGGTCATGACAACGTGCACAGCCAAGAGACAGTCCCAGGAAGGCCCGGCCGAGTGTTTCGATCTGGTCGTCGATGATGTCCATCTGCTGTTTGAGCGGGTCGTCCTCGGCCAGCATCTTGGGGCCGAGGGTCAGAAAACCGGTGGCAATGATGCGGGCGTGACGCGCGACGGATGATTCGCCGGCCGTTTCCGGCAGCAGGTCACCGGCGAGTTGTTCGATCAGGAATCGATCGAATGGCCAGTCGGCGTTGAACCGGTCGATCACCCAGTCGCGGTAACGCCAGGCGTCGGCATAGAAGAGGTTGTCGTCCATGCCGTTGCTGTCGGCATAACGCACGACATCCAGCCAGCGACGGCCGAAGCGTTGCCCGTAGCGGGGTGAGGCGAGCAGCCGATCGAGCACTCGCCGAAAACCACCCGGTCGCGTGTCGGTCAGGAAGGCGGTGATCTCGGCCCGGGTCGGCGGTAGCCCGTGCAGGTCGAGGGTCGCCCGCCGAATCAGTGTCCGGCGATCAGCCGGCGGGGCCGGTTGCAGGTCGGCTTGTTCCAGGCCGGCCAGAACAAAACGGTCGATCGGTGAACGCACCCAGTCGGCAGCGGTAACCGGTGGTGGTCGAACCGGGGTCGGTCGGCGAAAGGACCAGTGTTGGCGGGCGGATCGGTCGTAGGGGAAGGCGTTGGGATCGGCGGCCGGCCGCGGTCGTGCCCGCGGCGTTTGTTGACCGGGCCAGGGGGCCCCGCGCCGAACCCACTCGGCCAGGTCGGCCAGTTCCCGCAGCGGCAACTTGCTCTTGGGGGGCATCTCCGGTGTTGCCGGATCGTGGCGGACGGCCAGTACCAGCAGGCTGGCGTCGGGATTGCCCGGTTTGATGGCCGGACCTGATCGACCCCCCCGCACCATCGCGGCCAGGGAATCCAGCCGCAGCCCGGCCTTGTTCTCGGTGTCGGGTCCGTGGCAATCAAAGCACCGGGCGACCAGGACGGGGCGGACACGTTTCTCGAAGAAGTCGGCATTCTCCCGGGCGGTCTTCGGCACGACCGGTGGCGCGGCGGCGACCGTGCCGGAGAGCAGGGCAAGCAGGAAGAAAATCGGCAAACGCATGCTCCCAATCTACTCGATGACTGGCGGAATCGAGAGTCTCGGCCATCGCGTCAGCGCGGCCGGCCCCGGAGACTTTTCCCGGGGAAGTCACGCGAGTAGGCTGTTCGAAGAGATTCACGCACAAGGAGTTCCCGATGCTGTTTCGCCGTGTTCTGGTCGTGTTGAACGTCTTGGTGTCACTGGTTGTTTCGGTTTCGGCCGCCGAGTGGACTCGGTTCCGGGGTCCCAACGGTGACGCCAAGGTCAAGGCGGGCACATTGCCGACGACATGGGCGACCGGGAAAAACGTCGCCTGGAAGACGAAAACCCCCGGGCCGGGAACGTCGTGCCCGCTGGTGGTGGGGGAAAAGGTCTATGTGACCTGTTACACCGGCTACGGCCTGCAGGCGGGACAGGGCAAACAGGAAAATCTCCGGCGGCATCTGCTGTGCCTGGACCGCGGGACCGGCAAGCTGGTCTGGCAGAAGACGTTCATGCCGAAGTTGCCCGAGCACGTCTATGGCGGCGAAGGTTCCTACCACGGTTATGCGGCCAGTACACCGACAACCGACGGCAAGCATCTCTTTGTCTTCATGGGCAAGAGCGGCGTCTATTGCCTGGACCTTGCCGGAAAACAGGTCTGGCATGCCGACGTGGGCGGTGGCACCAGCGGCTGGGGTTCGGGTTGTTCGCCTGTGATCTACAAGGACCTGGTGATTATCAACGCGAGCGTCGAGAGCGGATCACTGGTGGCACTGGATCGCCGGACGGGCAAACCGGTCTGGAAGACCGGCGGGATTTCCTCGTCATGGAACACGCCGGTACTGGCCTCGGTCGACGGGGTCGGCTCCGAGTTGATCGTCAGCATCCAGGGCCGCATTCTTGGCCTTGATCCAACCGGCGGGCAGAAGCTGTGGAATGCCGACGGGGTGCATCGCTATGTCTGCCCGAGCATCGTGACTCATGCCGGGACTGCCTACATCATCGGTGGCGGCCACACGTCGCTGGCGGTCCGGGTGGGTGGTCGCGGTGACGTCACCAAGACGCACGGCCTCTGGAGGGTCAACAAGGGCTCGAATGTCTCCTCGCCGATTTACCACGAGGGTTATCTTTACTGGGCCGGTGACAGCAACGGCACGCTGTATTGCCAGGAGGCGAAAACCGGCAAGTTCGTCTACCAGAAACGGCTGGAGCCGCGTCCGGGACGCATCTGGTCCTCGCCGATCCTCGGCGACGGCAAGATCTTCTACACCTCGTACAACGGCACCTATGTCGTGGCGGTCGGGACCGAGTTCAAGCTGTTGGCGCACAACGTCTTCGAGGACGACAAGACCCGGACCAATGCCTCACCGGTTCCCAGCCGGGGGCAGTTGCTGTTTCGCACCGACCAGGCCGTCTACCTGCTGGGAAGCGGACGTTAGGGTTGCCGTGCGGTTGGCCAGCCCGGCTTGATCCCGGTTAGCTGATCGGTCGATAGTTGTGCTAGGATAAACAGACGCTGATCGAGGGGTTTTCGCTCGGGAGTTGGCCATATGCACAGTCACGATCATGCCTTTACCGGCCTGAATCCTCGTTGTCGCGAGGGTCTGATGCAGCTGGATCGGCGGGGCATGCTGAAGGTTTCGATGGCCGGCCTGGCCGGCCTGAGCCTGCCGGGGTTGCTTGCCGAGCGAGCCCGGGCAGCATCCGAGGGGCGGCAGATGTCGGACCGCCGGTCGGTCATCCTGTTGTGGATGACCGGGGGCCCCAGCCATATCGACACGTGGGATCCCAAGCCCGAGCGGCCGTTCAACAACCGTGGTCCGTTCACGCCGATCCAGACGGCGCAACCCGGCGTGTTCATCTGCGATCGCCTGCCCAAGCAGGCTGCCATGCTCGACAAGTTCACCGTGATGCGATCGGTGAACGCTCACATGAGCGACCACGAACCGAACATGACTTTTCAGACCGGGCACCGGATGTCGGCCCCGCGGCGAAATCGCAACGGGCGGATGTATCCGGCGATCGGATCGTTTGTCTCCAAGCACCGTGGCCCCAACAGTCCCGGCATGCCTGCCTACGTTGGCTTTCAGCGTCACCCCTGGCACCTGGCCTATGGTGGGTGGCTGGGGAAGACCTACGATCCGTTCATCGCCAACCAGGCGGCCAGGCTGCCCGTGTATGACCACATCGGCAAGGACACGGGCCGGGTTTCCGGTGCCGACTTGTTCCAGTTCCCCGAGGGAGTGAGCGTTGGCCGGGTGGGAAGTCGCCAGGAGCTTGTTCGGCGGTTTGACCGCATGCGTCGGGATATTGACCAGAGAGGATCACTGGAAGCGGTTGACAATTATCGGCAACAGGCGGCCGAGATGCTGTTGGGCCGTCGTGCTCGTGATGCGTTTGACCTGACGCGAGAAGATCCGGCGACGATCAAGCGGTACGGCAAGCACCTGTGGTGCCAGCAGGCGCTGTTGGCCAGACGACTGGTCGAGGCCGGTTCGAGCTTCGTGACGCTGGATCTGAGTTATCACACGGCCTCGGGGACCTGGGACAATCACGGGATTCCCGGCGGTGTCTACGGCGGAATTTCGAAAGGGCTGGGAGCGTTGCTGCCGTTGTTCGATCACCTGCTGACAACCCTGGTCAGTGATCTCGAGCAGCGCGACCTGCTCGACCAGACACTGGTGATCGCGATGGGCGAATTCGGCCGGACGCCGAACATGGGAACCCAGGACAGCGTCGACGGCCGCAACCACTGGCCGGTCGTGATGTCGATGTGCATGGCCGGGGGTGGCCTGACCCACGGCCAGACGATTGGATCGACCGAGCAGGACGGGGGACACCTGAAGGACCGCCCGATCATGCCCGGAGATATCGCCGCGACGATCTACAAGCACATGCAGGTGCCGCTGAACACCTACTACACCGATCCCCGCGGTCGCCCACGAGGGATGCTCGAGGATGGCGGGCAACCGATCGCCGAACTGTTCTGAGCGAGACGGGTCGGGCCGCGTGTTTCAGCGAGTCGGCGTGAGCTGGCGGCGATGCTTGATGTCGTAACGGGTGCCCAGCCCCAGCGTGACGTACTTTTTCTCGTCCGGCGTCGAGGCCGACCAGGTCCGGGGATCGTAGACCAGTACCGCCGCGTCGGGTTTGCCGAAGACCTCGAACGTGTCCCTGCGGACGATGATCGCCGTGTCTTCATCGATGCCGATCCCCAGCAGGTCCTGGCGGTCGAACCGCTTGAGCATTCTGCGGTCCGGATCGGCCAGGACGCGGATCAGACCCTTCTGTCGTTTCCGTTTGACCACGTGCTGGTCGATAGCGCAATTCTCGATGAACCCCAGGCCCCGCTGGTGGTCACCGATCAGGATCCGGTTGGTCTTGCTGTCACCCCGGACGAGAAAATCGGCCTGGATCGAGGCGCCGGCCGACGAACCGCCGATCACGCCACCCCGCCGCAAGACCCGGTGAAACTCCTTTTCCGATCGCGTGCCGAGATAGGCATCGGCGAGTCGCCACTGGCGACCACCGGCGAACCAGACCCCGTCGGCTCGACGGATCGGCCTGACGAACTCTCGCGAATCGGCCACCCTCCTGTCATGTGTGTGCAGGACGACAAGGTGCTCGAGCATCAGTGTCTTGCGGGCGAACCCGGCGACGCCGGGATTGGCATAATCGTAGTTGGGGCCTGAGGACAGCGCGGTCGGAACGATGACGATGTGGGCATTCGGGCCACCGGCCAACTCGACGAACTTCCGGAAGATCCTGGCCGCCTGTTTGCCGCCGCCGCCGGCGATCAGCAGTGTGCCCCGGTTCGGACCCTCGGTGTCATCGGCCCAGCCCGCCCCGGGAAGTGCCAGCACGAGCAGCAGGTACCAGCGGAGGAAGGTTTGGGTTGGCTGGGTCTGGGTCATGATGGAGTCTCGCTGTCGGACGGAATCTCGAGGGAATTGGCAACGCCGGTGAGGAGATCGGCGTCGGAGGAATCGGTTGCAAGAGCGTTGGCAGCCGACGACGGTCCGGGGATCATCATCGACAATCGTTGCTGCACGCTGTCGTGGCGGCGGTAGAGAACCTCCAGCTGAGAGCAGAGATTCTGGTGTTCGTTGTCAGCCGAGGCGACAGACTGTGAAAGCACGAGGCGTCGTTGGTCGAGAATTGTGTCGGGAGGCCAGAACACCAGGAGCGTGATCATGCTCAACGCAGTCACCCCGGCAAGCAACACGACCGGGAACTGAAACGCTGTTTCTCGCGTGACAATGAACACGACGGCGACCATGCACGACGAACCAACGACCAACGAAAAGGTCCGCCAAAAGGTATCGACGATCGCCGCCCGAAACCGCAACCAGGGGACAAGGGTCTTCAACTCGATTCCGCCCCGGCAGCCGTTGATCCAGCGGCGTCGTTTCAGCCCGGTCAACCGCTGGATTTCCGAACGGCAACTCGCCAGCCGATCCTGCATCGCGGTCAGATCATTGGGCACCGTGGCGGTTTCGAAGGGTTCCTCGCTCACGGGACCGGCGATTCCAGTTTCCTGGCCGGCCGCTGCGTCGCAGGCGAGCGGGCTGCCGTTGTCGATCGCGGCCGACTGCAGGGCGTGCCGATGGCAAACAGGTGGTCCTGGCCACGGACAAGCAGCAGGCCTCCCGAGATCGCCGGAGTGGCCATGCACTGCTGGCCGATCGGATTTGTTTCCAGCAGCCGAAAGGTTCGTCCGGCCGCGACGACGTAGATCTTGCCGTCCTCGCTGCTGAAGTACAGCTTTCCGTCACCGGCGACCGGCGAGGCGGTAAAACCGACGCCGCCGTCGAGACGGCTGCGGTAGATACGTTTTCCGGTTTCGGGTTCGTAGCAACTGAGCACGCCGTTGAGCCGACAGGCATACAACAGTCCGCCGTAAAGAATCGGTGTCTGCATGTAGATGCCGTCGCGCGGCAACGACCAGGCGATGTGCTCGGTCGGCTTGTCGGTGGCCCTGGGCGTGATGTCGCCACGGGCGGTGGCACGGATCGCCCGCAGGGGACGGATGGAACCGTGGGCCGAACTGAGAATCACGAGATCACCGGCCGGGACCGGCGTGCAGACCGGAATGTCTCCGCCGCCGGAAAGCCTCCAGAGTTCCCGGCCGGTGGCCGGATCATAACCCCCGGAATGACGGTAGCCGGCAACGACCAGCTGGGCCGGATGTTTGCCTTGCCAGAGAAGAGGAGTACTCCAGGTGGGCACCTCGTCCCGGGGAATCCCCCACAGCTGGCGGCCGTCATCCAGTGCGAAGGCGGCCAGGTAGGATCCCTGCTGGACATCGCACTGCACGATGACGGAGTTCCCGTAGAGAATCGGCGAACTGCCGAAGCCCCATTGGGCGGCGGGGACCTTGTAGTAACCCGAGTCGAGCAGGCCGAGATCCTGTTTCCAGAGGCGGCGACCATCGAGGTCGTAGCAGTGAAGGCCTTCCGAGCCCAGTGACACCACGATGCGGCGGCCGTCGGTGACCGGGGTGGCATTGGCGTGGGTTGCCTTGGTGTGCCGCTTGATCCGTGGAACTCCCCGGTGCAGGCAGCGGTCCCAGGCCACCTTTCCGGAATCGCGTTCCAGGCACAACAACCGCCAGGCATGTTGGCTGTTGTCGTTGACCGAGTCGATGTTGCCATAGATGCCGACCTTGACTCCCGCGTTGTCGCGTCCACTGACAGCGGTCACCACGAAGATCTTCCCGCCGGTGACGATCGGGCTCGCGTGCCCCAGGCCGGGAATCCGTGCCTGCCAGGCCAGTTCGTCACCACTTTTCACGTCCCAGGCCGTCGGCAGCGGATGCCCGTCGCTGACGCCCGAGGCTGCCGGTCCGCGAAATTGTCGCCAGTCGGTACCGGCGAAAACATCAGCGGCAATCAGCGGACCCGTGTCGGCAACCGCGAGCAATGCCAGGCTGGTCCAGAGGGTGAATTGAGAGGCGATGGTCATGGACACGGCCGGTCAACAACGTGCAATCCCAGGCTCTTCATCGTCCCAATCGGCTTGGGGCGGTGCAAGTCGCGGTTTACTGAAAGAACCGGAACGGGTGACGTTGGGTTCGGGCTGTTGGCTATACTTGCCCCGCCGAGAAGGGATCCCGGTCTGTCGGCGGCCGGTTCCGAGGCAGCAACGTTTCAACAGGGGGCATCCGGATGCTGAACCCGCGCGACGAAGAGAATTCACTTTCAAGACGTCAGCTCCTGGCGACCGCGGGAGGCACGGGCGTGGGACTGGCCGCGCTGGCCGGGGGCGTCGACGCCGCGGCACCGGTCCGCCGTCGGCAGCCGGACACGACGCCAGGAGACCACGTGCTGGAGTTCGACCTGCCCGGCTTGCGGATCGGTTCGGCGGTCTATCCCGACGGGCCGACCGGCTGCACGGTGTTTCATTTCCCCGGCCGGGCCACCGGGGTGGTCGACATTCGCGGGGGCTCGCCGGCGACGTTCTGGACCGACGCGATGCGACGGGGGGCGGCTCCGGTTGATGCCATCTGCCTGACCGGCGGCTCGATTTATGGGCTCGAAGCCGTCGGCGGTGTGGCGACCGGGTTACTGAAGCGGAAGGACTACTCGACACACTGGGAACGGATTGCCCTGGTCTCGGGCGCGGTCATCTATGACTTCGGCGCCCGCCCGACCACGATCCATCCCGACCGTGAACTTGGGCAGGCCGCTCTCGAGGCAGCCCGGCCGGGCCGCTTTTCGCTGGGTGCCCACGGTGCCGGTGCCTCGGCCACCTGTGGCAAGTGGCTCGAACCGGCGGCGAAGCGCGAACTGGCCGGCCAGGGCGCGGCCTTCGGTCGGAAGGGGCCGATCAAAGTCGGCGTGTTCACGGTGGTCAACTCGGTCGGGGCAATCGTCGACCGTCGGGGACGGGTGGTTCGCGGACACCTGGACACCAAGGCCGGCCGTCGCCGGAAATGGACCGATCCACCGCAGGGCCGCGGGACCCCCAAACCGGAAGGTGGCAACACCACGCTTTCGCTCCTGGTCACCAACCAGCGAATCGGGGACTGGCAACTCAGTCAATTGACCCGGCAGGTTCACGCGTCGATGTCACGGGCAATCCAGCCGTTTCATACACTGATCGACGGGGACGTGCTTTACGCGGTCACGACGGGCCAGGTGGGTCGCGACGACGACGAAAGTGGCTGGAAACAGGTGGCGGAACTGGCGTCGTCGTTGGCCTGGGATGCCGTGCTGTCGTCGTTCACCGGACGCGTGGATCCGTTGGGTCGATAGAACCCGGGGATCCCCCTGCGGCATCTCCTGTTATATTCCCCCGGGGAGATTCGACGAACCGCGGGATCACCGAATCCAATCCCGTGACCGGGTGTTGTTCGGACGATCCCGGCGGTATTGGTACGGGCAAGGATGCATGTCGTTTACGAGTGTTGCGTTCCTGGTATTTCTGCCGGTCGTCTGGGCCATCTACTGGTGCCTGCGGCGACGCGAGTGGCAGAATCTGCTGCTGGTTTGTGCCAGTTACGTCTTCTACGGCTGGTGGGACGCGCGGTTTTGCGTGTTGATGCTGACCTCCAGCCTGGTCGATTACGGTCTCGGCCTGGCCCTGGGTCGGTCAGCCCCGGACAGCGAAACCGGGACCGGATTTCGCCGCCGCCGCCTGCTGCTGGCACTGAGCCTGGCCGCCAACCTGGGATTGCTGGGCGTCTTCAAGTACTTCGGGTTCTTCGTCGATTCGTTCCAGGCCGCTGCCACGTTGCTGGGCTGGTCGCCCGGTGCGCTGACACTGGAGATCATTCTCCCGGTCGGGATCAGCTTCTACACGTTCCAGACACTCAGCTACACGATCGACATCTACCGCGGCCGGCTGCAGCCGACGCGAAACCTGGTCGATTACCTCGCCTTCGTCTCGTTCTTCCCACAACTGGTTGCCGGACCGATCGAGCGGGCGTCGCGATTGCTGCCCCAGTTTCAACAACCGCGCTGCTGGGACCGCGGGGCCTTCGGGGAAGGACTGCGCCAGATGTTGTGGGGGCTCTTCAAGAAGGTCGTGATCGCCGATTCGCTGGCCGGGCCGGTCGCGGCGGCCTTCGCCTCCCCCGAAACGGCTGGCGGGCCACGGCTGATGGTGGCCACCGTGCTGTTTGCCTACCAGATTTACTGCGATTTCAGTGGCTACTCGGATATCGCCATCGGCACGGCCCGGCTGTTCGGGATCGGGTTGATGAGAAACTTTGCCTACCCGTATTTTTCACAGAGCATCGTCGAGTTCTGGCAGCGGTGGCACATCAGTCTCTCGACCTGGTTTCGCGATTACGTGTACATCGCGCTGGGAGGCAACCGGGGCCGGCGGATGCAGACCTGGCGCAATGCGGTGGTGACATTTCTGGTCAGCGGCCTGTGGCACGGGGCCGCCTGGCGGTTTGTCGCCTGGGGTGGCCTGCACGGTGTCAGCCTGGTCGCCCTGCCACGACCGCCCGAGAAGGTCTCGATCGACCATCCCGGCGGCACGCGGCTGGTACCCGCGCCGGTCGTGCTGTTGCGGATGATCCTGGTTTTCACCCTCGTGTGTGCCTTCTGGGTGTTCTTTCGCGCCGACAGCCTGGCAGATGCCTGGCTGGTCTGGAAAAAGATTGCCACCGAGATCCACGTCGCCGAAGGGTACCGGGAGCTGGTGCTCGAGTACCAGGGCCGTGGGCCGCTGTTCGGGATCACCCATCTGCTGGTCGTGTTCCTGGTCATCGAGTGGCTCAGCCGCCACAAGCCTCACCCGGTCGATTTTCCCGGATGGCCCCGGCCGTTGCGATGGTCGGTTTATTCGGCACTGGCCTGGTTCGTGATCGAATACGGCGGCCGTGGCGACGCGAATCCCTTCATCTATTTTCAGTTCTAGTTTTGTCCAGGTGCCCATCCCGTTTCGGGTTTCGCCCGTGACCTGTTTCCTGACCAGGCCCCCCGACTGATGATCCTGAAACTTCGAACGACCGCCGAGTGGCTGGTGACGCTGGCCGGCGTGCTGCTGGTGCTCGAGGCGTGCACCCGGTTCTTCTCGACCGTTCCCGAGTCGGTCATCGAACGGGACGAGGTGATCGGGGTGCGGTTCGAGCGTTCGCTGGATCGCCACAGGTATGACGCTGAATCTGACCGGGTGGTCCGATTGCAGACCAACACGCAGGGATTTCGGGATGACGAATGGGACCGGGAGAAGCCGGACGGCGTTGGGCGGCTCGTCGTTTTCGGTGATTCCTTCATTGCCGCCAATGCGCTGCCCCGGGACCAGATCCTGGTGTCGCGGCTCGAGAAGCTGCTCAACCGTCGCCAGGGCTTGCGCTGGGAGGCGATGAACTTCGGGGTCGGGGGCTCGAGCACGGGACAGCAACTGGTGGCCTATCGCAAGCTGGCGTCGGGGTACGGCCCGGACGCGGTGCTGATCTGTTTTGGCACCTCGTCGGATGTCACCGACAACAGTAGCGAACTTTCGAGCAACCCGATCCTGCGTTGCCGGATTGCCGGCGACGGGCAGCTGGAAACCGTCGGGGTCACCGCGGCGCAACGCCGTAGTTCGCAGGTCCTGAACCGTTACAGCCGTTTCTATGACTGGCAGAAACACGTCGTCAACCGGTTCGTCAAACAGGTGCGTCGAGGGGTTCAGCCGCTGGAACTCCGGCACCGCGTCTACGATGCCGCTTCCGGTCCGCGGTTTCAGCGAGCCTGGGAATTGACGGCGAGGATTCTCGAGCAGTTCCGGGCCGAGACATCTCGCGACGGCGTCGCGTTGTTGGTCGTATCGATTCCCGCTTCGGCGCAGGTCTATCGCGACCAGTTCCAGCGGCTCAGGGAGCAGGCCGGATCGGGTTCACGGATGGAGGAGGATTATCCCGACACGCGACTGGCGGCTGTCTGTCGCCGCGCCGGGATTCCCTATCTTTCGCTGCTGCCGGTCTTCCGTGCGGCTGCTCCCGATCGAGATTCAGGGTTGCTCTCGCAGAGACTGTTTCTGAAGGGAAAGGGGCACTTCAACAAGACAGGCCATGACCTGGCCGCTGGTGCGATCGACGAATGGCTTGCCCGGTCGAAGGCGCTGCCGGCCGTTGGCAGGTGATGGGTTGGTCCGGGGCTGTCAGCAGTCGTCGGTGTCCTTGTCTTCAGCTGGTTTTCCGGGTGGGGACTTGGGACTGACTGCCGGCCCGGTCTTTTTCCGCGTCTTGCGGGTGTGGGTGTTGAAGAAGTCGAACAACTGGGGGAAATAGCGGTAGGCCACGTCAACATGGCCTCCCCCTTTGACCTCGATGTACTTGCACTCCATCTTCAGCCGCTTCATTGCAGCGACCCAGCGGCGGGTTCCGTAGACCAGGAAATCCTTGTCGCCCTGGACGACAATGACGGGCATGTCGGGAATCTTCTTGAGTCCCGCGGTGCTTCGGGGGCAGGCGGGTGCCAGTGGCGCCAGCGCGGCCCAGATCCTGGGGTACTTGATGCCCAGGTGCAACGTACCCCCGCCACCCATCGAGTGCCCCATCAGGTAGATGCGGTCGTTGTCGATCGTGAATTCCTTTCGCACGATCGCCAGCACATTCATCACGTCCTTTTCGCTGAGTTCGCCGAGGTTCTTGGGATCACGGCGACCACCACCACCGCGGCCCCGCATGCCGTACCAGCCGCGCGAGTTGTACCCCATCGGAGCCACGATGATGTAACCGTGTTTTTCCGCGTTGCGGGTGAACCGGGGATAGCGAATGATCTCGCGGTCGCTGCTTCCCAGGCCGTGCAGTGCCACGACCAGCGGGAAAGCCTTGTCGCTGGTGTAGCTTCTCGGCAGGTAGAGCGAATACTTCATCTTTTTGCTGGCTTCGCGGAAGTCGTAACTGCGTTGCACGATCCGGCCCACCGGAACCTTCGGCTCCTCGGCTGGCAGGCCCCCCGCCTGAAGCACCAGCCACATGATCCACGGCAGCACGTGACGACCGGTCATGAATGGCTCCCGGGTTCTTGCAGGTGGACTGATGCGGTCATGATTCCGTCTCCAGGATTCGAATCGGCCTACCGCTGGCGGAGTTTCCCGAGGCGGTGGGCTGGATGCTGCTTCATCTGGAAGACCGCGTGGCGATAGAAAGCGTAGGTTCCGATGTCCATGTTGATGATCATGTCCGGTTTGCCGTCGTCATCCATGTCCCGGATGCCGTAGTACAGGTGCCCGGCGGGATCCTCGGCGCGTTTGCCGTAGCAGCGAAGCATCACGGGTGTGTCAAACCTGGGATTCGTCCTTGTTCCAATGTTGCGAGCCAGGGCGGGTTCACTGGTGTAGGCGGGGTTGTGGCGGTAGATCAGGTCGAGCAGCCCGTCGCTGTCCCAGTCGACAAGGACGTACTGTGGATAAGGACTCTTGATGGCCTCGCCGTTGGCGGCCTTCACCGGACCGACCTTGCGAAGTCGCCGCTGACCCGTCGCGTCACGGTATTGAACAAACAATGCGGTCGTCTTGTGTTCGTCGGAGGTAATGATATCGGGCAGGCCGTCGCCGGTCAGGTCGCCGAACGCGCCCCGTGCTCGCCACTGAAAAGGTTGGGTCGGATCAAATGGAGACTTGCCGCCGACGGTCATCAGCGTCCTGGCGGCGGTCTTGAGGGTCTGGCTTGTTTCCGGGTAGCCGTCGCAAATGACCTGGCGGCGTCGACCGAACCGGGGTTTTCGACGCGTGCCGATGTTCTTGTACCAGAAGATTCGATTCGACAGGTTCGGCAACATCAGGTCAGGCAGCCCGTCGCCGTCCCAGTCGATGGAGACGGGCAGCGCATAGCCGAGGTTGTGACCGTAGTTCTTCAAGTCGGGAAACGTCCCGCTGAGAATGAAGTGCATCGGCTTGCCGTCGGCGAGGATCCGTTGCGGCGGATCGAAGACCGGCAACTTGTTGGTTCCCGTGTTCCGCTGAACCCGCACCCAGCCAAAACAACTGCCCGAGAGAATGTCCCAATCGCCGTCGCCATCCCAGTCGCAGGGAAAACAACCGTTGGTTTCACCAAAGAGTCTTGCCGAATCACTGACCAGCGAGGTCGGCTGGAATCGGGGCCCGGGTTTTTCCTTGCGGGCTCCTGGCTGTTTGGCAGTGTCGGCCTGGCGAAAGAAGGTGGAATAGAATCCGTAGTCATGGCTGATGAGCAGGCCGCGGTGCGGACCCTCATTCACGGCAGCCGTGAAGGTGCAGTATTTTGCGTCCACTCCATCCAGCGGTTGCGGCGGGCTGAATCGAGGAACCCGGCCTCCCAGGTTTCTGCGCCAGGCCACCGAGCAAAGGTGCCGTGCGTTCGGGTTGAAATGCCCGTCGTCCAGTTCGGGATCGATCACCAGGCCGACGCAGTCCAGCTTGCCGTCACCGTCGACATCGTAAAAGCACGGGCGCTTCAGCAGGTCGAGTTTCTGCGGCTTGGCCAGTTGGATCGGCCAGCCCCTGGGGTTGATGTTGCGGAGAAAATAACCGCTGTTGTCAGCCGGCTGTTGCTCACCCCGGAACATCGAACCCAGCACGAAGTCGACGGCTCCATCCCGATCAAGATCCACGGCCCTCACCGGCCCCCACCAGTCCTTGGGGTGTACCAGTCGATCGGTGAGCACGAACCGGGGCATGCCGCCGCCGTCGCGTTTACCCGAGTTGAGGTAGATCGAGATGTACTTGTGCCCGTCCTTGAATTCGCTCCACCGTCTTGCGGCCTTGCGGCTGAACATGGCGGTGAAGACCAGGTCGGGGAGCCCGTCTCGATTGAGGTCGGCCACATCCGCGTGCTTGTAGCCGTGGCTGAAGTTGCTGAACGTCGTCGCGTCGGCGGATTTCAGGAAACGAACGCGGACCATGTCGCCAAACGTGAATCGATGGGTTTCTCCCACCCGCGGAAAACAGAAGATGCCTCCAAACGGCCAGCCCGGTGCGTAGGCATAGCCGCCGCAGCCGACGAAGTCGCGTTTGCCGTCACCGGTCAAGTCGACCAGGCGACAGATTCCCCGGCCGATCGTGGGAAACGGCCGGGGGGCGTTTGCGTTGTACCGCAGCAGATCGCCGACACCGATCAGCGGTGCCTGTCGACGTGGCAGCAGCGGGGGGCGACCGGTGACCGTCGCGAAACGGATCTCGTAGCGTTTGTGGGCCGGGTTCTTGATAACCCACTGGACTTCTCCCACGTCTCCATAGGCAAAGTGTTCACTCAGCGAGTGAGCCACCGGCTTGCCGGTCTCGGCATCAACGACATGAATCGAATTGGGGTCGAGCACCCCCCCGAGGTTCTCGCGCTGGATGATCGACTTGAAATCGATCAGCGGAGACATCGGCGTGTTGGGCAGCGGCAAAGCCGAGGTCACACTCAAGGGCAGCGAGCAGGTTGCCACGAGTTTCCCGGCCCACGACCGGGCATGGGGAACTGGCCCGAAGATCGAACCCAGCAGAATCGCCAGCAGCAAGAGGCGTGAGTGTTTCATGGGATCCCCGCTCCGCCGCTCACGGTCGGTCGACGAAGTCCTGCAGAGCCTGGTGTCGCTGGAAGCCGGTTCGTTCTGCCGACATCATCAATAGTGCGCACCGCTCTTGCGAACATGCAACATCGGCGGTTCGTCACGGATCAAGACCCCGTCGATTACCTCGGCCAGGAAAACGTGATGGTCGTCCGAATCGATATGTCCGCCGGTCTGGCAGAGCAGATATCCGACCGTCCCGGTTGCCAACACGGGCAGTTCTTCCGCGACGCGCTCGATATCGACGCCCTCGAATGCCGGTTCGTCGGGTTCGAACCCGCGACCGAAATGCGCGAGCAGCGATTGGCCGTCCTCGGCCACGACGTTCAATGCGAATGAGCCACTCGCGGTCAGCCAGTCGGCAATGTAGCGGCCCTTCTTGACGGCGACCGTGACGGCCGGTGGATCGAATCCGGCCTGCATCACCCAACTGGCCAGCATGCCGGTTTCCTGGCCTTCGTGGCGGGCAGTGAGAATGAAGATACCGCTGGGCACACGGCCGAGAATCGGGGCGATGCGGTCATTGCTGGTTGAGTCAGACATTTGATTTGGCTCTCGGTGGTCATTCAGGAAAACGCACTGGAAATTAATACGCCGCCGCCGATCACGGCAACACTCACGCCAGGGGAAATGAGGGCCAGCTAGAGATCCTGTACGGGTCTCCCGTTCACTGGCCGGGATGCCAGTCGAGGTGCCGCTGGAGAAAGCGATAGGTCCCTTCTCCATGAATCTTGTGCGGCCCGTCGAAGAACTCAATCTGGGTCTTCTCTGAAATTCCCAGCTTGCTGTACAGCCGACGGACACGAGCGTATTCGGCAGCCACCCATTCATCCAGCGCCACACCATCGTCGTGGCCCCGTTCGACCATGAACGGCCGTGGCGCGATGAGGGCGGCCAGTTCGCTGTGATTGAAGGTATGCCCCAGGTTCCATTCAAACACTTCCCAGACGTTGTGGTAGATCATGCTGTAGCCATGGTCGATGGTGGCATTCTTGTAGATCCATTCGTTGAAATCGCCCGAGGCAATCACGACCCGGTAATCCTTCAACAGCGCGGGCACACGCATGGCCGTGTTGCCACCGTAAGAGAGCCCATAAAACCCGATCCGCTCACCATCGACAAAGGGGAGGGACTTGAGCCATTGGAGATGGCGTTGATGCTGTGCCGTCGTTAAACCAAACAACGTCGTTCCCAGCGGATGCGCCAACCGCTGGAGTTCCCGGAATTGATTGCCGCCGCGGTAGAAATTGTGCGGTGCATAGGTGACAAACCCCAGGTCGGCGAGTTGTGCCGCAAAGCCGTTGTAGATGGAGAAGTCCCGTGAGGTCGGATCGGTATTGATGACCGTCGCCGGCAAGCCCTCCAGGCCATGCTGACAGACGACCACCGGACGCCGTTCTGCCGGCGCCAGGTTTCGCGGCACCAACAGGTAGCCCCAGGCGAAGACCTCCGGCGAAAAGACTTCCAGTGTCACTTCGTAACAACGCCATTTGTCAGTCTGCGTTACCATTCGAGAACGGGCCTTGGCCGGTCCCTCGGGATCGGGAAACCGGCCCACAATTTCACGCCAGAGGTAGTCGCGTTTTTCATCGCACCTCTCCGCCCACTCGGCGGCGTCACCCTGTGGTGTCAGTCCTTTCCAGAACTCGCCACGTCGGCGATTTGAAAAACGCAGCAGTTGCTGGTTGTATTCCACCAGTTCCCTGACTTGCCGCTGCTGTCGCATGGCGGGCATCTTCACTCGCGTTTTCACGTTCCCGCCCGCTTCCTTGGCCATCGTCAGCGAAAACCTCTTCAGCAATCGTTCCAGGGCCGGCTTGCTGACCTCGGCGGCGAGCGGTTGAGACGCCACCAGCGCAATCTGCGGTTTGATTCCCGCCGCTGCCAACAGTTGCTGACACCGCCGCACTTCCTCGGCGACCTCGCTCACCTCCGGGGTTCTGATGACACCCGGCGCCGCCACGGCGCGGCGGTTCTGTCGGGCCACTGGCGGTCCGTTGATCGCCGGCTGTCGGGTGTGGTCGACAACCAGGGATCGCGAACCGTAGAGTGCCGCGACTTCGGCATCTCCCAACTCGCGCAGGAGGCCGAACACGTTGCGGGACAAGGGCTCTTGCCAAATGGTCTGGCGCGAGCGGAAATAACCGCTCACCAGCGTCCCCTCAACCCGTGGATCGAGAGCCCCCGTGTAGAACGCCACCAGGCCGCCTTCCCCATAACCGGCCAGTGCCAGCGGCGCGTGATCCGGGCGACTTGCCAGCCACCCGATGGCCGACTCTGCCTTGAGCACTTCATAACCGATGATGTGCCGTCCCAGTTCGAAGGCCTGCCGATAGATCCATTCACGGTGCGGCACGTTGGTCCACGCCACCTCCGCGGAGCCCGACCACTCGTCGCTTCGGTCAATCAGTGTCATCACCAGGACCCGGCAACCGTTGCGAGCAAGCCACCACGGGTAAGCCGACGACTTCTCAGCCGCCAGGAACCCGCACAGTTGCTCCGGTGATTGCCCTGCATCCGGTAACACCAGGACATTCAGAGCAACGTCCCCCCGGGGCTCCAGCAATAAGCCCTCGCCGAACACCCCGGCAACCACCGGCCAACGCACTCGCAGCACCCGCAGCGTGTCGTCCTCAACGAGCTGGGCGCCCTGATCGACCGTCCCCACCAACTCCATCGTCACCGGCTGCACCCGGCGGTCTACCGCACCGATCATCCGTCGCAATGCCGTCCGTTGCTGCGGCGCCCACTGTTTCCAGTCATCAATCGTCGCTTGTTCGCGCCGCTGTTTCGACGTGGCCAGGCGTTGTAACAGGTATTTTCGAAAGCCACTCCGCATGGCCGCCGAACGATCCGGGTGTTTCTCTAGAGGCGCCGTTCCGGGAAGCGGGTCCCCCGACACGTCGTTCTCCGAACGAGGTCGCTTGCCAGGTTCCACTTCGGCCCCGGAATCCGCGTTCTCGACCAGTTCCTTCGGCGATTCGCCTTCGCTGGAAAGCGAAGGGTTCGATGGTGGTGCCGGTGGCGCAGCAGATGAGCCGGGTGAGCTTGCCGGCACGTCGCCTCCGCATCCGACCGCCCCCAGGCACAACATCAAAGCCAGCACAACTCTCATCACATCTCCCCAGGCTCGGAAACGGAGCCCCAGTCTCCCCACCCCAGCCCCGGCGTTCAACCCGCTGGGGTGTTGTGCCCGGGATCCGAACCGCCGCCTGTGTTTCTACGGGGACCGTGGCTGCCCCGCGGCCCTGCTGCAGGCATTTGAGGTCAGGTTGCTGTCGATGTGAATCGGCCGGGACGAGAGTGGGGCCACCAGGGACGTCAGGGCATCAGCTGGGCGATGGCTGCCTGGTTATCGACCAGCGAGGCCAGCTCGCGCGGAACACTGCTGTTGACCCGGAACTGCCCCACGTCAACCAGGCTCTGCAGGACCGTCGCCCGGAACTGCGAGAGTGACACCGGGAATGTCTGGGGTTCCCCGCCGTTGGGGGCCGCTTTTCCGACAACCTGTCCCATCTTCAGATCGCCCCCGGCGAACGCCAGGGTACACAGTCGTGGCCAATGGTCGCGACCACCATTCTTGTTGACGCGCGGCGTGCGTCCAAAATCGCCCGAGAGGATCAGCAGGATCTTCCTTGAGAGTCCTCGCTGGGCCACGTCTTCCAGGAACGTCGAGACGGCCTGGTCGGCCGTCCGCCCGAGCATTTCCATACCCGTCACCATCCCCGGATTGTTCTTGTCGGCATGCATGTCCCACCCGGGGCTGTGGACCGTCACAAACCGGCACCCGGCCTGGCACAATCGCCGTGCCATCAGCATCTGCTTGCCCAGCGGAGAGGGCTTGAACTTCTTGAATCCCACCTGGATATGGCTCGTGTCATACCGCCTGACCAGTTCAGGATCCTCCCGGGAAATATCCAGGGCACTCGAGGCGCTGCCAAGCAGCAGGTCGACTGCCTGGTCGTTAAATTTCGACGAGCCGCCAACCGAAGCGATCTTCTCGTGCCGGCGTTTCCACTGGTCCAGCGACGAGAGCAACAGCCGACGGTCGGCAAAGCGATCCTGGGAAAGATTCAACGTCATATTCTCGAGGATGGCGCTCTTGTTGCCCGGCTCGAACGGCGAATAGGCCGACCCGAGCGCGCCGGCCCAGGACCCGCGCCGAACCCGGGTCAATTCCTGTCGATATTGCGGATCGATCTCGGGCGTGGTGAGCAGGCTGTAGACCGGCATTCCGGTGCGTGGACTGTTGGTGCCGGCCAGTCGGGCGTAGAGCGATCCCATGCTGAAACCGGTCTGCCGTTTGCCGGTCGGGTCCATGCCTCCGGTGAGCACCTCGACGTGAGCCTTGACGTGATCGGTGTTCTGGTGGTGGAACGACCGTACGATCGACATCTCCTGCGCATGCCGGGCCAGTCGGGAAAAGGTTCCTCCGAAGGTGACCCCGGGAATCGTCGTCGCCACTTCACCGGTCTGGCTGCGAATTTCTGGTGCGGCACCCATCATCGGATCGAACGTCTCGATATGGCTGGCTCCCCCGGAAAAATAGAGGAACACGATCGAGATGTCCTTGACGAACGGCGTCTCGACAGCCTGGGCGGCCTCGAGCGCCAGCACGTCACCCAGAGACAACCCACCGACCGCGCAGGTGCCGACCTGCAGGAACGATCGGCGCGACATCCGCTCGGGATGCCTGGTGTTGTTGCCGGAAAAAAGAGTCAGCATCCGTCCCGGTCCTTGCCGAAAGAAATCCCGGTGTCTGGCCAGTGATCATACCCGCATCCTGCCGCCGGCACGAATCCCAGTTCCAACGACAAAGTGGCCGCCATACAAACAGGTCCTCGACTCTTTCATCGGCCATCACCCTGGCAATGGACACCTGTGGTCAGTTGGTTGCTGGCCAGGAAGCCGACGGGTTGCGGCAGGATGCGACGGAGAACGAGAGTGGGGCCGCCAGGACTCGAACCTGGAACCAACGGATTATGAGTCCGCTGCTCTAACCGATTGAGCTACGGCCCCCGCCGCATGGCGGTTGCATTCTACCGAGAACATGTGTCAGTCGGGAGTCGCCGCCCCGGCCGTGTAACCTGCCAACGGTGCTTGACGATCCGCGCGGACCGTGTATAGTAGACACTAACATAAGTGTTTATTAAACACGAAGCGTCGCGCGGGCTGTTCTCGGTGGCTATCGAACAGGAGGTGATCGATGGGTGAGGTCTTCAGTGACGTGCAGGTACTGGAATTGATGGCCTGCGACAACATGACCGTGTTTCCCCTGAAACGTGATCGCGGTGATGAGGTCGCGGGGTCGAGAAAGTATCTGCTGGCCGCCGAGGCGATGCAGCGGGAACAGGTGGATGTCGAGGAGGTCAATCGTGCCGGGTCGGTTCCACATCTCCTCGTAAGAAACCGGGGCGACCAGGCCGTGCTGTTTGTCGAGGGAGAAGAGTTGGTCGGGGCGAAGCAGAATCGCGTGTTGAACACGACGGTCCTGGTCGGGGCGAACACCGATTGCGTGGTTCCGGTCAGCTGCATCGAGGCCGGCCGCTGGCACGACGTGTCACAGAAGTTCGGTTCGGGGGCTCACGTGTCACCGTCAACCCTTCGTCGAAAGCTGAAGAGGGCGGTGATGCGGTCGATTCGCCAGGGCAAAGGTCACCGTTCGGATCAGGCCGAGGTCTGGGATGACATCGCCAGGCAGCAGATGGAAATGAAGGTGAGCTCGGCGAGCGGAGCAATGTCGGACTCGTTTTTGGCGTACGCCCGGCGAATCCAGGAGTTCCGTGAGCAGTTGCCGTGGCCCAAGGGTGCCGAGGGCCTGGTTGTCGCGATCGATGATGAAATTCTCGGGATGGACCTCTTCGATTCTCACGAGGTCTGTCAACAGGCCTGGCCACGGCTGCTGGGAGGCTATGGGCTGGACGCGTTGCGCCGCGGCCGATCCCGCCAGCGGGCCGGGGCCAAACTGGTCACCGTCGGCGGCCCCGTGCAGCAGGAACGTTTCGTGCCGGATCGACCCGACCAGGGACGGGTCGAGGAGTTCCTCGAACAGTTCGACCAGGTCCAGTGGCAGGAAACCCCGGCCGTGGGCGAGGGCCGCGAGTTCCGCACCGAGATCGTTTTGACCCTGTCGGCCTCGTCGCTGTACTGGAACGGTGTTGCCCTGCACACCAGCGCTGCCGCCGAGGTTGCCGTGTAGGAACGCCTGGTGTCATGGCTTTCGCAGTACGAACATCGTGTCGGTGATCCGGTCGTCGAGGACGAGCGGATCACCGATGTCGTACCAGAAGTCGTAGACGTCGAGCAGTTCCAACCCGGGAACCGAGTCGAGCAGGCGGCGGAACTGGGCCGCGGTGTACATTCTCAACGGAAACTCGTCCTCGAGCACCAGGCGGCGGGGACGGGCGTGACCACTGGTCACGTTGAGTCGGAACCGCAGCGTTTCGAGCCGCCGCCGCCGTTGCGAATCGAGCACCTTCAGGGAAAACGTGACACGGGTCCGTCCATGCCGGGCCGTCCACCGTTCGGACGACTCGGGGTCGATGTCCAGTGGCAGCAGGTGAAATCCCAGCAGGTAGAGGCCGCCGGGCCGCAGGCTGGATGAGATCGCGTCGAGATGGTTCCGGGCGTCGCCTTCGGTCAGCAGGTGCCGGAACGTATTCATCGGGCAGATGGCCAGGTCGGCCGGCGGGTCGATCTGCACGCACGTCATGTCGCCTTCGAAGACGTTGGCCCGCAGGCCTCGCCGTTTCAGCCGTCGCTTCAGGTAGTCGATGGCCGGTGTGCTGAGATCAAAACCGGTGACTTCGTAGCCTCGTGAAGCCAGTTCAACCACCAGCCGGCCACCACCACAACCTGGTTCGAGGACCCGGCGCACCGGAAAGTCGCAGTACTTCGCGGCCACCGCATCGACGAAATCGGCTTCCAGCGGCGTTTCGTCCCGGAAGGCGAGGTCCCAGTACCGGGGATAGGCGTAGCAGCTCTCGGGCATCGGGAACTAGCCCATCTCGCGGTTGGCCTGTTTGAGCAGGGCCCGCATGTAGGCCACGCAATAGGCCGCGCCGGCCTGCTGCAGGCCGTTGTCGTTGATCATCCTCGGGATGTGGTCACCGATCGTGGTGCCGTTGAACCCGACAGCCCGCAGCGTCCGCATCACCTTCGGCATGTCCTGGTACCCGTCATCGGGGAACGTCTCGTAGAACCGCGGCAGTGTGCCACTGACGTTGCGGAAGTGAATGGCGAAAAGCTGTTTTCGTTTTCCCCAGTGGCGGATCATCTCGAAGACATCCTTGCCCATCCGGTCCCCACCTTCCGACCACGTGCCGACGCACAGCAGCACGCCCCAGTGCTGGCTGCGGCCGGCAATCTCGTTGGCCCGCTTGTAGCCGTCGAAGTGGGTGAACAGTTTGGCCACGCCGTTCATCCTGGCCACCGGGGGGTCGTCGGGATGCAAGGCCATCCGCACGTCGGAGTCCTCGGCCACCGGCAGGACCCGCTTGATGAAGTACTCGTAGTTGTCCCACATCTGTTCGGCCGAATAATCCCGTCCGAACTTCTGCTTTTCGACGGACTTGCGGAACACGTCCAGATCGAACACCCGTACCGAGTAGCCCCGGTGGACAACCCGGCCGGTGCTGTAGGTATTGCCCGGGTGAAAAGCATAGCCGGCCACGGGGATCTTCAATCGCCCCAGGGCCTTGAGGAAGTCCTGGTATTCACGAATCTCGTCGTCGCGGCCCGGGCGTCCCAGGCCGATGTTGACCGATCCCTGGACGGGATGAACCGCCGAGTAGATGGCGATGTCGTGCTGTGCGAACCGTTTCTGTAACTCGGTCATGAAGGCCAGGTTGGCCTGCTGGCGGGTCAGATCGACACGTACCCACCGCAGTCCCAGCTGTTGCAGGAACTTCATGTCGTCATCCGAGAGTGACCCCTGTACGCGACGTGCCAGCTTGATGTTGGCCGGGTCGTACTCGTCGATCGGCTTGCGTCGCCGGGCGGCGGCCGTGGCGGCCCGGGGGTCCAGCAGCGAGCCGGCCCCGAGCAGGCTGGCGGTTTTCAGGAAGTCGCGGCGTGGTGTGTCGGACATGGTGTTGTCTCGCTGGAGTCCTGTCGGGTTGCCTGTTGATGGTCGACCGTGAAATGTCTACGCGATCAATTCGTGGAGGACACGGCCATGGACGTCGGTCAGTCGAAAGTCGCGGCCGCTGAATCGATACGTCAACTTCTCGTGATCGATTCCCATCTGGTGCAGCAGCGTCGCGTGCAGGTCGTGAATGTTGACCCGGTTCTCGACGGCTCGGAACCCGAACTCGTCGGTTGCGCCGTGAGCCACCCCGCCGCGGATCCCGCCCCCGGCCAGCCACATCGTGTAACCGTAGGGGTTGTGGTCCCGCCCGGTTCCGGCTTCCGAAACGGGCGTCCGGCCGAATTCGCCGCCCCAGACGACAAGTGTTTCGTCGAGCAGTCCTCGTTGCTTGAGGTCGGCCAACAGCGTCGCACAACCGCGGTCGATGTCGGGGCAGCGTTTTCTGAGGTTGGCGTCGATGTCGTGGTGATCGTCCCAGGGCTGGCCCGGTCCAGAAAAGACCTGGACGTACCGCACACCCCGTTCGACCAGCCGCCGGGCCAGCAGGCAGTTGTTCCCGAACGTGTTCTTACCGTACTGCTCGCGGATCGACCCGGGTTCCTTGCGAATGTCGAAAGCGTCGCTGGCAGCAAACTGCATGCGGAACGCCGTTTCCATGGCCTGGATTCGGCCCTCGAGGAACGAATCGGTGCCGCGTTGGGCCAGGTGCACGCCGTTGAGTTGCTGGAGCAGATCGAGTTGCTGGCGTTGCGATGCCTGGTCCTGGCTGGGGTTCTTCAGGTAGCGGATCATCTTCTCCGGTGCTGTCTCGTCGGGGCTGAAGCGTGTCCCCTGGTACTTCGACGGCAGGAATCCGGATCGCCACAACTTGCCGCTGCGGGGGTGGCTGAGTGCCACGAAACCCGGCAGGTTCTCGTTCTCGCTGCCCAGCCCGTAATTCAACCACGCGCCGATCGTGGGCCGGGTGACAGCGATGTTGCCCGAGTGGATCAGGTTTCGCGCGGGGGTGTGCGTGGGGTTGAAAGTGTACATCGAGCGGATGACGCAGATGTCGTCGATGACCGCGCCGAGCCTGGGCAGCAGTTCACTGACCTGGACACCCGACCGGCCCGACCGGCGGAAGCTGAACGGCGAGGCGAGGATTCCCTTGGTCACCCGTTCGGTCCGGAGGTCGACAGTCTTGGGTCGTTGGCCGGCGAACTTCTGCAGTGCCGGTTTGGGGTCGAAGAGGTCCATGTGAGACGGACCGCCGGTCATGAACAGAAAGATGACGTGCTTGGCCGGGGGGTTGGGCCGGATCGCCGACGTCCTGCCGGGGGGCGCCTTTTCGGCGGCCAGCAGGCCGGCCAGGCTCAACAGGCCAAAGCCGCTGCCGGCTGCGGCGAGTGCCTGACGTCTGGTCGGTGGAGGCGAAATCAGCATCGGCTGGACTTTCAATCGACGAAGATCAGTTCGCTGGCGGCGAGAATTGCCTGGCAGTAATCGGCCCAGGCGGTCCTGGCGTGAGTTTTCCGGCGAGCGGCCAGGAACGCCCGCCCGATGACCAGCTCTTTGCCCGAGGGTTTCCGGGCAAACACCCGGTGGTACAGCGAGGCAATGTTCTGCGAGTCGTCACTCGTGGAATCGATCCGGCCGGCGAGGGTTCGGGCCTGCTGGATAAAGAACTCGCTGTTGAAGACGAACAGTTGCTGCAGGGGCGTGGTGGTCACGTCGCGGCCGGGCACGTGCTGGGCCACATCGGGGAAATCATAGAGTCTCATCAGCGGGCTGACCTGGCGGCGGCTGACCGTAGCGTAGACGGTTCGCCGGACGTTCTTGATCTCGTCGACACTTTGTGACGGCCCGAAGGGCCTGGTATCGAGCGAGCCGGTGACGGCCAGGATCGAGTCGCGCCAGGTCTCGAAATCGACTCGCCGGGGAGCAAACCGCCAGAGCCAGCGGTTGACCGGATCGATCGTGGCCGCTGCGGCACGGTGGCGACTCGACTGGGCGTAGGTGGCCGAAAGCAGGATTTCCCGGTGCAGCCATTTCAGCGACCAGCCGTTGGCGATGAAGGCGGCGGCAAGGTCGTCGAGCAACCGCGGATGAGTCGGTTGCTGGCCCTGCGCTCCGAAGTCGCTGGTGGTCATCACCAGTGGCCGGCCGAAGTGCCAGCCCCAGACACGATTGACGAATACCCGCGCGGCGAGCGGGGCCGCGTTGGTGCTGATCTGTTCGGCCAGCTCGAGTCGGCCGGAACCGTGCTTGAACGGTTGTGGGGAATCCGGGCTGAGGACCTCGAGAAATCGTCGGGGGATGATCTTTCCGGGCGTGGCGACGTTGCCACGCAGGAACACCGGCAGATCGCGTGGCTCGCCGATGCGAAAGTCCATCCAGGTGAATTCGGGGTCGGACCCGTCGATGTAGACCGCCGCGTCGTAGACGGCGTGCATCGACGGTGCGTCGAGGTACGGCGTCTGTTCCAGTGCAGCCACCTCGGCCTCCATCGACGCGATTCCCTCGGGCGTGGAAGGCGTGGCCGGGTCTTTCTTCAGCGAGATGGCCACTTTCAGTCGCCAGATCCGGTCCTGGGCCCAGATCACCCGCCGTTCCTGGGCCTCGGTCAACTCGACCAGCGGCCGCTTCACTTTCCAGTTGCTGGCAAAGACACCCGCCAGGGCGTAGTAGTCTTCCTGTGTCACCGCATCGAACTTGTGTTCATGACACCGGGCGCAACCAACCGTCAGCCCCAGCAGGCCGCGGCTGACGGCGTCGACGCGTTCGTCCCAGTCGTCGCTCGCGATCGTCTCGATCACGGTTTTCGAGAGACGGGGGTCCTTGTGGTAGGTCGGCGCGGTGCCAAGGTAGCCCAGTGCCCGCAGATCATCGCGGCGAAAACCGGGCATCAAGTCGGCGGCCAGTTGCAGCTTGATGAACCGGTCGTAGGGCACATCCCGATTGACGGCCTCGATGACCCAGTCGCGGTATCGCCAGGCGTCGGGGTGAGGTCGGTTGGTCGCTTCGCTGGTGGGGTTGTCCTCGGCCCAACGGGCCACGTCCAACCAGTGCCGCCCCCAGCGTTCTCCGTAGTGACGGCTGGACAACAGTCGATCGACCAGTTGCCGGACCGCCCCGGATCGTTTGTCGGCGGTGAAGCGATCGATCTGGGCGGTTGTCGGTGGCAGGCCGAGCAGGTCGAGAGTGAGGCGGCGGATCAACGTCCGGCGGTCCGCGGGGGGCGAGGGCGCCAGGCCGTGTTTCTCGAGTTCCGCCAGCACGAAGTGGTCGATGCGGTGGCGAGCCCACTTGCTGCGGCGGGTTCTTGGCAGCGACTGCTGTTTGACCGGCTGAAACGACCACCAGCGTCGGCCCCTGGCAAGGCTCATGCCCGGTTGACTCCTGGTGGTGGCGGTGGCGACCTTGTCGCGGGGATCGGGGGCGCCGAGACGGATCCAGGCCTGGAAGTCGGCGATCACCGGTTCCGGCAGCTTGCCCGACGGAGGCATCTCGAGCGATTCGTATCGGATCGCCTTCAGCAGCAGGCTCGTCCCGGGCTTGCCCGGGACCACCGCCGGCCCGGTTTCTCCGCCCCTGCGGATAAAGTCACGGCTGTCGAGACGGAGCTTGCCCTTGGGCTGTTTGGCCTTCCCCGAGTGGCACTTGTAGCAGTGCTTGACGAGGACCGGCCGGATTTTCTTCTCGAAAAACTCGACTCCCCCGGATGCCGATTTCTTCGTCGCGGCCGGTTGCCGATCGGCTGCCATGACAACCGGGACCATCATCATCAGCGTGATCGTGGCGACGACACGTGGAAATGCAGCGTGCATGGACCCATGCTAGGCTAGGCCGACCGGCAAGGTGAAGTCCGGGACAACTGGTCTGAGGAGTTCGGTTGATGCAGCGTCGGGAATTCATGGCGGTGGATTTTCGGAAAGGGGCCAGCGGGGCCAAGTGACAACCAGGGCAAGAACCGGCCAACCCAATCATTCCACGGATTGACCCACGAAGAGGCACGACGAAATGTCACGAATCAGCGAGGTTCTGGATCGGATCAAGGGGGTGCGGGAGTACACGGTCAGCCTGGTCGATGCGGTACCGGAGTCGCAGTGGTTTCGTCAGCCGGCCGAGGGAGTCACGCATGTTGGCTGGCAGGTCGGACACCTGGCGATGGCCCAGTACCGCCTGGCGCTGGACCGTGTCCGCGGTGTGCAACCCGGTGACGAGTCACTGATCGGTGAGCGGGTACTCTCGCTCTACGGCAAGGACTCGGTACCCGATTCCGACCCGGCGGCGAATGCGACGGTCGAGGAGATCCGGGCGGCGTTCGACGCGGTTCACGCTCGGGTGATCGAGGAGATCAGCACGATGGACGACGACATTCTCGACGAACCCGCCACGCAACCTCACCCGGTCTTCGGTCTCAAGGGAGGAGCACTCGAGTGGAGTGCTCAACACGAGATGCTGCACGCCGGGCAGATCGGGTTGTTGCGACGCCTTTTCGGCGAGGACTGGCTTCGCTGATCGTCACCGATTCTCCAGGCCGGGGCTCACGTTTCCTATCACGAAACCGCTCGGCTAAGGTGGGTTCTTCAACCGGTCTCCGGCGAACGCGTCGATGTCGAACCTGTTCTCCAAGAACCGCATCATTGCCGGCCCGGGTTTCAACCGTTGGCTGGTCCCGCCTGCCTCGGTGGGCATCCACCTGTGCATCGGGTCGGTCTACGCCTGGAGCATCTTCAATCCGCCGCTGGAGCGGGTTCGCGGCGTGGTTGGTCGTGCGGCCGACGACTGGTCGCTGGGGAGTGTTGTCTGGATCTTCACCGTTGCGATTGTCTGCCTGGGACTTTCGGCCTCCTTTGCAGGCAAGTGGCTGGAACGGGTTGGTCCACGGGTCGTCGGCACGGTGGCGGCCGCCTGCTGGGGTGGTGGTTTCCTGGTCGGCGCCGCGGGAATCTGGACTCACCAGCTCTGGCTGGTCTATCTCGGCTACGGCGTCATCGGAGGTTGTGGGCTGGGACTGGGCTACGTCTCGCCGGTCAGCACGTTGATTCGCTGGTTCCCCGACCGCCGCGGCATGGCCGCGGGCATGGCGATCATGGGTTTTGGGGGGGGAGCGATGATCGGGGCGCCACTGAAGGAGTGGCTGCTGGGAATGTTCTACCGGGCGCCGGTACGGCTGGGCAGTGCGGAGGCGGTCGAAATGGTCACCGAGGGGGGTCGGCGGATGGCCGACGTGGCCGGTCAGCTTCGCGAGGTGATCGAGGTTGGCGCGAAAACCGGTGGGGAAATCGAGCCGGGGATCTACGTCGTGGGGACCGGCAGCGTGGGCGTGGCCGAGACGTTTGTCGTACTCGGGGTGGTTTATTTCCTGGTCATGCTTGTTGCGTCTTTCTGTTATCGCCTTCCTGCCGAGGGCTGGGTGCCCGAGGGGTGGACGCCGCCGGCCGAAGAGAGATCGGGGCGGCGGATGATCAGCCGGCATGATGTCAGCATCGACCAGGCAATGAAGACTCCCCAGTTCTACCTGGTCTGGATCGTGCTTTGCTTCAACGTCACCGCCGGGATCGGCGTACTGGGCGTCGCCAAGACGATGATGACCGAGATCTTCGGGACAACCTTGCCGGGCATCGTCAACGGCGGTTTTGCGGCCACCTACGTGCTGATGATCAGCGTGTTCAACATGCTGGGCCGCTTCTTCTGGGCCAGTGTTTCGGACTGGATCGGCCGCAAGTTGACCTACACGCTGTTTTTCTTGCTGGGGATCGTGCTGTATGTCTCGATTCCCTTCACCGCCGCCAGTGTCAGTGCCAGCCCGGCAACGGTCTGGCTGGTTTACTTCTACGCCGCCACGATGGTCATCTTCACGATGTACGGCGGTGGATTTGCCACGATCCCCGCCTACCTGGCCGACCTGTTCGGCGCCCGATTTGTCGGAGGGATCCACGGTCGATTGCTGACAGCCTGGAGCACCGCGGGAGTGCTGGGTCCCTGGGCGATCACGTCGCTGCGGGAAAGCCAGCGAGTCCAGGCCATCCGGGACCTGGCGGCAAAGGTCGACGCAGACGGATTTCGGCAGGCCTTCGGGGTCGGCAAGGATCAGCTGGAAATACTGATCACGGCCAAGACCGTCGATATCGGGAAGCTGGTGGACCTGCTGCCCCCGGGGACGCTCGATCCACGGGCGACGCTGTATAACACGACCATGTACCTGATGGCCGCGCTGCTGGCCATCGCCCTGGTTGCCAACTGGGCGATCCGTCCGGTCGCTGCCCGACATCACCTGGTCGAAGCGCCACAAGAGGAGCCCCTTCCACCGATGACGATGCCCAGCCCGGGCGACGACGGACAGCCCGACGAGTACACGGAGTGGCAGGATGTCTGAGACTCCCGGCTTTACTTTCCCGGTTGTCACGGTTCAGAATACCCGGCCGGGGATCAAGTGTACTTGAGGCGAGGAGTCAGAGATGGGTTGGCAGAAGATAGCGATACTGCTGACGATGGTGCAGGTGGTGGCGGCACAGGCCCAGGAGGCCAAGCTGCCCGACTTCCCTCGAAAGAATGTCGCCAGGACCTACCACGTTGATCCGAGTTGGCCCAAGCGTCCCGATGGTCTCAACTGGGATCATGTGCCCGGGATGTTTGTCGACAAGTCCCAGCAGGTCTGGATTTTCACCCGGACCACTCCTCCCATCCAGATTTTCACGACCGATGGCCGCTTTGTTCGATCGTGCGGTACCGGCGTCATCGGAAAACCTCACCAGCTCAAGCTCGATCACCAGGGCAACGTGTGGGTGGCCGACCAGGGCAACCACTGCGT
This sequence comes from Planctomycetaceae bacterium, assembly GCA_002726205.1. Classification (GTDB taxonomy): domain Bacteria; phylum Planctomycetota; class Planctomycetia; order Planctomycetales; family Planctomycetaceae. The sequence continues at coordinate 42,873 of PBSL01000016.1, read as the reverse complement.
GATGAAACTGACCCCCGAGGGCAAGCCGTTGCTGGTGCTGGGCACCCGCGGCGAATTCGGTGACGACGAGCATCACATGAACAACCCGACCGACATGGTCGTTTCGCCGCAGGGCGACATTTTCGTCTCCGACGGTTATGGCAACAACCGCGTGCTGCACTTCAATGCCAAGGGCCGTTTCGTGAAGATGTGGGGCAAGCTGGGTGTCGGGCCCGGCGAGTTCAGCCTGCCGCATGCGATCGCCATGGATTCCAAGGGGCGGATCTACGTTGCCGATCGCAACAATGCGCGCGTTCAGGTGTTCAGCCAGTCGGGGAAGTTTCTCGCCCAGTGGCGGAACATCCTGGTCCCCTGGGGATTCTGCGTGACAGCCCGGGACGAGATCTGGGTCTGTGGCTCCGGGCCGATGGGATGGCGGAAGGAGGACGTCGTTCTGGGCGTGCCGCCGACGAGCCAGGTGCTCGTGAAATTCTCGACCGCGGGCCGGGTACTGGAATACGTGGTGGTGCCCAAGGGAGAGGACGGCAAGGAACGGCCCGGGCAGTTGAACTGGGTTCACTCGATTGCCGTCGATTCGAAGGGCAACCTCTACTGTGGCGACATCAACGGCAAGCGAGCCCAGAAGTTCCTGATGGTTCCGGCCGCAAGGCAGGCAACACGCGTGAAATGACAGGACGTTGAAGGTCATGACCCAGCTTCAACTGGCGTTGGACGAACCGGACCTGGACGTGGCAGTGGCCCGTGGCCGCGAGCTGATCGACCTGGTCGAGATCATCGAGGTGGGAACACCGCTGGTGATCGAGTACGGGATGGAGGCGGTGCGACGGATTCGCGAGGCGTGTCCGGGTGTCGAGATCCTGGCTGACCTGAAAGTGATGGATGCCGGACGCCTGGAAGCGTCGTTGGCGTTTCGGGCCGGGGCCGATTGGGTCAGCGTCCTGGGAGTCGCCGATGATGCAACGGTGCACGGTGTGCTGGAGGCGGCCGCCGACGCGGGCGGGCATGTTCTGGTCGACCTGATCGGCTGCCCGGATATTTCCGGCCGTGGTGGTCAGTTGGCAGCGCTGGGGGCCGAGGTCTTGTGCGTCCACACCGCGTTTGACGTGCAGGCTTCGGGAGCCGACCCGCTGACTGAACTGGCCGAGTTGCTCGAGGCGGTTCCGCCGGAGCAGGCGGCGGTGGCCGGGGGAATCCGGCCCGAGACGTTGCCGGCTGTCCGGGAATTTCAGCCCCGGATCGTCGTGGTCGGCGGTTACCTGGCCGGCCACAGTCAACCCCGCAAGGCCGCGGCCGAGATACGCGAATTGCTGCTGGTCGGGGAGCGGGTGTCGTGAGTGTTGCGGAGCGGGCTGCACGGATTGCCGAGGAGATCGGCGCGACGGTCCGCCGGGTGGATGACGAGGCGGCGTCGCGGTTGGTTGAAGCGCTGGCCGAGACACCCCGTGTTTTCGTGGCCGGCGCGGGTCGATCCGGTTGTGCGGTCCGGGCTTTCGCGATGCGGCTGGCCCACCTGGGCCTGTCGGCTCATGTCGTTGGCGAAACCACCACGGCGGCACTGGCAGCAGGCGACCTGCTGGTTGTCGGTTCGGGGTCGGGTTCGACCGGTTCAATGGTCGCCATCGCACAAAAGGCCGCCGCACTCGGCGGACGAATCGCCCTGGTAACGATCCGCGAGGGATCACCGATCGGGGAACTGGCCGAAATCCAGTTGTGCGTGCCGGCACCGACACCCAAACTCGATGGCCCCGACGAGGCGTCGTCGATCCAGCCGATGGGATCGCTGTTTGAGCAAAGCCTGCTGGTGGTGCTTGATGCGGTGGTCCTGGGTCTGATGGATCGCCTGGCGTCCGATCCGGGGACGATGTTCTCGCGACACGCGAATCTCGAATAGCAGATCGCTGGCGTCAATGCGGCTGCCGGGTTGTTGAATCGAACTTCCTCGGCGATATTCTGAGTCATGCCGATCACTCACCCGCACCGTATCGACAGGTTGCTGCCATGCCCAAGACGATCACCGTCGGTGTATTGACCAATGAAACCGGCGCCCACCTGGGGGCGTACTTTCCCGCCTTGGCAACCAGCCCCGAGACCGGTCGCGTGGTCCTGGGCGATCCCAGTGGCCAGTCCGAGGCCGGGGCCGGTCGCGGGCTCGGCAAGAAACTGGCAAAGGTCTACCGCAGTCACGAGGAACTGCTGAAGGTNGAGAAGCCGGCGATGGTGCTGGTGTCGCTGGAGTCGCGGCGGGCACCCGGAGTGATNCGCAAGGCGCTCGAGGCGGGATGCCACGTGTTTGCCGAGAAGCCGGCCTGTGTACGAGCCGGTGATTTTGCGGAACTGGTCGACCTGGCCGACAGGAAACACCTGCACCTGATGCTGGCACTGGCCAACCGGACCAATCCCGAAACCCAGGTCGCCCGCAAGCTGATTGCCGCTGGTCAGATCGGCAAGGTGTACGGGGTCGAATTGCACATCATTGCCGATCAGACCCGCCTGACCAGCCCCAGTTACCAGAAGCGGTGGTATGCGAAGAAGGACCGTGCCGGGGGCGGTCACCTGGCCTGGTTGGGAATCCACTGGCTGGACCTGGCGACCTACCTGACCGGGACCCACGTGACCCACGTGACCGGGTTCACCGCCAATGTTGGTGGACAGCCCCTGGATGTCGAGGATTCGGCCGCGGTGGCCCTGAAATACGCCAACGGGACACTGGGCACGCTGACGTCGGGTTATTATCTCGATCGCGGCTACCACACGCACATCAAGATCTGGGGTGCCAAGGGCTGGGTTCACCTGGACAGCCAGGGCGAGAAGCCGTTGACGTGGCAGAGCTGGAAGGCCGGAGCGCCCCGGGGAATCCAGATCCACGACGGTCCGAAAACCCCACGCGGCTACACCCCCTTTGTCCACGCGGCCGTTCGTGCCGCTGCCGGTCTGGTGCCCCCGCCGGTCACCTCGGCCGATGGGCTCCGCGTCCTGAAGACCGTCTTCGGTCTTTACCAGGCCCACGCCACCGGTCGGACCCAGGTGATCGGATGATCAACCGGGACATCGACACCCCGACGCCAGAACCCCAGCGGTTCAAGTTCCGCTGGTTGAAGGAGGATGGCTCGGAAGCGGCATTCTCGCGGAAGAAGAAAGGCAGTTTTGATGGCGAGACGCTGGTACTGGACGACATCAGTGTCCCGGCGTCACAGATCCTTGCGGTCGAGGCATACGAGGGGCGGTTGGTGATGTCGTTTGTTTCGCCGGACGGGACTGTCGATAGCGCCGGGTTCCGCGCCTACAAGATCTCGGCTACCGATCTCAAGCTGGACGTCGATGTTGCCCGCAGTGGGATGTGGGCCGAGATGACACGGGAGAAGATGACCGCAGCGGGTCGAGGCGCCTGGTTTCGCACCATCAGGTGCCCGCAATGCAGGGCAACCCTCGACCTGTCGGAAATGGAAGACACGCCACAGGTGTACTGTCATTTCTGTGAAACGTTGTCGACGGTCGAGCAGAGCGGTGGAATCCTCGACGAACACGATTTCGGCCTGTGCGAAGAGTGTGGGATGTTCTCCAGGCCAAGAAAGTTCACGATATTCTACTTCTATTTTCTGCTGGTTGTCTGGGGTTGGCATTCAAGCGTGACAAATCGCTGTCCGGCCTGCATGCGGGGCAACGCCTGGAAGATGCTGTTCGGCAATCTGCCTTTCGTGCTGGGTGTGCCGACGGCCGTTGTGCAGTTGTTCCGTTGTTACGGCGGAAAGATCACCGGCAGCGTCGCCGCTGGACTCGATGACGCAAATCTCAAGGCCCGCAAGGGCGACGTGCTGGCCGCGCTGCAGAGCTATGGCCGGATTCTCGAACAGGTGCCCTGGTCCGCGGGTATCAAGTACAACGTTGCCCTGGCCTTGTTGCAGCAGAACGAGATCGAACGGGCTGCCGAGTCACTGCGGCTGGCACTGAAGGATTGCGCCAATTATGCGCCGGCCTATCCGTTGCTGGTCGGCTGCTACGACGAACTGGGAGAACAGGATCAGCTGACGGAATTGAGACGTGTCTGGGGTGACGACGGAGACGAAGAGGAGCCATCCGTCGAGGGCGAGCCAGAGAATTCCGGGGCGGTACCCGGGTCTCTTGACGACGACGATGCCTGGGGCCGATGATCAACGGCGGTGCCGCTTGGCCCGCCGCCGTATTCTGTCAACCGAACGAGAGTTGCCGATGTCAATGCCTCGAAAGAACCGATTCGCAATCGCCGTCCTCTCCCTGATCACGCTCACCGGGATTTCCGGCTGGGCCTCAGGCTGGTTTGTGCCAACCGAGACGACCGTCACCGAACTGTCTCCGGGCGTCTTCTTCCGCAAGACGCAGACCAAGCCCGAGTTCATCGGCTGCAACCAGGGTTGGGTCGTCTTTAAGGACTTCGTGCTGGTGATCGACGCCAACTTTCCCAACCAGGCCGACGAGGTGATCAAGTTGATCCGGCGAACGACCAATAAGCCGATTCGCTACGTTTTCGACACGCATTACCACGGCGACCATGCTGACGGGAACCGGAAATACACCAAGCTGGGTGCGGTGGCTGTGGCGTCGGAGAACAGCCGGGCCCTGTTCGACACCAAGGGGATTGCTGGTTTCAGGAAGTCGCAGAAGGAGAAGAAAAAGGAATACGGCAAGCTGGCGTACGACAAGCCGTCGCTGTACTTCCCCCGGAAGATGGTGATCGATGACGGTACGATGCGGGTCGAACTGATCCACTTCGGTCACGCTCACACGGCCGGTGACGCGATCGCCTGGCTGCCCAAGCAACGGATCGCCTTCACCGGTGATGCCTGTGTCAACGGGGCGTTCAATTACACCGGCGACAGCAACACCTCGAGCTGGATCGGCGTGCTGACCGAGTTGCAGAAGCTGCCGATCAAGACGCTGGCACCCGGGCACGGCGAGACATCGAGCAAGAGTCTTGTCGCGACGCAGAAGCGGTACTTCGTGGAACTGCGGCAGACGATTCAGGCCGCCATCGACGGGGGCAAGTCGCTTGACCAGATCAAGGCGTCGATCGACCTGCCCTGGTACAAGAAATGGACCGGGGTGGATGTGAAGACCAACATCGAGAATATCGAGCACGTCTACGGTGAACTGACCGGCAAGACGGTCAAGAAGAAGGCGTCCTAGGTTTCTGTCGGCGGGAACGGTTGTTGCCGGGCACGCGTCGCAGCATCAGCAGGCGAAATTCCAGAACCTGCTTGCCGGGGATGTCGGTCGCGCGGAGTTCCAGGTCGCCCCGACCCCTGGACAGTTCGATGACCCCCATCTTCAGGTCACGGAAGTCCTTGACGTAGGACTCCCGCCGTGGCACGCGATCGTGTTCCCGGCCCCGGGGGGGGACTTCGTGTGGCGTTGTGATCGTCGTTTTCAGGCGGCTGTTGTTGAAACGGAGTTCGATCGACGCACCGACATCGGCCCCGGGCACCGCGTATTGCAACGTGATCTCGAAACGCCCATCGGCGGCGACCTCGACCGGCCAGGTGATCTTGTCGTCGCGGCTGGTCCAGTTAACCAGATAGGCGCAGTTGGGGAATCGATTCGAGTGACGGATACCGCCGTGTGGCCGGGCATCGCGGGCAGGAAGCTGTGTCCACTCGGCATCGGGATGGCCAACCGTGAAGGGGCGGTTGGCCCGGCCGAGTTTGGCCAGCACGTCGCGTTTCCAGGTGGCGACTTTGTCGCGGAGTTGTCGGGCCAGTTGGGGGTGTTTCTGGCTGATGTTGGTGGTTTGGCCGGGATCAATGGTCATGTCGAAGAGCTGGCCTCGATGGTCGAGCCGGAACTGTTGTGTCCGGACACTGACACGGCCGCGCCAGTGCGAGAAGATCGGGCGATCTTTCCAGAAACCGGTCTTGCCGAGCAGGAGTGGCTTGAGACTGCGGCCATCGAGCGGTTTCTTGCCCGTGACGGGAATCCCGGCGCAATCGGCCAGGGTCGGCAGCAGGTCGATTGCCGCCGCGATTGGCGTCACCGTTGACCCGGCCGGGATCTGTTTCGGCCAGCGGACCAGCAATGGTGAGCGGACGCCCCCCTCATCGGTTGATCCCTTGCGGCCCTTCATACCGCCGTTCCAGCGGACGCCGTTGGGACCGTTGTCGTGAAAGAAAACCACGATCGTGTTGTCGGCGATGCCGAGCCGGTCGAGTGTTTTCAGGAGACGGCCGACGTTCCAGTCGATGTTCTCGCACATTGCCAGGGCGCAGCGGACGTGCGGCAGGTTTTCTCGCTGGTTTGGCCGCAGGCCCGGTTTCTTCCAGTCACGGTGCCGCATGGCAAGCGATTTGTTCTTGAACGCGTTCCACCAGCGATCGGGTACCTGCATCGGCGAATGCGGCGTGTTGTAGGGGAGGTAGGCGAAGAAGGGTTTTCGAGAACGATGGGCCGTTTCGATGAAGGCAATCGCCTTGTCGGTGAAGTCGTTGATGCAGAAGCCGTTTCCCTTCACGATGCGGCCGTTGTGTTCGAGAGGCGGGCTGAAATAATCACCCCAGTGACCCGAACAGAACCCGTAGAACTCGTCGAAGCCCCGGCCATTGGGGTGATAGGGATACTGCATTCCGTTGTGCCACTTGCCGAAGGCTGCGGTGGCATAACCGGCGGCCTGGAATGAATCGGCGATGGTGCTCTCGTCGAGGTCCAGCCGTTCTCCGCCCGCGGACGTGCTGTAGACACCGCCGCGGGGGTGATACCGTCCGGTGAGCAACTCGGCCCGCGTTGGTGAGCACACCGGGCAAACGAAAAAGCGTTCAAACCGCGTTCCCGCCCGGGCCAGTGAATCGATGTTAGGAGTGGAGAGGTTCTTGTTGCCGTTGAGGCTGAGGTCGCCCCAGCCCTGGTCGTCGGTAAGGATGACGACGATGTTGGGCTTCCCGGCGGCCGGTGCGGATGGAACGCCGCCGACAACGGCGGCCAGCAGCAGGGCGAAACGTATTTTCCGGTTCATGGCAATCCGATCACGTGGTGAACAGTCAGGCAATTTCGCCGGGACGCATGGCCGGGCTAGGCCCTGCGGATGAAATGGGCCGCGTAGCTGCGGACCTGTTGTCCGTTGAGCACGTGGACCTGGCGAAGGCGGGCGACGGTTTCCTGGCTGAAGCGTCCCAGCGGCACGTGGATCAGCTTCCGCCCGTGCTGTCGGGCGATCCGTCGCCAGGCGGCTCCGGGTGGCGCGTTGCTGAGTACGGCGATGTGTCGTTCGCGGCTGTAGTGGCAGGCCGCGGCCAGCAGCCGTTCCTCGAGCGTGTCGACCCAGTCGAACCGGGGATCGGACCAGATTTCCGGGACGGGACGCGGCGGGAACAGGAACATTGCTCCCCCGTAGGTTGCCAGGCCAATGCCGGGCCCGGCCATTTCGTCGTGAAAGTCACTCGCGAACAGCGCCAGTGTCGATTCGTCGTGGTGCTCGGCCATCCAGGTGATCCGCCACGGATAGTCGCGAGGATCGGCCGGCGAATCGAAGAACATCAGCACACAGTCAAGGTTGCCTCGTGTCGGCGGCAGCACCTTGACGTACAGCTCGCCGGTGTGCCAGTTCCTGAGGGTTTCGCGGATATCGAGTCCGTCGCGAAGGCTGGTGGTGAATTTCTCGGTGCGGGCCAGGTCCGCACCGAGCATCGAGAGTGCGGCGTCCTTGACGTGGGTCCGAAACCGCTCGATCGAGTCGTCCTCGGGCGGCCAGCTGCACTGGCGATGAGGATCCCACTGCAATTGCCACTTGTCCTGCTGCTGGCGTGGTGGCCGGGGATTGAGCCGGCAGGTTCGCCAACTGACCGGGGGTCCGGGCAGCCGGCTGACCAGTTCGACCATGTTTCCGTCGGGCAGCCGTCCCTTGCCGATCCCCATCCGCACTTCGTCGAACGGCAGCGGCAACGAGTAGGGGTAGTCGCGGGCCGTTTCCGCGAGCTGGATGGCGAATTCGTCGCCGGCGATCTGCTTGGCTGCGGTCACCAGCGAGTAGAGGTCCGGGGTGAGCCGGTGTTCGATCAGCGAGAGGTTGCGGACGTAACGGAAGTAGTTGCTCAACAATTGTGGCGAGATGGTTCGGGCCCGCGATTTCAGTTCGACCTGGTAGCGGTCGCGGGTTTCCAGCACGAGTTGTTTCAACCCGTCGATGGAGAGGTTTTCGTCGTCATCGAGCCGGCTGCGGGCCGTTTCATACAGTCCGGTGACGAAGGGCAGTTCTCCCAGCAGGAAGGCCAGTGTCCGGGGATCGACCGCACAGGTCACCGTTGCGGCGACGTCTGGTTCAGCGACCCTGTGACCACCGGCCTGGTAGGCCTCGCGGATCCACGGCCAGTCGAGTAGCCCGCAGACGAGCAGGATCGAGTCGTGTTGCTGCTCGAGTTCGTGCAGCCGGGCTGCGATGTGTGCGATGCGGTCGACGGGCTGCCCCTCGGGTGGTCGCGGCAGCGCCGGCAGCAGTGCCGAGGCGAACTGTTCGAGATCGACGCGTTTCAGGGCGTACGCGTCGGGCAGCACTGCGGCGACCGGTTCCCAGGGGTTTGTTTCGGGATCGACGAAAGCCCGAACGATGCGTTCCCCGATGGCGATCCGCAGGGCCGCGATCACCGGTTGGCACGGGTCGATGGGAACGTAGCTGGCCCGTCGCGGAACGCTGTCGTCGGCCTCGTCGCTTTCCGGGGTCCATTCGCCGACGGGAAACCCGACCGACTCATCCTGGATGACCATCGTCACACCGGGCAGCTGTTCGATGGCGGCCTCGGTATCCTCCCGGAATGACTCCGGCAGCGGAACAGCCAGGCAGTCGAAGGACCGGCCAAGCATGGTGCGGCGGACTTCGATGGCGAAGTCTCCGCTGCCGTGGATCACCGGCAGCGCCGTAATCTTTTCGCTGATCGCCAGCGGTCCACCGTTCACGGTTCCCGCTCGTCGGGTTCGTCGCTGTCATCGTCATCGTCGGCGTCGGCGTCGGCGTCGGGATGCAGTGGGTCGTCAGCGGCGAAAAAGAAATCACCCAATCCCATCGGGACGATGTTGCCGCCAAGCGAGACCTGCTTGCGAGCGGCCAGCGACTGCAGGTCGAGAGCGTCTTCGCCCAGGCAGCCGATCACCGCCTCGGCCCACGCCGAATCCCGCGACAGCGGGTGCTCGGGATCGGAGGCCAGTCGCTTCAGGGTGTATCGCAGCACGTTGATGCCGTCACGTGTCGAGAAGTCGAGTTTCAGCTCGTGGGCCTGCTGGAGAAACTCGACGGTCAGGTTCAGGATCTCGACGTCGGCAAACGGCAGGTGGTATTCAAGAATCGCCAACTCGTCTTCGCGCGAGGGGTGTTCCAGCGACAGGGTGGGCTGGAGTCGGCTGAGGATGTAGTCGGGAATCTCGAAGGTCGACTCGTCCTCGTTCATCGTCACGGCACAGCGGAAGTCCGGGTGAGCGGAAATCGTGATGCCGGCGATGATCGATTCGACGTAGCGACGATGATCCAGCAGCGGTGCGAGGCTGGCCCACGATTTTTCGTTCATCCGGTTGCCCTCGTCGAGCACACAGATTCCACCGGTGATCATCGCGGTGACCAGTGGGCTGGCGTGGTAGCGAATGCGACCCTCGTCGGAAAGCACCGGCGTGACCAGCAGGTCCTCGGGACGGGTGTCGGCGGTGCACTGGTAGACGTAGAGGTCCTGGTGTCGTTGGCGAGCGCCGGCCATGGCCAGCGTGGTCTTGCCGATCCCGGGAGGACCGGTCACCCGAGGTGCCAGTGGCAGGTCGGCGTCATCAACAGTCAACCAGCAGGCCAGCAACTGCTTGAGCACCTCCGACTGGCCGATCCACTCACCACGTGATGGATCAGGAGTGGCCAGGTGAAGTCGGACACCATCGATATCGACATGCTTCGTCATCGTCGGGTGTGCCTCGGCTTAACTGCCGGCCGACTGCAGCTCGCGGACGATGCGTTCGAGATCTTCCTCGGTGATGGTGATCTCGCGGGTAAACCCCGTGTGGGCCCGTTCGTAGAAGATGCTGCTGGCTTTTTCGGGTGAACGGTGAATGGCTTCGGCGAGCAGGGCGTGGGTGTCGACATCCGAGCCGGCCTCGGCGTCGAGCGTGCCGTCGAACGTTCGGATCTCTTCCTCGATCTCCGGGGCGAACCGGGTTCTGGTCTCGACGACCAGGGATTCCAGCCTCGGGTCGTACTTCTTGTAGCTGGCCATCGAACTGACCTTGCCGGGTAACGGGTTGAGAGACACCAAGAGCAGCCAACCGACGGCTCCCCGGCCATGATACACGGCCACGGCTGGGTTCGACAGTTCACTCGGTGATGATGTCCTGGACCGAGTGGCCACTGGGGATCATCGGCAGCACGTGTTCCTGGTAGGGGCAGACGCAATCCAGCAGATAGGGTCCGTCGCAGGCGAGCATCGTGGCCAGTGCATCGGAGAACTCGGCCCGTTCGCGGACCTGCGCGGCTTCGATACTGAAACCTTGGGCGATCGAGACGAAATCGGGATAGGTCCGGCCGATTTGCCCGTCGCCGGATCCGCTCGCCTCGGGCGCATCAATGGGCCCCAGCCACGTGTGTGCCCGGCGACCCTCGAAGAACCGGTCTTCCCACTGCATGACCATGCCAAGGTGCTGGTTGTTGAGCAGCAGGATCTTCACCGGCAGTTTTTCGCAGTGCAGCGTGGCCAGTTCCTGGAGATTCATCAGCAGCGAACCGTCACCGTCGATGTCCAGGCAGAGCGCATCGGGGTTGGCGGCCTGGGCTCCCATGGCCGCGGGCAGGCCAAAGCCCATCGTGCCCAGTCCCGAACTGCTCATCCAGCGACGTGGCTTGCCGAAGGGGAAGTGCTGGGCGGCCCACATCTGGTGCTGTCCCACGCCGACGGCAATGCAGGTGTCGCGATCGGCGGTCTGCCGGGCCAACTCGCGGATCGCGTACTGCGGACTGATCCAGGTCTCCTCGTCCCGGTAGACCAGCGGGTGGGCGTCCTTCCACTTCGCGATCTGCTGCTGCCATTCGTCGATCCGGGGCACGTCCTCGTCGGTCAACCCGGCATTGACCTTTTCGAGCACTTCCCCCACGTCGGCGACGATCGGGATGTGTGCTTCCTTGTTCTTGTGGATCTCGGAGGCATCGATATCGACGTGGACAATCTTGCCGTGCCGCGCGAACTCTTCGAGCTTACCAGTGACCCGGTCATCGAATCGCACGCCGAGAGCCAGCAGCAAGTCAGCCTCGTTGACCGCGTAGTTGGAGTAGACGGTGCCGTGCATGCCGAGCATGCCCAGCGACTGGGGGTCGTTGCCGGGAAAGGCGCCCAGTCCCATCAGGGTCGTGGTCACGGGAATCCCGGTCCGCCGGGCAAGGGTGGCCAGTGCGTCAGACGCCCCGCTGTTGATGCAACCGCCGCCGACGTAGAGCACCGGACGCGGTGAACGACGGATGGCTGCGATGACCTGGCTGATCTGCTCGGATTGTGATTGCAGGATCTCGGGATGGTACCCCGGCAGGTTCATCGGCGGATCGTAGTCGGGTGGCGCGTCGAGCGTCATTTGCTGGATGTTCTTCGGAAAATCAATCAGCACCGGTCCGGGGCGTCCTGTCCTGGCGACGTAGAAGGCTTCCTTGACAACCCGCGCGATGTCGTGGAACTCGGTGATCAGGTAGTGGTGCTTGGTGACCGCTCGGCAAACCTCGACAATCGGCGTTTCCTGGAACGCATCGGTGCCGATCACCTGCTTGGGGACCTGGCCGGTGATCGCCACGATCGGCACGCTGTCCAGCTTGGCGTCGGCCAGTGTCGTGACCAGGTTCGTGGCACCCGGTCCACTGGTGGCCATGCAGACCCCGACACGTCCAGAACTGCGGGCATACCCCTGTGCGGCAAACCCGCCACCCTGTTCATGTCGTGGCAGGATCGTTCGCAGTCGATCCTCCTGGCGAATCAATGCCTGGTGCAGGGGCATGCTCGCCCCGCCGGGGTAGGCAAAAATACACTCGACCCGCTGGCGGATCAGCGCCTCGATCAGGATGTCTGCTCCGGAGAGCTCCGAGGCTCCCTGCGCAGCGGCACGGCGTTGTTCGGCAGTCGACACGTTAGTGGTCTCGATGAATCGAATCGGCTTCCGGGTCGTGATCTGGTACGACGGTCGAGCCGAAATCGATCTGGAAAGGAAATCACCCTGCAACCTGGCGATTCCGTTCGCGCAAGCCTGCGCAGCCATCACGTCCCAGTGTAAGGGCTGCCGACCTGCGAGACGAGGGCACTTCAGGGTTGCCCGTGCGTCTGGGCCGCCCGTCTGTGACGGCCGTAGCGGTTGCGCCAATCCCGGGCGGCGAAAAGTCCTCCGGCCAGCAGCCCGGCCACCCCGCCGCTCAACCAGCCGCCCCACCAGCCGGCCAGCGCCGTCGTTACCAGGACGGCCAGGCAGATGGTTCCCACGCGGAAACGCCAGGCCATGATCAATTCGACCATCAGCAGGCCCAGCAGGATCGCCAGCGCCCGGCGACTGAGGGGGTTGCCGGGGTGATCCGACAGGACCGGCACGTCGCCTGGTTGCCAGCGGACGCGAATCGGCACATCGATTCCTGACAGCAGGTCGGTCGGCGGTGGACCCGGGGACGAGGCCGACAGATCGCTCTCGGCCGGATCGATATTCACCGAGAACAACTCGATCACCCGCGAGGGCGGTCCCAGTTCCAGGCGGTAGATTCCCGGAACGAGTGTCTCGTCGCTGGCAATTTCACGGACACTCTCCTCGTCACGTTTCTCCGGATGACCAGCTCCGGCTCGCCTGGCTCGTGCTGTCCGCTCACGCGGTGTGGTGGGATCAAGAGAGTGTGACGAGCCGTCGGGTCCGGTGAGTGTTCCCGCGCTGGTCGTGGCGTCGACCCGGCGGAAAATCGGTTCGCCGACCTGACGCTGCCGTGCCGACCAGCGGCCCGACACGGCGAAACGGATCAGTTCGTGCACCATGGGAAGATAGCTGGCCGAAAGCACCGGCCAGGTGGTCCAGCGGTCGTCGAGCGATGTTGTGACCAGCACGACTCGTCCGTGGCCCATTCGACGGGTCAGGATGGCGGGATCTCCTGAATCGAAAGCGAGAGCGACATTGCTGCCGGGATGTGGCCGGGTGCGGAGGTAGCGAATGGTCACCGTCGTGGCCAGGCCGTTGTCGGCCAGGCCGCGGAATTCTCCGAGGACGGGATGAGTGTAGTTGCCGGGGTCAAACACAAAGGCCCCGCTCGTGGAGTCGGAGGCCTCGACGATGCGGTCCAGTCGTCCCGGCAACAGGCCGGCCGAGGTGTTGCCGAGTTGCTGGTTCCAGCTCCCGGGATCGACCGTGTCACCCAGGCCAAGGATCAGCCCGCCCCCGTCGGCCACGAAACGGGCCAGGCGATCGGCCTCGCTTCGAACCAGCCGGCCGATGTCGGAAAGGACCAGGCAGTCGTAGCGGCCCAGGTCCTCGGTCGCCAGGCGTCGTTCAGGAATCGTTGTCGCTTCCACGAGTCCCGGACGAGCGGGGTCGGGATCCGGTGCCAGCGCCGTTTCCAGATAGAAGGTTGCGGCATCCTCGGGCCGGCCCACGTAGCGGCCTCCGACCAGCAGGACCTGCAAGCGGTCCCGGACGGGCAACGAGAGAAAGCGTCGATTGTCGTCGGCCAGGCCGTCGCCACCCAACCGGGCTTCCACGCGGTGCTCGCCCCCCGTGGCGAAGCGGTGACTCCACTCGAAATCGATCGAACGACCGGCAGCGACTGAAATTGGTCGCCGCGAGACCAGCCGGTCATCAACGTGCAACTCGATCTGTCGCTCTCCGGCCCCGCTGGTTCCGAAGTGCTTGACTGTCGCTCGCAGTACCACCGGAATGCCGGTGACCGCAACGGGGGAGTCCGACTGCAGGTCGACGATTGTCGAGTTGGCCGCCGCCGAACCACCGACATCGTAAACCACGAGGTCGGCCTTGCTGGCGATTGCCGCCAGCAGGGTGTGGATACGGCTGTGAACCGATTCGCCTTCGGGTTGCCAGTCGGTTGGCTGCAGGTCGCTGACCAGCGAAACCCGCTGGTGTTCTGATAACTCCCGGGCGTCGAGCAGCGAGAGTGTCGACTGCAGCGCCGTGACCACGTCGGCCGCTTCCCATGTTGGTTGAAGTCGTTCGAGTTCGGCCAGCACGTCGGGCTTGCGACCGGCCGCCTGGCCGATGATGACCGGGGGCCTGGCCGCTCGGATCGTCAGCAGTCGAAACGTGTCTCCCTCGCGGGCGGCTGTGACAATTTTCTCCAGGATCGCACGACCGCGATCAAAGCGGCGGCTGCCACCGGCGGTGTGTCGCATACTGAGGCTGCTGTCGATGATCAGGATGTGGTGCACTGCCGTGCCGTCGGAATCCAGGTCGCCTGGCAATGCCTCGACGAAAGGGCGCGCCAGCGAAAAGGCGACCAGCAGCAGGATGGCCATGCGGACAACCAGCAGCAACCAGTGCTGGAAGCGAAGGCGTCGGGAGTGCTTGCGAGCCGCCTCGGCCAGGAAACGGTTCGCCGCGAATGGTTCCTCGCGATGCTGCCGGCGAAACAGGAGGTGCAACACGACGGGGATCGTGGCCAGGCAGGCGCCCAGCAACAGCCAGGGACTGGCGAAACCGAAGGCGAGAGGCGTCCAGGACGGCAACATCGTCTAGCCCCGTCCACGGTGATGAAGCCGTGCTTCCAGAAACCGTGGCAGTGTGACGGTCAATGGCACATCGGATCTGAGCAGGAGATGGTCCAGGTGCAGTGAACGGCAGCGGTGGGACACGTCGTCCAGGAACTGCTGAAACTCGGCCCGGTACGCTTCGCCCAGCGCCCGGGGTTCCACCACCTGATCGGTTTCACCTTCGAGGCCGACGAATCGCGTCGGTTCCTCGAACGGAAAATCCTCCTCGGCCGGGTCGATCACCTGCAGGACCACCACGTCGTGGCCTCTCCAGGCCAGATGCTCCAGGCCGGCGGTGGCCGAATCCAGGTCGTCGAAGAGATCACTGAAACAGATCACCAGGCTGCGGCGGTCCAACCGGGTGGCCAGGTCCTCCAGCGCGGCACCCAGAGCCGTCGGTCCCCGCGGGGTGGTTTCCTGCAGGATACGGCCGATCTGGTCGAGGTGAGAGGGTTGTGTCGAGGGAGGGAGGAGCCGATCGAGTGCTCCCGAGAGGGTCGCCAGGCCGACGGCGTCGCGCTGTCCAAGCACCAGCCACGACAACGCGGCAATCGCCCGTCGTGCGTGGTCGAGTTTCGAAACAGGAGCGGCCGTTGATCGATACGACATCGATTCGCTCGTATCGAGCACCATCCAGCACGAGAAATTTGTTTCGTCCTCGAATTGCTTGAGGTAATACCGGTCGCTGCGGCCATAAACCTTCCAATCAACGTACCGCACGTCATCGCCGGCCGTGTATTCGCGGTGCTCAGCGAACTCGGCGGAAAACCCTCGCTGGGAGCTTCGATGGCGCCCCGTCATCCGGCCCTCGACCGCCCTTCGAGCCTGGAGGGAAAGGCCGGTCAGTCGAGACTGTACGGCGGTGTCCAGAAACTCGGCGGCGGCTGGCGTTGTGACATTCATGACGGTCTGGACACCGGGACGAGAACCGTTCAGTCCTCGTCGCCACGAAAGATGGCGGCGACAGTCGGGTTGGCAATCGGCGGAGTTGTCGGGGTGTCGGTGAGCAGCCAATCGATGACATCATCGGGCCGTACGCGGTCGGCCTCGGCGTTGAAATTCGTGATGATTCGATGACGGAGCACCGGGAATGCGACCGAGCGAATGTCGTCGGTTCCGACGAACGAACGACCAGCCAGGACGGCCCGCGCCTTGCCGCCCAGGACCAGGCACTGGCCGGCCCGCGGTCCGGCCCCCCACTGGACATACTGGTTGATGAAGCCTGCGGCACCGTCGCCGGTCGACGACGGAATTGGTCGGGTCTTGCGGCACAGGTCGATCGCGTAGCGGACGACGTGGTCGGCCACGGGAATGCGCCGGGCGAGTCGCTGCAGGGCGACGACATCCTCGTGAGCCAGCACGGTCTCGGCGCGAGCAGACTCTTCGGCCGTTGTTCTCCTGACAATCTCAAATTCCTCGTCGTCACCGGGATAATCCACGAGCACCTGGAACATGAAACGGTCGAGCTGGGCCTCGGGCAGGGGATAGGTTCCCTCCTGCTCGATCGGGTTCTGTGTCGCCAGTACGAAGAACGGTTCGGGCAACCGATGACGGCGGCCGCCGGCGGTGACCTGATGTTCTTCCATTGCTTCCAGCAGGGCTGCCTGGGTCTTGGGTGGTGTCCGGTTGATCTCATCGGCCAGAACGACGTTGGCGAAGATCGGTCCCGGCAGAAATCGAAAATCGCGGTTCCCGCTGCCACGGTCCTCCTGGATCACCTCGGTCCCGGTGATGTCGGCGGGCATCAGGTCGGGAGTGAACTGGACTCGGGAGAACGACAATCCGAGCGTGTCGGCGAGGGTGCGAACCATCAGTGTCTTGGCCAGTCCCGGCACGCCGACCAGCAGGCTGTGGCCGCCGGCAAGCATCGCCGCCAGCAGATCATCGATCACCGAGTTCTGTCCGACGATGACCCGTCCCAGTTCCTCGGCAATCCGTGCCGAGGCGGCCACGAGTTTTTCCACGGCCTGTTGGTCCGATTCGATCGACGGTGCTGGTGTCTTGATGTTCACGATGAGGACTCGAGTCTGCCTGCCGACATTGATCGTGCTCTATCTTCGAGCCCCGGCAGTCGGGTTGTCAAACAAATCGACCAACCGCGGCTATTCGTGGAACCGCAGTGAGTACAGGTCGGCGTCACGGAGCACGAATCGCAGCCGCACGGCCCGTCCGGCCCAGTCGGCCAGGCGAGTCGTGGAATCCCAGGCGGCTGTCCCCGAGATCTCGTCACCGATCATCTCGACTGAACTCTTCAGCCCGAGTCCGGGGATCGGTCGCCCCAATTCGTCCTGGACTTCCACGCGGATCGATCCCACCGCCGATGTCGAGTAGTTGAGTTCGAGCTGGCCACCCTCGAACGTCAGGGGACGTGTCAGCATTTCCCCGCCGGTGAATCCGGCTGCAACCGAAACCAGTCCATCGGTGCGGAACACGTAACGGCGGACGTGGGAGGAGCCTTGGCCGTTGTGGCGGTTGACGTAGATCGACATCTCGTGAGGACCGGTTGGGTGCAGGCCACGCAGCGTGTAGTTGCTGCGGGTGACCCAGTTTTCCGGTCCTGGTCCCGGCCTGACCAGAGCGTCGCGGAACAGCCGGTCGTAGTGAGTGCCGCCGCGGGTGGTCAGCATCACGGTGTCGGCACAGTCCCTGATCAGCGCACCCAGTGGATCGGGAATATCGTCCCGCGACGGGAGCAGGCGAGCCAGCTCGGCCTGGCGGCGGGTCAGCGCCGGCCGGGCCTGCGCGAGACGGTTGGAAAGAGCGATGTAGATGTGGGGGGCCCGGAAATAGGGCGTCGTCTGGTTGTTGTAGTGATGGTCGGCCGGCAGCAGCCCATCGGAGCCGAAGGTCATGGGCCGGGGTTTCGTCCACGAGAGAAAGTCCTTTGAACTCAACCGGGCGACCGACCGCCGATTGGGGTCGGCAGGGTTTGGCGGGCTGACCTTGATCGCGTAGCGGATGTAGAGCACGTATTGCTGTTCGACTTCTGACCAGAACAGTGATTCCGTGCCATCGAAAGCTCCGTACAGCGAAGTTTCGATCAGCGGGGTCTCGCGGAGTTTCCGGAAGCGGTAGCCGTCGCCGGAGACCCAGCCGATCACCCGGGTGATTCCCGGCAACTCGATCAGCGTCAACGCCTTGAATCGTTCGTCGGCCTTCACCCCGGGCCGGCGGTCCAGGAAGATCTCCGGCAACGGTTTGTCATCACCGATCATCAGCCGGCCGTCGCTCGTGCCGACCAGGTTGTTGTCCCTGTCGCCGCCGAGTTCGACCAGGCCCAGCCGGGGTTTGATCCAGTGGATGCCGTCCCGGCTGGTGGCGACGGCCAGGCGGTTCTTCGCGCTGTAGTACATCAGGAAGTGATTGCCATCGTGGATAACGCAGATCCCGTTGTGGAACCGTTTTTCCCAGGGTTGATCAAGCGTCACGGACAATTCGGCCGGCCGTGGATGATGCAGCTGAAAACGGGCCCCCTTGAGCTTGTCAACCAGGTGGCGGTCGACGAACAACTCGCGACGGTCCCCGATGACACGCGGGGGCGGTTTCTTGTCGGCCGCCTCGGCGACGACCGGCGAAGGGTGCGGGATCGTCTTCAGCAGAGCCAGCGAGAAGGCAATCGTTACTGTCAGCGACACAAGAGGTTTCGTGGACATCATCGCGAAGATCTCGAGGTTGGAGAGATCAGGGAGAGGCGGAACGAGCTGTCGGGTCGGTGACCGGCAAATTGTCCCAGCACCGTCAGGCGGCCACCACCACACACGACGAGCCCCCGCGGGCTCAGAAGCAGGTTGCCGCCCGTGCAGCCACGAAAATCGAGTTGGACGGGTTGGCGTAATGGCCGACCGGACCTCAGGTCCAGGAGCATCAGTTGTTCACGGGTGGGCCAGTAAACCACCGTTCCCGCCACGAGGCCCCGGCCGTGTCCGTGTTGGTGCGTTTCCCCTGCCAGACGATGCCAGGCGAGTTGTCCGGTCGAAATGTTCAGAGCCCAGAGCGAGTGACCGGAGACGATCGCCAGTCCCTCGCGCAAGGCCAGCAGGTGCTCAACTCCACCGGGAAGTTGACGTTTCCAGACCGTGTGGCCGTCGTGGAGGTCCACCGCAGCGAGGCTTTCAGGTCCGGTGCGGACCAGGATGAGTTCCGAGGCGGGTGCGGGGAGTCCACAGAATGGACCGGGGCCACCGGGAGGATCGAACGCCGTGACCCAGTCGATGGTTCCCGAGGCGATTTCCAGGGAGGCCACAACACCCGAGTCGCCGCTGTAGACCAGGTGGTCATCAACGTGGGCCAGCAGGTTGTGTGTGACGACGTTCAACGTTTCGTCGGTGCGTGTCACGGCCACAGCCAGACGACGGTGCCAGTCGACTTGTCCGGAAGCCGTGTCAAAACAACTCACGCCCAGCTCGGCCTGAGGGTGTCCTCGACGCGTTGTCACGTAGAGTTTCTCGCCGATGACCAGTGGTGCACCGTCGAAGGACCATGTCCCGCGGCTGTCATCGCCGGGCAGTTTTGTCGTGTCCAGTTGCAGCACGAGCCGGCCCTCGCCCTGTTCGAGATCCAGGCCGACGAGTTCGTGGAACAGAGGTCGCGGTTCCTGCGCCGACTGGGCGGTGACGGCCGAACCGATCCTCGCGTACAGGCGTCCCCCGGCGACGCAGAGGCTGGTACAGACACGGCCTGCCCGCTGCCGCGCGGCGCGAACGGGAACACCGTAAGGCGGTGACGGAAAGAGAACGTGACGATCTGTCCTGGTGTTGTTGGCGGCCCAGGCCGGCTGGCCGCTGGCCAGCTTCCAGCCTCGGATCCCGAATGAATCGGCCACGAACAACCGATCGCCCCAGGCGACGGGAAACCGATCGGTATGAACCGATCGTCCCGCCGACAGGGAATCATCAAGCCGAGCCTGCCAGAGCGGTGCTGCTGGATCGAGAGCTGCGATCGTGGTCCCGTTGCGTTCGGGAGAACCGCCGAAGGTTGTGTGGGGAGTTGCGGCGGGCGGGGCCGGCCAAAGGCCCGGTTGTTCCAGCCACCTGGCGACCAGTTCGACGAGTCGCCCCTTCCGCCCGGCCAGCGATCCCCGGGCATCGGGATTCCGCCGTTTCAACCGGACCCACTCGGCCCGGGCCAGGTCGAGACGACCATCCAGGCAGTGGCACAGAACCAGCCGGGCTCGCACGTCGGCCTCGGCATGTCGGCTGTCGGGGAACCGCAGCGACCGCTGGATTGGATTGACGTCCGGATCTGTCGGCAACAACTGTCTCCAGTACCCGGCGGCGTGACGAGGCCGGTTGGCCTGCCAGGCCGCCTGGCCGAGCCACCACAAGGCCTCGTCGGTCCAACGACTGGCATAAGCGTTTTTCAGCAATCGCGAAACCGCCAGCGGATCATTGTTGGTGCGGCCGGATTCAAACCATCGCCTGGCCTGCGGATCGACGGCTTCCCGGTAAATTGTCAATGCCTGCGGTGGCATGTTGACCAGCATGCGGTTGACCTGGGCGGTGGTGTCCAGGTACCGACCGGCGGCTACCTCGACCAGTTCGCCGGCATGTTGTTCGAGCGTCTGTCGCAGGAACGAAACGGCCTCGGCCCAGGCCTCGCGTCGCAGGTACTCATCGACCAGCCGCAGCTTGCGACGGGCCGCGGTACTGGTTTCGACGGTCACGCCCAGTTGGGCTGCAGCCGGGTCGGGGAGAACCAGCAAGCCCAGGCAGATCAACAGGGTTGCCCGTTCCACGATCATCCCTCGCGGAGCTTTGTACCTGCCATGAACAGGAACACGCCGAGCAACGTCAGGATCGGCATCCAGACATACGGGATGTCGAAGTTGAGTTGCCAGACGATGACCAACGGCAGGAGTGTCAACACGGCCAACTGCAGCAGGAAACCGATCTGGCGTCGCATCGGGGACGCTTCCCGTTTCGAATGGTCTGGTACGGCGATGGACCCGATCGTGGGCTCAGTTTCCCGAGAACTTGGCGACGGGCACCTTGGCTGTTGGCAACTGCGTGGTCTGGTTGGCCTTGATCGTCACCATGAAGCCTCTTCTGGTCCCGGCGCTGACGTAGCCAACCCTCTCCTGCCAGCAACGGAACTCGTACTGACCCGGTGGCAATCCGGTGATCGTGAACCGGCCCCGGTCGTCGGTGACGGCCATGTAGGGGTGGTCGAGGATCATCCAGTAGGCCTTCATCCAGGGGTGGATGTCACACTTGACCGTCGTCGGCAGAAACTCGGCGATCGGATAGGTGAACTTGAGCCCGGTCCGGTTGTTCGCATTGATCAGGAAGTTGTCCGCCTTGTTGCGGATCGGGTAGGTGTGCGTGTTGTGGGAACAGTTGTCCCCGGACTTGACGAGAATCGCCTGGTCGGTGCGGACGCACAGCGCGTGTGGCAAGAACTGGCAGTCCTTCTGGTCGAAGACGACTTCCTTCTTGGCACTGGTCTTGAGCTTGGGGTGAATCTTGGCTTTGTCGAACTTGCGGATGTAGACGAAGATATGGCGGATGCCCTTGGTCTTTGGGTCAATGACCAGGGTGTCGCTGACCACGCCCTTGGCGGCGCACACGGCGGCATCCTTGATGCCCGCATCACCTTTCTTGACCAGGATCACGGGAGCCGGGATCGGTCCATCGAGTACGAACTGCCCGGTCACCGATCCATGTCCAGCGTCATTGAGCAGCGTGACGGCCCGGGCGTTGATGGGAGCGGGTGCGGCGGAAACCAGTGAAACCGCCACAAGAGTCATCAGGCAGCGCGACAAGATCTTCATGAAGAACTCCTCTCGGGGTTTTCCAGGGAGCCCCTCCAGCCTAGCGAATCGACCGTGAAGGCGGAAGTGGTTGCCCGTGGAGTTGAGCCCAGGAAGTCTTGTGTTTGCTGACTCGCGTCCTGCACAATCACACCCGGTGAACCGCTCGCCTCGGGCGGCTGCATCGGTCGGGAAGGACCCCGTCCCGGGCAGCCGTGCGGATGGTTTTCCCTTCAATCCGCGGGCCCGAGGTGTTGCCATGCTGGCGAAGCTGTTTACTCATTCACTGTTTGGGATCGAGGCGCGGGGAGTCGAGGTCGAGGTTGATATTTCTGCCGGGGGATTGCCCCGGACAATCCTGGTGGGGCTTGCCGAGGCGGCCGTTCGCGAGAGTACGCACCGGATCGAGCGGGCGCTGGTCAACAGCGGCTATGTTCGCCCCAGCGATCGCATCGTGATCAGCCTCTCACCGGCCGACCTGCCCAAGGACGCGGCCTCGTTCGACCTGCCGATCGCGCTGGGACTGTTGACCGCCAGTGGGCAGCTGCAAAGCGGCCGCTTCGATGACTATGCGCTGGTCGGGGAACTGGCGCTGGATGGCCGGTTGCGACCGATTCGCGGCGTGCTGTCGATGGCCCTGGCGTCGCGCGACGCGGGTCGCCAGGGGATCGTGGTGCCTGTGGAGAACGTGGCCGAGGCAGCCGTCGTCGAGGGGCTGGATGCGATTCCCGTCGGCACGCTGTCCGAAGCGGTCGGGTTCTTTTCCGGCGCGCTGGAAATCGAACCGGCAGAGTTCAGCTGGCAACGGGCTCTGGGCGAACACGGGACCTACGACGTCGATTACTCCGACGTGAAGGGGCAGGAAACGGCCAAGCGGGCCGTCGTCGTTGCGGCCGCGGGGATGCATCATCTGTTGATGATCGGGTCACCAGGCACCGGCAAGACCCTGCTGGCCCGGCGGCTGGGCAGTATCCTGCCGGTGCTGCTGCCTCGGGAGAGCCTCGAGACATCACGGATCTGGAGCGTCGTGGGACGCCTGGCTCCCGGACGGCCGTTGATGCTGGTCCGCCCGTTCCGCTCGCCCCACCACACGATCAGCGAGGCGGGTCTGGTCGGTGGTGGCAGTCGTCCCTCGCCCGGTGAAATCAGCCTGGCGCACCACGGGGTGCTTTTCCTTGACGAACTTCCCGAGTTCAATCGCCGGACACTGGAGGTGCTGCGACAGCCACTGGAAGAAAACCAGGTCACGATCTCGCGGGCACTGGGCAGCGTCACCTTTCCGGCCAACCTGATGCTGGTGGCGGCAATGAACCCCTGCCCGTGCGGGTTCCGGGGCGATCCGCGGAGGGAATGTCATTGCGGACCATCACAGGTCGAACGGTACCTGGCCAAGATCAGTGGCCCGTTGCTTGACCGGATCGATATCCATGTCGAGGTTCCCAGCGTGCCGTTCCATGAACTGGCCGGTGAGATCCCGGGAACCGGCAGCAGCGCGATGGCCCAACAGGTCGCCACCGCCCGTGATGTCCAGGCACAGCGGTTTGCCCCGGGCGGCGAGGGAGTGGCTCGTGTCAACGGTAAGATGACACCGCCCCAGGTCCGCCATCACTGTCGATTGCAGGGTTCGGCCGAGAAACTGCTGAAGATGGCGATGGAGCAAATGGGCCTCTCGGCCCGTGCCCACGATCGGATCCTTCGTGTCGCCCGCACGATCGCCGACCTCGACGAGAAAGACCAGATTGGCGAGGAGCATCTGTCCGAGGCGATCAATTACCGGGCGTTGGATCGGTCGTATTGGAATTAGACGGTGCTATTTCTTCAGTAATCGAGGCAAAGCTTTGGCCACCCAGCCGGCCTTGCGCTGTCCCTTGCCGGGACGGCCCGAATCGCCCAGGTCGGCGCGGGCCTGTTCGACCAGGCCCATCAATCGCTTGACCACGCCGGGGTGCTCGTCGGCCACGTTCTTGTCTTCGTGGATGTCCCTGGCCAGGTTGAAGAGCTTCAACGGCTGGGCCGGTTCGGGCTTGCCCCAGTTCCGCTTCTTGACCTTCATCTTGACGAACATCTTCCACGGTCCCGATCGAACCGCCTGCAGCTGGTCCATCTGGTAATAGTAGAAGGCGTCGTGCCCGGCCTCGGGGCCAGCCTTGCCGGCCAGGATCGGCCAGATGTTCTTGCCGTCGATCTTTCGATCGCCTGGCGGCCTGCCACCGGCCAGGTGAGCCAGCGTGGGCAACAGGTCGATGGTGCTGGTGACGGCACCGCTGCTGGTCCCGGCCGGGATCCTGCCGGGCCAACGCACCACGCAGGGAACTCGCATGCCGCCTTCATCGGTGCGGCCCTTGCGACCGCGCAAGGGGAGGTTGCTGCCCTGTTTTCCACGGGCCGAGCCGTTGTCGGAGGTGAACAGGACCAGCGTCTGCTTGTCGATGCCGCATTCCTTGAGGGTCTTGAACAGCTCGCCCATCGACCAGTCGATTTCCTGGACCCAGTCGCCGTAACGGCCGTCCTTGGACTTGCCCAGGAACGCCTTGCCCGGTACCAGCGGGAGATGAACCGCGGTATGAGGCAGGTAGAGGAAGAAAGGCCTGGACTTGTTGGCCCGGATGAATTTCACCGCCTCGTCGGTGTATTGCCTGGTGATTGTCGAGTCCTTCTGGATTCCCGAGGCGATCACCGTCTCGTTACGCAACAGCGGCAGCGGCACGTTCTTGCGGTTCATGTCGTTGCTGTAGGGAATCCCGAAATACGAATCGAAACCCTGGCTGGTCGGCAGGAAGTCGGGGTGATCACCCAGGTGCCATTTGCCGATGGCCATCGTGGCATAACCTCGCGACTTGAGGATCTCGGCGACCGTGATCTCCGAGGGGTTCAGTCCTTTCCTCGCCGCCGGAAACAGGACACACAGGTTGCGTTCGTCGACGTGCATGTTCACGCGACGCGGGTAACACCCGGTCATCAGGCTCGATCGTGATGGAGTGCAGACCGAGCAGGTCGAGTAAAAGTCGGTCAGTTTGATGCCCTCGCGGGCCATCCGGTCGAGTACGGGTGTGGCGTGTTTGGTGGACCCGAAAGGCCCGATGTCGCCGTAACCCAGGTCGTCGCAGAAGACGACGATGAAGTTGGGATTGGTCGCCGCCTCGCTCGGCGCGGTCTGAACAGCCACGCCGGCCAGGGCCAGCAGCAGGGGAGCCAGGTGGTTCATGATCAGGCAGCCTCGAGTGGGGAAAACAACGGTGGTCAATCTTTCGGTGATGCCTTGGTCTTGCGTCTTTTTTTCTTCTCGGCAGCGCGTTTCTTTTTTCGGTCCTGTTTTTTCTTGAGCCGTGCCTGTTCGCGCTTGGTCAGGGTCGGCTTGCTGGGGTCCCAGCGTTTCGAGCTCCTGCCGATCGGCTCGGCCATCTGGCCAAGCCACGTGTCGTACAAGGCGGTCAGCTCCTTGAGTTTTCCCGGTTGGTCACCGGCCCGGTTGGTCTTTTCGGCAGGATCCCGACCCAGGTCAAACAACTCGCGCCGCGTCTTGTCGGCGTGGAGTTTCCAGTCACCGTGGCGGACGGCCCATTCGCCCGTCAGTCCTCCCTCGCTCCAGTAGAGCGTCGGGTGGTGGGTTCGGGTCCGGTCCTCGATCAACGGCAGCAGGCTTTTTCCGTCGAAGCGGGTTTTCGTGGTCACGGCGCTGGTGGCGGCCACCGCGTCGATGACGGTTGGCAGGATATCGAGCGAGATGACCGGGGTGTTGATGGTTCGACCTCCCGAAAACCGCGCCGGCCAACTGACCACAAATGGCGTCCGCAACCCGCCCTCGTAAAGGCTGCCCTTGAAGCCTCGCAGGGGGCTGTTGTCAGCCTGCATGGCTTTCGAGCCACCGTTGTCGGTCAGGAAAAACAGCAGCGTGTTCTCGTAAAGGCCCCGGTCTTTCAACGCCCCGACGACGGTGCCCACGCCCTTGTCGAGGTGTTCGAGCATGGCCATCAGGATGGCCCGGTCGGCGGTGATCTTGGGGAACGCTTTGCGGTATCTCGCGACATCCCCGGCGGGAGCCTGTTTGGGGGAATGCACGGCGTTGTAGGCCAGGTAGAGAAAGAACGGTTGTTTCGTGTTCCGCTCGATGAAGGCCACCGCTTCCTCGGTCAAGCGGGTCGTGAGGTAGCCCTGGTCGTCAACCCGCTTCTTGTTGCGGTAAAGCGGGTGCGAGTCGTCGGCACCGCTGGCCCCCTTGAGCTTGAAGTAGTCGTGGGCGCCGCGGCCCATGAACTTGTAACACTCGCTGAACCCCCGGCTCAGCGCGTGCCACTTCAACTGGGGATAGTCGTCATCGAGGCCCAGGTGCCACTTGCCGATGGCGGTGCTGCGATAGTCACGGGGCAGGAAGGCGGGAAAAATCGGGATCCGTGGATCGAATCCCCGGCCGCCATCGCCGGCTGTGTAGACGCCCACCCGTTGCTGGTAGCGACCCAGCATCAGGCCGGCCCGGGTTGGCGAACAGACCTGCCCGCTGATGTAGCCCTGGCTGAAGAACACCCCGCCGCGGGCCAGCGCGTCCATGTGCGGCGTGTGCACCTCGGCGGGATGATGCGGATTGAAGCTGATGTCGGCATAGCCCTGGTCGTCGGTCAGGATCACGACGATGTTGGGCGGAGCCGCCCTGGCCACCGTGGCGGTTGCCAGCAGTACGGTGATGATTGCCAGGTTGCGGTTCATGGGTCGGGCTTGTCGATCCTGGCGGATCAGATCAGTTCGTCGATCGGAGCACCCTCCGGCAGGATTGGTGTCGGCCGACCGGCGTGGTCCTCGAACTGCGTGTCCAGTGGAACTCCGATGTAGCGATACAGTGTGGCCAGCAGGTCGCCGGGGACCAGTGGCCGGTTTGCCGGCAGCGAGCCCCGGGCATTGGTTGCCCCCACGGCCTGCCCCATCGTCATGCCACCACCAGAAAGCAGCACCGACATGGCCCGGGCCCAGTGCTCGCGTCCGGGGTTTCCCTTGACGTAGTGCACGCGGGGCGTGTGCGACATCTCGCCCATGACGACCAGCAGCACATCGTCCTGCAGGCCGCGGTCGTGCAGGTCCTGGATCAACGCCGAGGTCACCTGGTCGAGAACCGGCAGGCGGATCTTCATCTGCTCGAAGATGTTCCAGACGCTGGCGTGGTCGTCCCAGCTGAATGCCTTCTGTCCGGGAACACAGGGAAAGTCGATCGTGACCAGTCGCACGCCCGCCTCGACCAGTCGCCGTGCCAGCAGGCAGCGTTGCCCCACGGCGTGGCGGCCGAAGCGGTCGCGTGTCTGCTTTTTCTCGCGGCCGAGATCAAAGGCGTTGCGGACCGCGCCGCTGGTCAGCAATTCCGCCGCCTTGCGGTTGTAAGTATCCAGCGAGTCCATCACACCGGATTGATCGATGTCACCGCGGAGTCCATCGAAACGCGACAACAGGTTCCGCCGTTCGCGGAACCGATGGATCATCTGGCTGTCCAACTGCAGGTTCGGAACCTCGAAATTGCCGGCGTTGGGATCGGCGCGAATTCGGAACGGTTCCAGCCCGGCACCCAGGTAGGCGGCGCCGTTGAATCGCACGCGGGGCAGGGCGATGTGGGCTGGAACACCGGAAACCCGTTCTCCACAGACCTTGCTGGCCACGGCCCAGAAATCGGGGTAATCCGGGCGGTAGGGTGGCGGAGCGTCCTTGCCGGGATAACCGGTCATCACCGTGTGGGTGCTGTCGACGTGACCCGGGCTGTTGTGATGCAGTGACCGGATGATTGCCAGCTTGTCCCCCTGGGTGGCCAGTTGCGGCAGGTACTCGGAAATGTCCAGGCTGGGTACCGAGGTTGCGATCGGCCGGAACTCGCCACGAAATCCCAGGGGCCCCTCGGGCTTGAGATCGAAGGTCTCCATGTGGCTGGCACCGCCCCACAACCACAGCACGATGATCGACTTGCCGCCGGCTGAACGGCCGGTCCGGGACGCTGCCTGGCTTTCCAACCGCAGCAGGTCCGGTAACGTGAGACTGCCCAGGCCGGAGAGTCCGAGTTGCACCAGCGCGCGACGCGACAGGGTGCCGGGGCAAGGTCGAGGAAAGGGCGTGAAGGCCATGCAACACCCGCTCTCTTCAATGAGCGACAGGGGCGGGTTTTCCAGAGACCCGCGACTCCCGACATTAGCAGATTACCGCTGGGCCGTCGCTACGGATCAGCCGCTGTTGAACAACGGTCAACGGTCATCGGTCGAGAGGAAGACCTCGTGCACGGCGACCTGGCTGGGGCCGCGGAACATCTCCTTGGGCGGCCGGTTGGCGTGTGCCTCGGCAAACGATTCGCTGCGAGTCCAGTTCACGAAGTCGTCCATCGATTCCCACCAGGTCTTGACCTCGTAAAACCCTTCTGTCTCGGGATCATCGACGAATGTCCCCTGCTCGCGATCGAAGCGGACCGGTCGTGGCCGATGCACCTCGTTGCGGATGAAGCCCGGCGACTGGTCGACCAGGTGAACCCGGTTCTGGAAGCGTTCCTCGAAATCGATCTCGTGGCCACTGGCCACGGGAATCTGGTTGGTAACAACGATCACGACGCGACCTCTTTGTTGCGAAAACCGGCCTCGGCGGGGCACAACCGGGAACGCGTCCCTGCTACTGCTGCATGGCCTCGGCGAGGATCCGCGAGGTGCTTTCCCGCATGATCCGCGGGTCAACCATCTCGCCCTGCTGCAGGGTGGCGCGAACGTCCTTGCCCGAAATGAATACGGGTTTCTCGTCGGAGTGGTTCCTCATCAGGTCCACCCGGCCCAGCGATTCGTAGAACGCGGCGAAGCCGACATTGACCGGGCGGATCTGCAACTCGCCTGCCAGGTTCTCGAAGATCTCCTGGGCATCAAAGTCGCCCCAGATGGCCTCGCCGTCGTGGAAGGGGGCATCGGCATGCTTGCGGCCGATGACGATGTGGGAATAACCCATGTTCTGTCGATAGATGGCGTGCATCACCGCTTCGGCCGGGCCGCCGTAGAACATCTTGATATCCAGGCCGAGCAGTCTGACGCGATCGGGTACGCTCTCGCCGCGTGACTCCCACAGCTGGGTGTCGCTGTCACCGTCGCCCATCGCGCGGTCGCTGATCAGCTTCTCGTAGGTCTGCATGCGGATGGCCGCGTTGACGTCGTCGCCCTTGGTTTCTCCGATCAAGGGGTTGAGTACGGCGCCGGCGTTTTTCCCTTCCTTCAACAACGACTCCAGGGCGTACACCAGGGCATACTCGTGGGCCCGGTGCAGGGGGTTGCGTGTCTGGAAGGCAACGGCCGCGTCCCAGCCGGTTTCGGCCAGGAGGTTGCGGACCTCACGAGGCGAAAGCACGTACTGGCCGAAGTCGGGGTTGCTGGGTGCGGGCAGGACGCGAAGCGAACCGCCGACCAGGTGAGTGCTGTCGGCGTCGTGGACGGTCACCATGTCGCCACCGGGATGATCGACGCGGTCGGTGCCGTAGACCGACGAAATGTAGCGAGGCTTGTCCCACTCGAAAACGCTCTCAACATCCAGGATCCCGACCACGGTCCCATCGGGTCCGGTCAGGCCCACTTTCGATCCGATCCCGAGACTCGCGGCGATCTCGCTGGTGGCCGGCAACGACAGGGGGATGCTCCAGGCATAAAGTGACCCGTCGGATTCGATCACCTTCTCATCGAGCACGCGGTTGAAGACGTTCTCGTTCATCGGCCCGACCAGGGGACTCAGCGTACCGTCACCCAGGCGGTAGACGGTCGAGAGATCAGCCGACGAAACGGGCAGGCCGGGCAGTTCGGCCGCGGCCGCCTGGAACGATTCGGCTTCATCGGCCGACACCATCCGGCACACGGGTTCGGAAAGACCACCATGAGGAGAAACCAGATCAGGCATCGGAGAGCTTTCGTGGGTTGGGGTGAACGTCGGGCGCAGAGTTGAATCTGCGAGAGTAAGGAACGGGGTGGTTGTTGACAACTACCCCCGCAGCCCGGTCGCCTGCATCAACCGATCGGTCGCCTCGTAGGCTTCGCCAACCCATTCCTCGATCTTGTCCGGTTCGGGTGAGTATTCCAGTTCGATCGAGATGGCTCCCTGGATTTCCAGTTTCTTGATCTCGTCGAGGTAGGGACCGAAATCGACGACGCCTCTACCCGGTGGCAGGTCGCCGTGGATCTTGCCGTCGCAGTCGGAGATGTGGACGTGGATCGCCTTGCCCTCGAGCTTCTGCAGTTCTTCAGCGGCGACGTCGGCCAGCAGCAGGTGCGAGATGTCGATGTTGGCCTGCAACGACGGATGATCAACATCGTCGATGAAACGGACCATGTTTTCGACGTTGTTGAGCAGCGAGAGGCGAAAGGGTTCCAGTTCCAGTGCGATCTCGATTCCCAGGTTCTCGGCGCAGCGGGCGAGTTCGCGGCAGTTCTCGACTCCGGTCTGCCACTGTTCGGCCGGTGGAATCACCTCCTCGTTCCAGATGTACTCGCCCAGGACCAGCAGCAGATTCTTCGCCTCGTACTCGTAGACCAGGTCGAGAAACGCCCGGCAGCGGTCCATGTGGAACCGCTGGACGGAGGGATTGAAATCGATCAGTCCGACGGCGACGCAGCAGATCGAGACGATCGGCAGGCCGGCCCTGTCACACTCGGTCTTGATCAACCGGCGTTCGCGGATGTCGATGTCAAGCGGGTCGGTGAAGATGTCGATCGAGTCGAAACCGAGCTCGGCGGTCTTCTGGATGCCCCAGGTCGTATCGCGACCGGCCTGGGCCCAGGCCGAGTTGATCAGGCCAAGCTGCATGCTGAGGAACTCCCGGGAAACAGGTGTTTAGCGAATGTAGCACAGTCGCTTGCGGGGGTCAGGCTTTGCAGGCGGCAGGTTCCTGTCGCTGATTGCAGTCGCAGCCTTGCCCGCTGCGGTCCGGGACTGACAATGGCACAACAGCACACGACAACGGAGTTTCGCTCATGGATCTGCAACTGACCGACCATGTCGCGGTCGTCACCGGCGGTGCCAGCGGCATCGGCCGGGCGGTGGCCGCCGGTTTCCTGTCCGAGGGTGTCTCGGTGGCAATCTGGGACATCGCCGACACGGTCGCCACGACTGCCGATGAACTGTCGGCCGGTGGTGGCCCGTCCGTCGTCGGGCTGCGGGTCGACATCACCGACCAGGAGTCGATTGCCCAGGCTCTTGAACAGACTTCAGTCTCGCTGGGTCCGATCGACCACCTGGTGCACTGTGCGGCGATCGGATCGGGCCAGTTTGGTTATCCGTTCACCAACCTCGAACCCGACGACTGGTCGCGGACGCTGGATGTAAACATCATGGGCATGGTACGGGTGACCCACGCGGTGGCGCCCGGGATGGTCGATCGCAACAGCGGCACGATGGTTTTCCTGGCCAGTGTTGCCGGCCAGTTTGGTTCGCAGACCGATCCGCCCTACAGCGCGGCCAAGGCAGCCAATATCAACTTTGCCCAGTGCGTGGCCAAGGATCTGGCCGGGCACGGGATCCGCGTCAACACGATCTGTCCGGGGATGATCGAAACGCCACTCAACCGTGGTGTCTGGCAGGCCTGGCACGACCGTCAGCCCGAGAATGAGCGGCTCAGCTACGAGGAATGGGCGGGAGAAAAGGTTCGCACGGTGGTGCCGCTGGGGCGGTGGCAGCAACCCGAGGACGTGGCCGACATGGCCCTGTTCCTCTCGTCGGAACGAGCCCGCAATGTCGCCGGGCAGACGATCAATGTTGATGGCGGGTTCATAATGCACTGGTAGCCGAAAGCGAGTTTCACGATGCGAATCACCGGCAGGGGCCTGGTTTTTGATGCGACGGCGGTCGAAGGGCCGTTTCGGGTGTGTTCGTTCGATTCGCTGTTGCAGCGAGAGGACGGCACGCTGCTGGTGTCGTTTCGTCGAGGCACGGCCAAGGATTCCGCCGATGGCAACGGTGTCATTTGTGAATCGACCGACGATGGAGAGAGCTGGTCGGTGATCAGCGAGGGATTTGTGACCGAGTTCGAAGGGGTTCCCGGAGAAGTTCGCTCGGTCGAATTGGCCGAACTCGACGACGGCCGCCTGCTGGCGGTGTTGCTCTGGGTCGATCGTTCCGAAGGTGACGGGACATTGCGGGATGTCGAGTCGGATGCGATGGCCCCGATGCACCTGCTGCAGGAATACTCGGCTGACGGTGGTCGG
This sequence comes from Planctomycetaceae bacterium, assembly GCA_002726205.1. Classification (GTDB taxonomy): domain Bacteria; phylum Planctomycetota; class Planctomycetia; order Planctomycetales; family Planctomycetaceae. The sequence goes on along the minus strand of PBSL01000016.1, from coordinate 11,257 downwards.
ACCTGGGGCGATCGACGGCTGTTGAAACGTGAAGTGGTGCTCAGCGGCCCTGTCGTCCGGTTGCCGGGTCGCGGTTGGCTGGTCACCAGCGAGTTCAGCCACGGCCAGACCGAAACGGCCGGTCGATTTCATGGAGCTTATGCCCACTTCAGCGAGGACGGTGAACGGTTTGAAGCAACCGTTGACGTGGTCGACGAGGATCCCGACACCTTCTTCTACGACCAGCGGCAACGGTGCTGCCCGCGAACGGGCCGGCCCGTGGCGATGTTCTGGACCTACGACGTGCATGCCGAGGCGGACATCGAGATGCACATGGCCTGGGGCGCCGCTGGATCGCTGGACTGGGAGACGCCCCGATCAATGGGAATGGCCGGCCAGATCGCGATGCCGATCCCGTTGCAGGATGGTCGGTTGCTGGCCTTCTACGTGCACCGGCACGAACCCGGTTCGCTGCGACTGGTCGCTTCAGAGGACGAGGGCCTGAGCTGGGACAGCGAGAACGAGCTGGTGGTCTATTCGAGCAGTGGCCTGGGTGAGCAGGGCATCTCGGATGAGACCACCTACGACGAGTTCTGGGAGGCGATGGGGACGTGGAGCTTCGGTCATCCGACGGCTGCGGTCCTGTCCGACGGTTCGTTGTTGCTGGTCTATTACGCAGGGGCTGACGAGACCTGCCTGAGCGTTCACTGGGCCCGGGTCGAGATCTGAAGGCCGTTTGTTCGACGCGGTGGCGGCTTGGATTCGACAGGCCGGGTCCGGGATGAGATACTCCGGGGGAAATGATTCCTGCTGGAGAAAGCTGATGTCTCGTACGATTCGCCTGGGCAGTCTCGTCGTCCTCCTGGCCGTGACAACGGTGGCCTTGTCACAACGGTCCGGGAACAGCCCGCGACCGGGTGCGGCCGGTCTCAAGAAGGCCTCGCCGGTCAAACCGGTCGCCCAGTTCGACGGTTTCAAGAACTGGGTCACCAGCGTGGCCATCTCTCCGGATGGCAAGCAACTGGCCGCCGGTTCTTACGGGATCATCCGCCGCTGGGCCACCGCTGATCGCAAGGAACTGCCGGTGATCAAACTCAAGCCCGGTTACGTCCGGGGCCTGTCCTATTCGCCCGACGGCAAGCAACTGGCCGCCGGTCACTACCAGCGAACGTTCCTGGTTGCCACGGCCGACGGCAAGGTGACCGGGGAACTGAAGGGACAGCGTGGCCAGGTGACCGGCGTGGCCTACTCGCCCGACGGCAAGCTGCTGGCCAGCTCCAGCGACGATGAGACCGTCCGTCTCTGGAACACGACCGACGCCACGTCGGTCCGGGTGTTGAGCGGGCACAAGTTTCCGGTGACCGGTGTCACTTTTTCCCCCGACGGCAAACGGGTGGTTTCGGCCGCCGGTGACGAGACACGGGTGACGAAGAAGGGTGAAGTGATCACCTGGGACGTGGCCAGCGGGCGGCAGCTTGCCGTCTTCCAGGACCACAAGAAGGCTGCCACCGGTGCAGCCTTCTCGCCGGACGGCAAGTTCCTGGTCACGACGAGTTTTGACGAGAAGGTCAACGTCTATTCGACGGCAAAGACCCAGCCGCTGGGATTTTTCGGCGGCCATGGTCGCCCGACCACCAGTGCGGTCTTTTCCCCCGACGGACAGATCGTGATCACCGGAAGCGGTGGACGGGCCAAGGGAAAAAACGAGGTCAAGATCTGGAAACGGGAGACCGGCGAGGAACTGGCGACGATTGCCGATCACGCCGCCCAGGTGACCGACGTGGCCCTGTCGCCGGATGGCCAGTTGTTGCTGACGTCGAGCAACGACAAGACGGCCCGGCTCTGGAACATCAGTGCCGTGGCCGGGGTGGCCGTTGCCAAGCCCAGGACGCTGCGGGCCGGCATCATCGGACTGGATACTTCTCACGTGATCGCCTTCAGCCGGATCCTCAACGATCCCAAGACAGTGCCGGAACTGGCCAATTGCCGGGTCGTGGCCGCCTACCCCAAGGGCAGTCCGGACATCGAGTCCAGCACGAAGCGGGTGCCCGGTTACATCAAGCAGGTCAAGGGACTGGGGGTCGAGATCGTCGATTCGATTCCCGAACTGCTCAAGCGGGTCGACGTGGTCCTGCTGGAAACCAACGACGGCCGCCCGCACCTCGAGCAGGTGTTGCCGGTGCTGCGGGCCGGCAAGCCCGTCTTCATCGACAAGCCGATCGCCGGGTCGCTGGCCGATGCGGTGGCGATTTTCCAGGCCGCCGCGAAGTACAAGGTCCCCGTCTTCAGTGCGTCCTCGCTGCGCTATGGCAAGAACAGCCAGGCGGTTCGGGGTGGCAGCATCGGGAAAGTGACCCGCTGTGAAACCACCAGCCCCTGTTCGCTGGAGAAAACGCACCCGGACCTGTTCTGGTACGGCATCCATGGTGTCGAGTCGCTGTTCACCGTGATGAAGGGCGGTTGCGAGACGGTGACCCGCAAGGAAAGTACCCCTGGCCGGGACGTGGTCGAGGGGACCTGGCAAGGTGGCCGCGTCGGCGTCTTCACGGGCACCCGTCCCGGGAAGGGTTACAGCGGGACGGCCGAGGGGACCAAGGGCAAGGCGGCTGTCGGATCCTACGACGGTTACAAGCCACTGGTGGTCGACATTGTCCGCTTTTTCCGCACGGGCAAGTCGTCGATCCCCGAGCGGGAGACGCTGGAGATCTATGCCTTCATGGAAGCCGCCGACGAGAGCAAGCGGCAGGGGGGCAAGCCGGTGACGATCGAGAGTGTGCTGAAGACGGCTCGCCAGGCGGCGAAGAAGCGATTGGCGAAACTGGATCCGGCCAAGTGAACCGTTGCGGGGACCGTGACATGCAACGCCGCGACTTTCTGGTTGCCGGGGCCGGCCTGGCCGCGGGATTGACCCCACTGCTGGCTGCCGGGCGACCGGCACCGGTCATTGATACCCACCTGCACTGCTTTGCGGGTCCCGCTGACAAGCGATTCCCCTTTCATGCCAACGCACCCTATCGACCGGAGACCAGGGCAACGCCCGAACACCTGCTGCGCTGCATGGACGGGGCGGGAGTTGATTTTTCGGTCGTGGTTCATCCCGAGCCGTACCAGGACGACCACCGCTATCTCGACCACTGCCTGCGGGTGGGTGGCAAGCGGGTGAAGGGCACCTGCCTGTTTTTCGGTGACCAGCCAAAATCGTTGGCGAAGATGCCGGCGCTGGTGAAGCGGCATCCCGGTCGAATCGTGGCCGCACGGATTCACGCCTTTCGCAAGGACCGGATCCCCGACTTCGACACGCCCGCCGTCGGCCGGCTCTGGAAACAGGCGGCCGAACTCGGGCTGGCCGTTCAACTGCACTTCGAGCCGAAGTATGCCGGAGGCTTCGAGAAGTACATTCGCCGGTTCCCGCAGACGACGGTGATTATCGATCACCTGGGTCGCCCGTTGCAGGCGACGACCCGGGAACACGCCAAGGTCTTTGCCTGGGCCCGGTACCCGAACACGATCATCAAGGTTGCGTCGTTGCCGGTACCGGGGGCAAAGGTGTCGCGCCCAATCGGACCGATTATCCGGCGGCTGGTCGAAGCCTATGGTCCCCGGCGGTCGATCTACGGTGGTGGTTTCAACGGGGCGGCCACGCCGGCCAGCTACCGGGCTTTTCGCGAGCGGGTGATCGGGTACCTCTCGAGCTTCTCGAAGAAAGACCGCGACCTGGTGCTTGGCGGCACCGCCGCACGGATTTTCGGGTTCGCCTAGGCCGCCTGTTCTACGCCCCGTATTTTTCGAGTCGTCCCGCGTGAGCCAGGGCCAGCAGCATCAGGTGCTGGGCCTGGAACTGTCCCAGGCCGCCCGTTACGCATTCGGCCTCGCCGTAGCTGGTTGCCGCGTCGGTTCGGCAGAGGTTGCTGGTGATCAGTGTTGGCACCGGGTGCCAGCTGTGGGATTTCATCTTCGACGGCGTGCTGTGATCGCCGGTGACGATCAGTACCTCCGGTCCCAATGCCGTGATTCGCGGCACGGCGGCGTCGAGTTGTTCGATGCGAGTCACCTTGCCGTCAAAGTCGCCATCCTCTCCGGTCGAGTCGGTGTACTTGAAGTGGACGAAGAAGAAGTCGTGGTCATCCCAGGCAGCCTCCAGCCGGTCCATCTGTGTCTCGAGGGTCGCTCCGGCATCGAGCACGTTCATGTGGACCAGCCGGGCCAGGCCGCGGTACATCGGGTAAACGGCGATCGCGGCAGGATTGAGCCCGTAGACGTCCTCGAACCGGGGGATCTGGGGCAGCATGGCGATACCCCGCATCGTCAGCAGGTTGGCGGGCGCGTCGTCGGCCAGTATCTCGCCGGCCTGTCGCAGGAACTCGCTGCAGATCCCGGCGGTCCGGCGTGACGGGTCATCCTGTCCGACCGGTTCCAGCGGGGGCACACCGGTGTTTTGCGGATCGGTGTCGTTGACCCGGCCCCCCAGCCCCTTGCCCCGGAAGACGATCACCAGCCGGTATTCCTTGACCGGTCGTACAAAGACCTCGACGTCGGGAATCTCGATCGCGTCGAGCTTCTGGCACAGCGACTCGCCGATCTCGCTGGCGATTCGGCCGGCACGGCGATCGCTGATGTTGCCGTCGGTGTCGATCGTGCAGAAATTGCCGCGGATGGCGACATCGTCGGGACCGAGGTCAAAATCTATTCCGAGTGCCTCGAGGACACCGCGGCCGATGTCGTATTCGAGTGGGTCATACCCGAACAGGCCCAGGTGACCGGGGCCGCTGCCGACGGTGATGCCCGGCAGCACCGGGATACTGCCGCCGGTCACGCCGTCGGTGGCCAGGGCGTCGAGGTTTGGTGTGTTGGCGGTTTCCAGTTCCGTCTTGCCACCGGGGTCCAGGGGCAGGCCACCCACCCCGTCGGCGACCAGCAGGACGATCTTTGAGCCGTTGTCCTTTTGCAGGCGACAGGTGAGGTCATGGACACGAGTCATCGGGGGGGTTCGCTTGTGATCGGGTCGGTTGATGTTCGGCGTGTTCTTGTAGTGTAGGTGCCGGGGCGGCCAGAATCAGCCCCGGTTGTTTTCGGCCCGTGGAGCTGGCGGAACCAATCAGCCCGCCGCGATCTGTTCGAAGAGAGCCAGTGACGCTGTGGCCATTCGCTGCGGTCCGTACAACTCGCGGACCCGTTGCTGGCCGGATGTTGCCAGTTCGATCCGCCGGTCATTGTCGTCGGCGAGTGCCTCGAGAGCATCGGCCAATGCCCGGGGATCTCCCGGTTCGACCAGCACGCCCCCCCCGGTGGCCTCGATGAGTTCTCGAAACGCCCCGTGATCGGGTTGAACCACGGGGATGCCGTTCGCCAGTGCCTCGAGCACGTAAAGTCCCTTGGGTTCGCGGTAGGCGGTTGGAACCGAGAGAACATCCAGAGACTTGAAGAATGCCACTTTTGACTCGGTGTCGGATGGGCTGCCGATGTAGCTGAATGCATCACCGAGGTCGGCGGTGTCGGCCTGCAATTTTTCGAAAAAGGTTCTGTCCTGGCTTCCCAGGAAGCCACCGGCCTTCAATCGCATTTCAGGTCGCCGGGCGTGCAGCAACCGGAAAGCCGCGACCAGGCGATCGAGTCCTTTCTCGGGGCAGATTCGGGCAAAATATCCAATCGTGAACCGGTCGTCGGTCGAGTCGGATGGCTGGCCGTTGTGGGGTGAGAGATCGATTCCCAGGGGCAGCGTGTGAAACCGCCCGGAGTCGATTCCCAGGTAGCCTGCCATGTGATCGCGGTAATATTTGCTGTGAACGATAAAGCCGTCGAAATCGTCGGCACGGTCATGGATCGACTCGATCGCCCGGCTGCGATACGGTTCGGCCAGCCCTTCCAGGAAGACGTCGTCTCCCTGGAGGACACACAGCAGGGGCACGTCGAGTCGGTTCCGGATGGCCCGGGCGGACCCGGCAAGCAGGGCGTTGGAGAAGCAGATCAGGTCGGGCTTCAGTTTCGTGGCGAAAAAGTCGGCCAGCTCGTCGACGTGTGTTTGATGTGGTCCGTCTTCACCCTGGAGCATCTCGACGGTCAATGCCCCCAGTTGTCGTGCATCGGTGCTGACGCCCAAGCGGGTTGCCAATCGCAGAACCCAGGGGCGATCGACCCAGCGGGTCAGTCTCCGGGGCAAGCGACGAAAAATCCGACTGCGATGGGCCAGGTAAACGCCGATGCCACCGAAATAGACGTCCGAGTGACTGACGTCCTGTTCGTCGACGCGGATGGGTGTGTAGGTAGGAACCAGGCTGACGCTGGCTCCGGCATCGATCAACGATCGCGCCCAGGTGTTGTCGTGCATGCACGAGCCGCAGAACATCCCGGCACCACCGGCGGTAATGATGGCAATGTGCATGACGACCAGTCTAACCTGCCAGCACCGTCTCGACGAACCGGCACAACAGTGCCGACGTCCCGGTGGTCCCGGCCAGCGTCTCGATGAACTCCTCGGCAGGCATCCCGGCGATCCGTTCGATGTACTGCGGGTAGGCCTCGACCCTGGCCTGCAGATCACGTCGCCCCAGCTCCGGGTGAAATTGTGTGCAGTAGATCGGTGCGTCGTCGAGGCAATAGGCCTGGTGTCTGTTTCGTTGGGAGCAGGCAAGCAGGGTAGCCGAATCGGGTAGCACCGAGACGCAATCCTCATGTCCCATCTGGGCGAGGAACCGTGGTCCGAGCGGTCCGAAGACCGGGTCGCGTTGTCCCGCCTCGGTCAGGAACAACTCGTGAGTTCCCACCTCGGCAGTGCCGGGGTCGTGGATGACCGTGCCACCCAGCGCCCGGGCCATTGCCTGGAATCCCCAGCACGAGGCGAATGTCGGCTGGTGACGGATGGCCAGTTCGCGGAGCACGTCGAGGGACCGTTCGAGCCAATCGCCTTCCCCGGCGGCCGAAAAATTTCCACTTCCTCCCAACAGCACCACGTCGGTCGCATCGAGTTGTCTGGACGTCGGTTGCGTGCTCAACAGGTCGACAGCCGTGAGTCGATCGGCATCGACTTCCAGGGTCCGCGCGAACGCATGCAATTCGTGGACCCGCATCGGGTCGTCGAGATCACGGACCTGCAACAGCAGGAATCGGAGGGAGTCGGTTGACGGGCGGGTCATCTCGGATCAGCCTGCGTGTCACGAAGGGGTTTCTCCAGCACGCTGCGAGTCCGTCGCCTCTGCCGGTAGTACTTCAGGCCGGGAAAGAAGAAGCTGCCCGCCGAGAGTAGTCCGAACAGCGAAATGCTGAAGTCGAAGCTGCCGGCCTGCCGGGTGGCCTGCTGGATCCAGGCCATCAGCGGGGCACTGGCAAACAGGACGACGGCCTGGATGTAGAAGCGGCCCGAGAGAATGCCGGCCTTGACCAGAAAGACGGCCCCGGTCATCAATCCCAGGACCGGCGAGAGTTGAAGTACGGGCAATCCGAGAATCCACTCGACCGCGTACAGCAGGGTGCTGCCCACCATGCTGCCGGCCCAGATGTGTGCGATCTGACGCTCGACAAATGTTACCGGACCCGATCGTTTCCTCAGGTTCCAGAAAATCAGTGCCCAGAGTCCGGCTCCGACTCCCCAGACACCCAGGAACGGCCAGGGTGTTGCGTGGCCTCGCCACTGGAGCCAGTTGGTCAACAGGCACAACACCACCAGGACCAGGCTGTGCCACATCCACAGCAGTCCCCAGTTTTCGAGTATCCCGGCATGGTGTGTTTCGCGGAATGCGCGGCTGAGGACCTGGGTGAAGTGGGACGAGCGGGCTGAAATCGGTTCGTTGGAAAGGAAGGCCTGGAGGTCGTCGGCCAGTGCAGCGGCCGAGTCGTATCGCAGGTCAGCTGGTTTCTGGAGGCATTTCAGTGCGATCATCTCGAGATCGGGATCGGCGTTGGGATTCAGCAGCCGGGGGGGAATCGGATCCTGTTCAAGCACCTGCAGCATCGTGTCGACCGGTGAGAGGGCCTGGAACGGGGCCCGGCCGGTCAGCAGGGCGTAGAGGATCGCGCCCAGGCTGTAGACGTCGGTCCGTTCATCGACACGGCCGCGGTGCCCGGCCGCCTGTTCGGGTGCCATGTACCCGGGGGTGCCCAGCACGGCCCCGCTGCCGGTCAGTGTTTCCGAGTGCGAGAAATCCGACGCTGTCGGCAGCCGCTTTGCCAGACCGAAGTCGGTGACATAGGGCGTGTCGTCGATGTCGATCAGGATGTTGGACGGCTTGAGATCGCGGTGCAGGATGCCGTGTTCATGAGCGGCGGCAATCGCCCGGCAGATCGGCACCAACAACTCGGCCGCTTCCTGGGTGGCCGACGGTCCCGCGGCCAGTCGCCGTGCTAACGTGACACCTTCGATCAGTCGCATGCTGAAGAACGGCAGGCCTTCGTGTTCACCGACCTCGTAGATCGGCACGATGTTGGGGTGTTCCAGGCGTGCCGAACTCTCGGCCTCGACCCGGAAACGGGCGACATCGGTTTCCGAGGCCCAGTCGCCCCGCAGGATCATCTTCACCGCGACGGTGCGATCGAGGCTTTGTTGATGAGCCCGGTAAACAACGCCCATGCCGCCCCGGCCCAACTCCTCGATCAGCTCATATTCGCCCACCCGTGGAGGCATCGCCGCCACCCTGGCCACCCGTTCCTGGTCCTGGTCGGCCAGGCTGACAAATTCTGCCGCCACGTTTGCCGTCGCCCACAACTGCCGGAGTTCCTCGCCCAGCGCGGGAACACGGGCCGCTTCGATGTCGATGTCGATCCGCTCACCCGAAGCCGTTCGTTCGAACAGGTCCTCGAGAAGGTCAGCCAGCATTGCGTCGAGATCGGGGGTCGAGGTGTCGTCGGGCATCATGGTATCGCGTGTCGGCTGGTCCGGTTCGGGCGGTGCATTAGATCATAACCGGGCGGTTTGTCAGAATCGTGGCCCAGGTCGTTCCCGGTCATTACCCCTTGGGACAGCTGTGCCATGAATCATTGTTCCGGTCTTGTCGTCGTGCTGGCGCTGCTTGCTGTTCCTGTTCAAGCCGAGGTTGTGAGAGTTGAGATTACCGGGAGATCGTCGTTTGCCGGCGGCCACCACTTCGGCAATACCGGGCCATACGAACGGGTCAAGGGCTGGCTGACGATCGCGGTCGATCCCAGGCACAGGTTGCACCAGCGGATCACCGACCTCGGGCTCGCGCCGACGAACAAGCAGGGCCAGGTCGAGTTCCAGACCGAGTTTTTCCTGCTGAAGCCTCTTGATCGGCGACGCGGCAACGGTCGGATCCTCTACGACGTCAACAACCGGGGCAACAAGCTGGCGATGGGAGCCTTCAACGGACCGGGCGGCAATCGAAACAATCCGCAGACGCTGGCTGATGCCGGCAACGGATTTCTGATGAGGCAGGGTTACTCGATCTTGTGGTGCGGCTGGAACGGCGACGTCCGACCCGGCGGTGACCGAATCATGATCAAGTTGCCGGTGGTGAAGAACCGCGACGGCAGTTCGATCACGTCGAAGATCTATGCCGAGATCTGTGTGACCGGGAAACCCAAAAGCCAACCGCTGTACTGGGGTAACTCGGTGGCCTATCCCACCGTCAGTCTCGACAACGGCACCGCCCGGTTGACCCGGCGGCCGTATCGGACAAGTCCGCCCGAGGAGGTGCCTCATGACGAATGGTCGTTTGCCAGGTTCGAGAAAGGCCGGGTAGTGCCCAGTTCCGGTCACCTGTACCTCCGCGGCGGGTTTCGCTCAGGCTGGATCTACGAGCTGGTCTACAGCGGGAAGGACCCCCGGGTGACCGGTCTGGGCCTGGTCGCCGTCCGCGATTGCATCTCGTTCTTCCGTTTTGCCGAATCCGGTCCGGGAGGCACTCGCAACCCGCTGGCCGGTGCCATCCAGAAGGCCTACATCTTTGGGATCAGCCAGTCGGGTCGATTCATCCATCACTTCCTGTTCGAGGCGATGAACACCGACGAGGCAGGCCGCATGGTCATTGACGGGGCGATGCCGCATGTCGGCGGCGGTGGCAAGGGCCAGTTCAACTACCGTTTTGCCCAGACGACGCGCCACGGCAGTCAACACCAGGACAACCTGTTCGCGTCGGACTTCTTCCCCTTCAACAGCGTGCCGCAGGTCGACCCGCTGACCGGACAAAAGGGCGATTCGTTCGCGATGCTGAAGAGGCGGGGCCACCTGCCGAAAGTGTTTTTCAGCGAGACGGCCGCCGAGTACTGGAACCGGGCGGCGTCGCTGTTGCACACCGACACGGTGGGTAAAAGCGATGCGGGCATCGATCCTGCCCTGCGGCTGTATCTGTTCACCGGCGCACAGCACGGCGTGTCGCGATCGACGGCCCGCGGCATCTTCCTGAATCCCGGCAACAACCTCGACCATCGGCCGCTGCTGAGGGCGCTGCTGGTCGCGATGGACCGCTGGGTGACCTCGGGCGTCGAACCGCCACCGACGGCGGTTCCCGTGATCGCCGACGGCACCCTGGTCGACTTGGCGACGTGGCAAACACAGTTCCCGGAACTGCCGGGTGTGGCCAGGCCACAGGTCATGTTCCGGCCGTTGAGGCTTGATCCGGGTCCACGGTGGTTCACCCGCGGCATCGCCGATCACGTGCCACCGAAGATCGGACCCGCCTACAACACCCTGGTCCCAGCCGTTGATTCCGACGGGATCGAGTTGGCCGGGATCAAGTTGCCGACGGTGGCGGTTCCGCTGGGCACCTACACCGGCTGGAACGTCCGCGACGCGGCCCGGGGAGCCGGTGGAATGCTGGGCCGCTTTTCAGGCAGCTGGTTGTCCTTTGCCACGACGAAGGCCGATCGTCTCAAGAACGGTGATCCGCGGGCAAGTGTCCGCGAGCGGTACCCGACCAGGGCTGACTACCTGGCCAAGATCACCGCCGCCGTGCTGTCGCTTTGCAGGCGGCGACTGTTGCTCGACGAGGACGCCATCCGAATTCTCGAGAAAGCCGGCCGGCGCGACCTGTGGTCCAGGTGACCACGGGCCGGTTCAAGTTGTCGCCGAACCGGAACCGGACGGCTTTTTCGGTTTGCTCCGTGGCCCGTTCATCTGGGTGCCGATGAACGTGTACCGGACACAGGTCTCGTAGAGCACCAGCGAGAGTCCCGTGGTGGCGGCAGTGGCGATCGCGAACTTGACCAGGCCATGCCAGGGCAACGGCAGCATCAGGCTGGTGCTGAGCATCACCACCGAAACTGCAAGAGGGGGGATCCACAGCAGCGATTCGGCAACGGCGATCGCTGCGGGGCCGTCGGCAAAAGCCCT
>PBSL01000015.1 GCA_002726205.1 Planctomycetaceae bacterium | reverse complement strand
GCACTGGCCGCCATGCTGTTGATTTTCCTGGCTGCCGGCTCAGTGGTCGCAGCCGATCATTTCCGCCGCCAGGCACACAAGGCCCAGGCCCTGGTCCAAGCCCGGGAGATGGCCGTGCGTGCCAAGCAGGTGGGTTTCGAAAGGGAACGCGAGGCCCATTCGAAGGCACGTGAACTGAAACAACAGGCCCAGCACGATGCCAATCGAGCCGAGACACTCACGCGATTCCTGATCTCCGACATGATCCACGACCTCTGGCCCGGACGGCGTCGCGGGCGACCGCTGACGGTGCGGTCGGTGCTGGATCACACCGCGGCCCGCGTCAGCCACGTGTTTGCCGACCAGCCACGTACCGCCGCCAGCATCCACCTGTCGCTGGGAGAGTCGTACAACGTGATCGGACTGCACACCCGTGCCATCGACCAGCTGACGATTGCAGTCAACCGCCGCCGCGAGACACTCGGTCCCGACGATCCCGATACCCTGGTGGCCACGTCGCTGTTGGCCACCGCGATTGGCAACCAGGGCCGTTATGCCCAGGCACTGCAGTTGCACCAGGCCGCCTTCGAAGGTCTGCACGAGAATTGTTCGGCTCAGGAACGCCAGGTCCTGATGGCTCAACACAATCTGGCACTGTGCCTGTTGAGAATGGGGCGCCATGCCGAGTCGCTGGAGCACTTTCAACGAATTCTCGTTGATCGCGTACGAACCCATGGTCACGAACACTCCGACACGCTCAAGGCCGCAAACAACCTGGCCCTGTGCCTGAAGGGACTGGGCCGAACCGACGAAGCCCTCACCATCAGCCACAAGACCCTTGCCCTCCGCCGAAAGACTCTCGGAGAAGATCACCCCGACACACTGTCGGCGACGCACAACCTGGCCCAACTGCTCAGCCTGAAGCAACAACACGCCCAGGCACAGCTGCTGTATGAACGCACGCTGCAGATCAAGACCAAGACGCTGGGTCCCGAACACCCTTTGACCCTCAACACCCTGCACAACCTGGCCAATGCTCACTATCGCCAGGGACAGTTCGAGAAGTCGCGTCAACTCAACGAGCAAGTACTTGCCATCCGCCGCAGGGTGCTCGACACCAACCACCCCTCGACACTGAAAACCCAGGGCAATCTCGGCCGCACACTGCTGAAACTACGCCGGCTTCCCGAGGCCGAGGCACAACTGCGTTCAACCTGGCAGTTGCAGAAATCCGTACGGGGGGCCGAACACGCCGACACCGTCCTGACCCAGCACGCACTGGCACGGTGTCTCAGCGCGAACGGGCAACCGGCCGAAGCGAGTGAATTGCTCGTCGGTGTCCTCGCGGCCAGACGTCGACGGTTTGGCGACCGCCACCCGTCGACGCTGTGGACACTCCGCAACCTGGTAACCAGTCTCATCCGACAGGGGAAATGGCAAGAGGCAAGATCACCGGCCGAGGAATCAGTTCGACTGCATCGCGAGGTCTACAGCGACGATTCCCACCAGCTGGCCTCGTCGCTTGTCGAGCACGGTCGAATTCTCATGCACACCGATCAACGTTCCCAGGCGATGTCACACCTCCGCGAGGCGATTGACATCGACCGACGCAAACCCGCGAAGTGTTGCTCGCTGCGATCCACGGCCGAATCGCTGCTGGCCCAGTCTGCCAACCCGGATGGCCCGGCGACCTGAGTCCCACACTTCACTTGCCCGTTGCAGGCCCAACGCAACCGATCTTCCCCAGGAAGCCGGTTGCGTTCTCTTTTTTCCACTGGCTACTGAATTGGCAACCAGGAAATCCGGGCAAAACGACAAAAACACCCGATTCCGAAAAAACACGCGTCACACACGGCCCCCCGGACGTTCCTCGTCAAACAGGACACGGATCCCGCCACAACAGGCGGCCCAGACAAACCTGTTCACCGAATCAAGACGAGGAACACACGATGAAATTCACCAGTTGGAAGTCATTTCTCACACGCCTGACCTCATCCCATCGCCCCCGTCCGCGACGGGCACGCCGGGGTGTCGTTTCCATCGAGTCACTGGAATCTCGCACCCTGCTGACCACCGCCTTCTACCTCGACTTCGGTACGGCCCTTCCTGCCGCAGGCATGTCGGCGACAGTCGAGGAGTTTCGGGAAATCGACGGGACCGGAACCAGCGGGTACGGCACCGGCTCGGACCTGGAGGGCCATGCCGGGCTGGCAGACTCGGACCAACTCGATTTCAACTCGGTCCAATACGACTACAACGGCGATGCCGTGATTGACGTCAATGATGCGGTGGCCCTGCAGAATGCCGTGCTGCCGATCGTCGAACGCGAACTCGCCCCGTTCGACATCGACGTGATCGCGATCGGTTCGGCCAGCCTGCTGGACGTCGTCAACACCCTGCAGGGCAACGACACGGGCATGCCCGGATTCGACGGTTACGGCGAAAACGACGTCTACAATTTCGTGATGGAACTCTCCTCACCCGACGTTCTTGCTGCCGGTGGCCTGATCGGTTCGGCCAGCGGCCTGTACGGCCTCGCCGCCGGCGAAGATCTCTTCAGCGGCACGGGCAACAATCACGACGAGGCCACGCTGACCTTCACCGATACGATCGTCGGAGCCACCTCGGGCGTGGCGGGTACCGACGAATTCAACGAGAACCTGGCCCATCGTGTTGCCTACACGATGGTACACGAGGCAATGCACACCTTCGGGCTTTACCACACCAAGGGGCTGACGGCCCAGGAGCAGTTACTCTCCAGCGGCGACACAATCCGACACGGATCGATCACCCGCGAAACCAACAACATCGTCACACGATTCGACCTGCAGTTGAACGGCAGCGGCACACTGGTCAACAACTACGAGACCCTGGCCAGCGACCCTGACATCGGGCTGCGAGACAGTGATCACGATGGGGTTCCCGACTTCGCCTACGTGACCGGAACCGGGGCCCACGACATCATCCAACTGACCGATCTTGGCGGAGGTGTCACCCAGGTCCAGATCGACGCCTACTTCGACAGTGCCTTGACCACCCTGATCCGCAGCGACAGTTACACGATCACTCAGGGTGTTGATACCGAAGGGTTGATCCTGATCGACTCGAGCGTCGGGGATGATCTGGTCGAAATCAGCGGATCGGTGATGACCAGCGTGATGGTTCGCGGCGGCGAAGGTGACGACGTGATCGAAGGCGGCTCGGGCAACGACCGGTTGTTCGGTGAAGATGGCGACGACAACATCAGTGGTGGCCGCGGACACGACTGGATCTTCGGCGGAGCCGGCGCTGATTACCTCAACGGCAACGGTGACTCGGACCTGATCGTCGGCAACGACGGCGACGACACGATGCGTGGCGAATCGGGCAACGACATCCTGCTGGGCAACGACGGCGACGATCGCCTGTTCGGCGACTCGGGCAACGACTGGATGTTCGGCGGCAACGGCCGGGACATGATGACCGGGGGCTTCGGCAACGACTTCCTGCAGGGTGGCAACGGCAATGATTTCCTTGCCGGCAACAGCGGCCGCGACCACCTCGACGGTGGGCACGGTAACGATGTTCTCTTCGGCGGCCTCGACAACGACCGGTTGCGAGGTGGAGACGGCAACGATTACCTCGACGGTGGTTCCGGCCACGACCGGATCAGCGGCGACGCCGGCAATGACTGGATGCGAGGTGGTGACGGCAACGACGTGATGTCAGGCGGTGCCGGCCATGACATGATGGACGGCCAGGCGGGAAGAGACCTGATGTTCGGTGGCGACGGCAATGACCGCATGCGAGGCGGCGACGGCAACGACCTGATGTTCGGCCAGGCCGGCAACGATACGATGTCCGGCGACGCCGGCAACGACATCCTGGTTGGCGGACCCGGGATCGATCTGCTCTTCGGCGGACCGGGACTCGACCTGCTTCTCCCCTAGCCCCTCTTCGACCGGAACCGGGACCGTACCGGGTGGTCACCAGGCGGACTGGTGGCCACTCGGTTTTTCCTTGGCTGGCTGGTCACCTGCGGGAACCGACCAGTTCCCGTAGCGACAGGCGTTCGAACACCAGTTTCGCCCCACTGCCCTCGTAGACCAGGCCAACATGGTCCCGGTCCACCCGCGACAGGCTCGGGTAACCCGCACCGCGTCCCACGTCCAGCAGCAGGCGGTGCGGCCAGGTCATGCCGTCGTCGAAACTGGTGCGAATCGAATGATGATCGCGGCCGGTCTGCGAATAGGGATTGGCGAACAACAGCACGTAGCGATCGCGGCCGTTCTGTCGAAAGTCGAACCGGTACAGGCTGCCG
Organism: Planctomycetaceae bacterium; assembly: GCA_002726205.1. Classification (GTDB taxonomy): domain Bacteria; phylum Planctomycetota; class Planctomycetia; order Planctomycetales; family Planctomycetaceae. The sequence goes on along the minus strand of PBSL01000015.1, from coordinate 88,785 downwards.
TTGCAATTGGGTTCAATCAGCGTCTTGCGATTGGTCGGGTGCTGTGTCCAGCTCCTTCCCAGGTCGCGGGTGACCGACACCGTGCGGAACTTCGTCGGACTCTCGGTCCGGCTGTTGAGCATGATCGAGCCATCGCCGAGCTGGACGGCCTGGCACTCGGTGTTTCCCAGCGACGCCTTGGCACTGACGGCCCAGGTCTTACCGTGGTCGCGGCTGACCAGCAGGTTCGAGAAGAACTTGTCGTTCTCGTCACGGCCCTGGGTGGGCATCACCAGCGTCCCGTCGGCCAGGGCGATGCCCTGCTGCGGCGAGGGCGCAAACAGAACCCAGTCCCGCTTCTTCCAGGTGCGGGTCATGTTCTGCGGCTTGCTCCAGGTTCGGCCATCGTCGGTGCTGGTCACCATCAGCATCTGGGCACTCTTGCCGATCTCCCAACCTTTCTCCGAACCATCCTTGTCCCACTGATGCTTGCCCTCTTTGCCGACCATCCACACGGCGAAACACCAGACCTGGCCGGTGGCCGGATCAACAATCAGACCGGGATCACTGCAGCCGTTGAGGTGCTGCGGGTGACCGCCCCAGTTGCCCATGTCCATGATCACTCGCTGGGGCTCCCAGGTCTGGCCACCGTCGACACTCCGCATCAGGCCAATGTCGATGTCCTCCTGCAGGTCTCTCCCTTTCCGCCTCCGCATGTCGTAGGCACACAACAGCGTTCGGCGGCGGGTCGTGGCCAGGGCAGCGATCCGGTAGGTGTGGACACCGTCGTCAAAGTGCTTGCGAAGAGCCAATCCAATCCTCAGCCGCAATCCCTTGCTCTTGTCGACCGGTCGCACCCGACCCGCGGACGTGTCGATCCGCACGCAGCTGCCGTCGATCTTGTGGTCGAGGCTGGCATCCGACTCGAGACGACACGAGACCCAGAAGTGGTTTTCGCCTTTCTCCAGCCGGGCGTGACCGGCAATCGTCACCGACTTGCCGCCGGGCCGCGTCGCATCGCCGAACCGGGCCAGGGTCTCAAATCCCCCTCCCTTGCTGTGAAACACCTCGAGCACATCGATGTCGTCACGGTCATCGGTGCCGGACAACGAAATGGTCAAGGACCTGATGTTCGCGTAAGGCTTTTCTGCGGTCACCGTCAGCCGGAACAATCGGTTGTGGGCGTTTCGTACCAATACCGGACGAACCTCCTGCGTCACCACGGCCGAGAGACCGGCCGCCGAAGCAGAAACCGCCAGCACCAGGCTCAGCAGGGTCGAGAGGGTCAACAGCCGCCGGGGGGATCGAAAGGCGATGATCATGGTCAGGCTCTGGGTTGTGGGTTCGGAACTTTCGTGACGTCGATTGCAGGGACATGATGCGCTTTCCCGGCTCGCAACGGAAACGAGTCAGCCACCGCCGGTCGTCGGCAGGTGCCTACTCGCTGACAAACCAGCGGATGGCGTGACGGCGATCATCACGTCGGAACCGGAGCGTGAGCGGATCACAAAGCCAACCGGCGACGTGGCCGTCGGTCCGGGGCATCAGCCAGCCGAAGTCCCAGCCGGCTGTCCCGTATCCCAGGGGGATCGTCGGCCGTGTGCGAACCACCGGATGGGCCGCGGCCATCAGCTGTTGCTGCTGGGTATAGTAGTAACAGGCCCCCAGATGCAGGAAGACCTCGTGCTCGACCGTCGCGGGACCTTCTTCCAGGTCGGCACACAGGCCGGCGATCGCCACCTTCACCTCGGCCCCACCGGCAACTGCATCGGCCAGTTCGTTCACGTCACCGGCGGTGACCGTCCCATCGGCCTCGTGCGAGAACACCTCCCGCCAGCCCCCGCTCACGAAGTACTGGAAGTACTCGAAGTCGTAGATAAAGTTGCTGCTGGGCGCATTGGTCGCAGAGTCGAAGGCTGCCAGTTCGTGATATTTTGGCATCTCGGGCCAGTCATTGACGACCGAGGGTCCCGGCTGCCCAGTCGCCGGGCGATCATCGAGGTACGGGCGGGCGATCGCCTGGTGACCGTCCTGGTTGTAGAGAAAGAAGCTCATCGATTCGCGTGGCCCGAATCCGTCGGGCAACTCGACGGGCATCCGCAGGTTCTCGATCCCGGCCACCCAGCGATCCTCCACCAGGTAGGCGACTCGAAAGTCCATCACCTCGCGAATCAACTCGTCGCGTTCCGACGACGGATCGATGTGCTCGTTGTGCCGAAACGCCGTACCGATCCGCAGATCGGCGCCGGCACGGATTGCATTCGCCAGGGCGGTCGTATCACCGGCGATCGGCGAACGATCCGCGTCCAGCTCCAGTACCTGGGTCCAACCGGGCATCGCGAGGTTCTCCTGTTGGCGTGAACGACTCGGTGACAAGGCTCCCAGTGTTGGGTTTCGACGAGAAGTCATCAACTGCGGCGAGTTGAAATACGACCGGGATTGCCCGACGATGCGTGGCACTTCGTCCCGACGGCGCGTGACCTGCACGGCAAGACTCGACACCTCGACCCCAACATCCAAGGAACACACCATGATTCGACTCGTCCTCTCCTGCCTGTTCGTCGCGGCACTGGCCGGGCCGGTTTCCGCTGCAGACCCGATCATTCCACCCGGTGCCAAACTCGAAAAGCTCTTCGAGGGCATCGTGCTCTCCGAGGGAGTCGCCGTGGCCCCCGACGGCATGGTCTACTTCAGTGACATCACCTTCTCGCACCAGTCGGCGACCAAGACCGGCGCGCTGCATGCCGGGCACATCTGGAAATTCGATCCCGCGACGAAGAAAACGACCATCTTCCGGTCACCGTCGGGGATGTCCAACGGGATCAAGTTCGACGCCCGCGGTGACATGATCATCTGCGAGGGTGCCGACTCTGGTGGTCAGCGAGTGATCCGCACGGACATGAAGACCGGGATGAGTTACATCATCGCGGGCATGTTCGAGGGCCGACCGTTCAACGCACCCAACGATGTCACGATCGATCTGAAGGGCCGGATCTACTTCAGCGACCCGCGATATCTTGGCCACGAGGCGATCGAGCAACCGGTGATGGGCGTCTATCGCCTCGATCCCGACGGCTCGATCCATCGTATCATCACCGATGCCGGCAAACCCAACGGCGTCTGCATCTCGCCCGACCAGAAAACCCTCTACGTCGTCAGCAACGACAACGGCGCCACCGGATTTGAACGGCTCGGCAAGGCCCCCGACGCCAAGGGACCGGTGGCACCGGCGGCCCCGTTGCGGAAGGGCCACATGGCCCTGATGGCCTACGATCTCGACAAGAAGGGAGAAGCCCGGTTCCGCAAGACCCTGGTCGATTACTCCCCCGAAGACGGTCCCGACGGCCTGATCGTCGATGCAAAAGGCAATCTCTTCGTCGCGGTCCGGGCCGAGAACCGACCGGGCATCGTCGTCTACTCGCCCGCGGGCAAGGAACTCGCCTACATCAAGACCGCTGAACTGCCGACCAACGTCGGCTTCGCCCGAGGCAAGAACGCCGGCCTGCTCTACATCACCGCCGGCAAAAGCCTCTACCGCATCCAGACCAACACGACGGGATACCAACTGCCAAGGACAAAGTAGCGTGACCCGGAGAACACCCCGCCACGAGACTTTACGCCGGTCTCGCTATTTTGGTGGCGTGCTGAAATCGATCGTGAGGGGTTCCTTGACGAAGCTGTAGCCCGGTCCACCGCCGTAGCCGATCGCCAGCGTGGCAACGCCCCTTTTCAGCACGGCGGGTTTACGCGTCTGCCACGGTACGTAGTAGACCTTCGATTCGTGCTGCCCCCCTCCACTGAGCCAGTTGCAGAAATGACCGTGCCCGGGAAACCAGCGACGTGCCTCCTCCGGCCCGTAGTTCAGGATCCTCAAACGAACCCGGTTGAACGCGTCAACCGAATCCCGTAACCGGACACGACTCTCCGCCGTGGATTTCGGCTGCTGCGCCCGGTAAGCGACCACCGTCTCGGTCAACCGCCTGGTGAAATCGAAATAGTCGCGGGTGTGACGAACCCAACCCCGACTTCGCGGTGACGCGGCCAACCGCTCGGCGGTCTTCAACGATGCTTCGAGTCCGTCAAGAACCTCGGGGGAATACAGCAACAGGTACAGGTCGCTGGTCGTCAGCCAGCGAGCCCAGCGTTTGCCCTGCCTGAGATGAAACGGCAGACGCTCCTCGTGGACACGGTACAACCGAGTGAAGAACTGTCGCATCGGTACCGCCGCCTTGCCATAGACCCCGCGACAGAATTCGTCGACGAGGGCCTGGTGATCTCGATCCGGATTGCCCATCAGCTTGCCCAGCGCATAGATCACCGGTCCCTGGAAACCGAAATTGGTTTCAGGAAAGTGATACAACCCCAGGAACCCGTTGCGGTGCAGGTTCCGGATCCTGCGGGCGGCCTCCGACGGCGTGGCGTGCACGTCCATGCCCATCGGCAACTGGATGTCGAACCAGTAGACATAGCCGGTGGTGCCAGCGGCCCGTCCCTTCCAGGCCTCGATCACCTCCGGTTCCTGGTTGGACAATTCTACCCAGACGTGCTTGCCCCAGCGCGGGATCTTCTTGGAAGGCCATGCCGTCGGTGCGTAGGCGAACAGCAGAACCGTCCCCTGTGGATGGACCTTGTGGACCTCGTCGATCACCGACTTGTGCAGCAGGAACAGGCGTTCACAGGGAGTGTCGGGAAGGACGTGTGTCTGGAAATCAAGCCAGCTGCGACCCGACTCGCGGAACCGGTACTTGTCGAGCTTCTCACATTCGGCACACCGGCAACGCCTGTAACCATCTTCCTGGCCCAGCGTGACCACGTCATAGCCCTTGCGGAACTGCTCGAGCACGCCGCGAACCAGTAGTTTCCGGACATCCGCGTTTGTCGAACACAGGTGATGTCCCTTGGCCGTCCGCTTGCCGTCGATCAGCGCGAAGTACTCGGGGTGCTCGGCAAACAGCTCCGACGGCACCATGGCATAATAGGTGTGGCCCCCGGTAGTCGCGGCGATGCCGTGGCGAAAATTGTTGGCGATGGCCGCCGGTGTGATGTTGTCGAGCCAATGACCGGTTGACCCGTAGGGAAACCGGCCTCCGGAGAACGCGAAGGCGGGGACCACTGTCCGGTCCAGCGGTGACGCGACACGAATAGTCTGCTGCGGCGGTACCACGGTTCCCTCGGGACCGGGCAGGAACCAGCGAACGCCACAATAGTCCTCCAGAAACGTGACCACCGCCCGGCAGTTTCCATCGGCCACGCGACCCCTGGCCGATTGGAAGGCAGGCTTGACGTTGCGACCGATCAGGAACAGCCTTTCCCCGCGAACCGCCAACCGGCCACTGTCCCATTTCAGCCCCTCGGCGGTGATCCCCGCGTCACGGGCCAGGCGGGTGTGACCGACGGAGATGACCGGTCCGGACGCCTGTTGTCGATCGTCCACGATCGACAGCTTGGCACCGCTGGCCTGCTCGATATACGACTGCAGCCAGTCGGCGGCCTGGCGAGTCCAGTAGGTTGCCGGGGACGGCACCACGATCGTCGCTACGGCACGACCACCGCGGACCAGGACCAGTGAACCGGAAGCCGGCGGCCGGGGGCGTTTTTTCGGCAGCGGTCGAGACCGCGTGTCAGGCCGCGAGCGAACCGAGGTCACCGCGTGTCCCCGCCGGTAGATCGCCTCGACCTCCTCGGGATGCAGCGCCCGGCGGTAGGCGCTCAGCCGGGCCAACCGACCGCGGTACCAGTTCCATTTCGGAGCGTAGAAACTGCGACCAATCTCCAGCGGGCTGTTGATGTAGGGGATCGGCTGTCGACCAATATCAGGCAACGTTCCCACCGGCTTGAAGATCTCCTGCACGCCGTTGATGTAGAGCCGCAGCCAGCGACCGTCGCAGGTGAAGGCGTAGTGCGACCATCGAGACGAACGCGGAGGCCGTCGCAACTCGATCCAGTTCTCGGTCGACTTGTCCGATCCCAGCACGGCGGCATAGAACCGCCTCCCGCCCTGGTCGATCTGCAGCAGGTACGACTGGCGAATCTCGTTGAATCGCTTCGACACCACGTGATGAGAACCGTCGGCGGGATCCGCCCAGAGTTCGATGGAAAACTTTTGCCAACGAATCTGTGGCGAGTCGGGGACCACCAGGTAATCGTCAACGCCGTCAAACTCCAGAGCGTGCCCCTTTCCAACCGCCACGCGCCGCGTCCCGAAGACCCGCGCATCGTGCCCGTTTCCGGTGCGATCCCGGACAACCCCGTCGCGGACGTCGCCGGGTTCCAGATGCAGGACCGGCCCGCTGTCACCGGCGGACAACACGGTGGCGGGATACACCGCCAAATAGGCGAGCACGAATAGTCTTGTTTGATTCACGATCAGGATCGAACACAAGAGAGCGTTGATAGATCCGCGTTCGGGACAACCCAAGATCTCCGCGACGTGCCCCTCGCAACAAAGACTTGAAGGTCACCCACGTCTTGCCAGCATGCCCAACATAAACCGGAGCATCAATCACATGCCACCATCGGCAGTCGCCGGGCGTGGGTTGGCGCGTCGGTCCACGACGAGATTCTGCTAGAATCGACACGTTGCAGGAAGCCACGACGTTTACCGGCGAATGGCGTCACATGCAGGATCGACTTCACTACGCCTTACTGGCCCTGGCCCTGGTCGCCGGATCGCTGATCGATCCGGTCGAATCGGCCGCCGCCGGTGACAAGCCGGTCTTCGAGAAAGACATCCTGCCGATCCTGAAGCGACACTGCCTGAAGTGCCACCAGGGCCCATCGGCAAAAGCCCGTCTGGACCTGACCACGCGACGGGGCCTGTTGGCCGGGGGCGTCTCGGGAGCCGCGATCCGCTTGCGGGCGGCCGAGTCCAGTCGCTTGTGGGCGAAACTCGCCGCGGACCGAATGCCGCCCAAGGGTCCCAAGTTGACCAAGATCGAGAAGGGGCTGATCCGGACCTGGATCAACGAGGGGGCCCCGGGCAAGGATTCCGGGCCCGGCACAACCCCGGACAGTGAAATCGCCGTACCTCACCTGACCGACGCGGAACGCAATTACTGGGCCTTTCGTCCACCCAGACGGCCGCCGGTGCCCCGGGTCAAAGCCACCGACCGAATCCGCAACCCCGTCGATGCTTTCGTTGTTTCCGTGCTGGAATCTCGAGGACTGGCCCCATCCCCGGAAGCGGGCCGCGGCACGTTGCTGCGGAGGTTGAGTTTCGATCTGACCGGGCTGCCACCCGGTCCCGAGGACCTGGACCGTTTCCTGGCCAATCCCTCGCTGGAGTCGTACGCCCACGAGGTCGACCGGTTACTGGCCAGCCCGGCCTACGGCGAGCACTGGGGGCGGCATTGGCTGGACACCGCCGGTTACGCCGATTCGGCCGGAGTACTCAGTGAAGATCGCCCGCTGCCGTTCACCTGGCGGTACCGCGACTACGTGATTCGTACCTTCAACAAGAACAAGCCCTACGATCGTTTCCTGCAAGAGCAACTCGCCGGCGATGAACTGACCGACTACTGGACGGTTTACGAGAAAGCCGAGCGGTTGCCTGACGCGGTTGTTGACGGGCTGATCGCAACGGGTTTTCTACGAATGGCGGCCGACTCGAGTCGCCCGGACTTTTCGACGATCAAGAACGCCGACGCCCAGTACTTCTACCCCACGCTCAACGACACGCTGCAGATCGTCACCTCGACCACGATGGGCCTGACCATCCAGTGTGCTCGCTGTCACAGTCACAAGTTCGATCCGATTTCCCAGGTCGACTACTATCGCCTGCAGGCAATCTTCACACCAGCACTGCGGCCACAGGCCTGGATCCCGCAGATGAACCGTCGCCTGTTGATCGCAACGGCCAGTCAGAAAAAGACGGCCGATGCCCGCAATGCCGAGGTCGATGCCGCGGTCAAACGGATTTCCACGCAACTGCAGGCCCTCGAAAAACGGTTCGCGGAAATGCTCTTCTCGCGTCGGTTGGCCAGGTTGCCCAAGCCGATCCGCGATGACGTACGGACCGCCGTCAACAAGGCGGCCGGTGCTCGTGATTCCATCCAGCAGTACCTCGCATCGAAATTCGCCAGCCAACTCCGTCCCGACAAGAAGACCCTGGCCACCGCCCTGCCAAAGGCCTTTCCCGAGTACGCCACCGACAAGGAAACACTGCAGTCCCAGTCGGCCCAATGGCAGCGACGCCGGGTGTACCTGGAGGAAATCCGCGCACTGTATGACCAGCCCGGAGAGGTGACGACACCGTTGTTGAGACGGGGTGACCCCCTGACCCCGGGACCGGCGGTTTCACCCGCGGTCCCGGTGGTCCTCCGCAGCGGCAGTCGGTTGAACTGGACACCTCCGCCCAAGGGAGCCAAGACCAGCGGCCGCCGGCTCGCCCTGGCCCGCTGGCTGACCCACAAGGACCATCCCCTGACGGCCCGGGTGATGGTCAACCGCATCTGGATGCACCACTTCGGTCGCGGCATTGTCAGCACGCCCGAGGACTTCGGTGCCAGCGGCGTGGCTCCCAGTCACCCGAAGTTGCTCGACTGGCTGGCTCGCGAGTTCGTCGACTCGGGATGGAACATCAAGCACATTCACCGCCTGATCGTCCTCTCGTCGATCTACCGACAGGTCTCTCAGCCTGGTCCCCGGGCCGTCGCCCGTGGCAGGTCAATCGACCCCGACAACCTGTACCTCTGGCGAGGCACGCTCAGTCGACTGGGGGCCGAACCGTTCCGGGATGCGGTGCTGGCGGTCACGGGTCGACTCGATCCACGCCCGTACGGCCGTCCGTTACGAGTGGCCCGGCGTCCCGATGGCGACGTGAACATGGCCGACGGCCAACCCGACAATCGCCGCAGCGTCTACATCCAGATTCTCAGGCTCAACCCGCAGACCCTGTTGCAGTCCTTCGACCAGCCGACAATGGAAATCAATTGTGTCAGGCGATCGCAATCCAACGTTGCCACCCAGGCCCTGACACTCTGGAACAGCAACTGGATGGTGACGGCCGCCGAGGCGTTTGCCGACCGATTGAACAACACGGACAACCGGCGAATTGGCCGGCAGGCGATTCGTCTGGCGTACTCGAGGCCGGCGACCAATGAGGAACTGTTGATGATCAGCGATTTCCTGGTCGAGCAATCCAAGCGACACGGGTCTGACAGCAAGGGAAAACCGGTAGCAACCGCGACAGCTCGGCGATTGGCGATCATTGATTTCTGCCACATGCTGCTCTCCAGCAACGAATTTGCATACATCGACTGATCAATCTGACCTTCCGCAGGCTTCGACATGTTTCGTCCCGTCCAACCGATTTTCCCGATCGCTTCGACACCCGCCGGAGGCCTTGTCACGCGTCGCTCGGCCCTGGCGCAATTGGGCGGAGGATTCGCGGGTCTGGCAATGGGGTCGCTGCTGGCGCCAGCCGAACCGGCGGCCGCGGCCGTTGGGTATGGACTCGACCAGCGGTCACCATTGCAACAATCTCCGGCCCGGGCCGTGATCCAGTTGTTCATGCACGGTGGCCCCAGCCACGTCGACCTGCTCGACCCGAAACCCTCGCTGACCCGTTACCACGGAACACCGCCACCGGCCGAGGTCGGCGATGACGAAAACCGGACCAAGTACCTTCTGGGGAGCCCGTTTCGTTTTCGACCTCATGGCGAGAGCGGTCTCGAGTTCTCCGAGATCATGCCCGGCATCGCAGCTCACGCTGACAGCATCACCGTGATCCGTTCGATGTTCACCGAACACCGAAACCACGAACAGGCCATCTGGATGGCCAATACCGGCCTGATCCGTCCGGGTCGACCCAACATCGGCAGTTGGGTCGCGTATGGGCTGGGCGCCGAGACCGACGACCTGCCCGGCTATGTCGCCCTGCCGGATCCGGTCGGGCTTCCCGTCGACGGCAGTCGCAACTGGTCCAGCGGCTGGTTGCCGCCAGTCTTCCAGGGCACGGCTTTCCGCTCGCAGGGCGTACCGGTCCTGCACCTGAAACCCAAGCGACCCCGAACAGACGCCGTGACCCAGGGGCGGCTGGGCCTGCTGCAACGGCTGAATCGCCAACATCAAGCCCAGCGGCCCGGCGAACTGGAGCTCGATGCCCGAATCGCCAACTTCGAGCTGGCTGCCCGCATGCAACTCTCGGCCACCGACGCCCTGGACCTGACCTCCGAAACCAAGGAAACCCAATCGCTGTATGGCCTGGACAATCCAACCACCAAGTCCTACGGACGTCGTTGCCTGATGGCCCGCCGCCTGGTCGAACGCGGCGTGCGGTTTGTGCAGTTGTTCATGCGTGGTCAGCCCTGGGACACGCACACCGCCAACACGGCCGGGCTGAAAAGCTGCTGTGGCCAGACCGATGGACCGGTCGGTGCTTTGCTGACCGACCTGAAACGACGCGGGCTGTTCGATTCGACACTGGTGCTCTGGGGCGGAGAATTCGGTCGCACGCCGGCTGCGGAACTTCGCGGCAGCAACACCGCCCGGGGAAACGAGGGCCGTGACCACCATCCCTACGGGTTCAGTGTCTGGCTGGCCGGCGGCGGGATCAAGGGAGGCCAGGCTTACGGAACCACCGACGACTTCGGTTATCGCTCGATCGAAAACCGAACCCAGACGGCCAACCTGCACGCCACGATTCTTCATCAGCTCGGCCTCGACCACGAAACGCTGGTCTACAGTCACAACGGCCGTGATGAGCGATTGACGGATGTTTACCGGGCCACGATTATCCGGGAGCTACTCGGCTAGGGTTCATCCTCGAACCGGCGCGACCGACCACGAAAAGGAACCGGCACGACATGTTGAGCCTGCTGGACGACGGCCATCGCCTCTGCGACGGAATCACGCGTCGAGAATGGATGCGTATCGGAGGTGTCGGACTCGGAGGCCTGACCCTGCCCTCGCTCAGGCAGGCCCAATCCGCCCTGCCCACCTCCGTGGTACCGACTGCCAAGCGGGTCATCCTGCTTGGCCTGACCGGCGGCGCACCTCAACACGAGACCTGGGATCCCAAGCCCGAGGCTCCCAACGGAATCCGCGGTGACTTCGGCACGATCGCCTCGGCCACCCCGGGCCTGAACGTCGGCGAGTTGATGCCGCTGACGGCACAATGGACAAACCGCATCGCCGTGCTGCGAGCGGTCGTCACCGGCGACAGTTCGCATTCCTCCAGCGGCTACCAGATGCTGACGGGCATCCCACACCAACCCCGCAACCGCGAGAGCGCGTTGCCCAAGCCGCCCAACAACTGGCCGTGCGTCGGCGCGATGGTCCGGGCACTGAAAGAAGAAACCGGACAGATCCCCGCGGCAATCACCGTGCCCGAACACATCTGGAATGACGGCAACTTCCCCTGGCCGGGACAAGATGCCGGTTTCCTGGGCCGTCCGTTTGACCCCTGGCTGATCAACTGCCAACCGCAGGACAACACCTTCAACGTTCCCGGGCTGACACTGGGCAAGGATGTTGCTGCCCTGCGACTGCAACGCCGCCGCCGCCTGCTGGACCAGATCGACGACGCCCGCAGCCATCTTGACTCCGCCCGCTCGGTCGGCACCTACCGGGCCCACGCCCGGCAGGCCCTGGAGTTGTTGACCCGGGGCAAGGCCGGCGCCGCGTTCGACCTGAATCGAGAATCCGACAAGACCAGGGACCGCTACGGCCGTAGCCGCTATGCGCAAAGCGTGTTGCTCGCTCGCCGACTGATCGAAGCCGATGTCTCGCTGGTGCAAATCAACTGGACACGGATCAAGGGCAAGCCCAACCAGGGAGGCTGGGACACGCACGCCAAGCACTGCGAATCGTTGAAGTCGTTCCTGATGCCGATGATGGACCGGGCCTACACGGCCCTGTTACAGGATCTCGACGAACGGGGCCTGCTCGACGAGACCCTGATTGTCTGGTCGGGGGAGTTTGGACACACGCCCAAGATCAACCGCAACGCCGGACGAGACCACTGGGGCCACTGCTTCTCGGTCGCGTTGGCCGGCGGGGGAATTCGCGGCGGTGTCGTACACGGAAGCAGTGACAAGCACGCGGGGTTCCCCGTCGATGGGGTGGTTGCTCCCCGCGACATCATCGCCACGGTCTTTCACTGCCTGGGCTACGAACCCGATACGCTGCTGCACGATCCGCTGAACAAACCGTTTCCGATCAGCCGTGGTCACGTGATCGAACAGGTCCTCTAGCCGCCTCCCCGGACGGGCTTGCTCACTCGACGCTCGCCGTCAGCCGCTCCATCCACCGCTGGACCTGAATCGCGTCGGCATAGGTCGCCCCGTCGGGCACCGCCTGGTCGCCACGGGCAACGCGGCAAAAGCACCTCAGTTCCTCGGCCAGCATCCCAGTGGCCCCCTCCGGATCGGTGCGGATCTCCAGGGCCATCGGCCACTCGGCCCGCTCGGCCCACACGTCGATCGGCCTGGGGTTGGCCAGGACGCGAGCGGCCCAGCCCTCGCCAAACACTTCCATCCGATCAATCCCCCGTGGCGGCATCCCCTCCGGCGTCAGGTACGAGGCCGCAAACGAGGCCACCGGGCCGTTCTCCCACTGCAATTGGGCGAGGGCGAGATCGATCGTCCCGTCGGCCGTTCGATGGTACTGGCAGGAAACCCTCGACGGTTCGCTCCGCTCGACCATGACCTGCACCATGTACAGGTCGTGCACCATCGCTGCATGCAGAGGATTCTCGCCGGGAAAATCCGTGACGATCGACGCCGGACGGTGTCGGACACAGTTGATATAGGAAATCGGTCCCCGCGCTTGTGTTTCGGCACGGACCTGACGGAACTCGCTGTTGAAAAGCAGGATGTGACCGATCATCAGGTTGCTTGAATCGGCAGCGACCAGCGGTTCCAACGAGAGCGCCTCGTCAAGATCCTCCGAAATCGGCTTCTCCAACAGCACGGCCTTTCCGGCTTCCAACAACGCCCGCGTGATCGAAACATGCGAGGCGGTCGTCGCCGCCACGACCCAGGCGTCGGCGTCGCACTCGGCCAGCGCCGTCTCGAAATCCGACCAGCCGGGCACCCCGGGAAGTTCCTGCTGGAGTTGCGTGACACTCTCGGGACGACGAGCAACGATCCCGACAAGCTCGGCCTCGGCCAGGCCGTCCAGTGTCAGAGAATGCAGCCGCCCAAACCGGCCCAGCCCGACAACGGCTACCCGAACCGGCCCATTTTTCTTTTCAATCATGGCTCCCCATCTCACCCCTGATCACCTTGAATCGTCAACAGATCCGCGGATGCCACCAGTGACCACAGTCAAGCCCCCGGCGTGGTGGCCCGCCAAGGGACATTCGCCCGGCTCAAGTCCGGGTTCATGTTCCACCTTTACCACGCCCGATGGAACCCGTAGACTCATTGTCGCGCAAGTGGATCTTGATTCAACAGCGGATCCCAGTCACTGATGGCTCACAATCGACGACGATTCCTGGAAGGCACCGTCTCGGCGGGGACCGCCGGACTGGCGATGTCGGATGTCCTGCGGCTCCAGGCGGCCTCGGCGCCCACGGCGGGAACCGACACCGCGGTGATCCAGATCTGGTTGGGAGGCGGCCACAGCCAATTCGAGACGTTCGATCCCAAGCCCGATGCGCCACTGGAATACCGTGGCCCCTACAAGGCGATCCCCACAAAATTTGCCGGCGTCAACTTCTGTGAAAAGCTGCCCCGGACGGCCCAGGTGGTTGACCGGGCGGCAATCATCCGCTCGATTGCCCACACGACCAACGGTCACTACGTCGCCGCCCACTGGCTGTCGACCGGTTATCCCGGCCGGATTTCCCCTCCCTCGCACCCCTCTTCGGGTGCGTTGGTCAGCCATTTTCGCGGCCCGCAAGATCCCGGTCTGCCGCCCTACGTGCTGCTCTCGCACGAACAGACCCGCAACCCGGTGATCGGTGCGGTAATGGGAACCGGCTATCTCGGGATCGAGCATGCCCCGTTCACGGTGATGCAGGACCCCTACCACGACGAATTCCAATCCGGCAAGGTGGCCGAGGCAACGGCCAACCTGAAACTCGCCGATGACATCACGCTGGAACGAGTCAACGACCGACGCAGCCTGCTGAAAAATCTCGACCGGTTCGCCCGCCAGGCCGACGCGACCCGGAAGATGGAGGGCATCGACAAGTTCACCGTGGCGGCGTTGAACATGGTCACGAGCGGACGCGCCCGCGAGGCTTTTGACCTGAGCAGCGAACCCCAACACATCCGCGACCTGTACGGGCCACACCGCTGGGGCCAGATGGCGCTGCTGGCTCGCCGCCTGGTCGAGTCCGGTGTCACCTTCGTCACGCTCAACACGGCCCCAGATTCCCTCTGCTGGGACTGGCACCGCAACATCGTTGACGACAAACGACCCGCCGATGGATCCGATGGTCCCTCACGCGGCCTGGAACACCACGGACCGCCGCTGGACCAGATGATCAGCGCGCTTGTGACCGATCTCTACCAACGTGGTCTCGACAAGAAGGTCCTGCTGATCGTGTGGGGCGAATTCGGTCGAACGCCACGGGTCAACAAGACCGGCGGCCGTGACCACTGGGGAGCCCTGATGAGCATCCTGCTGGCCGGAGGCGGCCTGAAGGTCGGCCAGGTGATCGGCGCATCGAATTCGAAGGGCGAACTTCCCTCGGATCGCCCAATTCATCCCACCGACGTGCTGGCGACGATGTACCGCCACCTCGGCATTGATCTCGCGCAGGCCACGATCAACAACTCCGGTCGCCCGATCCCGCTGCTGCCCGATGGCCGACCAATCGACGAGTTGATCCAGGCCTAGCGTTGAACACGACCGGTCAGGCAATGACCTCGTGGATCACCTCCCCGGCAATGTCGGTCAACCGGAAGTCCCGGCCGTTGTAGCTGTAGGTCAGTTCCTCGTGGTCGATCCCCAGCAGGTGCAGGATCGTCGCATGCAGATCGTTGATGTGCACCGGATTCTCGGCGGCCTTGAAACCGACATCGTCTGAAGCCCCGTAGCTGCAACCACCGCGGGTCCCGCCCCCGGCCATCCAGGCGGTCAGGCAATGAGGATTGTGGTCACGACCGGGTTTCTTGCCCGTCTGAGCCACCGGCAATCGACCGAATTCTCCACACCAGACAACCAAGGTCTCCTCGAGCAAACCGCGTTGTTGAAGATCGGCCAGGAGTCCGGCCACGGGCCGATCCGTCTCGCCGGCAAACTGCGTGTGGTTCCCTTGGATGTCGGCGTGCCCGTCCCAGCTTCGCTGGTTCTCGTTGCCTCCCGAGTAGAGCTGAACGAACCGGACTCCCCGTTCGACCAGCCGTCGTGCGACCAGGCACTGCCGGGCAAAATGATCACAGCGTTTGTCCCCGATGCCGTAGAGCGCCTGCACGTGTCCCGGCTCGCGTTCGATCGCCAACGCCTCGGGCGCCGCCGACTGCATCCGGTAAGCCAACTCGAAACTCTCGATCCTCGAGGCCAGTTCCCCGGCGGCCGGCTGATCACTGACCGCCGCCTGGTTGAGTCGCCGCAGCAGGTTGAGCTGATTGCGCTGGGCCAGGTCGGTCATCTGCTTCGGTCGGACCAGGTTGTTGATCGGTGAGCCCTTCGGTCGCAGGTGCGTCCCCTGGAACACACCGGGCAGGAACCCAGCACTCCAATTGGCGGCATGTCCCTTGGGCAGCCCGCGCCCCTTGGGATCGCTCATCACCACAAAGGCCGGCAGGTCCTGGCTGCTGCTGCCCAGCCCGTAGGTGATCCACGAGCCAACGCAGGGCAGACCCATCCGCGGTATACCGCAGTTCATCATGAACAGTGCCGGCGAGTGGTTGTTCGATTCCGTGTAGACCGAGTGCACGAAAGCCATCTTGTCGACGTGGCTGCCCAGGTGAGGAAAGATCGACGAGATCGGCTTGCCGCACTCGCCACGAGCCGCGAAGTCAAACGGCGAGGCCATCAGGTTACCCACCGAGTTCCGGAAGAAACCGGTGGTATTCTTGAATTCCGGATCGAATGTCTTGATCGAGAGGCCGTCACGGCGCACCAGCCCCGGCTTGAAGTCCCAGGTGTCCACCTGGCTGGGACCACCGTTGACGAAAATCCAGATCACCCGCCGCGCCCGGGCGGGGAAATGCCCCTGTTGAGCCGCCAGGGGTGTCAGTGCCCTGCGGCCCAGTCCCGCGGCACGTGCCTCGCGTCCCAGCAAGCCCTCGGACTGCAACAACCCGGCCAGTCCCAGCACACCAAATCCGGCCCCGGCACGACACAGCAAGTCACGCCGCGGCAGCAGACCGGCGGATCGATCGGATTCGGTTGTCAGCGTCATCCCCTGTTCCTCAGTCTATTCGTCGCATTCTCATCTGTTGGTCGCAGCCGGGCCCGAATGACAGGGAGTCCGTCAGATTGTTTCAGTCGATGTAGATGAACTCATTCATCCCCAGCAGCGCCTGGCAAAGGTCCACCCGGGCTGTCCGAGCGGCATCGGTTCGTCCCGCACGCCGATAAATCTGTTCCTGCCGGCGCAGGAAGTCGGCGATCATGGTTCGTTCATCAGCACGCGGTTCGCGGGCCAGGGCCAGTTGCCAGGCCTGCTCGAATGCCTTCTCGCCTTCCAGCGCCAGGCGAGTTTCCAGGGCCCGGGCGTAACCACGTCCGACGACGCTGTTCATGAAGGCCAGCGCCTGCGAAGCCGTCGTGGTCTTCGCTCGTCGGCCGATACTCACCAGGTGCTCGGGCCAATCAAAGAGCATCATCGTCGGTGCCAGCCGACTCCGCTTGACAGTCAGGTAGACACTGCGACGGGTCACCGCTTCATCGAGTGACCCCTTGCCGAACATCGTCGGATCCAGTTGAGCCGACACGCTCAGAAGGGCATCGCGGATCGCCTCGGCCTCCAACCGCTGCCGTGGCCTGTGCCACCACAGCCGATTCTCGAGATCATCTTGCTGACGTTTCTCATCGACGCGACCATCCTGGCAATACACGCTGCTGGTCAGCAGCAGCCGGTGAATCGGCTTCAGCCGCCAGCCTCCGCGGATCAATTCACCGGCCAGCCAATCGAGCAGGTCGGGATGTGACGGCCGCTCGCCCTGGCGACCAAAATCGTTGGTCGTCTCGACCAGGCCCCGGCCAAAGTGGTGGTGCCACAACCGGTTGACGATCACTCGCGCCACCAGCCGCCCGGCCCCCTGCTCGACATCAGTCAACCAACCGGCCAGCGATGCTCGCCGAAACGACGTGCGGGTCCAGCCCGGGGGAGCCGCCCGCCGCCAGCGCGACTCGGCGGCTTGCGGTGAGATCAGCACCTGCAGGAACCCCACGTCGGCCTCGCCCTGCTTCCGCCGGACGTCGCCACGCGAGAGAAAAAAGGTCTGCTTGTAGAAATGGGGAAACCCGCGACCGTCGGCATGGTGCTTGAGCTTGGGTAGGCCCTCACTGGTGACAAGCACCTTGTGATCGGCATGATGCCAATCGGCCTTCGTCGCGATTTCTCCACGAATCGCCGTGGTAAACGCCGACACGAGGCGATAGTAGTCCCGCGAGGGAATCGGATCGTACTTGTGATCATGACACCGCGCACATCCGATCGAGAGTCCCAGAAAGGCCACGCCGGTCGTGGTCACCATGTCATCCAGTTCGTCATAACGCGCCGACTCGAACTCGGCCTCGGTCAACTGGCTGGGAAACACGCCCGCTCCCAGGAACCCCGTCGCCATCAGAGCCAGCGGATCCTCGGGGGCCAACTCGTCACCGGCCAGTTGCCAGCGTACAAACCGGTCAAACGGCAGGTCGCCGTTGAAGGCTGCGACGAGAAAGTCGCGGTAGTGGTACGCGTTGGGACGATCGTCGTCATGTTCGAATCCACCGCTCTCGGCAAACCGGGCGACGTCCATCCAGTGGCGGGCCCAGCGTTCGCCGTATCGCGGCGAGGCCAGCAGCCGGTCGACCAGGTCACTCCAGGCCGCTGGAGAGTGTTCGTTCTGGAAGGCCACGAGCTCCCCGGGCCGCGGTGGCAATCCCAGGAGCGAAAAACACGCCCGACGCAGCAACGTTCGCCGATCAGCCCGGTCGTTGGCTGCCAATCCTCGCTGTTCCAATCGCGAGAGGATGAATCGATCGACGCCATTGCGACACCAGTCCGCATTGCCAACCACAGGCGGCTGACCGATTTCCAGCGGTCGAAACGACCAGAACGCTCGATCTTCGGCCGACGGTGGCGACACGGCAAATGCCTTGCCAGGAAGTTCCTGGGCGACAAGTGTCCCCGACAGCATGACCGCCGCCACTATCATCGCCACTGGCTGCTGTCGTGAACCCATCGCCGGCTCGTCACTCCTGGTGTCCTGGTCGCAACCCTCGGCCCGCATCATAACAGGAAATCCGTTCTCCCGGTTCCTCCACGATCAACCACCGGCGACGGCGATGCCAAAGATGAGTTGGGGTCGGTGTCAACGCACGGTTATACTGTGTCCAGGAGAATCGGTATGCTCAACTTGATGCCCATGCACATTCCGCAACGGCGGGGCTTGTCCCGCCGCGACGCGTTGCGGCTGGGCACGCTGGGTGGACTGGGCCTGGGACTGCCGTCGGCGGGACTCGAGGCGGCTCCCACCGTTGATGCCACTCGCCACCCGGCCACGGCCAAGCGATGCATCTACATCTTTCTCTGCGGTGGCCCCTCGCAACTGGACATGTGGGACCCCAAGCCCGAGGCGCCCGATCACATCCGCGGCCAGTTCGGCGACATCGCGACCAGCGTTCCCGGGACCAGATTCGGTGCCCTGCTGCCCCGCGTGGCCCGGCACGCCGACAAGCTGGCACTGATTCGCTCGATGAATGTCGGGACACAATCGCACGACATCGGTATTTTCCGCACGCTGCTGGCCAGTCGACTCGGCACGCAACTCAACAAGCCCTACCCGGTATCCCCCGACGACCACCCGGCCATCGGGGCCATCCTGCACCGGCTGCTGGGGCAATCCGGGACGCTGCCTCCGTGGGTCGTCGTCCCACGGCACTTCACGACCGGGACGAGGTTCTACAAGGGGCAACGGGCCGGGTTCCTGGGCCCTCGCTACGAACCACTGAGCCTGGGAACCGAGAAAAAAGAGTCCCTGGAACGATCCGCGTTCACGCTCAAGAACCTCGAACTGCACGGCGAACAGATGACCATCGATCGGCTGCAAGCCCGGCGATCACTCCTCGATCTCGTCGGGCCGCGTCGGGTCAGTCTCGAGGGAGCGGTGCTCTCCTACCAGCAACAGTTCGAGAAGGCGTTGGAGATGCTCACCTCACGGGCTTTCCGCGAGGCGTTCGACGTCACCCGGGAATCGTTGCCGCTGCGTGAACGATACGGAATGAACGAGTACGGCCAGAGTTTCCTGTTGGCACGACGGTTGATCGAACGGGACGTCCGCCTGGTCAACGTCTTCTGGACCTATTTCGGCCCCGATGGCTGCCAGTTCAACCTGTGGGACAATCACGGCACCGACAAGAAGACCAAGGTCTGCGGCGGCATCAACCGCGGCAAGGACATGCTCAGCCACAAGTACTGCCTGCCATCCTTCGACGCCGCCTTTTCGACACTGCTCGACGACCTGGATGAGCGAGGGCTGCTCGAGGACACGCTGGTGACGGTCGTCGGAGAATTCGGACGAACCCCCACGATCAACAAGAACACCGGCCGCGATCACTGGGGCGCGTGTTACTCGTCGGTGATGGCCGGTGGCGGCATCCGTGGCGGAGCGATTCACGGTGCCAGCGATGCCCTGGCAGCCTATGTCAAAGACCTGCCCGTCAGCGTCTACGACTACCAGGCCACGATCCTGCACGCCTTCGGCCTCAAGCCCGAAGCAGCAGTGCCCGACAAGACCGGGCGGCCGGTCCGCATCTCCGACGGCCAGCCGTTGTCCGGATTGTTCGGATAGGCACGACCCACGTCTTCACGACCGGACCTTCCTTGAATCTCGGTGCCCGGAGACTTCGATGACCTCCACCTCCCGATGGCTGGCCTGCTCGCTCGCCTTGTGGCTGTCGGGCACGGTGTCTGCTGACGCCCCTCGGACCCGGCTCGTTCATCGCGGCCGTCCCCTGGCCGTGCGAGCCATCGGCAAGCCGTGGACACAACGCGACGGTCACATCGAACTGGGCGGTCGGCCTCACACGATCACCGCCGGGATGCGGATCCTGCCCGGCGACTTTCACCTGAAGGCTCGGCTGAGAATTCTCGATCAGAAAAACAGCGCCGCCTCGTTCTTCCTGGGATCGAGCCATTTCGGCTTCGAGGGAGCCCGTGGCACACTGTTTCTCAACGGGCCACTCTTCGGCAAAGCGCTTCGCCTGCTTGGCCCCTCGACGGACTCCTTCAACCGTGGCGACTGGATCACGCTGGATGTCGTCCGTCGCGGCCCGATCATCGATTTCCGGATTGATGACAAGAGCATCACGACCGCCCGCTCCGAGGCCGGCTTTGACCGCTTCGGATTTTCCCCGTGGCGCAGCACGATTCAACTCGCCGAGTTTTCCATCCGCGGCCAGGTCGAGCCGGTCAAGCCGGCAATCACGCTTCCCACGATCGATCTCGACGGGCACGCCCATCGGCAGGTGACCATCGACCGGGAACCCGGCCAGTACCTGGGCCATCCGACCACCTGCCTGCTCGAGGACGGCAAGACGCTGCTGTGCGTCTATCCCAGGGGACACGGTCGCGGGGCCGTTCTCTACAAGCGGAGCCGCGACGGCGGAAAGACGTGGAGCCGGCGGCTGCCGACACCGGCCAGTTGGGCCAGCTCGAAAGAAACGCCCACCCTGCACCGGGTGATCGGCCCCGACGGCAGGAAACGAATCATCATGTGGTCGGGACTCTACCCGGCGCGACTGGCCGTCAGCGAGAACGACGGGGCCAGCTGGTCGGAACTCAAACCGGCCGGGGCCTGGGGCGGCATCGTCGTGATGGGAGCACTTGTGCCGCTGCGGACCGGGCCGGGCCAATACATGGCGTTCTTCCACGACGACGGCCGCTTCTTCACCGCCCGGCCCCGCAAGCGAAGTCCCGTCGTCTTCACGTTGTACAAGACCCGCAGCACCGATGGCGGACTGACCTGGTCTGTTCCCCGACCGATCCTGGCCCGCTCGGACGTTCACCTGTGTGAACCCGGGGTCATCCGCAGCCCCGACGGCAAGCAGCTGGCCTGCCTGTTACGAGAAAACTCGCGGCGAAAGAACTCGCACGTGATCTTCTCCGACAACGAGGGACACAGTTGGAGCCAGCCGCGAGAACTACCCGCCGCACTCAGCGGCGATCGACACACCGGCAAGTACGGACCCGACGGGCGATTGCTGATCAGCTTTCGTGATCGACCGGCCAGCAACGTCGACACGCCCAGTGTCGGGGACTGGGTGGCCTGGGTCGGTCGCTACGAGGATCTCGTGGCAGGCCGCGAGGGGCAGTACCGTGTCCGGCTCAAGGACAACACCAAGGGAGCCGACTGCGCCTATCCGGGGGTCGAGGTCCTGCCCGACGGCACCTTCGTGCTGACAACCTACGGACACTGGACCGCCGGTGAGCCACCCTGGATTCTCAGCGTCCGGCTGAAGCTCAAGGAACTCGACCAACTGGCTCGACAACCGTGATTCACGACGCCTGGTTCTTCGCAGGACTGGCCGAACCGTCTCATCAACTCCTGGCACACGATCGCCTGCCAGGGGTGCCCGCGGTTGCGTTGCGGACCAGGACAACGCTAACGTGTCGGCACGAACTCCCTTGGTCCTCATGAGGAACAGTCGACATGAAACGTGGTGGCATGATCGCCGCAGCGCTGGCATCGGTAGCGCTGGTGGCGTCGTCGGGGCTGGCAGCTGAACCGCCGGCATCTCTGAAATTCAAGATGAAGTCGATCGATGGCAAGCCCGTCAATCTGGCGAAGTACAACGGCCGGGTGATGCTTGTCGTCAACCTGGCCAGCCAGTGAGGACTGACCCCCCAATACCTGCAGTTGCAGGCCATGCATACCAAGTACGGCAAGAAGGGTCTGTCGGTGCTGGGATTTCCGTGCAACCAGTTCGGAAAACAGGAACCCGGAACCAATGCCGAGATCAAGACGTTCTGTACGACCAAGTACAAGGTCAGCTTTGACATGTTTGCCAAGATCAATGTCAACGGCGCCAAGGCGGCTCCGTTCTACAAGCACCTGACCAAGCAGGCCGCCAAGCCCAAGGGGGCCGGCAAGGTCGCGTGGAACTTCGAGAAGTTCGTGATCGACCGCAAGGGGCGGGTGATCGGACGATTCTCTCCACGGACCAAGCCCGATGATCCGGCGGTCCTGAAGTTGATCGAACAGGCCCTGGCCAGCAAATAGGCCGCACGCCAAGTCCATTCCGGGCCCCGCCTTGAAGTCACTTCATCGCGGGGCCCTTTGCATTTCATCCCGTTGTGTCGCTGCCGGAAATCAAGACCATGCTGATCGTCGATGGCCACCTCGACCTGGCACTCAACGCGCTCCGCGAGGACCGCGACCTGCTCGTGGATGTCTGGACCACACGAGTCCGCGAGAGCCACGACACCGGCAAGGGCAAGGGCAAGAGCACCGTTGCTTTTCCGGAGATGCGTCGAGGACGAGTTGCCTTGTGCTTCACGACGGCCCATGCATTCTGCACGACCGGGCGGTTCATCCCGCACATGGATTTTGGTTCGCCCGAACAGGCATTCGCCGTCGCCCGGGGACAACTGGCCTACTACGAGGCTCTGGAACGCGGCGGCCACGTTCGGATCATGCGGTCGCTGCAGGACCTGGAGCGGCACATGGCCGAGTGGACCACCTGGGACGGGGAAACCGATCCCGATCCTGCCGAGTCTCCTCCACTGGGGCTGGTGATCAACATGGAGTGCGCCGACGCGATTCTCGATCCCGGCCAGCTCCAGGACTGGTGGGACTGGGGTCTGCGTTTGATTGGCCCGGCCCATTCCGGCGAGGGACGTTATGCCGGGGGAACCGGCAGTGCAACAGGCCTGACCGAGCAGGCCCCGGCCCTGCTGGCGGAAATGCAACGACTGGGCATCCCCCTGGACCTGACCCACTGTTCCGAGGCCGCCTTCTGGGGCTGCCTGCAACACTACGATGGTCCGGTCCTGGCCAGCCACGCCAACAGCCGCACGCTGGTCCCTCATCAGCGAGAACTCGATGACCGGCAACTGCAGGCCATTCTCGACAGGAACGGCGTGATCGGGGTCACGCTGGGAAACTGGCAACTGCAATACGAATGGAAATGCCTGGCCGACAACCGGCACCTGCGTGTCACGCTCGACCGGGCCGTCGACCACATCGACCACATCTGCCAGTTGGCCGGAGACCATCTCCACGTCGCCATCGGCAGTGATCTCGACGGTGGGGTCGGCACCGACGAATTCCCCCACGATCTCGATACGATCGCCGACCTGCAGCGATTCGTCGAGGTGCTTGACCGGCGAGGCTATCCATCGGAGGCGGTCGCAGACATCCTGCACGGCAACTGGCTGCGGTTCCTGGGCGAGGCCTGGGAAGGCTAGCCCCCGGGTGGCATCTCGTAGAGACCGACCGTACCACGGTCTCCGTAGGTCCGAGGCCCTCCCATCTGGGCGACCAGCAAGTGCCGTCCGTCGGGATGCAAATCCAGGCCGTAGGCGGGCCCGGACACCTTGAGACTGGCCAGTTTTTCTTCCTGCTCGGGTTTCCAGAACCAGAGTTCACCGGTCTGGGCTCCCACGCCGGCGGTGATGTAGAAACCGTTCTCGTGCATCGCCAGGTGATGGAAGATCGAGTTGGTGAAGGTCGAAACCTGTTTTCGAACCTGCTTTCCCGTCTTCCAGTCGAACTGCAGGATCAAGCCGGGTTTGGCGTAGCTGTTTCGTCCGCAGCACAGCAGCAACCGCCCGTCGGTGGTCATGGCGATGTCACGAACTCCGCCATAGTTGATATCGGTCCCTCCCTTGTAGTTGGAGAGATCCTGGGCATCGAACCGTCGCACCTCCCTGCCGGTCTCCAGCTCCCATTGGCGAATCGTCTGCTCGCCACGATCACCGGTCAGCAGGTGTTTTCCGTCGGGGTGAAACAGGGTGCTGAAAACCGGACAGGTGTGATTGGCCAGTTCTCGAACAGGCGATCCATCCGTCAACGACCACAACCGTACCAGGCCGTCCCCGCCACCGGTGGCCACCAGGCGGCCGTCGCCGCTGACGGCCACGGTCCTGAGCGTCCCGTGCCCGGTCTCGATGCTCCAGCGAACCAGCGGCCACTGACCCGCCGTGTCCCAGGCAATCAATCGCCCCACCAGATCGCCGGTGACCACCACCGCTCCTGTTTGCTGGAGTTTGCTGTCGGCGGTCGCCGGCCCCGATCGGGACAGGCTCCGTGGCGGCGGCGGGGGAGGCGGCAGCGGTTCCGGCGAGGGGGAAACGACGGCGATATCGTCGGCCCCCCAACGGGCCGACGTCACCACCCAGCTCTCGTGATCTTCCAGGGACTCGGTCACACCGCTGTTGAGATCGGTGACGTAGATCCGTCGACTCCTGCCGCCGGCAAAACACCAACGGCCGGTCGGATCGACCAGGCACGACATCAACGGGGCCTCGTGCGAGAACTCCCTCAACAACTTCGTGGCGGTCGGGTCCACCCTGGGCATTCGCAACGGCATCAGACCAGCACCTCCGCGATCCGCTTCGCAGCCGGATCCGCCACCGGGTTCTCCCGGCCGCCCACGTTGTAGGTCGCTTTTGGATCGAGTTTCAGAGCGGCCAGTATCGTGTGAAACAGGTCACCGGCATCAACGGCTCCCTCGACGACCTCGGTCCCCAGGGCATTGGTCTTTCCGAGGACAACACCGGGAGCGATTCCACAACCGGCAAAGGCCATCGACCACGCGTCTCCCCAGTGATCACGACCTCCGTAGTAGTTGATCCGCGGTGTCCGTCCCATCTCGCCCACGATCACGATCAGGGTTTCCTCGAGAAGCCCCCGGTCACGAAAATCGTCGAGCAGGGTCACGAAGGTACGATCGAATTCCAGACACCTCTGGCGTTGCCAGTGGAAGTTCTCGAAGTGAGCGTCCCAGTCGTGGTGGGTGACTTTCACACAGTGAACCCCGGACTCGAGCAACCGCCTGGCCAACAGACAGTTTCGTCCGAAATGGTGCTCGCCGTAACGCTGGCGATCGGCGGCGGATTCTCTCTCGAGGTCAAAGATGTCCCGGCGTCGCATCAACGCCTCGGCCTTCTGATAGCTCTCCGCATAGGATCGGATCGCCCGGGGAACCCGGTCCTTCAGGAACCGCGTATCCGAAAGGCGGCGAATCCGTTCGCGGGTCGACGCTGTCCTGACATCAATCGACTCGGGCCGGACGATATTGGCCGGCGGCTTGCCGTCGATGATCTTGACTCCCTCGTACTTCGGGCCAAGAAAACCGGCATCGCCAACATCGGTGTAGGCCTGGGGATGATGCCGCCTCATTGAAACGTAACCGGGCAATTCGTCGGCAGGACCTTCCAGCAGGCGAGCCACCGCCGAACCGATCACGGGGTAGCCGGGCACCTTGCGGCCGGACTGCAACAGGTAGTGGCCTCGGAAATGGCTGGTCTCGCCGGTGTTGACGCTGCGGATGACGGCCAGGCGATCGATGACCGTGGCAGTGTGTGGCAACAACTCGCCAATCCGGATTCCCGGCAACGCGGTGGAGATCGTCCGGAACGGCCCCCCGTACTTTGAATCCGGTTTCGGATCAAAGGTCTCAAGTTGGCTGGCGCCACCCGAGAGGAACAGCAACAGTAACTTCCGAGGAGACCTGGGATTTGCCGGCTTCGCAGCAGCCTGTCCCACGGTTCCCAGTGCCGTTGCTCCCAGCGCGGCGCCCAGCGTTCCCTGCAGGAGGTGCCGCCGGGTCAAGCGGTCCCGGGTTGATCGCTTCGGTCCGGTTTGCGGCTTCACACTCATTTTTCCAGCATCCCTGTCGCCAGCAGCACAGCCTAGTGGTTCAATCGAAACTCCGCGGTCACCAGTTGACCCCAGACAATCCGGCGAACAACCTCGCGTCGTCGCTTGGAATCGTCAAGTCCCTCGATCAACTTCGCCACCTCCTGCCGCTCCGCTTCCGTCGCGCGACGAGATACCACCGAGAGAAAAAGCGTGTTGGCCAGTTCGTCGGGATTCTCGATCCGGGCCAACCGGTTCAACAACTCCGACTCCTTCATGAACTTGATCATCTGTTCACTGTTGAGCAGGAACAAGGCCTGATCGACGGAAGGCTGAAACCCGTTGTCGGGTTGACCGGGCAAGCGTGAAAATACCGTGAAAAGCGGTTGCAGTTCCTTGCGCAACTCGCCGTAGGCCTTCTTGTGAGCCTGCCATGCCAGGTCGATGGTCTCGGCCCGGTCGGCCTCTGCCGACTTTGCCTGCTTTTGCGCTGCCGACTTCTTGGCAGCATCTTTCATCCGTCGCCGGGTCCGTTCAATCCGGGACGGAAGCCGACCGGCCACCTGCAACACGCTCCAGCCCAACTGCTCGGGACTCAGGGGCCGCAAGGCCGCCACCGCAAAGCGGTCCGCCGCCGGAACCGTCTCGAGCCCTTCGGGCAATCGGCTCGATCGCCGGTACACCCGCGTCCGGGCAATGTCTCGCAGCAGGCCTCGGATGTCGTAGCCTGTCGACTCCAACCGCCGCGACAGCAGGTCGAGCAACTCCGGATGAGATGGTGGATTTTCCGGGTGGTGCATGTCCAGGGGATGCACCAGTCCGCGGCCGAGCAGATAGGCCCAGAGCCGATTGGCCGCGTTGCGGGAAAATCCGGGAGTTTGCCGTCGGGGCAGCAGTTCGGCCAACCGGGAGCGGCGACTGTAGGCCGGCACTCCCATGGTCTCCTTCTCCGGCTTGACCTTGTATTGCCTGTCCTTGGCCAGTTTCGGGTCAGCGATCATCTCTCCACCGGGTAGCCGCGGGTTGGTCATGCCCATGGCACCGCTGAAAGCCGAGCTGAAGGACACGTCGCCGTTGGCCTTTTCGCTGACGAAGTTCTTCTTGTTCTTGTCGTCCCGGAAATGCTTCAGCCGGTTCACAAAGGCGAACAGGCCGTAGTAGCCGGCCTGATCGTAAGCCTTGATCCGGGGGTCATCGTGACACTGAGCACACTGCAGGTCCATTCCCAGGATCAGGCGGCCGATGTCACGGGCCACCAGGTGAGGTTCGACATCACGGACCAGGTAGAACCTCGCAGCAGCGGCCGAAGACGGGTCCGATCCGTCGCTGCCCAGCAGGGTTGTCGCCAGCCGATCCCATCTCAGGTCTTTGCGGAACGACTCGGCCAGCCACTCCTGCCACTCCTCGGGCTTGAAGTCATAAGAGGGGATCGTCGCAATCCGCCGCTCCACCAGCATCACGTCAAACGCGCGAGCCATCTGCAGAAAAAATTCCGGCGAGACGACCAGGTGATCGACGAGCCGATCATGTTTCCCTGCGGCCGAGTCCTCCAGAAACGCTCGTGCCTGCGCCGCCGTGGGAACCACGCCGGCCAGATCCAGGTACACCCTCCGGACAAACTCGGCGTCATCCGCCGGTGCCGCAATCGGGACCTTGTCGCGTTGACAGGCGGCCTCGATCAGACGATCGACCTTCTCCGAAAACGGTTCTTCCGCTTTCAGGGGTCCTGCAGCGACCAGCAAGCCCAGCATGGCCGCGAAAACGAAGCCAGCGGCGTACGAACGATCGAACCGCACGGGACACCTCCTTGGACGACCCGGCCATTCTACGGCGGAACAAGCCGGGAAGCGAAGGCGGATCGCCGATCACGACAGGCAGCCGCCCCCGGCCTAACCCGACAGCAGGAATGCCAGCAGGTCCTTGAGTTCCCGGGGCGTCTTGACCAGCCCGGCGGGCATCGCCGAGACGTTTTGCAGCTTGCGGTCTTCGATCTCGCCCCGCTTGATCTCGACCCGCTTCGCTTCCCTTGTCAGCAAAGTCACGATCGTGCCGGTCTCGCCGACGACCAGGCCGG
Organism: Planctomycetaceae bacterium; assembly: GCA_002726205.1. Taxonomy (GTDB): domain Bacteria; phylum Planctomycetota; class Planctomycetia; order Planctomycetales; family Planctomycetaceae. Next base: position 60,819 of record PBSL01000015.1, on the reverse strand, counting down.
TGTGCACTTTTCCTCCCGTGGTGGCAATCACCGTTGAACGGAACACCGGCGAGATCTTGCGGTCCGGCAGCAGGATCGATTCGACCAGATGGGCAACCGTGAAGCGTCGACCGGAACCGGCCAGGCTGGGCGCGCCGGGCACAGCGGCCAGCCCGGTGGCGGCGTGGCATTTTGCACAACCGATCCCGTCCATCGAGAACAGGCGCCGTCCCCGGGCCACGTCGCCCTGTTTCACACCCCGGGACCAGTCGACTCCAAGGAACTCGGGTCCGATTTTCGCCTTCCCGCCGGCCGCGGCCGCCTGCAGCCGCTTGGCCAAACCGGCCGCATCCAGCTGCTCGGGCAACGTGACCTGGACCGATCCTCCCAGCGACCGGTAATGCAGGTACAGGTTGTGCTCGCCGGCAACATTTCTCACGCGAAACAACACCTCGTTGCTGCCGGGTTGCAGTTCCGCGAACACCACGTCCTGCAATGGCAGTCCGCCTCGGACCACGTCCTTGGCATGGACCAGCCGCCCGTTGACCCAGACTTTCAGCCCGTCGTCGGAACCGGGAGTCAGCAGCACCTGCTGTTTTTTCGGGCTGATCAGCCGGAGGTAGGCGTAGCAGGATGAGCCGTCGGTGTCGCCGAACTTCTCGTGAAAGTCGAACATCCGTCGCGACCGGAGCTTCTCCCATTTCAACATTCGCTTGCCGTCCCCGTAGCGGGCCACCAAATTGATGGCCGCGGTTTCCGGAACGTGCACCTGCCGAAACCCCCGGTCGCGATCAGCGAATGGGCCGCAGACCCAGAGTTCACCCACTCCACGAATCGGTGCCCTGGTCAGGCGTTCGCGTTGGCTGCGAATTCGCACGCGTTCGATCAACGGATCGGACCGACGGTCCTTCAGCAGCGACAGGAAATGGGCGGCCTGCAATCGCACCGGCTCGGCCGGATCTTCCAGGCGGGCCATCAGCAACCCGAACAGGGTTTCCTGTTCGGGTGTGTGCTTGCCGGCAGCCCAGTGGTCGGCTGTGGAAAACACGCCCACCGGGCCAAGTTTGCGGACATCGATCGTCTCCCCGACATAGGTCACCTGGTAGACCTTCTTGTTCGGCCAGCCCTGCAGTGGCAGGCCCTGTTTCAACGACCCGACCGCCGGGGGAATCGTCAATCGGGTTCCCGCAGCCAGGACCCCGGCCAATCGAACCCGGGCATCCTCATCCACGCACCAGCCCCCAAGTTGCCCCAGCGAGGCCCGCGTGGCCATCAACTGGACCGAGGATTGCCTGAGATAAGTGTCACGACTGCGGGCAGGTCCGTTGACGACCCTGGCAAGATCCGGCCGGGCAACCGCTCGTTGCGCCAGGACGCCGTAATGGCGAACCCGTGGATCGGAATCCTCAAGCAGTTTTTTCCAGAGTCCCAGCAGACGACGTTCATCCGAAAAACACTCGACCAACGCACGGCTGACCACTTCCCGGACACCGGCACGCCCGTCAGTCGCCAGTTTCTCCAGTTGATCCAGCACCGATCGACGATCGGCCAGCCCATCTCGTGCCGAGACGGCGGCCAGCCAGACCAGGTGCGGAAACACCGAACTCCGGGGATCGGCCTGGCCCAGTCGACCCGGCGCCTGGCTCAATGACTTTCCTCCTCGACGCAACAGCTCGACGAAAGCCCTGCGGGATCTCCAGGACGCGCCGCACGCCAGTTCCTGCCACAACGTCGCCTCGGACGCCTTGACCGCCTCGTAACCCCGCCAGTCCCCAGCCGCCGGTTCGTCGCGACGCCGGATCATCACCAGGTCACTGCGATAGACGGGTGACCCGTCGTTGTGGGCCATGTAGGCCAGCGTGACAAAAATCCGCCCGCCGCGCCCCACGGTCACTCCCACCGGTCGCGCCTGGTCGAATCCCTCGAGCAACACGTGCTCGGTCGCGCGGAAGGTCGCCCCATGCGGGGTCAGCGTGTAACGGGTCAGGGCCCGCCGCCCCCAGCGGGCCAGCAGCAGGTTGTGACGGTATTTCCCGGGCAGGTACGGTTCGTCGTAATAACTCTGGCCCACCGGCACCCCCCGTCCCATGCCCTGGACCATCGTTTCGAGCAGGTCGGCACGATCGGGTGTCTTGCTGGGCATCCATCCGCGTGGCCAGCCAAAGTCAGCCCCCGGTGTCACGTGCAGCAATCGTCCGGGAACAAAATCCAGCGGCAATCCCTCGTGATCGTTGTCATGGGTGAACAGGTTCCAGCGACGGTCGAACACCAGCCCGCAACTGTTGCGTGTGCCGCGGGCGACAACCTGCAACCGGCTCCCGTCGGGACGACATCGCAGGACACCACCGACACCGGTGTAGGGAACGCGAGTCCCTTCGGGCTGGCAGAAGAACGTCCAGTGACCCCAGTGGTCGGGGCGCCGGAAATCCCCGTAGAAGACCAGCATGTCTCCCAGCGACAGGTAAAGATCGCCTTCCGGCCCCCAGGCCAGGCCGTGAAAGCACTGGTGAGGATGATAATCGGGATGGCCCCAGACAAGTCGCTGTGCCTTGACCTGCTGCCGCCGGTTCACGGCACCGGGCAACAGGTACAGGGCCCGATTGGTCATCGCATAGAGATCCTCGCCACGGATCTCGATGTCGTAGACCCACGAGTCCGGTGGAAAGCGAAACACCTGCCGACGAGGCTGCAATCCTCCCCGGCCATCCGGTTCGTACACGAAAATGGCCTCGCGGGCCCCGACGAACAGCCGACCAAGAGAATCGGTCCTCATCGAGAGAAACGATTCGTTCGGTGACGAGTCGATCAGGACAAGATCCAGTTCCGGATCCGTGACGCGATAATCCCGCTCGGCGGCCGACAATGCTCCCCACGAGAACATCCCGACCAGCAGGCACAGGCTGCCGAGAGCCTGCCGGTACAGGGTCGTGGACCGTTCTTGATCGAATCTGGCCATGAACACAATCACTTCTTCTCTGGAGGAACCGCGGCCATGCAAACATCACCTGGCGAGGAAAACTGCAACCGTCGGCGGATCCCCGGCAACCAGGATCCAAACGGCGATCATCGGAAACGCAGCGAAAACAGGTCGGCGTTCTTGATCACGAATTTCACCCGCACCGACACACCCGACAATCGACCGAGATCAGCCTGGCCTTTCCACGACACCTGACCGGCGACCTGGTCGCCGAGCAGGGGGCGACAATCAGAAAGACCGAAACCGGCAAGTGGTTTCCCGGCGGCGTCCTGGATTTCGACGCGGACCGAACCGGTCCTGGGCCTGGCACGGTAGTTCAACACGAGTTGCTTGCCGCTGAATGTCAGCGGTCGTGTTGTCATGCTCCCGTCGGTCGCCTGCACCGACACCAGCCCGTCCTTGCGATAGACAAAACGCCTCACGCGGCTGTCGGGCCCCTCGTAGTAGGCCTCGGTCGCATACACGGAAAACTCATTGGGTCGCCCGGGCAACTCGACCATCCCCCAGGTCATGTAGTTGCTGCGGTTACCACCCCGATCCTTGGGTGCCGATTCGGGAACGACAGCCGTCGGTCGACGATGAAACAGCAACCCGTCCCGGCTGGTCATCATCACCGGCTCGACGCGGCTTCCCTGCTTGGGCAGATACCGCGTCGGAAATCCCAGCAGGATATGTTCGGCACCGGGATAGTTGCGGATCGCATTGGTGTAGAGATGCTCGCGGGGCGTGCCGGGCGAATAGTTCAGCAGTCGAGGCTTCGTCCAGGTGAGGTAGTCCCGTGACGTCTCGGTCATGATCGCCCGAACGCCACCGACGAATATCCTGTGGTACCCCCGGTACAACCGTGCGTGCGGATCCCAGAAGGCGAGGTTCTGCGAGTCGAAGGCCCCCTCGGTAATCACCGGCCCGTCGGCCATCAGTTTCCAGTGGATGCCGTCGGGCGACTGAAAAACATACAAGCCCTTCTTCCCGGCCGGCCGGCCCCGCGAGATGGCCTTGTACCGAGCCGCGGGCGGACAGGCGGGATTGATGTCCTTGAAAGCGGTGAAGCAGTGCGTGCCGATCCCGTCCCAGACGATGTTGTTCTTCCTGGATCCCTCGAACTCGAACAGGCCCAGCGCGGGCTTGGTCCAGTGGATCCCGTCCTTGCTCTCGGCATAACAGGTGACCTCGCGGTGCGTGAATTTCTTCTTCTTGTCGGCATGCGAACCGCGGTAGTACATCCGCAACAGGTCACCGTCGCGAAAGATGGTGTAGTAGGCCGACGTGTTGCCTTCCCAGGGAGACCCGGTCACCAGGACCACCTCGCGAGGTTCGGGCCGGTGCATGACCTGCCGGGCCCCGCCGGACAGCGAATCGATCAGGAACCGATCGACCAGTGGCTCCAGGCGAGAGCCGATCGCCACCGGCTCGGCCGCCGCCGCGAGTCCCGAACACATGACTGCCACCGACGCCGCAAGAACACATCGCATCTGAAATCTCCCGAATGGATCCACCGCGTCCGCATTGTGCCACGCAACTGCAAACCACGCCAATGATCGGCAGCGTGGAAAACGACGGGGACCGAGAATCCTGATTCGCCCCTTCGCGGCGTCCTGACACGACGCAAATCTGTGGCTCACTGGTTGACAGGCCACGGCCTGTTCGATTCCAGTCGTCGACGGGTTTGCCATTGTTCTTTCTGAGCGGTGGCGGCATTAAGATCCGGATCTCGGGATCCGTTGTTTGGGAGCGGACGTGACATGCCCTGGTTTCGCCTGGCGATGGTCGCTGCCTACCTGCTTTTGCTCGTCCATCACTGCCGCGTGGGCTCGCGACAGACACGTTCACTGAGCGATTTCCTGATCGCCGGTCGTAGCCTGGGCGGCTTTGTCATCGCGCTGTCGTTTTACGCCACCTTCGTCAGCACCAACAGTTTCATCGGACAGGCCGGCGAGAGCTGGGAGGCAGGACTGGCCTGGTGGCTGAAGGTCGGCATCTACGGTCCCCTTTGCTGGTTGAGCTGGCTGGTTGTCGCTCCCCGGTTCTACCAGCGGTCGAGGCAATACGAATCGCTGACCGTGGCCGATTTTCTCGGAGCTCGCTACCAGTCTTTCGCGGTGCGCCGGGTCGCTGCGATCGTCATCCTGCTCGCCTCGGGGCTGTACCTGGTCGCCATCTACAAGGGATCGGCTCACGCACTCGAACAGTTCCTCGACCTGCCCTATCGCCCGGCGGCAGCAGCCATCTTCGTGGTGGTCACCACCTACACCTTACTGGGCGGTTTTCGGTCGGTCGTACTGACCGACAGCGTGCAGGGGTTGCTGATGTGCCTGGGAGCCGTTGGGATTCTCTGGGCGGTCCTGCACAGGGGCGGCGGACTGGGGCCGATGGTCGAAACACTCGAGTCGATCGACCCGCGGCTGGTTTCCTGGGACGGGCCGACCCCGCTGCTGGTGATCCTGGGAATCGGCCTGGCCGGCGGCCTGAAACTGCTGGTTGATCCCCGGCAGATCTCGCGGATGTATGGACTGAGGGACGAACGCGCCCTGAAGACCGCCCGGATCGTCGCCCCGATCCTGATCACCGTGACCTACTTCTGCCTGTTGCCGCTGGGGGCCCTGGCCAGGACGATCGTCTCGCCGGAGATGGCAGCAAAGATCAGTGCCGACACCGACCTGGTCACACCTTACCTGCTGGGTCACAGCGAGATCCTCGGTCCGATCGCCAGCAGTTTCTTTCTGCTGGTCCTGCTGGCCGCGGCGATGTCGTCGCTGGACTCGGTCCTGCTGGTGACCGCCAGCGCGATCACACGTGATCTGCTGCTGCTCGAGGATGACGATCCGCGTGCGATCGGCCTGACCCGGCAGTGGGTCGTGGTCGTTTCGCTGGTCAGCATGCTGGTGGCACTCAACCCGTTTGCCGACATCGTGGAAATCACCGCGTTTTCCGGATCACTTTACGCTGCCTGCTTTCTTCCCACTCTCGTGATCGGACTCTACTGGCAACGCCCCGGTGCGGCGGTGGCGATAACAACGATGGCCGGCGGCAGCGTCGTGGTTGTCGGCTGGTGGCTGCTGAAGCGGTCCGGCTGGACAACTGTTCACGAGGTCTACATTGGGCTGGCGGTGGCCTTTCTGGCCTACACCGGCGGCACGTTGCTGTCCCGCTCGCAAAACCATCACTGACCCTGCACACTGGCCCCATGACACGCCTGTTGACCATCGGTGCGGCCCAGTCCGGACCAATCCCACGTGCAGAAACACGAACCGACGCCGTCGATCGCCTGATCGCCATGCTGCGGGAAGGACACCGTCGCGGATGCGAACTGGTGGTCTTCACCGAGTGNGCCCTGACCGCNTTCTTCCCNCACTGGTTCATNNAAGACCAGTCCGAAATCGATGCGTTCTTTGAACGCCAGGTCCCCGGCCCGGAAACNCGNCCGCTTTTCGACGAAGCGCGACGACTGGGCGTGGGCTTTCACCTGGGNTTNGCCGAACTGNCCGAGGAAGACGGCCAGCCNCGGCACTACAACAGCGCGATNCTTGTCGGTCCNGACGGAAGCGAACTCGGTCGCTTNCGCAAGATCCACCTGCCCGGTTACAGCGAACACCGTCCCGATCTTCCTTTCCAGAANCTCGAGAAACGTTATTTCGACGTCGGCAACCTGGGCTTTCGGACCTGGTCGGCCTTTGGCGGNGTGGTGGGAATGTGCATCTGCAACGNCCGCCGCTGGCCGGAAACCTACCGGGTGCTGGCCTTGCGGGGAGCCGAGTTGATCCTGCTGGGTTACAACACGCCGTGTCACAATCCCGACTACCCCGCCATGAATCCGCTGGTGCCATTCCATAACCGCCTGTCGATGCAAGCCGGTGCTTACCAGAACGGGGCCTGGGTCGTGGGCGTGGCCAAGGCCGGCGAAGAGGAAGGCGTGATGCAACTGGGCCAGACGATGATCATCGCCCCCTCGGGCGAGATCGTCGCCCAGGCCACCACGCTCGAGGACGAACTGGTCGTCCACACCTGCGACCTGGACGCCACGCGGCCCTACAAGGAGGGCATCTTCCACTTCGGCCGGAATCGCCGGATCGAACACTACGGCCCGATCACCGATCAGACAGAAGCCGAAGGGCCTGGCTGATCTGGTACTTGTCGGCCAGCCCGTCGAGTTCCGCGGCAACCTGCCGACTGAGCGGGATCCCCTCGACGAGTCGCCGTTGGCGACAGGCAATTTCCTTGTCACCGGCAACGAGCACGGGCTGCTCGGGATCGAACGATGGCGTCTGGCGAGCCTGTTCGACCAGCCGGTCAACCCGATCCTGGAACTCCTCCAGCGGCAGGAACCTCTCGACGTCGACGGCCACGTAGAAACCGTTGCTGATCAGCGGGTCCTTGCCGTAGTCGATCATCGTTGGCACATCGCTGCCGAAGAGTCCGCCGGAAAGCACGCCGCTGAGGATCTCGATCATCGTCGCCAGGCCCCAGCCCTTGTAGGCGCCGGCCCACTGGAAGAACCCCTGCTCGATCACCTCGCCGGGATCGGTGGTCGCCTGGCCGTGGCGATCCAGTCCCCAGGTCTCCGGAACCGGCAGATCCTGTTTCATCGCCAGCCGCAACTTGCCGGCGGCGACCATCGTGGTGGCCATGTCCAGCACGACCGGCGTCGATTCACCCGAGGGTGCCGCGATGCTGATCGGGTTGGTCGCCACCACTTTTTTCCGTCCGCCGTAGGGAGGCGTGATCGCCGGCCCGTTGTTCATCGCGATTCCGATCAGGCCCTGCCGGGCGGCCCGCATCGTGTACCAGCCCAGCATGCCGGTGTGCGAGACATTCCGCAGCGAAACACAGCCAATGCCCGACTCGCCGGCCAACCCGATCGCCCGGTCCATCGCCTGCCGGGCGGCAATGATCCCAATCCCCCGGTCACCGTCGAGCAACGCCGTGGCCCCGGACTCGCGGACCACCGCCACCTCCGGCCGCGGATTGACGTGGCCCGCGTCGATCATCCCCAGGTAACCGGCCAGGCGGGTCACGCCGTGGGAATCAACGCCACGCAGGTCGGCCTCGACCAGCACCTCGGCCACCAGTGCCGCGTCGGGCTCACGGAATCCCGCCGCCCGCACGATCGTCTCGGCCATCTCCCGTAACCGGCCACTCTCGACCAGCACCGGTGCATCCTGTGCTGTGGTCATCTCGTCGAACCGGTTTCACCGTCGTCATGGTCATGATCGCGCGGAGGATCCACATCCACCATTTCGCCAGGGTTTGTCTCGAACCCGGCATCGGCCTGCCCTGCCTTGGCGGCATCCACCTCCGCGGTTCTCACCCGGAGCAACAACAGCAAGGCCGGCAACGAGATCAGTCCCGCAAACCCGATCGTCAACTGGTAGGAATACAACTCGGCCTCGGTACCAGCCAACCCGATCGAAGCGGCATAGTCGGACGTCACGCTTCGCACCGGTCCGGCCAGCCAGTTTCCAACCACGTGTGAAACATTGCTCAGGGTCATGTACACGGTGAAGACCGTCGCGGCAGCTGTCGACCAGCTGATCCGCATCGCCATCGACAAAAAACCCACCGAACCGACGGCCGACAACATCTCGTAGGAAAGTACATACGAGAGGGTGAACCAACGCTCTCCCCACAGGTGGGGGCACAGGGCGAACACGATCGCCACGGCGGAAAAACCACCATAACCAATGCACAAGACCAGGCGTCGACCGTACCTGTCGGCGAACATTCCGCCAACGAAGGCTCCGGCGATGACCAGGCCGAGCGTGTAGAGGCCGCTGGCCGTGGTGAATTCGATATCACTCCAGCCCAGTTGCTTGATGTAGAGAGTGTTGACGACAACTTCGTTGATTCCTGTGCCGAACAACTTGACCAGTGTGAAGACAATGAAGATGGACAGTGTCGGCAGACCGATAGCCCTGAGCGTCTCGGTCAACGTGATGACCGGGTCGCGACTGCCGGCGAGATGGGTTCCCTGCGGTTCACCAGCCGACCACGGCAATCGACGTTCACCAGGGCGTTCGAGGATGATCAATGGTACGGCCATGACGATCACCAGCAGGGCAATCTGCACCGCCACGCAGGCTTCGATCCCACCCCAGTTGATGACGTAGGACAGTGCCCAGGCTCCACCGGCCTTCCCGACCAGCTTGCTGCCCCACATCATCCCATTCATCTGGCCCTGTTCATTGGCGGGCAACAGGTCGACGGCCATCGCGTCGGTACAAACATCCTGCAACGACGCAAAGCAGTTGTGCAGAAAATACATGTACAGCAGTGCCGTGAGCTGATCGGAGAGATCCCCCAGGCCGATCAGTCCCAACAGTGTCAGGGCCATCATCAATTCGGCCCCGATGATCCATGCCCTGCGACGGCCCATGCTGCGGATCGTGAAGCTGTCCATGATCGGCGCCCAGATCAGCTTGAACGACCACGGGATCAGGATGATCGCTTTCAGCCGGCCGATCTCGTCATCGCCGAAATGGTCGCCGTACTTGTCGATCAAGTACGAGGGCAGCGTCAGCAGCATGAAGCCCCAGGGAATCCCCTGCGCAAAGTAGAGCGCACAGAAGGTGATGATGCGGTGCGAGCGATTGTTGGAAAGAGCCACCGGCGAGTGCTCCGAAGTGAGTTGGGCCCTGGCGGCCCGACACAGCAGCATGAACGACCCGGCGACCGATTCCAAGCCACCGGCACCTTCTGGGAATCGCCCGATTGCAATTCGACACAGCGTCGGTCATCGTGCCTGTCCGCTGCACGACGCCTGGAAAGCCACCAGAATGACCGACCCCACCACGCTCAACGTCACGATCAACGGCACCGGCTTCGCCGGCGACTACACGGCACAAACCTACGGCCTGATCCCTCACCGCAACGGTGTGGACATCCACCTGGCCGGAGTGACCAGCGGTCACTTCGAGAACGCCGAGCGATTCGCGGCAGAACACGGCGTGGCCAAGGCCTTCGCATCTCACGCCCAGATGCTCGAGGCCATCCATCCCGACATCGACAACATCGCCTGCGCCAACGCGACACACGGGCCGTACACGATCGAAGCCGCCCGGGCCGGCGTCGCGGTGATCGTGCTCGAAAAGCCTCCGGTCGTCTGGCCCGGCTACGGCCAGGATCGCCAGGCCGACGCGGTCACCCGCAAGCGAGAATCGATGGAATACCTGTCCGGAATCCTCGACACGGTCGCCGCCTCGGGCAGCCGACTGCTTTACGCCGAGGACTTCGTCTATGTCGATGGCATGAAGGGCCTGGTGGAGTTACTGGCCGAGGCGGTCGAGCGTGGCCAGGGACGAATTCTCTGGCAGCAGGGCACCTGCGCCCACCAGGGATCGCACGCACCCGCCTACGACACCCCGGCCCTCTCCGGCGGTGGTGCCCTGTTCAACAAGGCCTGCCACCCGCTGGGACCCTGCCTGTACCTGAAGCAGGCCGAGGGAATCCTCAGAGACGGGCGACCGATCCGGCCCGTCTCGGTCAGTGCCATCGCCCTGCAGGTCCTCAAGCACCAGCCCGAGGCCTCGGCCCGTCACTTTCGCGTCCTGCAGAACGTCGATGATTTTGGCCGCATCACCGTTCTCTTCGACGATCACACGGTGGCAGAGGTCGTCGGCTCGGATCTCAGTGTCAGCGGGATTCGCAACGAGTTGCGAGTCATCAGCGATTTTGCCCAGTACGACATGCGGATCAATCCGAACAACGAAAACGAGCTGTTCCTGCCCGACAGCGACATCGCCGGCGACCTGCTCTTGCGAGAAAAGCTGCCGACCGCCCAGGGCACCAGTTTCCCGCGTCCGCGGCAATTCCACGCTCACGGCTATGTCAACGAGATGAATGACGCTGTCGATTGCGCGCTCGACCCCAGCCGTGCCCCGCAATCAGGACCACTGATGGCCTGGGATACGATGGCCGTACTGATGGCAGCCTACGAGTCGGCCGAGGCCACCGGGACGCTGGTTGATATCTCCGAGTACACCCGGGATCGGCAGTTTCCTTCCAGTTCGCTGCCGGACCCACGTCGATTCGGCGCGGTGTTTCAGCGGCAGTAGCCCGACCTGGAACCGATCACCGAGCTACGGTGCCGGCAGCTTGCCGTCGACAACGCCGAACGTCAGCGCTGCCAGGGGTTTTTGGCCATCGCGACCGGCCGCAAGCAGGTCCAACGACTTGCCGCGACCGTCGAAACTCCGGAACTTCACGGTCCGCGGTTTCTGCAGAGGACGCTCGATTTCGGACACGAACTTGTCTCCGACAAGCAGCCGAACGGGCACTGGCTTGCCGACTGTCGGGCGGTAGGTCCCGGGAGACAGCCAGTCGTCATGAGCGATCGCCAAACCAGTCAGCAGGGGCGACAAAACGGCGGCCGCTGCGACAAGTGAGACAATTCGAGGCATGGGCGATACACTCGCAAATCGAAAAGCGTGACGTTGTTCTGCCAGTGTCTCGATTCGACCAGTCCACAACCAGCGTGGCGACACCCGGAAGCCAGCGAGTCCCATCATCGCCTCGACGATCCGCCACTGCGATTGCCTGGTTGTCGGCCTGGGTGCCATGGGTGCCTCGGCCCTGTATCACCTGGCTCGCCGCGGCGCCGATGTGGTTGGAATCGAGCAGTTCGAACTGGGCCACCCCCAGGGCAGTTCGCACGGTCGCACGCGGGTCTTTCGTACGACCTACGACGATCAGCTCTACGTGGAACTGGCCCGCGAATCGCTCGAGCTGTGGCGTCGGCTCGAAGAGGACAGCAACACGAAGTTGCTGGAATTGTGCGGATTGCTGATCTTCGCCAGCCGCGACAACGAGCGATTCTCGCGGACGCTCGAGGAACTGGCCTCAGCCGGCCTGCCGCACGACGTGATGGACGGCCTCGAAGCCTCGCAACGGTTTCCCACATTCAAACTGACCGACTCTCACCAGGCGTTCTTTGCCTCGCAGAACGGTTTTCTTTACGCCGAACGCGCACTGGAACTTCTTCGTGAACGTGCCATCGACCAGGGGGCCGGGATCATCGACCGTTGCCGGGTCCTGTCGATCGAACCACAAGCCAACGGCCTGCGGGTGAAGACAACCGAGGGGGCCATCGACGCGGATCGGGTCGTCGTTACCGCCGGCGCCTGGCTGGATCGCGTCGCTCCCGATCTGGACTGGACCCTCGACGTCACTCGCGAACAGAAGGTCTATTTCGAGGTGACTGACCCGGACCGCGTCAGCCCGGAGATCTACCCCTGCTTCTGCGAATACGACACGGCACACTACGGCTTCCCCTCCGATGACGGCCGCACGATCAAGGTTGCCGCCGATCATGTCGGAGCCAGCGTCGATCCCGATGATGTCGATCGCGAGGTCGGTGCAGACTACATCCAGCAGATGCGCGACTGGATCCAGCAGTGGCAACCGGGCCTGGCCGCCACTGCCGGCCAGGCCTCGGTCTGCCTGTACACCAACACCCCGGACAACGACTTCCTGATCGGGACCCACCCGCAGAACCAGCGATTGGTACTCGCCGGCGGATTCTCCGGCCACGGTTTCAAGTTCTCGATTCTCGTCGGAGACATCCTCGCCGACCTGGTCCTCGACGGACACACGTCCCGTTCGATCGATCGCTTCCGGGTCGATCGTTTCCTGTCCGCGGGTCACTAGAAGTTTGTTTTTCCGTGAATCCGGCCAAGAATCCGGCCAAGAATCCGGACAAGCCGTCGAACACCTTGACGAGATCCGGCTGATTCGAGTTGACTACAGCCTGAAAGGGTCGTGATGCGCAGACATGTGAGGGTGATGGTGGGGCTGATCGCCTGGGGCGGCGGGATAGCCTGCGCCATGTTCTTCGCGAACAACCGTCTCGACAATAGCTTTCGACATCGCGTGGTCCCCCGGTTGTTGCAGTACGCCACGGGCCGACGATCCAGCGTTGCCCTGTCCTTGACCGAGAGCCTCGACATCAGGACAGGCGATCCGATTTTCCTGGTGGAGGACACCGGGGAACTGACCCAGGTCGGTGAAATCCAACATCGTTCTTCCCAGACAGCTCCAACCGCTCTTCTCTACGCCTCCGCCCCTTCGCCTCGTGCCGATGATCGTCTCAGCTGGTACGCAACGCCCGACTCGATGGCCTGGGTTGCCTCGACACTGATCCCCGAGGCCAAGCGACGAGCGATCAACGCGGAACTGCAGCGGGCCCTGGCGACCCACCACGACGAGATCCTGAAGTCACTGCAACCGCTGGTCGAACGATCGATGAAGCAATCGCTTGCGATCGTCGAGGCGGAATTGCCTTCGGCGATCCAGGAGCACCGCGAGGAGATCGCGACGATCACCGAGCAGTACCAGGCCGAGTTGATCGACAAGGATGTCCTTCCCCTGGTTCGCCGTGAGATCTGGCCGATCGTCCGACGACGATCCCAGCCGCTGGTCATCGCGATCGGCAACGAGCTCTGGCAGAAGGTCTCGGTCTGGGGCTTCACCTGGCGTTTCCTTTACGACAAGACACCGCTGGTGCCACGGCGAACGAAGTTCCGCAAGGAATTCGAACGCTTCGTCGACAAGGAAGCGGTCCCGATTCTCGAACGCCACTCCGGAAAGATCGTCACCGTCGTTCAACAGGTCATCCGGGACGCTTCAGCGAATCCCAGCGTGCGTGCCGCGGCCCGCCAGAGCGTTTCCAAGGTGCTCAACGACCCCGCCTTGAGACGTTTGTTGTGGAAAATCGTCCAGCAGACGGCCGTCGAAAACCCGAAGTTTCGCCAGGCCCTTCAGGACACCTGGACCGGCCCCGACGCCCGCGATGCCCTGGCCGCGGCCAGCCGGCGATTCGAACCCACCGTGCGACGAATCGGCGAGTTGGTCATCGGAACCCGTGAGAAGGGAATCACACCCGAGTTTGCCGCCGTGCTGCGCAACCAGATCCTTGGCAAGGACCGCCGCTGGCTGATCCTGGAACAGGGAGAGGCCGAAGCAATCTTGCAGGCCCATTCGACATCGCTTCCATCCAGGACACTGACAGTCGTTCGTGGAAACCGCTCACTTCAACATCCGTTCCTGGCACGATTCGACACGATCAACTCGTCGGAATCGACGGCCGATTCGATCTTGCAGGACCTGGCCCCGTGAGTACGACGGAGGCAGCCGAAGGGGTTGGCGTCGGACTGGCCCTCGAGAATGTGACGCTGGTCGCCGGGCGGCGGACGCTGCTGCGTGACGTCACGGTGGCGCTCCCGGCAGGTGGCATCGTACTGGTGGTTGGTGTCAGCGGCGCCGGCAAGTCACAGTTGCTGCGAGCGTTGGCCGGCCTGCCGTCGGACGACCCGGAAAATGTCCGGCTGACCGGCCGGATCACGATTGACGGTCAGCCAGTGACGACCGCATCGGTTTCGCGCCGGATCGGTATCGTCTTCCAGCGTTTCGCACTGTTTGATGAACTCACCCCCAGGGAAAATGTCCGCTTTGCCCGCGACCACGGGCGGCGGCGGCGGGAACCGACCTTCCGCAACTCCGGCGGGGACCTGCTCAGCACGCTCGAGGTCCCAACGACCGTCAGCACCGGTCACCTCAGCGGAGGCCAGCAGCAGCGACTGGCAATTGCCCGCACGCTGGCAGCCGACCCCGACTGCCTGCTGTATGACGAGCCCACATCGGGTCTTGACACCGCCACCGCTCGCCGCGTGGCCGGTCTGATCCAGGAAACTCACACGGCGCATCCCCGAACGTCGATCATCGTCACCCACGACCTCGCCGCCTTGTCATCGATCGCCGACGCGGTGTTCGTCCTGGACCCGATCACGATGTCGCTTGTCGAGATTCCCCGCGAGGACTGGCAGAGTCCCGAGGAATTCCTGGCCGCGATCCCCGCGGTCATCGACGAAGCCGAAACACCACCCTCACACAATCGACTCGGCAACTTCCTGGTCTCGTCCTCGCGTGTCCTGGAGGAACTGGCGCTGCTGCCGCTGCGACTGCTGCCGCGCTGGCCATCGGCGAAATGGGGGATGAGATTCCTGGGGCACTCGCTGCGCCTGGTCGCCGGCCCGACGGCCTGGCTCTACGTCGCCGTCGCCGGGTTGATTCTGGGCTTCGTGACAACGCACTTCACCTTTCACTTTCTGCCTTACGCGCGTTACACCGAACCGCTGCTGCGCGAGAACCTGCTTCACGCGATCGGGTTTGCCCTGTTCCGTATCCTTGTTCCCGTATTGGCCACACTGCTGATCGCCGCCCGTTGCGGAGCGGCGGTGGCCTCCGACATCGGCGGCAAGGCCTATGGGCGACAGGTCGACGCCTTGCGTTCCTTTGGTGTCCCCCCGGCACGGTACCTGTTGACGGGAACCCTCTGGTCCTTCCTGATCGGAACCCCGGCGTTGGTTCTCGCGGCTTTCGTCCTGGCCCGCTGGACCAGCCTGGTCGTCTTTTCCGCTCGATTCCCCGAACTGGGTCCGGACTTCTGGCACCAGCATTTTCACTGGGATCTCATCACCCGGGACACCGCCGAGTGGAAAGGACTGACCTGGGTCCTGGCCCGCTGCGTCTGTTGTGCGGTGGGAATCGGGTTGATCGCCTATCACCAGGGCGTGCGACCGAAGTTTTCCAGCCACGACGTCAGTACCGGTGTGACACGCACCATCCTGTGGTCAACGCTGCTGGTTCTGACGGTGCACTTCGCCTTCACGTTTTTCGAGTTCACCGCGGCCGGGTAGAGTGGGTGTGACCGACACCCAAAACCGCTGCGGAGAGCCCCGATGCCCAGCCCGGCTGATTACCTGCTCGAAAATGACGGCCGTTTTATCGAGGAGTTGCTCGAGTTCCTGAAGATCCCGAGCATCTCTGCCCTGCCCGACCATGCCGGCGACGTGGCCAACGCCGCCGAATGGGTCGCCGGCCGATTGCGGCAGGCAGGGGTGCCCGACGTCACGGTCCTCTCGGCCGGAGGCGTCCCGACCGTCTACGGGGAATGGCTCGGAGCCGGCGACGCCCCCACGATCCTCGTCTATGGTCACTTCGACACGCAGCCGGTCGATCCCGTCGACCTCTGGACCGACCCCCCGTTCTCGCCGGTCATTCGTGACGAACGGATCTATGCCCGGGGAGCATCCGACGACAAGGGAAACCTGCTGATCCCGATCCTGGCAGCCGAGGCCTGGCTGAAAACCGCCGGTTCCCTGCCGATCAACGTGAAGTTCCTGTTTGAAGGCGAGGAGGAAATCGGTAGTCCTCACGTGGCCGATTTCGTCGAGGCGCACCGCGACCGATTGGCCTGCGACTTCGTCGTCAGTGCCGACGGCGGCCAGTGGAGTGAAGACCAGCCCAACCTGCTGGTTGGTTTCAAGGGCCTGTGCGCCGTGCAACTGGATCTTGTCGGTCCCGCCCGCGATCTGCATTCGGGCATGTACGGTGGAACCGTCCAGAACCCGATCCACGCACTGGCCCGCCTGATCACGTCGATGCGCGACGACGAAGGACGAATCCGCGTCGCCGGCTTCTACGACAGCGTGGTGACCCCAAGTGAATCCGACCGCGAACAGATCGGCGAGATTCCCGGGGACGACACACGGTATGCGGCCGAATTGGGGGTCGAGCAGCTGTTTGGTGAACCCGGCTTCTCGACACGCGAACGCGCCTGGACACGTCCGACCCTGGAGTTCAACGGCATCTGGGGGGGATTTACCGGCGAGGGAGTCAAGACGGTCCTGCCTTCGCAGGCGCACGCCAAGATCACCTGCCGACTGGTGCCCGACCAGGAACCCCCGGAGATCGTCGCCTGCATCCAGGAACACGTCCGGCAATTCACCCCGCCCGGGGCCAGCCTCACCGTGACAGCCTCGCACTCCGGAGCCCGTCCCTACCAGGTTCCCGCCGACCATCCCGGCAACCTGGCCGCCCGGGATGTGCTGACCGAGATTTATGGACGCCCTCCCTACCTCACACGAACCGGGGGTACCTTGCCAATCTGCAGTGTGCTCCACGAAAAACTCGGTGTGTTCACGGTGGTCTTCTCCTTCGCACTCGACGACGAGCGGGCTCACGCGCCCGACGAGTTCTTTCGACTCGCAAGTTTTCGCCGCGGACAGCAGGCGTGGTCCCGCTTGTGGGAACGGATTGCCGAACCGTCCTGATCGGACTGCTGGTGTGTCATTCGGCACGGCGGTAAACTGGGCAACGACCGATCGACACGGGTCTCGAATCACCTCACCAAGGAACCCCGCCCCATGGTCCGTCTGCCCTCATCAGTCTCGTCTGTCGCCGTCATGCTCTCGATCGTGCTGCTGCAGACACTCCCGAAGACGGCCGCGGCCGCGGATGCTCAGCAGGCTGCCGCGGCGGCCCGGGTATTGGCCGGGCACGTCGGGATCAACCGGGGGCTGTGCGTCGTCGTCGGCCAGGACCCCGACGTCGTCATCGAACTGGTGGAATCCACTGAACTGACCGTACTGGTCCGTGAGCCCGACGCGAAACGCCTTGCCAGACTGCAGCAGGCGGCCAACGAGGCCGGGCTGGAAATCGACCGACTGGTGATCCAGTCCGGAAATCCCCGGCGGTTGCCATACGCCGACCGCATGATCGACGCTGTCATCACCTCGACGGCCGACGTGACTGCTGCCGAGGCAATGAGAGTGCTGCGGCCCGAGGGGCTATTGATTCGCAATGACGGCAAACAGGTTTCGACCAAGCGGCGGCCCAAGCAGAAAGGGTCCGGCGACTGGTCTCACTGGGAACACGGCCCGGACAACAATCCGGTCTCGACCGACACCCTGATCAAAGCCCCCTACATGACACAGTTCATGGCCGAGCCGTTCTATATCGGGATGCCCAGTGTCACCACCGCGGCAGCGGGCCGAACATTCCTGGCCATCGGACACATCGCCCATCATCGTCGCGAATGGAAAATGCTCAACAAGCTGATCGCCCGCAACGGCTACAACGGCACGATTCTCTGGGAACGCCCCCTGCCGAAAGGCTATCTCGTCCACCGCTCGGCTTTTGTCGCCACCCGCGAGACGTTCTACATGATCGACGGGGCCGCCTGTCGAAAACTGGATCCGCAGACCGGCATCGAGCAGGGTCGAATCCGGATTCCCGGTCTCGTGGGTGCCTGGAAGTGGATGGTGATCCGCGACGGAATCCTCTACGCACTCTCCGGACCCCGCGACCAGGGCGTTGTCACCACCAAGGGTGACCGGACGTTCGGCGGGTGGAGCTGGTCGGATCTCAGTCGCGGTTATCTCGCCAAGCCCCGCGTTCCCTGGGGCTTCGGCAACACGCTGGCCGCGCTGGACCTGAAAACCGGCAAGGTGCTCTGGACACACCGCGAAAAGGGCAAGCCGATCGATTCGCGATCGATGACACTCGGCAAGAACAAGCTGGTGCTGTACTGCCCCGACGAGCACCTGCGTTGCCTGGACGCCGCCAGCGGGGAAGTGATCTGGACCAACAACGACAAGAAAGTGCTGGGACTGATTGAACAGCCCGGAAGCGGGCTGTCGTCGACACCGGGTTTTCGCAGTGCCTGCCTGGCGGTATTCACTCCCGAGGCGGTGATCATCCAGGGCCAGACCCGGATGAACGTTGTCGCCATCTCGACCGCCGACGGTTACCTGCTCTGGAACAAGAAGAAGGTCACCAACAATCCCAACGCGATTTTCGTCGATGGCCGGGTGATCCTGGGTGTCGGCAAGGCCGGCAATCATGTGGCGATCGAGCCGACAACCGGTCGAGTGCTCGAGGACCTCGGGTTCCGGAAAGTCGCCTGCACGCGGCTGACGGCCTCCTCGGACTCGTTCTTCGTCCGCGGCGAGGGGACGCTGCGATACGATCGGGCCACCAAGAAGCCGACTGTCGATGGAGCCATTCGCCCGGCCTGCAACGACGGGGCCCTGCCAGCCAACGGACTGCTGTATCTGGGTCCCTGGCAGTGCGACTGCAACCTGAGTCTCATCGGCAACATTGCCAAATGCTCGGCCGGTGACTTTCGCTTCGACCGCGTCGCCACAACCAAGGACCGCCTGGAACGGTTCCCCGGCCCGGCGACGCTTGCCAAGTTCGAGGGCTCGGCCGCCGACTGGGCCACTCATCGAGGCGACAACGATCGATCGTCGAGCAGCAGTGTGGCGGCTCCGGCAGCTGTCCAAACCGGCTGGCGGTTCGATCGGCCCACCCAAACGCAGGCGGTGCCGGCTGTGGCTGCCGGTGGACTGATCTTCACGTCCGGTTTCAGTGGAATCATCCGGGCCATCGACGCCGGCTCGGGCAAGGCCCGCTGGAGTTATCCAACCAATGCCCCGATCCGGATGCCACCGACCATCGTGGGCGGGCGACTGTATGCCGGAAGTGGTGACGGTTACGTCTATTGTCTGGAGGCCGCCAGCGGCCGGCCGCTGTGGCGATTTCGGGCTGCACCCGTGGAGCGGCAAATCATGGTTTACGGACGACTCTCATCGACCTGGCCGGTCAACTCGGGTGTCCTTGTCGCCGACGGAATCGCCTACTTCGCCGCGGGGATCATCGACCACGATGGCACCTACGTCTACGCCGTCAACGCTGCCACCGGCGAGTTGAAGTGGCAGAACACCTCGACCGGTCATCTCAACGACGGCCTCCGCAAGGGCATCAGCGCGCAGGGCGGCCTGACGATCCACGAAACCCGTTTGATCCTGGCCGGCGGCAACCAGATTTCCCCAGCTCCCTTCGACCTGAAAACCGGGAAATGCCTGGTGAAGCCACGGACCCAGGGCCGTCCCCAGGCCAACCACGGCCGGTTTGTCGGCGTGCTCGCCGGAAAATTTCCCGTGGCAGGAGGCCGTGTCCTGTTTTCCTCCGCTCGCAATGTCTCGAGCAAGGGCAGCTTCGAAGTCCATGTCGCCGATCGTCGGTTGCGATTGAACTACGGAGGAATTCCACCGGCGTGGGACAAGACGACCGTTGCCCTGGTCAATTTCAAGCACGGTCTGCTGACCTGCTGCAACGTCGACGCGATGTCGAAACGGATCACCGACGGAAAGCCCGCCGCCGGACGGCGGCCAACGGTCACCTCGCGACTGGAAGCCGAGAAGGCGGTCCGCTGGCAGAGTTCGCTGGGCGAAACGAACAAGTTCGAAGCCGTCTCGCTGGCTGTGTGTCCCAACGCGATTGTCGCCGTCGTCCAGCACCAGCAGAAATTCCGGGCTCATCCCCAGTGGTTTGTCGTTGCCTTCGACAAGGCGACCGGCAAGGCCACCTGGCGACACGAGATCCGCGACGAACCGCTACCCGGCGGACTGCTGGTTGATCGCGACGGCCGGATCGTCGTCACCACGCTGGCCGGAAGCCTGCTGAGCCTGGCGAAGAAGCCGTAAGTGCAATGTGATCGTCGGGTTGCGGCTGCGTGTGCGGCCGGCGTGTTCAGGCGATCGGCGGACGGGCCAGGTAAGCCCGACGAACGCGGCTGAAGACGACCAGGTTGCAGAAGTGCATTCCCCCCAGCACGGTAAGAACAAGCCCCACCTTCGTGGCGAGCATCTCGATCGATTCCAGCAGGTTCGTCGAACGCTCGGCCGTCCTCAGCGTCAAGGTCACAAAAGCCGCGTTGACAAGATAATAGCCGACCAGCAGCAGCCGGTTGACGGCATCGGCCAGCGAGGTGTTTCCGGCGAAGATCTCGATCAGGAAGACGCGGCCGTTGGTGAACAGCGTGCGGCCGACCCAGAACGTGATCGCCAGGGAAATGACCAGGTAAACAGAGTAGGTAGCGACCATCGGTGTCATGACCAGGTTCTCCTGTGGCCAGACCCGGCGGCCCGCCCGAGGGCGGGACCGCCGGTCCTGGACCGTGGGTCCACGAAGTCCTAGCGAAGGTAGGCCGGCGCGGCCGGAGGAGGTGTCAGGGATGACCGCCGTGTCTTGGTCAGTACCGCGACGGTGGCGAAGTGCATGGCCCCCAGGCACAACAGCACGAAGCCGATCTTGGTACTGAGCAACTCGATCGCCGATTCCACGTTGGTTACCCGTTCGCCGTACCGCAGTGCCAGGCTCTCAAACCCCAGGTTGACCAGGTAAAACCCGACGATCAGTAGATGGCTGAACGACTCGGCCACTTCCGGTTTTCCTTCCATCCGCTCGGCCAGGTAAACCAGGCCGTGTTTCCGCAAGGTCCGTGCCACCCAGATGGTGACCCCGATGCTGATCGTAAGATACGCCAGATGTGTTTCGACCATAGCCATGACTGAATTCCTCCCTCATCGTTCCACGGGTCCAGGTTGCCGCGGGTCCGCCCCGCTCTACAATCACAGAACGGAAACGCCCGACCGGTGTTACGCCCCAACTGTGAATTTTCTTCTTTTTTTTCCCGCTTGAAACTCTCGTCGCAACCGGACCGGTTGCCTCGCCCCTGGCCGAGTCCCTGAAATGACATCCGATCGCCCTGAATTGGACTCGCTGGTACAGCAGGCTCGCGGTGGCGACGACCGGGCACTCGATGACCTGCTGGACCGCTACCGCCACTTCATCACGCTGCTGGTGCGAACCCGCTTTCGTGGGGGAAAACTCGCGGCCCGCGTCGACAGTTCCGACATCGTTCAGGACGTGCTCGTCCGCGTGGCCGGACACGTCGAATCGTTCGCCGGAGATGACCAGACCGCCTGGGAGGCCTGGCTTCGCCGGATCGCCGAACGCGAGGTCCTGCGACAGGTCGAACATCACCTGGGTGCCGCCCGACGAGACGCCGGACGCGAACAACAGGTCGCGGCAGGCAACCACGACAAACCCAGCCAGGTCCTGGCCGGCTGGCTGGAAGCCTCGATCACCAGCCCCTCGCTGGCGGTCGTCCGCAAGGAACATGCCGTCCTGCTGGCTGATGCCCTGAGCCGACTGCCGGAAGACTACCGCGAGTTGCTGATCCTGCGACACATCGAAGAACGCCCGTTTCCTGAAATCGCCCGGCTGATGGGACGATCGGCCGGCGCCACGCGGACGCTGTGGGTCAGGGCATTACGGAAACTCAGAGAGGCCATTGGCAGCGAAATCGAGTTCTCGCTGCAAGCCGACGACGAGGACTGAACCTCAGCCGCCAAAACGGACGACACAGTCGGGCATCGCCAGCCGGATTCGACGGATCCCCTTGTCGGTCAGGCCACCCTCTTTCCGGGTCAGCCGAAACAACTCCGCCTCCTTGAACTTCAGCAGGTGATCCACCACGCCATCGGTCACCCGTGTGTCAAGCAACTCCAGCTGCTTCAAGCCGGTCACGCCGGTCAGTTGACCGATCCCGTCATCGCCGACCTCGGTCCCCGAGAGAACCAGCCGGGTCAACGACGTCAGCCCCGCCAGCGAACTCACTCCCTTGTCTGTCACTTTCGTCTGGCTCAGGATCAGCGTCTTCAGCGCCTTCAATCCTTCCAGCGACGGCATCCCGGCATCGGTGATCGCCGTACCGTAGAGGTTGAGCGACGTGAGCTTGGTCATCCCACGCACGTGGCTCAAAACGAGATCGTTGACCGGGGTCCCCCTCAGGTTCAATTCAACAAGCCCGGTCATCGAGGCCAGTGATGCCAACCCTGCGGGCGTGACATTTTCGGCAGCGAGTATCATCGCACGAGTCCCTGACAGTCCACTGAGCAGCTCCATGTGCTTGTCGGTGACCTCGGGACCGGTGAACGCCAACTGTGAGACCAGGCCTCCTCGGTTCTGCAACATCGCACCAGCCTTTTTCAGCGCAGCAATTCGCTCGGCACGCTCGGGCGTCAGGGGCACCACCGGCCCGCGGCTGCGACGTCCCCAACCACGCTTCTTGCCACCCTTCTTGCCCCCCTTCTTGCTGCCGCCTCTCTTGCCACCCTTCTTGCTGCCACTCCTCTTGCCCCCCTTCTTACTGCCGCGTTTCTTGTCGCCAGCCGAGTCACCATTTGCCGTTGGTCCGGGGTTCGTGAAGCCGGCTGTGGCTGCGGCTACCGCCTCCTGCTGCGCGGCGGTTTCCTGCGCGATACCGGCCACCACGAGTCCACCAGTTCCACCGCCCAGCAGCAGCACCAGCAACCAACCCAGGACCCCGCGGAGAAAACCGGGAGTCTTACCCTGGATCTGGCCCACCAACACTGCCAGGGTCAGAAATCCAGTGGCCAGTCCAAAGATCAATAACATCGCAGTACCTCTTGACGGAACCCGCTTTCCACAGTCGCAACGACCGCATTGCCACCAGGCCATCCCACCGCATCCGGCAGGCACCGTCAAGTGTTTCCCGGGTATCAGCTTGCGGCGGCCGGCCGATCGACTGATACTGTGTCGCGGTGTGACAAACTGGAGGACTCTTGATGTGGCTTGTCTGGACAGCTGCCGTGATGGCCGGCTTGCTGATCCTGGTGGCGATTCACGATCTCGTGCAACGCCGCCACGCGATCCTGAGAAATTTTCCGGTCCTCGGACATTTCCGTTACATGCTCGAGGCAATCGGCCCCGAGCTCAGGCAATACATTGTCACCAGCAATGACGAGGAACTGCCATTCAATCGGGACCAGAGACGCTGGGTCTACGCCTCGTCGAAGAAGCAGAACAACTATTTCGGCTTCGGCACCGACAGCGACATGGAGCGATCGGCGAATTATCTGATCATCAAGCACTCGGCCTTCCCGATCCGCAATCCCCACCCCGGTGATCCCGATTACGACCCCCACTACCGGGTCCCCTGTGCCAAGGTCCTTGGTGGCTATCGCGATCGACGCCGGAAGTTTCGTCCGCCGTCAATCGTCAATGTCTCGGCGATGAGCTACGGATCGCTCAGCAGCCAGGCCATTCACTCGCTCAACGCCGGTTGCCTGATGGCCGGTTGCCTGCACAACACCGGCGAAGGCGGCATCTCGCCGTATCACCTCCACGGCGGCGATCTGATCTGGCAAATCGGTACCGGGTATTTTGGCTGCCGAGACGAACAGGGAAATTTCAATCTCGACCGGCTCTTGGAAACCGTCTCCCGCTATCCCTCGGTGCGGGCCCTGGAAATCAAGCTCTCCCAGGGAGCCAAGCCGGGCTTGGGCGGGATCCTGCCGGCGGCCAAGATCACGCCCGAGATCTCCCAGATCCGCGGTATCCCGATGGGCAAGGACTGCATCAGCCCCGAGGGACACTCGGCGTTCTCCGATGCCGACAGCCTGCTCGACTTCGTCGAACAGATTGCCGAGGAAACCGGGTTGCCCGTCGGCATCAAGTCGGCTGTCGGGGAAATGGACCTGTGGTACGACCTGGCCCGGTTGATCGAAACGACCGGCCGGGGGGTCGATTTCATCACGATCGATGGCGGCGAGGGCGGGACCGGCGCCGGCCCGCTGGTCTTCACCGACCGGGTGGCATTGCCATTCAAGGTCGGGATCAGCCGCGTGTACCGGGTTTTCGCCGAAGTGGGCCTGCACGAGAAAATCGTCTTCCAGGGATCGGGCAAACTCGGGTTTCCCGAGATGACGCTGTTCGCCTTCGCCCTGGGCTGCGACATGGTCGCCGTGGCCCGCGAAGCGATGCTGGCGATCGGTTGTATCCAGGCCCAACGTTGCCATTCCGGCCACTGCCCTGCCGGCGTCGCCACGCAGAACCGCTGGCTCGTCAGGGGGCTGGATCCACTGTACAAGGCCCCGCGACTGGCCAACTACGTGACCACGCTTCGAAAGGAAGCCCTGGCGCTCTCGCATGCCTGCGGTGTGCCTCACCCGGCACTGATCACCTCCGAACACCTCGAGATCCTCGACGGCCGTTTCGGATCAGCCACCGTCCCACAGCTGTTCGGCTACGAGCTCAGCTACGGACTTCCCTCACCCGAGGATCGCTCGGTGATCACGGAACTGATGAACCATACCCGTTCCGACGACACGTCCGCCCAGCACCTCTAGGGCAACATCACCCGCCCACCGCTGGCAACCAGTGTCTGCCCGGTCATGAAGTTCGAGTCGTCTGAGAGCAAGAACAGGACGACACCGGAGATATCCTCCGGATCACCGATGCGATGGAGCGGCGTCGCGTCGACCAGCGAGTCCAGCACCGACTGATCGACACCGTCGAGGATATCGGTCGCAATCAGCCCGGGTGCCACCGCGTTGACTCGCACCCCGTCACCGGCAACCGCCTCGGCCAGGCTCTTGGTCAACCCGGTCATCCCCGCCTTGCTGGCCGCGTAGGCGATCGAATTGGGGCGAGCCCTCAGCGCGGCAATCGAGCTGATGTTGACGATCCGGCCCCAGCCACGGCTGATCATCTCGTCCTTGACCGCCCAACTGACCAGGAAGGCACTCGTCAGGTTCACATCCAGCGTCCGACGCCACAGCTGAGCAGTCGTCGTCTCGTGCGTCCCGTAATCAAAGATCCCCGCGTTGTTGACCAGCAGTTCGATCGAACCCAGGCTCTCGCCAACGTCCTGCACCAGTCGGGCCACGTCTTCGTCAATCGACACGTCAGCGGCAAAGGACCTGGCCACGCCACCGGCCGCCGTGATCGACTCGACCGTTGCCGCCGCGGAGGACTCGTCGGAACGATAATTGACGGCGACCTGTGCCCCCGCCGCCGCCAGTGCTTCGCTGATGCCACGCCCGATTCCTCGCGAGCCACCCGTCACCAGTGCCACGCGTCCGTCGAGTCCTCGTCCACTCATCGCCACACCCTGCCCTGTTCTTTCAAGGACGCTCGTTCGATCCACCGGCAAGAACAACCACGCGATCGCCATCCGGCCCTTGCCCAGTCTACGATTCCTGGCGCCGTGCGGGAATCAACTCCCCGGGTGTCTCTCTTTGGATGACACCTGTCATCGATCGGCCACACCGGTCGATGACCTCGAACTGGCAAGCACACCGTGTTTTCGATTCGGTGCCAGCGGCACACCAGATGCACTCTCCGCCGAATACCAGCTGTGTCCGACGTCCGAATTCGCACTCACCAGGCCAGGAGACCACTCATGTGCGTTCATCTCAACATTCCGATTGCCGCGGCCTTCCTGCTGTTGTCCGCAAGCGGAGCCGATGCAGAAATCCTGATTCGAAAAGGCGGCTCGAGCTGGGCCCGGGTGGACGACGACGGAACGATCCGGATCCGAGGCCGTTCGGTTGGTCGTTTCCAGGCCGATGGGACCGTGCGACAACGGGGCAGTTCGGTCGGATCGATTGCCGACGACGGGACAATTCGACGACGAGGCAGTTCGATCGGCAAGATCGAAACCAACGGGACACTCCGACGACGGGGCAGTTCGATCGGTCGGATCGAGAGTGGAGGAACCATCCGCAAACGCGGTTCCTCCTGGGGAACCGCTTCGAATTGCTGTGGAAGTTTTGGCAGCAAGAAAACCGTTGCCGCCGTCCTGGTCTTCTTCGCCGATGATTTTTTCAGCGATTAGGCGTCACCGACATGGGAATGATCCCGAAGGTGCTTCTCGCAATACTCCCGCTCGCCCTGGCACAGTGAACAGAAACGAAAGAGCATCTGCGGGTCGTCCTTTTCGGTCAGGTCGCACACCGTGCAGCGATGAAACGGAACCGTCTCGGCACGTCTCTGCTCCCGGGTCCGCTGTTGTCGCCGCTGACCGGAACGGATCTTGATCAGAATATCGGGCACGAAAAATACCAGGAAATTGAACACGGCCGCCAGGACCAGTAGTCGTTCGATGCCGGTACTTCGCGAACTCACCAGGGTCCAGCCGAACACGATCCAGGTGATCCAGGCCAGGAACTTGATGCGGACGGGGATGATGAACATCAGCAGCAGCTGAAAATCGGGAAACAGCCAGGCAAAAGCCAGAAAGACACTGCCGCCAAGGTAGCCGACCGAGGCCGGAGCATCCGGTTGCAGGAAGGCTCCCGCGATCGAAGCCCCCCACCCCAACACAAGATAGACATTGAAACGGAACGCGCCCCAGCGGGCTTCGAGCGCGCCGCCCATCAGCAGGAACAGGTAGAGGCCGAAAACCACGAGGATCCCGGTCCCCGGCGGCGGCACGAGGACAAACGTCAACAGTCTCCACCATTGGCCTTCCAGGACCTGGCTTCCCTGCAGGCTCCAGGTCTCGACCAATCCAGCCTGTCCGGGTTGCGGACGTGAGATCCATCCCATCAGCAGCACCATGCCCTGCCCCATCACAATCAACAGGGCCAGGTTCGGCACGGCGAAGCGTCCGAAACGCCGCTGGAGCGAATCAAGCAGTTTCATCGTCGAATCGTTCCGGTCACGGCAGGCTAGGCACGCACGTTCAGCGACACCCGTTCGATGTCACAATGCCCGCTCTTGCGGTAGGGCCGCGGCAGTGGCTGAGCGATCCCCCGGTTGTTGATCGCACGGCAGCGGAGATCGTAACGACCGGCTGCCACCGCCGGTGCCAAACCGGCCCAGTGAGCCAGGCTGTAGGGCAAAGGCCACAGAATCGGACGGCCGGTTTTCCCGTCGAATCCATGGCAGGGAGTCTTCGGACCAATCGCATCGGCCGGCAGGCCCCCACCAAATGCCCCGGGCGGTGGCAGGATCTTGACGTCGTGCCAGGGAGCGGTCTGGAAATACGGATCATCTTTTGGCAACGGCTTGTCCTTGGGATGAACCCAGACCTGGACCTTCGACACACCGTTGATCCCCGCCTGGGCCAGGCCGGTCAGGGGAATCGGCTGCCCCGCCTTGGCACGGCGGGGCTTGGAGATGAACCGGGCCAGTGTCTTCATCCAGCTGTCGATGTCGTTGTTGCCGCGCTCGTAGGTGTCATTGGCATTGAAACGATTTGTCAGGAAGACCTTGTTGAGCCACTTGATGTTCCGGAACCCATAGCTCTCGGGGACCACCATCCGTACCGGTCCTCCGCGTCGGCCCGAGATCCATTCGCCGTTGAGCCGGTAACAGAGAATCACCGGAGGAGTCGCCGGCGGATCTTCGAGAACGCGCCCGATGGGCAGCGATCCGCTGAACATCTGCGAGGGAGTGTTGTTGTGATAGCCGTAGAACCAGGCGCGGCGAATGTTGTTTCCCGGACGCACTCGCCAGATCACGTCGCGCAACGGCACGCCCTCCCACAGCCCAGTCCCCAGCGGTGAATCCATGTTGTTGCAGGTCATCGTCTTCAGGAAACGGACCGAGCGTTTCCGGGCCATCGCCATCAGGCCATCAAAGTCCAGCGCCGTCCCGTCGGAACGACGCAGCGGCTGGCCGACCTGGGAATTGGATTCCGGGTCGGCAACGACCTCGAGTCGCCACGTCTTGCGGGTCATCCCGGCCGCCTGCAACTCCTCCGGCGGCAGCTTGTAGGGCAGCGGGTTTCCGCGCTCAACCGTGCCGAACTTCTCTGGATGGGTCAGGTACTCAAGTTTATCGACCAGCGACGCCAGCGACGTCTGGGGATCCGGGTCGGCCGCACGGGCGGCGTTTCCACCACCAACCGCTCCGGCAAACAAACCGCCGGTGGCCGAACGCAGGCCCAGGTCCAGAAAGTAACGACGCGAAACATCGTGGTGTTCTTCGAGAAACGAACGCTGCCGCATGCCCGGACCTTCCCATCGAGAAAAAAGGTTCCAACCGGGGCATAGGCTAATCGCGTCCGGGAAGCCGTGCAATGCCCCGGTCCGTCGACGGCCAATCCCGCCGTCAGTGTTCGATGCGGCAATTGGGCAAGGCGTCCCTGAGTTTCTGGACTCCGTCAACAGACACCCAGGTGCCGTGAAGGTCCAGGAACTCCAGCGACTCGATCCCAGCCAGCACGGGGACACCGGCATCGGTGATACGGGTGCGGTCCAGGGCGAGATGCTTCAGCCGGGGGAGCCGGGCCAACACAGCCAACCCGCCGTCCCCGACCTCGGTCCCGCCGAGCTTGACCGCTTCCAGGCGGGTGAGTTTCAGCAAAGGGGCCAGTCCTTCACCGGAAACCCGCGTACCGGTCAGATACAACTGCCGCAACCCGGTCAGACCAGCGATGTGTCGCAAACCCTCGTCGGAGACGGCCGTTCGTTCCAGCGATAACAGCCGCAGATCGCTCGCGGCAACGACTGCAGCCAGTCCCCGATCGCTGATACCGGTCCCCAGCAGACTCAGCCCCAGCACGCCTGGCTGACCGGCCACGATTCGAAGACCTTCGTCGGCAATGTCGGTCTGGGCCAGCGAGAAGACAACCGGCCCCAGCGATTTGACTTGTTCCAGAAGTGACGGTTCCAGACGTCCACCACGGAGGTGTTCGTTGGCGAAAGTCGCCTGTATCGCCGCCGTGCCGAGTTGTTCGCCGCGGACGGGTTTCAGTTTCACTCCGGCCAGTTCCAGAGCCGAGGTGGTGCGACGGAGAATTTCTTCGTGTTTGGCCTTCGCGTCACCGGTCTCGATCACTCCGACCGCCACAAGGATCCCCACGATCAACACCAAGCCTGCGGGAAGTATGCCCAACACTCGCCAGGGAATCCGTCGCGAGATCTGGATTCTGCCGTGCCGCCCGCCACGCGGTTCAAGACCGACAGGGGGTGCCTCTGGTGGCACCGTAGGAGAACCCGGATCAGACACCATCGGAGTCACACAACGAGAAACGGGGATCCGCGCGGCGGCGGTGTATAGCACAGCCACCGCTGCTCCTTCAAGACCGTGTGCAGACTGACCAGCCCGGTCAACCCACCGGATGCTTGACAAGAAATCCGCTGTTGAATAATCAGTTGTTGCATCAGGGGGTTGCGCAAGCTGTCCCGGCAGGCACCGTGGGCTGGACAACACCTCAACAAACAGAAACGGCTAGAGGTTGAAGAATGACTCGGCAGGCGATCAGCGACCCCGTCGTGTCTTACGACACCGATGGCAGATTTCCTGTGGAGAATGATCGATTCATCTTGTTTGCCGACGAGTCCGACGAGAATAATGACCTCGACGAAGACGATGACCTCGACGAAGACGATGACCTCGNCGAAGACGATGACCTCGACGAAGACGATGACCTCGACGAAGACGATGACCTCGATGAAGACGAAGGCGATGATCCAGCGGAAGACGAAGACCCCGACGAAGACCCCGACGAAGACTTCGATGTCGAGTTCGGGCTGGCCGCAGCGTGAAGGTCCCGAATGACTGAAAGCAGCCAAATGTCGAATCCACTGACAACCCCCAGCCGGCGTGACAAATGATCGATCTGCAACAGAAAATCCAGGAGGCCTGTGAGGCGATCAGCCGGGAGTGGGATCGCCGGCCGACGGTCGGCCTGGTTCTTGGCACCGGACTGGGTGGCCTGGCCGAACAGATCGACACGGTGGCGGCAATCCCCTACGAGGAGATCCCTCACTTCCCGGAATCAACCGCGCCCTCCCATGCCGGACGCCTGGTCTGCGGCGAACTCAACGGTGTTCCGCTGGTGGCGATGGAAGGCCGGTTTCATTTCTACGAGGGATACACGTTGGCCGACGTGACCTTCCCGGTCCGGGTGATGCGATCGCTGGGCGCCGAAACCCTGCTGCTGACCAATGCCGCCGGTGGCCTCGACCCCGAGTACCGGTTGGCAGATGTTGTCGCGATCGAAGATCACATCAACCTGCTCGGCGACAATCCGCTGCGAGGTCCCAATGACGACAGCCTGGGACCTCGTTTTCCCGACATGTGCGACCCTTACGACCCCGCCTTGATCGCCGTGGCTCGCGAATGTGCCGAGGAACTTGGATTGTCGCTTTCCAGCGGGGTGTTCGTCGCCGTCGCCGGCCCCAACCTGGAAACCAGGGCCGAATACCGCATGCTCCGCCGCCTCGGTGGCGACCTGGTCGGAATGTCGACGGTTCCCGAA
The DNA here is from genome assembly GCA_002726205.1 of Planctomycetaceae bacterium. Lineage (GTDB taxonomy): Bacteria > Planctomycetota > Planctomycetia > Planctomycetales > Planctomycetaceae. Next base: position 30,166 of record PBSL01000015.1, on the reverse strand, counting down.
TGCCTGGTTGCCCGGCACATGGGAATGCGGGTTCTTGGCTTTTCGATCGTGACCGACATGGGCCTGCCCGACGAACTCGAGCCAGTCGACATCGAGATGGTACTCGAGGTCGCCGGTCGCGGTGGCCAGACACTCGCTGAACTGATCCCCAGGATCATCGCCCGTCTCGGCTGAGATGATCCGGGAAACCGAGCGGGCCCGGCTCCCGTCGAACCCGCCCTTGCCTCGACATCGACGCAGTCAATACAGTAGCCACCTGCGCGCAGTCCAACGTCGGTGGGATCATGTCCGAACAGCCCGAAATGCCGGCCCGGTTCCAGAAGGTCTCTGATGCGGCGTTCGTCCGTGGCGAACACGACGTGATGAGGTTCTGGACCGAGCGGCAAGTCTTCCAGCGACTTCGGGAACAAAACGCCGACGGGCCCCTCTGGAGTTTTCTCGACGGTCCGATCACGGCCAACAACCCCATGGGCGTGCACCACGCCTGGGGCCGGACCTTCAAGGACGTCTACCAGCGGTACCAGGCGATGACCGGGCATCGCCTTCGCTACCAGAACGGTTTCGATTGCCAGGGGCTGTGGGTCGAGGTCGAGGTTGAACGAGAACTGGGGCTTTCGACCAAGGCCGATGTCCTGGACCTTGGAATCGACCAGTTCGTCAACGCCTGCAAACGCCGTGTACTGCGGTTTGCGGCCCGCCAGACCGAACAGTCGATCCGGCTCGGGTACTGGATGGACTGGGACGACCCGGACACGTTGCTGCAACTGGTCGAAGCGGTCGGTAGCGACACGCCGGTGACGATCACAACGCCGCGTGGCGAGGAAGTCACCGGGTCCGGGCATGCCCTGGTCGCCCGACTGGGCAACCCCGATTGGGGAGGCAGTTACTTCACTTTTTCGACCGAGAACAACGAGACGATCTGGGCATTCCTGAAGAAGTGCTTCGAGCGGGGCAAGCTCTACCGCGGCCACGACGTGATGCCCTGGTCGGGACGAGGTGGCAGTGCCTACAGCCAGATGGAAGTTGCCGACGGACGACGACTGAGCGTGCACGAGAGTGTGTTCGTACGGGTTCCGCTGAAGGACGCCGAGAACGAGTTCCTGCTGATCTGGACCACCACACCCTGGACTCTTGCGGCCAACGTCGCCTGCGCAGTCAACCCCGACCTGGACTACATCCGCCTGAAAGCCACCCGCGATGAAGCCCTCTACTACCTGGCCGCCGACAACCTCGAGGCGCCGCGCCTGGAACGGGAATTCCGCGAGGGATTTGGACGTCCCGAGTGGAACTGGCCGGCCGACGTGCCGAAATTGAAGACCATCGCACAATTGTTCAAGGAACAAGGCGGGTACGAAATCCAGGCAACGCTCAAGGGTGCCGAGTTGGTTGGACGCGAGTACCGCGGCCCCTTCGATGACCTGCCGGCCCAACAAACCCCAGGCGGAGTCCCCTTCGACGAGACCCTGGCCGAAACAACCGCGGCGGCCAGCCATCGCGTGATCGACGGCGGTCGAGACAGCAAGGGCAATCCGCACGTGGTCGCCGGCGAGGGAACCGGCATCGTGCACATCGCACCCGGCAGCGGTGATATCGATTTCCAGCTTGGGCGAGACAACGGCCTGGTTGCCCTGGCACCGCTGGCCGAAGACGGCCGGTTCACCGAGGAGTTCGGGTTCCTGGCAGGGCTGGAGGCAACCGATCCGGCCGTTCGCCAGGCAGTCTTCGATCGGCTCGCTGAAAAAGAACTGCTCTTCGCCACCGAGTCCTACCCGCATATTTATCCGCATTGCTGGCGGACCGGCGATGAGCTGGTTTTCCGACTCGTCGACGAGTGGTTCATCAACATGGACTGGCGGGAAGAAATCAAGGACGTCACTCGCCAGATCCGCTGGCTGCCCGCGAGCGTCGATGGAGAAAACCGCGAGTTGGAATGGTTGACCAACATGCGGGACTGGATGATCTCGAAGAAACGGTTCTGGGGGCTGGCCCTGCCGATCTGGGTCGACGAGGAAACCGGCGACTTCGAGGTGATCGGGTCGCTGGCCGAGTTGAAGGAGCGGGCCGTCGAGGGCTGGGAGACCTTCGAGGGCCACACGCCGCATCGGCCCTGGATCGACGAGGTCAGGATCACCAATCCCGAGACCGGCAATCGCATGTCGCGAATCGCCGACGTCGGCAACCCCTGGCTCGACGCCGGCATCGTGCCCTTCTCGACGATGCAGTTCAACACCAATCCTTCGGCCTGGGCCGAACAGTATCCGGCCGACTTCATCACCGAGTGTTTCCCCGGCCAGTTCCGCAACTGGTTCTACGCGTTGCTGGCCATGGCGACGATGATGGACGGTTCGCCCCCGTTTCGAAACCTGCTCGGACACCGACTGGTGATGAACGAGGACGGGCAGCCGATGCACAAGTCCGACGGTACGGCGATCTGGTTCGAGGAAGCCGCCGAGCAACTCGGCGTCGATACGATGCGGTGGATGTATCTCGCCCAGAACCCGGCCGTCGACCTGCGATTCGGCACGCGGCACCCCGACGAACCGCTGACGCTGGAAACCCCCGCGGGACCGATCCAGCAGACGGCCGAGGGCGTCCCGACCTGCCGGGTCAGCAGTCGACCGGCCGATGAAATTCGCCGGCAGGTCCTGATCCCGCTGTGGAACTCCTACGCGTTCTTCATCAACTACGCCCGGCTCGACCACTTCGATCCGTCGGTCGCGGAAATCCCCGTCGAGTCACGGCCCGAGATGGACCGCTGGATCCTTTCCAACCTCCAGGCACTGATCGTGACCTGCCGGGAATCGCTGGAGGAATACAACGTCGTCGAAGCCTGCCGGGCCTCGACGGCCCTGATCGACGATCTCTCGAACTGGTACATCCGACGCAACCGGCGACGATTCTGGCGATCCCGCGACGATGACCAGGGCGACGAGGGCCGGGACAAACTGGCCGCCTATCAGACACTGTTTACCGTCCTGCTCACGCTCTCGAAACTTCTCGCGCCGATGATCCCGTTCCTGGCCGAGCGGATGTTCCGCAACCTGGTCAGCGGAGATGATCACGACAGCGATGTCAGTGTCCACCTGATCGCCTATCCCGAACCTGCGATCGAACTGCTCGACCCCGAACTCAACCAGCGGATGGCCACCGCACAGGCGATCGTGCGGTTGGGACACCGCCTCCGGGACGAGGCCAACCAGCGGGTTCGTCAACCGTTGCCGGAATTGCGGTTTGCCACCAGCGACCCCGGGCGACTGGCGGCCGTCGAGGAACTTTCCGGGGTCATCGCCGACGAGTTGAACGTCAAGCAGGTCACCGGTTGCGAGGGCCTGGACGACCTGGTCCGTTACCGCTACAAGCCCAACCTCAAGACTCTCGGCCCCAAGTACGGCAAGCTGCTCGGTGCCATTCGCCAGCAACTGCCCGATCTTGATCCCCAACAGCTGGCCCCGCTACGGAGTGGCCAGTCGGTCACGCTCTCGATCGACGATTCCGAAGTCGTGCTGCAACCCGAGGACGTGCTGCTGGAAACCGAGCAGTCCGGTGACTGGGTCTGCGGGGACGACCACGATGTCCAGGTCGCCCTCTCGACGGTCCTCAGCCCCGAACTCATCCGCGAGGGCCTGGCCCGGGACTTCATCCGGCACATCCAGCAACTGCGGAAAGACTCGGGGCTGGAAATCGAGGATCGCATCCAGGTCGGCTACCATTGCGATGATCCGGAGTCGCTGCAGGCAATCGACGAGTGGTCCGGACCAATCTGCGGCGAAACGCTGGCTGACGAGTTGTTGGCCGGCGAGGCGACCGGGGACGGTGGGCGAGAGGTGAAGCTGGGTTCGGCGGCGATGACTGTCTGGATAAAGCGTACCGGATAGGCCGACCCATGTCCGAACCGGCTCCCGCCACCAACGACTCGCCCGTCACACCGTTTCTGCACGTGGTGCTCTACCAGCCCGATATTCCACAAAACACGGGAAACGTTGGACGCACCTGCCTGGCGGTTGGAGCAAAGTTGTGGCTGATTCGCCCGTTGGGATTTCGACTCGACGAACGGCATCTTCGCCGTGCCGGCATGGACTACTGGCCGCAGGTCGAGTGGGAAGTCGTCGAAGACTGGGCAGCACTGCTCGAGCGGCTCGGCGACAGACCGATGTGGTTCTTCAGCAAGTCGGGCCGACGCGATGCCTGGCAGGCGACGTTCCAGGCCGGTGATGTCCTGGTTTTCGGCAGCGAGACCCGGGGACTGCCGGCGGCGCTGCTCGAGTCACGAACGGCCCACACGCTGCGACTGCCGATGCGCCCGGCGGTCCGCAGCCTCAACCTCGCCAGCACGGCGACGGCGGTCGTCTACGAGGCGGTCCGGCAAATTGGTGGTCTGCCCGGGACTGACTGACTTCAGTCGAAAAGCGTTTCCAACCGACGTTGTCCTCGGCGTGGATCTCGACCTATGCTGGATGTCGAGATGTCTGCAACGCCCATTCTGTACCGTGAATTGCTGTTCCTGCTCGCCGTGGCAACCGCCACGGCGATTCTCACCGTCAGGCACTGTCCGCCGGCCTGGCGACGCGCGGGACTGCTGACGATCCCGCTGCTGTCGCTGGGATTGGCCGTGCTGTACTGGTGGTCGGCGGCCCCACCTCCGGATGTGATGGCCGAGGTGTATCTCCCCAAACAGTCGACCGACCGGGGATTTGTCACGTCACAAACCTGTCGCAGCTGCCACCCGGGCGCTTTCGCCAGCTGGCACAAGACCTACCATCGCACGATGACCCAGGTGGCCGGACCGGGAACAATCGTCGAGGGTGCCCGTCGGGGTTTCCAGAAGAAGAAGTCACTGAGCACTCACGGTCAGACGGCCACGCTCGAGCGTCGGGATGACGAATTCTGGGTCAACATGGTGCACCCGGAATGGGACAAGGCCAAGGCGGCGGGGATCCCCGAGGCCGTGGAGGTCACCACGGAAATCCGGGCCGACCGTCGGGTGATCCTGACCACCGGTTCACACCATTTCCAGGTCTTCTGGATTGCCAGCGAGCGGACCGGGGAACTGTGGCAGTTCCCGTGGAGATACCACATCGGCGAGGACCGCTGGGTCCATCGCAATGACGTTTTCCTCCAGCCACCCGACAAGCCAGCCGTCTCGCACTTCCGCACGTGGAACTACGCGTGCATCCACTGCCACAGTGCCGGGGGCGAGCCGGGGATGGGCAGCCCCCCGGCGATGATCTTCTCGCAGACACGCGTTGGAGAACTGGGGATCGCCTGTGAATCCTGTCACGGGCCATCCGAGGAGCACGTCCGCAAATACCGCAGCCCCGGCAAACGGCTGCTGCGGCGCATCCTCTCCGGGGATGATGTCGTCGCGGAGAACTCTTCGCACGAAGCCGCAGAAACAACCACTCCGCAATCGGTGGTCAACCCCGCCAGGCTCTCTCCCCGGGCGGCCTCGCAAGTCTGCGGACAATGCCACAGTCATATGGTCAACCACGCCGGCAACGCCGAGGGCTCGATCGAGTTCCTCAAGACCGGGCTTGCCTACCGTCCCGGAGAGGACCTGGATCGCTTCGTCCGCTTCCTGAAACTCGAAGACGGGTACCCCGGCAACGAGCACCGATTCTGGTCCGACGGCACCTGCCGCAGTGGTGGTCGCGAGTATCTTGGATTGATTGCCTCGCCGTGTTACCAGCCGGCCGAATCGGCCCCGGCGGGAAAACGCCAGATCACCTGTCTGTCATGCCACTCGATGCACAACGCTCCGGCCAACGATCAACTCAAGCCTCTGGCAACCACCAACACCGCCTGCAACCAGTGCCACCCCAGGTTCCAGGACCCCGCAGAGCTGACCGCTCACACACACCACCCAGCCAACAATCCTGGCAGCCAGTGCTACAACTGCCACATGCCTCACGTCAGCTATGCACTCTTCACGGCCATCCGCACTCACCAGGTCATCAATCCGCAGGTCAAACCGACCGGCCCCGACAGCCGTCCCAATGCCTGCAACCTCTGTCATCTCGATCGCACGCTGGCCTGGACCGCCAAACACCTCACCCGCTGGTACGACCAACCGGAGGTAAAATTGCCAGAGGCGGACCGGGGCGTGTCGGCCGCCTTGCGTTGGCTGCTGGCCGGCGATGTCGCCCAACGGGTGATCACCGCATGGCACTTTGGCTGGCAGCCGGCCCGGGAGGCCTCCGGCACCGACTGGATCCTGCCCCGACTGGCCCACGTGCTCGATGATCCCTACCCGGCCGTACGGTTTGTCGGCTGGCAGAGCCTGAAGTCGCTGCCGGGACTGGCCGCCTTCTCCTACGACTTTGACGGAACAGGGGCTCACCGGCGGAAGGTGATCGGCCAACTGCTAAACGCCTGGTCCGGGTCGGTGGCCGGAGGCAAACACCGGCCCGACGCGGCACTGCTTTCACGACCCGACGGTGGCGTCGACTCACCGCGACTGCAACAACTCCGGAAAACGCGGGACGACCGCCCAATCGAGATCTACGAGTAGCGCGGTCGTCGCAGGCTCCTAGCGGCCCCGGCCGGTGACCGGGTAGGCCGAATCCTGGAACCCAAACCCGCTGTGCTCGCCCGGCGGTACCAGGCTGTCAACGAGTTCCTCGTCGGCATCGGTCCATTCGACGTCAAGGCAACCGAGGTTGTCTTCGAACTGTTCCATCGTCCGCGGCCCAACGATTACCGAGGTCAGGATCGGATTGGCCAGGCACCAAGCCAACGAAAACTGGCTGCAGACGGTGCCACGTTCCTGGCAATATCCGACAAGCCGCTGACTGACGGCAATACTCGCCTCACGCAATTCGGCCTGCGTCATCCGCGGGTCGTTCAGCGACGCCCGTGACCCTTCCGGGTACTCCCCGAACTTCGTGTACTTGCCGGTCAGGATGCCGCGGGCCAGTCCACTGTAGCTGACAACCCCAATCTGCTGATCCTGGCACAGCGGCAACAAGTCGACCTCGATGTCACGGTTGACGATGTTGTAGAGCGGTTGGACGCAGGCGAACCGCTCGAGTTCGTGCTGAGAACTGATCGAGAGGGCCTTGGCCAGGTACCAGCCACGGTAGTTCGAACAGGCAACGTAACGCACGCGTCCCGAACGAACCATGTCGTCAAGAGCCCGCAGCGTCTCGTCCAGCGGCGTATCGTAGTCGGGAGAATGAACGTAGTAGACATCGACGTAGTCGGTCCCCATTCGCTTGAGGCTGGCGTCGAGGGCTCGCATCAGGTAACCGCGACTGGTGCCACTGTCGTTGGGTCCTTCACCCATGGCGTTGCGGCCCTTGGTGGCCAGGATCACACGATCACGACACGCGGCGATTCCCCGGCCGACGATCTCCTCGGAAGCACCGGCATTGTAGATGTCGGCGGTATCAAGGAAATTGACACCGGCATCGATCGCACGGGCGATGATTGCCTGTGAGTCGGCTTCGTCGGTTCGGCCCCCGAACATCATCGTGCCCAGGCAGATCTCCGAAACCCTGATCCCGGTCCGTCCCAACAAGCGGTAGTCCATCGTGTCGCCTCTTCGAGTTTCCATCACGGCGAAAAATCACCCGGCCGCGCTTCGCTCGGCCAGACAGTCCACGACAGCCATCATAGCGACCACCGGCGATACGGGGCAGCGTCGCGAACGCGATGATGGCAGTTGATCATCGACAGGAGGCCTGCTAGAGTCCGGGTTCAGGGTCTGGTTGTTGTCGTTACGCGTTTGGTTTCCGTGTGGTCGGGTTTTCATGGGTACGAAGAAATCAGGCAAGGGTCGCCGCAAGATCGGTCGCAAGAAGCGACGAATGCGTAGCAAGATCCGCCATCGTAAGTAGTCCGATTCCTGTCGGACCGGCCGCGCGATCCCTCGCCGCAGCCCGCTCGTGACTGTACCGGGGCCTCGTTTCGCTCGCGTTCGGTCCGCCTCTTGACAAGGACCCGTCCTCCGTGGATGCTGGGGAAACCCACCCAAGCCGTCCCACCCGAACAATTGACCGGACTTCCCCAATCCCACCGCAAGTCTGATCCGCTCATCGAGAACCAGGCAAGCCGCAGAAAGTCGTGTTTCGCCTGCTGAGCAGTTACCGCAGACCACACACCAGAAGGGCATTCCATGCGTAACACGTCGCTCCCTTGCCGCCTCCTGCAGATCCTGTTGACCGGTGGTCTGGTCATTGTCCTGACCTTGCCGGCAACCTCCCAAGACAAGCCGTCATTGAAGGACGCCGTCGCCAAGACGAAGGCGCTGGAGGCCCGGGTCGCCAAGTTGCAGGCCGACGCCGCCAAGGCGCAGAAGTCCGCCGCCGCCGCCGCGGAGAAGTTGAAACAGCAGAAGGCCGCCGCGGCCAAGATCGCCGCGATGCAGGAAGCGGAACTGAAGAAGAAGGCCGATGCGGCCGTCGCTGCGAAAAAAACCGCCGATGCGGCCAGTAAGGTGGCCCGCGACAAAGCCCAGGGAATGAAGGACGGCCTGGCAAAACTCAAGGCCGCCGCCGCCAAGGCGACCAACGATCAGAAAGCTGCCGAGAAGAACCTCAAACCCCAACAGGATGCCACCAAGAAAGCCGTCGCTGCCAAGACGGCCGCTGACAAGGCAGCCGCCGCAGCAGCCAAGGTCCTCGCCGACGCGCAGAAGGTGGCCAAGGTCGCAGCCGACAAGGCCACCGCCGCCGCCAAGGCCGCCACCGCCGCCGATGCAACTTTGAAGAAGACCACCGCGACGATCGCAACCTCGAAGAAGACCGTGGTCGATTCCAATGCCGGAGCAAAGACGACCGAGGCAGCGATCAAGAAGTTCCAGCCCGCAGTCGACAAGGCCGTCGCCGCGGCAGAATCCAAGACACTGGCTTCGATCGTCGCGTTGAAGAAATACGAGAGCGTGCTGATCGCAACCGACAAACTCGTGTCCTTCTCCGACTCGATCGCCCCGATCTTCGCCCAGCGGTGTGTTGCCTGTCACAACGCACGGACCGCCAAGGGACGCCTCAACCTCGACTCGTTTTCCGCCGTGCTCAAGGGAGGCGAATCGGGAGCATCTTTCGAGGTCGGGAAGTCGGCAGAGAGTTCGTTGGTGACCCGTATCGAAGATGGTTCGATGCCCAAGGAAGCCGACCCGTTGACACCCGCCCAGATCGCCTTGCTCAAGAAGTGGATTGACACCGGAGGCAAGCTCAACGCGGGCATCGGTGCCAACGACCCCCTGATCGCAATCGTGCCCAAGCTGCCGCAACCGATGCCGCCGAAAGCCTACCGGGTACCGATCCCGATCACCGCAGTGGCCTTCAGCCCCGACGGCAAACAGTTGGCCAGTTCGGGTTACCACGAGGTGGTGCTCTGGAATCCCGTCGACGGCAAACAGGTCCGCCGGATCACCAATATCGCCGAACGCGTCTACGACATCGTCTTCTCGGCCGACGGAAAACAAGTGGCCATTGCCGCCGGGACGCCCGGTCAAATCGGCGAGATCAAGCTTTTCAACACCGCCGATGGTGCGTTGCAGGCTGACCTGGTCCGTACGGGAGATTCAGTCTTCGCCGTGGCCTACAGCCCCGATGGCAAGAAAATCGCCTCGGCCGGGGCTGATCGTGCGATCCGTGTCTACGACATTGCCAGTGGCAAGCAGTTGCTGGCGATCGAGGATCATGCCGACTGGGTGATGGATGTCGCCTGGACACCAGACGGAAAGAAACTGGCCAGTGCCAGTCGCGACAAGACTTCCAAGATCTTCGACGCCACGACCGGTGACTCGCTTGTGACCTTCAACAGCCACGGACAACCAGTCTTCGGTGTCGGGTTCAGTGCCGACGGCAACCAGGTTATCACCAGCGGTCGAGACAAGAACATCAGGGTCTGGAACACCAAGGACGCCAAGCAGGTCCGCGCGATCGGCGGGTTTGGAGACGAGGTGTTTCGGATCGTCGTGGCCAAGGATGGCAAGGTCTACAGCTCCAGCGCCGACAAGACCGCCCGCGTCCACACCGTCGCCGACGGCAAGCAAGTCCGCAGCCTGGCTGGCCACAAGGACTGGGTCTACTCGGTCGCTGTCAGCAACGACGGCAAGCTGATTGCCACCGGCAGTTACGATGGCGAGATCCGGATCTGGAATGCCGCCGATGGCAAGGGCACCGTGACCTTCGTCGCAGCCCCCGGCTACAAGGCCCCGCAAACCGCCGCGGCCAAGTAAACATCCGGATCCACCAGGCCGAATTCGACCAGGGGCCCGGCGACGCCGCCTAGGCGTCGCCGGAGACTTCGGCCCACAGCGAGATCTGGACCGCGGCGTCCAGCGGCATCTCGCTGATGCCCAGTGCCGTTCGCGTGTGCCGACCGCGGTCGCCGAAAACCTCCAGCAACAGGTCCGATGCGCCGTCGAGAACCTGGGGATGTCCCCGGTGGCCGGGCGCCGAGTGCGTGTTCCCCTCGAGCCGCACGATCTGCACGACACGGTCCAGGTCACCAACCGCGTCTTTCAACTGCGCCAGCGCATTGATCGCCGCGTTGCGGGCAGCCTGGTATCCCTGGTTGTCATCGAGCTCCTCACCCAGCCGTCCGGTGTGAGAAAGTTCGCCGTCGATCCACGGCAACTGGCCGCTGGTAACGACCAGCGAGCCGGTCCGGACCCACGGCACGTAGGCGGCGACTGCCGGAGGCGGCTCGGGCAACGTGATCCCCAGTTCCGCCAACCTCGCCTCGGTTGCACTCATCGGCTGCTGCTCCCGCTTGTTGCTCGTCGTGGCGTCTCATGGTGTGGACCCTCCCGGTGCATTGCAAGTCCACACGTCGCTGGCATGTCGCCGGTCGTCTCGAGTACCCTCTGTCATTCCCCCCGACTCCTCCCGGTCTCGCGCGCATGCTTGCCACTGACACCGTTTCCGTGACCACGTTGCCTCCGGGAGGATTGACCGGACCCGACCTGGCCGTGATCGTGGTCTACCTTGGGGCGATGATTGCGATGGGTATCGCGATCGCCCGTCGCCAACGATCGACCGACGACTTTTTCCTGGGGGGAGGGCGTGCCCTGCCGGCCTGGGCGGTCGGGATCAGTATTTTTGCCTCGCTGCTCTCGACGATCACCTACCTGGGAATGCCCGGCGAGATGTTCCGGACCGGGGTCGCCTTCCTGACGCGACAACTGCCGATTCCCCTGGTGCTGCTGGTCGTCTGGAGCCTGTGGATCCCCTTTTTCATGAAACTGCGCCTGACCAGCGCCTACGAGTATCTCGACCGCCGATTCACCTACCCGATCCGTGCCCTCTCGGCGGTTTTCTGCCTGCTGCTGCTGTTTGGCTGGATTTCAGTCGTCGTGCTGACGGCCGCCGGAGCCCTGGTCGACATCGCTCATCTTGATGTCGGCTGGTTCCTGGGCACCAACGATCTCGAGACGGGGTTCCGTGACGCCGACATGCACCTGGTGATCATCGCCGTTGGACTGTTCTCGGTTTTCTACACGACCCTGGGAGGTATCCGCGCGGTGATCTGGACCGACGTGATCCAGTTCCTGGTCCTGATGGCCGGCGCCGTGTTCACGATGGGGTTTATTGCCTGGGACACCGGAAGCGGCCTGGGGGATTGGGTGGAACACTCTCAGCAGATCAAGCACGAGGCCGTGCAGTGGTTCGACTGGGACGTCCGCAACCGCTCGACAGTCTTCTCGATCTCGATCGGAATGTTCTTCTGGTTCACCTGTACACATGGAGCCAACCAGGTGGCGTTGCAGAGGTACTTCACGGTCCGGTCGGTCCGGTCGGCCCGGATCAGCTACATCGTCAGCGCGGTCGCCAGCCTGGGAATCGGGGTGATCCTGGCCGGCGTCGGGGTTTCGCTTTCCTACTACATCCAGCACCACCCGCTACCGGCCAGCGTGGCGATGGACAAGTCGTCCGCGCTGCTCGAGGCCGAGGACCTCTCCGCCGAAGATGCGGCACGGCATCGAAAGACTCTCAACAAGGCCCAGGACAGCATCTTCCCCCAGTTCATCCGCCACTACATGCCGCCGATGCTGCGAGGGCTGGTCGTGGCGGCCTTGTTCGCCGCGGCAATGTCGACGATCGACTCGGGAGCGAACTCGACGAGCACGATTCTGACGGTCGATTTCTTCCGCACGCTCTCGCGGACGCCGATCAGCCAGGCGGGGGAACTGGCCCGTGCCCGGGTGCTGACAGCTGCGATGGGCCTGGTCGTCGTGTTCTACACGCTCGGTCTCTATCACCTCTCCAAGGGCACCAACATCATCGATCTCTGTCAAAAGGGATTCAACTGCTTCCTCGGACCACTCGGCGCCACCTTTTTCCTGGGCATGTTTTCTCGCCGTGTCTGCACGGCATCACTTCTCCCGGCGTTCCTGCTGGGAGAAGCCGTCGGTGTCAGTACCAGTTTCAGCGAACAGTTCTTCGGCATGCCCTTCTCGACTCACCTGGTCGTCCCCGCGGCCTGGCTGGTCACCGTGATCGCGGCCCTGGCCCTGGCCCTGGTCCTTCCCGCCCGCCCGACAGAAGAACAACTGCGGTGGACATGGCGTTCCGTGCTGCGTGGTGATCACGACGACGCAAAGGCGGACATGATGAAACGGTCACAGGCGGCGACCGACGACCAGCAGCAGCACCACCAGGGCTGACAGGATCACAGCCGCGATCCAGAGCGGTACAAACTGCAGCAGCAGCGGCATCATCAGTGTCAGCAGGCCGCCACCGACAAACGGGGCGGACAACGGGGCCGCCAGCGCATAATCCTCGGCGGCACCGGTTTCCAGATCCTTGTCGACAATTCTCAACAGCATCAATCCGGTGGCCGTCGTACCCGTCGACATGCCGTAATTGATGAGTCCCAGTTCCATCCAGCGGTCCCCGGGCAACACCCGGCGGCCGATCCACAGCAGGCACACCGCCGTCCAGCCGATGGCCACGGCGATCAACACCGCCAACGGTCCGGCCAGGGCAAACACGGCATCGAGTTTCAACGAGGCAATCGCGGCGACGACCAGGAACTCCATGGCAAACGCCGTCAGCCGGCGGATCGAGTCGCCGTCGATCCANTCTCCCCGCCCGACCCCGTCCAGTCCNCGNCGAACCAACAGTCCCCCGATCAACGTGAACAGGAACAGTGGAAGATTGCCGACCGANCGTTCGAGCTTGCCNACGGTCTCGGCGGAGACGTGGCCCTGCAACCCCTGGACCAGTTGCACTCCCAGCGTCGTCACAATCCACGACAACCCCAGGCCGACCAGGAATGCCATCGAGAGAATCAGCAACTGGAAGACGAATGGGTCCACGATGTCGGAACGGACGACACCGCGGCCGATGGCCGGCCGCTCCCCGGGCGACTCGAACACGCCCTCCCGGGTCATCTCGGCAATCGACACATGGGTCCAGCCACGGCGAACGGCCAGGTTTGTCCAGGCGATCCCGCTGACCACGCTCCAGCCCAACCCGACGGTCGCCATGAACATCCCCAGGTCCCGGCCCTCGTTCCAGTGCAGCGACTGCTCAAACACGGCCCCCATCGCCGCGGCCGTCCCGTGTCCCCCTGCCCAACCGGTTTCGATCAGCAGACCGAAGCTGTCCGGAATCTGTGGATAAAACGGCCGGATCACCAGCCAGGTGGCCAGTAACCCCAGCGCCACCTGCCCGAGGATGATCAGCCAGACCATCAAGCCCTCGGCCACCACCCGCCGCAAACCGCCGCGATCCAGCCGGGCCGGACGATCCAGAAGCAGTCCGGCAAAGACGACTGCGATCAACCATCCCGGCCACGACGACAGCGTCGCCGGGCAGTCGTGAGCCAACCAGCGCAGGACCGGGTTCCAGGCCGAGGGATCACTGCTGCCGCCCGACGAATCGCCCAGCAGCCGGGCCAGTTGGACCAGGGCCAGCCCGACAAGGCCTCCGGCCACCGACGCCGGAATGAAGGCCCGCTGCAACCAGCCCAGTCGCGCCCTCAACACCAGACCGATCAGCAACAGACCACAGGCGGCCAGGGCGGCGGATTGCATCGTCGATTCCGTCTGGAGGAGGGCACATGTCGGCGTGATAACGATCTCACTCTTGTCGCCCCGTTGCGGGCGCGTCATAGTCTAGCAATTCCACGTCCGGTCGCACTGCCGACTGGCCGTGATGACGACTTCCTTCCATACCAGGGGCCCAGCAATGATCGGATCTCGTCTCTTTTTCAGCAGCGTGTTGATCGTCTCCCTGGTGGCACAGGTGCCTCGATCTGCCACCGCCGCCGACTTCACGAGTTTCCGGGGTCCCAACCGTGACAACATCTCCAGCGAGAAGGGCCTGTTGAAGCAGTGGCCGGCCGGTGGACCGCGACTCCAATGGACCGCCAAAGGGCTCGGCCAGGGGTACTCGACGGTCAGCGTTTTTCGTGGCCGGATCTTCACGATGGGAGCGAGCAAGCAGCAAGGCGAAAGTGTCCACTCGCTGGACCTGGTCAACGGCAACATCGTCTGGTCGACCAAGATCAGTACCGCCTTCAATGCCAGCAGCGGCCCCGGACCACGGAGTACGCCAACCGTGGACGGGAACAGGCTCTACGCCCTCGGCCTGGCCGGTGACCTGGCCTGCCTGGACATCGAAAACGGAAAAGTGATCTGGCAAAAGAACATCCTGAAGACCTTTAGCGGGAGACGGCCCGGCTGGAGCATCTGCGAATCGGTACTGATCGACGGCGAGAAACTGATCTGCACGCCCGGGGCCGGCGGTGCCACCATGGTGGCACTGGACAAGGTCACCGGCGATGAACTGTGGCGGGCCGGCGTTCCGGGCAACCCCCGCGCCGCCTACGCCTCACCGATCATCGCGACCGTCGGCGGTGTCAAGCAGTACGTCAACTTCACCAGCAACTCGGTTGTCGGCGTGCGAGCCAGCGACGGCAAGTTTCTCTGGAAACAAACCGGATCGGCCAACGGAACCGCCAACTGCTCCAGCCCGCTCACCTACCAGGACATGGTCTTCAGTGCTTCCGGATACGGACGCGGCGGCGCGATGCTCAGGCTAAGCTCCACCGGTGGCGTGACCACGGCCAAGCAGGTCTATCACACCCGCAACATGAAGAATCACCATGGGGGAATGGTCATCGTCAACGGTTTCCTGTTCGGGTTCAACGACGGCGGCGGACTGACCTGCCTGGAACTGAAGACCGGTCGCGTTGCCTGGAGAAACCGGTCGGTCGGCAAGGGAGCGGTCACCTATGCCGATGGCCACATTTACCTCCGCAGCGAAGGAGGTGCCGTGGCGTTGGTCGCTGGCTCGAACCAGAAGTACATCGAGAAAGGGCGATTCAACCAACCCAACCGCAGTGGCCGCCCCGCCTGGCCGCATCCGGTCGTCGCCAATGGAAAACTGTTCCTCCGCGACCAGGACCTGATGTTCGCCTTCGATGTCAAGGGACCCTGAACCGGTTCAGCCCTCGCGGCGCGTCCCCAGCACGTTGACCCCGCTGCCGATGATCAGGTTGGCCTTGTAGGCCAGTCGGTAGCCGAAGCCGGTCTTTTCGGGTGGAAGGTCCTGCAGGTTCTCGAATCCTGCCTCCGCGAACCACCCTCGCAACTCATCGCCTCGGTGGTGATGCTGAAAGGCCGGGGCGTACCAGTCGTGGGTGTCACACAGCCGCAACTCCGGATCGGGGTGATTGCTGAAGTTGACCAGCTTGTTGAGGACCCGATTCAAGCCCGGCACCCCCCCCCACCACGACAATCGGCGGCACCAGCGTTCCAGCCGCTCGGGTGCCATCCGGGTTGTCTTGCGACGCAACCGCTGGTTGATCCACTCCTGCCACCAGGTGTTGCGGCGATAAAGCCAGACCGCCAATCGGCCCCCGGGCCTGACCATCCGGGCCACCGCATCAAATACCCGGCGCGTGTCCTGATCGTGGTGCATCACGCCGATGGAAAACACCACGTCGAACGACCCGGCCTCGAACGG
The DNA here is from genome assembly GCA_002726205.1 of Planctomycetaceae bacterium. Classification (GTDB taxonomy): domain Bacteria; phylum Planctomycetota; class Planctomycetia; order Planctomycetales; family Planctomycetaceae. Next base: position 14,243 of record PBSL01000015.1, on the reverse strand, counting down.
CATTCGCTTCAGATCGACCTGGAGAAACTCCGCCTTTGACAGATCGCTGGCGACGGCGGCCGCCTTTTCAACAGCCGTGCTCTGGTCTGCACCGATGACCGTGGCACCGGCCATCGCCGCCAATCGACTGTATCGCCCCCCGCCGCAGCCGGCATCAAGCACCTTCAATCCGGCCAACTCCTCCAACCGCATACCGGTCTTCACCTCGAAGACCCGCCTGTCCTCGTCGTCCCGAACCACGTCGAACCTGTTCCATTGCTCGCCGAAACTCGCCAGATGTTCCTGATCGACAAAACGAGGAATTCCATCCACTTCTGTTGCCAGCCGGCCACAGCTTGCGCAGAACCAGCCATCATCCTCACGGTGCAATCGCCCATGACCGTCAGGACACACCAGCAGGTCGAAAAGAACGTCGGCCATTGGTCACCCGCCAGATCGTCACCAGCAAAGAGGTCTAAGTCTCAGACACCACACCGCTTGCAATGCCGGTCGGCCTTTGCTGAAGCCCACACGCCACCGACGTCGATAGGAGAACAGGAGAGAACGCATCAACGAACATTGATTCGGTATTGAACCGGTCCTGCTACAGATTTATCATTGTTTTTATCGTCCGTGTGGGAGGTCCGACGACGGTGTGAATTGGAATCTGCGGTCCCGGGGCCGTGCTGAGGGGTGGATCACTTTCAGGGGATTGAACCAATGCTAGATCTCTCGCTGGGTGGATGGACTCGTAATTGCCAGGGATTGACGCGTCGCAACGTACTTCGCATCGGCACGTTGACGGCCGGCGGGATGACCTTGGGTGAGTCGCTGAGGTCGCGAGCGGCCGCGGCGGAAAAACGGCGTCCCGGAAACAAGCGATCAGTGATCTGTTTCTGGCTCGACGGTGGCCCGACACACATGGAGACATACGACCCCAAGCCCGAGGCACCCGCCGAGTACCGCGGTCCGTTCTCGGCGGTGCAGACACGGGTCCCGGGAATCCGGATCGGAGCCAAGTATCCCCGTCAGGCGCAGGTGGCCGACAAGATGTCGTTCATCCGTAGTGTCCACCATAACAACGGTGATCACTTTGCAGCGGCTCACTGGATGTGGACCGGTTTCCATGGAAGCAACGCCGCCAACCAGGATCCCCAGTTTCCCAGCATCGGTGCGATCGCCTCGAAGGTGAAGGGACCCAACCGCCGTGGTTTGCCGGCATTCGTCGCGATCCCGAACGCGGCAACCATCGGCCTGCGACCCGGTTACCAGAGTGGGGCCTACCTGGGCGTGACGACCAACCCGTTCGACGCGGGCTCGGACCCGAACGCGAAGAACTTCCAGGTTCGGAACCTGAATCTCCCCGGTGGGATCGACAACAAGCGAATCCGTAGCCGCCAGGGGCTGCTGGCCGGGCTGGATCGGACTCGCCGCGAGGCCGACAGCAGTGGCCTGATGACCGGGATCGACCGTTTCAACCAGGAGGCCTTCGACCTGATCACCGGTGCCTCCGCCCGCAAGGCATTCGACATCAGCCTCGAAGCACCCCGGCTCCGTGATCAGTACGGCCGCAACTCGGTCGGCCAGGGTGCGCTGCTCGCCCGCCGACTCGTCGAAACCGGTGTGACTTTCGTCACGGTGCACTCCGGCGGCTGGGACAACCACAGTGGCATCGAAGGGGCAATGAACTCCCACGGGCCAAGAATGGACGCGGCCATCTCGAGCCTGGTTTCCGATCTTGACCAGCGCGGCATGCTTGACGAGGTGATCGTGATGGTCATGGGCGAGTTCGGTCGCACACCGCGAATCAACGGAAATGCCGGCCGTGACCACTGGGGCAATGCGATCAGCGTGATGCTTGCCGGGGGTGGAATCCACGGTGGCCGCGTCGTCGGCGCCACCGATGACAAAGGCACACGGCCGATCCTGCGAGCGATCAAGCCGGCGCATGTCCTGCACACCGTCTACCGTCAACTGGGAATCGATACGACGCTTCGCTTCCTCAACCATGCCGGACGCCCGATCCCGATCCTCGACGAGGGCGGTCCGCTCGACGAGTTGATCTAGCGGCCGTCGTCGAGCGAGCGTTCGCGAATCCAGTCGGTGTGAAACGTCCCCTCGGTGTCGAGTCGCTGGTAGGTGTGCGCCCCGAAGTAATCGCGTTGTGCCTGCAGCAGGTTGGCCGGCAGTCGGCCGCGACGGTAACCGTCGAAATAGGCCAGCGCGGCGGAGAAGCCGGGAACGGGCAACCCGAGGTTGATCGCCGCCGAGACCACTCGACGCCAACTCGGCTGGGCAGCTTCGACGGCCTGTCGGAAGAAATCATCCAGCAGTAGGTTTTCAAGTTCCGGGTCCCGGTCGAAGGCGGCCTTGATGTCCGCCAGGAACGTCGCGCGGATGATACATCCTCCACGCCACAGCAATGCGATCTGTCCATTGTCGAGGTCCCAACCGAACTCCTTCGCCGCGGCGTCCAGTTGCACGTACCCCTGGGCGTAACTGGTGATCTTGGAGGCGTAGAGAGCCTGCCGGACATCGTCGATGAACGCGTCGCGATCGCCCTCGAAACTGCCATCCGGACCCGACAAAACCTCCGCCGCCCGCATCCGAGCGTCCTTCTGCGCCGAGAGACAGCGGGCAAACACGGCTTCGGTGATCAACGTCGTCGGGACACCCAGATCCAGCGCATGCTGGCTCATCCATTTCCCGGTCCCTTTCTGGCCGGCCGTGTCCAGGATCTGGTCGACCAGGTGACCACCGTTCCCGTCGGTCACCGTGAAAATATCGCGGGTGATCTCGATCAGGTAACTCTCGAGATCTCCCTCGTTCCACTCCTTGAAGACCCGGTAGAGTTCTTCGTTGGAGAGGCCCAGGGCATGCTTGAGAATGAAGTAGGCCTCGCAGATCAACTGCATGTCGCCGTACTCGATGCCGTTGTGCACCATCTTGACGTAGTGCCCGGCCCCGGCCGGTCCGACCCATTCGCAACAGGGGATGTCGCCGTCGGGACCGACCCGCGCACTGATCGTCTGCAGCAGGTCCTTGACGTGAGGCCAGGCATCCGGTGAACCACCGGGCATGATACTGGGCCCCTTCAACGCCCCCTCCTCGCCACCGGAGACCCCGGTCCCGATGAATAACAATCCCGACGCTTCGACCTCGGCGGTCCGACGATTCGTATCGTCGAACTGGGTGTTGCCTCCGTCGATGATGATATCTCCGGGATCGAGCAACGGCGTGAGTTGCGAGATCAGGGCATCGACGGCCGGGCCAGCCTTGACCATCAGCATCACCTGGCGGGGGCTCTTGAGGTTGGCCACCAGTTCCTCGACCGAATGGTAACCGGTGATGTTCTTGCCGGCTGCCGAGCCATTGACGAAATCGTCGGTCGTGGATGTCGTCCGGTTGCACACGCCCACTGAAAATCCCCGGCTCTCCATGTTGAGAACCAGGTTCTGGCCCATCACGGCCAGGCCGAAGAGTCCGATATCATGCTGCGACATGTTCATCTCTTTTCTTTGAGTCAATCGATCTGGATCCCAGGTCCCATTATCTCTGGATTCTCGCCGAACCTCCCTCGGCGAAGGCCTGGACCTGTTCGAGCGTGGCCATGGTGGTATCACCGGGGAAGGTGGTCAACAGTGCTCCGTGAGCCCAGCCCAGTCTCAAGGCTTCCTCCGGCTCCAGTCCGCTCAGGAGGCCATAGAACAGTCCCGAAGCGAACCCGTCACCTCCACCGACCCGATCGACCACGTCCAGTGAACACGTCGGTGCCCGGTAAGTCTCGCCCTCGACCCAGCACACGGCGCTCCAGTCGTGGTGATTGGTCGAGTGAACTTCCCTGAGCGTCGTGGCGACGATCTTGACCGACGGCAGTGACCGGGAGACTTCTTCCATCATCGCCAGGAAGGCGCTCGGGTCGAGCTTGCCGGAGGTTTCGACATCGGGGCCCTGCAGTCCCAGCCCCATCTGCAGGTCTTCTTCATTTCCGACAAGCACATCGACCTGCTCAACGATCCGCCGCATCGTTTGCTGTGCCGTTTCCAGCCCGCCGGAGATCTCCCACAATTTCGCCCGGAAATTCAGGTCAAACGACACGATCGCTCCGGCCGCCCTGGCGGCCTTCATCCCCTCGATGATGATCTCCGGGGTCTCCGCTGAGAGTGCGGCAAAGATGCCACCGCTGTGAAACCATCGCAGTCCTCCCGCGGCAATCGATTCCCAATCGAAATCCTCGGGTTTCAGCAGCGCCGCGGCCTCGTTGCTGCGGTTGTAGAAGACGACCGGGGCCCTGACCCCGGCCCCCTGGTCGCTGTAGACAGTGGCCATGTTGGGCCCCTGTACGCCGTCGTGTTCAAAACACCGATAAAACGGCCGCACCCCCATCGCCCGCACCCGTTCGTGGATCAGGTCACCGAGGGGTGAGTTGACCATCGCGGTCGCGATCCCCGTCGACATCCCGAAACAATCCGAAAGATTGGCGGCGCAGTTGAACTCGCCACCACTGACATGAATGCGACATTGCGTCGCTTTGCGGAACGGAATCCGGCCCGGGTCAAGACGATGAACCATCGCCCCCAAAGCCAGGAAGTCCAATTCACCGCTGCCTGGAATCTCGAGCATCGAAGAGTGTCCCACGAAAACGATTCGCAATTTGCACGAACGGTCCGAAGCGAATTATGATAGGGGACCGGCGGTAGCAATTCAAAACTGCGAGAGAGACATCTCACGATGCGACACACGATTCGTTTCGCGCTGGCCCTGATCGGCTTGCTCCCGGCGCTGTCACTTGCCGCCGACTCCGACAAGGTCATCGTCAAAACGATCAACACGCACCTTCGCCAGGGCTGGGTCGACAACGAGATTGCTGCTTCGGCACGGGCCACCGACGGGGAATTCGCCCGCCGCGTATCGCTCGACGTGGTCGGACACATTCCCCGCTATGCCCGGCTGGCCGAGTTTCTCGACAGCGAGAAACAGGATCGCCGCGAGCAGCTTGTCGAGCTGCTGCTCGACGACGAAGACTACGTCCGTAACTGGACGACTTTCTGGGGCAACCTGCTGATCGGCCGGACCAACAACCAGGGCAATCGCCGTCCGCTGGATCGCTGGCTTCGCCGCAGCCTGACCAGGAACATGCCCTACAACCGGTTCGTGTTCGAACTGGTCGCGGCCGAAGGCACCAGCGACGAAAACGGGGCGGTCAATTTCCTCGTCGCTCACCTCAACAACGGCGCCGTGCCGGCCACGGCGATCACGGCCCGCCTGTTCCTGGGGATGCAGGTGCAATGCACGCAGTGTCACAATCACCCGTTCAATGACTGGAAGCAGTCGCAGTTCTGGAGCATGAACGCGTTCTTTTCCGGAACACGACGATTGGGAAACCGCAACGCGTTTCGCCTGGTCGACCTGCCCTCGCGAGAGGTCAAGTTCTTCGAAAAACGCAGCGGGCTGCAGGAAGCCACGCTACGGAAGTTTGTCGACGGAACCTCCGTCACGATCAACGACCAGATACAGCCCAGACGGCAACTGGCCGAGTTGATCACCGATGCCTCCAAACCCTACATGGCCCGCACCGCCGTCAATCGACTCTGGAGCCACTTTTTCGGTTTCGGCTTCACGCGACCCATCGATGACATGGGACCACACAACCCGGCCTCTCATCCCGAGCTGCTCGACTATCTTGCCACACAGTTTCGCCTGGCCGGCTATGACACGAAGCGACTGATTCGCTGGATCACCGCCAGTGAGGCCTACAATCTCAGCAGCCGGATCGGCGAGAAAAACGCCGACGATGATCCGGCCGCCGGCACCACGCCGTTGTTTTCGCGAATGTATGTCAAGCAGTTCCAGGCCGAGCAGCTCTACGATTCTCTGATCATCGCGACCAACGCTCACAAGGTCGGCCGGGGATTCGACGCGGCGGAGAACCAGCGGAGGACGTGGTTGCGACAATTCGTGCAGACGTTCGGGACCGACGAAAACGACGAATCGACCACGTTCAACGGAACGATTCCACAGGCCCTGGTGATGATGAACGGTGCGTTGATCAACAGCGCACTCTCGACGAGCAAGGGATCCCTGCTGCAACGGGTGGTCGATTCCCCCAAGGGTGACATCCGACCGGTTTCGCGGACGACCTCTCCGCGTTCCCGCCGGAAGCGGAAGACCGTCGTGGTCTCTCCACTTCAGGCGAAAAAGAACCGCTACCGTGCGATTCCGCGGAAGATCCAGACCCTGTTCCTGGTGGCACTGCAACGCCAGCCGACGCCGGAGGAAATGACCGCGTTGGACCGGGTCTTCCAGGAGGGTGGTAGCCGTGACCCGATCGCCGGACTGCAGGATGTCTTCTGGGCCGTGCTGAACTCCAACGAGTTCATCACCAACCACTAGGACAGCCGGCTCAACGTGGTGTGGGCACCTTCGGTTTCAGCCGGACGACCAGGCCGTCGATTGCATGATCGAGCCCGGCCGGCTCGAACAGCCGTTTGAAGAACACCCGGGCGGTGACCTGTTTGACATCGATCGCCACGGTCTGTTTCAGGCGGATGCCCGCATCGGCAAGCTGTTTCCTGTCGTACTCGAAACGGACTCCGGTCTGTTCCAGCTGGTCCATGATGTCGGCCAGGCGGGCCCGGGTGACCTTCAGCGTGAATTGGCGTCGATCCAGGGGCGGAAAACGGGAAGGAACTGACGGGGACCTCGGACGGCGGCCGAATCGGACCAGCGATTCGGCAACGCGAAGCTGCTCCCAGGTCCCGTGAACACGAACGTCACCGCCGGCAGCCGTCTCGACCTTGACACCCGGCAATTCCCGGTGGACCAGCGAGATGGCCCGCAGGGTCTTCTTCTGCCGCGGGGTCCAGGTGTCGACGATCGTCACCGGTCGCGATGGCCTGACCAGCTCGACAGCCGTGGCATCCTTGTTCCAGGTGAAAGTCAGCCCAAACTGCACCAGGACCAGCGAGAGTGCTTCGGTCGCGGTCACCGCGGGAAACTCGGCAGCAGCCCACAGGTCATGAGGCACTCGGGACAGGCCCTCGATCGTCAGGCCCCAGCGGGACGCGATCGACTCGAGCACGAGCCGGGGCTGACTGAGGTCCTCGAAGCGAATCGTCCGCCGCTTCAGGAGAACCCGTCGCCGGTCGGTCAATCGAGGGGTCGTCGCCAGCGATTGGAGCTCAGCATCCCTCAGGGCCACCAGCGTCCGCAGGATGCCGGCATCCTCGGGTGGTCCCAGGAACACCGTGTGGCCGGTCACGCTGGTCATCGCACCGATCCGCCGGGCAATCTCGGCGATCACTTCGCCAACCGGCTGGTTGCGTGCCACGATGTCCAGCTCCCTCGACGGATCAACCCGCCGGTCCAGGACAATCGAAACGCGCCAGAGTTGCGACGCACGGCGGGCGATGTAGCGGATCGTGTGGCGACGGAGTTGATCGCTGGATGTGTTGACCCACGAGACCGAGACCCTCTGCGAGAGGGCCTGCCGAAAGCGGAGTCCTGACAACGGCGAGGGGGATCTCGCTTCGGCAGCCGCCGCGCTGAGAACCGTCATACCCAGCGCGATCCCGGCCACCACGACCGGCAATCCCGCCAACCCCGACCACCGGTCGGACATTTTACCGCAGCAGGTTCGACCGCTGAAAATCACCGCGCCGTTCCTCCATCGGCCTTCTCTAGAGGCCCTCGCGCGGTGATGGTAGCATGGAACCGGGCGCCGAACCATCTCGAGTTGTGGGCCGACAAGAGGCAAGTGGTCAGATCGTGAACACGAAAAATCCGAACCCCGTCGGAATTGACCTGGGAACCACCTACTCCTGCCTGGCCTACCTCAACAAGCAGGGCGAACCGGTCACCCTGGCCAACCAGGAGGGGGAACTGGCCACTCCCTCGGTCGTCTTCTTCGAAGAGGGGCAACACGTCCTCGTCGGCACCGAGGCCCTGCGAAACGCCATTGTCCGCCCCGATCGCGTGGTTCAGAATTCCAAGCGGTTCATTGGCGACCCCGATCACCACTGGGCGATCGACGGTGAGACCTACACACCCGTCGACATTGCCAACTACATCCTCCGCAAATTGCTGGCCGCGGCAAACGAACAAATCGGCCCGGTCGAGCACGCCGTGATCACCGTCCCGGCGCAGTTCAGCGAGCCGCAGCGCCGTGCGACAATCGAAGCCGGCCACCGGGCCGGGCTGAAGCAAGTCGAAATCATCAACGAACCGGTGGCCGCCGCGTTGTGCCATGTCCTGGGTAACGAGGGCCTGTGGTTCACCGAACTGGCCGAAGAACAACGAATCCTGGTTTACGACCTTGGCGGCGGAACTTTCGACCTGTCGCTGGTCAGGTACCACAATGATGAAGTCTGCGTTCTGGCCAGCAGCGGCGACCTGCATCTCGGGGGCATCGACTGGAACGAGGCGCTGGAGCGGGCCATCTGCGACCGCTTCCTTGCCGATTTTGGCGAGGACCCCCGCACCGATGCCCAGAGCCTGCAGGCCCTGGCACTGGAAGTCGAAACAACCAAACGCAGTCTCACGGTGCGACCACGAGCGGCATTGACCGTCCAGCACTCCGGCCATCGCAAGACCTACCAGATCCAGCAGCAGAAGTTTGCCGAGTTGACTCAACCACTCGTCGAACGTACGGCAACGATCACCCAGAAAATGCTCAAGGACAACAACATGGGCTGGGCCCATGTTGACGTCGTGCTGACGACCGGTGGTGCGTCACGGATGCCGATGATCCGCGAACGGCTCAAGGAGATGGGCGGTCGCACACTCAACACGTCGCTGTCGCCGGATCAGTCGATCGCTCACGGCGCAACCTATTACGCGGGCATGTTGCTGACAAACACCGAGTTCGCCAGGGCGATTGTCAACAAGGAGGTCTCCGACCGACTGTCCCGGATGAAACAGGTCAGCGTCAACGCCCGGGGACTGGGGATCCTCGTTCAAAACCCGCAGAGGACCCGCGTCCCTCACTACCTGATTCCAGCCAACACTCCGCTGCCGACAAAGATCACCCAGACCTTCGGGACAGTCGTTGACAACCAGAAACGAGTGCATCTGCACATTGTCGAAAGCCCTGCCACCGAGGGACAGCCCCACGTATCGCTGGGGGAGTGTGTCATCGATGATCTCTCACCAAACCTCCCGGAAAGCTCAGAGATCGCCGTCACGATTCATTACGACACCCAGGCCCGTGTTCACGTGACAGCAGTCGATGTCGTCGGCAACCGTGAAGCCACAAGCGAAATCGTTCGTCCTGAGAACGTGATCACGACCGGTGTCGACGTGGAGAGCACCGTCGCGCCGGATCCATCGCCGACGAGTGACGATTTCCACGTCGACGAATGGACCGAACCGACTCCTCCCGCAGAAGCTGTCTCCCCGGTGCAACTGCCCAGCGACGACGACGAGATCCTGGACCTGGACCCGAAAAACCCGGCCGCGTCTTCCGGCCAACCGGGCAGCACTCCCAAGCCGCGTCGCCGGCGGACTCCGCGTCCGGACGGCGGTCGGGCCCCGACATCAGGCCGAAAAGCGACCCGACGACGTCGGAAAGTCAGACCCACTCCCTCTCCTCCGAAACCCGCTGCACCAGCCAATGACGAGGCGGACGGCGAGGAGGAATTCTGGAGTTTGACCGAATGAAGATCGACCGTGTCGAGTTGTACCACGTGGCCATGCCACTGATTTATCCGTGGAAAACAGCCTACGGCGAAGATGAGGCGATCCACGCGGTACTCTGCCGACTGTCAAGCGGCTCGGTTGATGCCTGGGGAGAAAGTGCACCGTTTGCAGCCCCGTGCTACAGCCCGGAATGGGCAGGCGGGGCTTTCGCCGTGAGCCGCGACTGGTTGGCCCCGGCATTGATCGGCCAGTCCCTGGATTCCGGACAGGAACTTCAGGACCGACTGGCCGTCTACAAGGGCAACCCGTTCGCCAAGGCGGCATTTGACACCGCCTGGTGGTCTCTGCAGAGCCGGATCACCAATATCCCGTTGCATCGCCTGCTTGGTGCGACTCGTGACCAGGTTGTCGTGGGGGCTGATTTCGGAGTGATGGACAGTGTCGACGACCTGCTGGCTTCGGTTGCCGAAGCGATCGAAGCGGGGTTTCCGCGGGTGAAACTGAAATTCCGCCCCGGCTGGGACCTGCCGATGTTGCGACGCGTTCGGGAGACTTTTCCCGACGGTGTGTTCCATATCGACTGCAACAGCGGTTACACGCTGGCGGACCAGGAGCTGTTCGAGCAGGTGGATGAACTGGGCCTGGCGATGATCGAACAACCCCTGCAACACGACGACCTGCTCGATCATGCCCGACTCCAGCAGGAGATTGAAACGCCGATCTGTTTGGACGAAACGATCGTTTCTGTCCATCGCACACGCCAGGCCATCCAGCTCGGCGCCTGCGGCTGGGTCAACGTCAAGCCGGGCCGAGTGGGTGGACTGACCAACGCCCTGGCAATCCACGACGTGTGCCGGGATGCGGGAATCCCCTGCTGGGTCGGCGGAATGCTCGAAAGTGCCACGGGCGCGGCGGCCTGCGTCGCCCTGGCCATGCTCGACAATTTCACGTATCCGGCCGACATCTTTCCCAGCGCGAGGTTTTATCACGAGGACCTGTCGGATCCGCCATTGTCCCTGGTTCCCGACGAACGGGGGCATCCCTGCGCCGTGGCCTACCAGGCGCTTCCCGATCCGGTCCCGGAACGGCTACAGCGACTGGCACTGCAGCAGGCGACATTCGCCTGACAAATCGGCACGTCAATTCCGCCCGACACGATCCCGGAATGACAACACCCCCGCGACCGGAATCCCGGCCGCAGGGGTGGGTGTTCACAGCAGAAGATCAACAAGGCGAGTGGGCTAGCCCTTCTTCTTCGGAGCCGGCTTCTTGGGAGCATCCTTCTTCGGAGCGGCTTTCTTGGGAGCAGCTTTCTTGGGAGCAGGCTTCTTGGCAAGATCCTTCTCCTTGGCCTTGCTACCGGCTTCCTGCGGGATCAGCTTCGAACCCTTGGGCGCGTCTTCCTTGCCACCCTCATCGACGATCTTGCCGCTGTCATCCTTGATCGGATCGACGGGCATGTTCTTCGGATCCATACCAGGACGAGACGTGTCGGGATTGACCGGTCCAGGCGGAGTGACTTTCGACGCGCCGTCATCGGCAGCTTCACCACAGCCGACAACAGACAGCACCAAACCGGCCAATAGAATGGAAAGAAAACGCATGATCAACTTCTCCTCTGCACCTGAAAATGTACCGGTGGAGTGTTCAATTCCACCCAAATGGCCGGACCGTCGCCGGCCCGCCGTGAGCAATGATCCCGCCAACGTGCAGGTTCTTCCCGAGTTTATCCATTTTTTTCCGTGAGAAACAACATCCAGACCGGAATTCCAGCTGTGAATTGGCAATCGCAGCGGCGGCCAGATACCCTGAACCGCGCCTCGATCCTGAACCGAGGGGAACTCGCCGACGCCCCCCCTCGTCTTACCTGAAGTAGGATCGCGACAGAAAAACGGGGAATAAACCGGGTCCCACCGACATCCTCCTCGACAGGAAGACTCTCACGATGGCATCGCCTCGGGAACCACGATCGGATGCGTCGCTGGACGTGGCCGAGTTGGTAGAGCAGCACACCGGGCTGCTTTACGGGCTCGCCCGGCGACTGGCCGGTTGTCCGGCCGATGCCGAGGACCTGGTGCAGCGGACGTTTCTGGCTGCCCAGGTTCACGGGGAACAACTTCGAGACTTCGGCAAGGTCCGTGGGTGGTTATGCACGATTCTCCGCAACGAATTCCTGAAGATGGTCCGCAAGCGTCGTCGCGATTCGATGGTCTCGCTAGAGACCCTTGGCGAAGCCGCCTCAGCCGCGACCGTCGACGAGGAAATCGACGCCGAGGCCGTGCAGCAGGCGGTGGATGGCTTGCCGGCGGATTTCCGTGTTCCCGTCGTGTTGTACTACTTCCAGGAGATGAGCTACCGCGAAATCGCCGAGGAGCTGGATGTGCCGATCGGCACCGTGATGAGCCGGCTCTCACGGGGCAAAGCGCAACTTCGATCACGGCTCCAGGCCCTCAATCCCGGTCCTCCAACTCGACTCGTCGCACGAACCGGTTGATCAACCGACCGACAAACCAAGACAACTCAGCACCTTCCCGCGGTCCCCATCGACCATGAATTGTATCGAAGCTCTTCAACGACTGGATGCGGCACGACCGGACGGGTCCGATCTGGACCAGCCGGAGTTTCGTGATGCTCGGGTTCACCTCGAGTGCTGCCCGGCCTGTGCCGGCGAGTTTTCTCGGCGCAACGCCTGGGATCTCGCCTTCCTGACCGCATCCGAATCCGCAGCCGAATCCACCTCGCTGTTCTCCGTACCCGACGGTCTGGCAACCCGTGTCCTTGCCTCGTTGACGTCGGCCGAAAACAGGGCCGCGGTCGAACCGGAAGCGACCCGGCCGCTCTCTCGCCGCGGCTGGCTGACCATACTGACCACAACCGCGTTGGTCGCCTGCGTGGCCGTCGTCTGGCAATCAACCCTTGTGACCTCGGGGCCACTCACGGTCGACCGGATCCGGAACTGGCCGGACGAACTGTTTGATTCCGTCGATGACGCCGAGGCACTCGCAGCATTGCCGGAATTCATCGAAAGCGGGATCCCCTTGCCGACCGGGTGGGACCCCGCCTGGCTGGATCAACCAATTCGATCTTGGCCGGAGAGAACGACGGTGGCAGTGATGTCCTTCCAGGTGCCGTTGTCTCGACGGGAACGTGTGAAGGGATTGTTGCTGGCCGTGCCGGCCGGAGAGGTGCTCGACCGCCCGAGAGTAAATGACGTGACGACCGCCCGTCCGAACTACTCGCGTTCCGGGCGCTTCAGCACGGCAGCCTGGACCGATGCGGAGAGCGGAATGGTCTTCGTCTGCCTGGTCGCACCCGGGCACTACGAGCGGTTGCGAAGAGCTCTTGTGCCGCAACCGGTCTAGGCTGCGGCCGCCCCGCCGGGCCTCACATCATCATGCGGACCTTCTCGAAGAACTCCGCGTTGCTCGGAAATCGATCCATCATCTTGAGCAGCTTATCCATCGCGTCAGCCGGTGTCAGCGTGATCAGGTGGCGGCGAATCATCGTCACGTACTCGTATTCTTCCTCAGTGAAGAAATTCTCCTCGTGACGCGTCCCCGACCGGGTGATGTCAATCGCCGGCCAGATCCGTCGATCGGCGAGTTCACGGCTGAGCATCATCTCCATGTTGCCGGTGCCCTTGAACTCCTGGAAAATCGCGTCGTCCATGCGACTGCCGGTTTCGATCAACGCTGTCGCCACCACGGTCAGCGAACCACCTTCCTCGAATCTCCTGGCGGTCCCGAACATCTTCCGGGGAATCTCCAGGGCCTTGACATCCAGACCTCCACTCATCGTCCGACCGGTGTTGCCGACCCATTTATTGAATGCCCGCGCGGTTCGCGTGATGCTGTCGAGCAAAACGAAGACTTCCTTGCCCTCTTCTGACAGTCGCTTGGCCCGTTCGATGATCAACTGACTGATCCTGACGTGACTCTCGATCTCACGATCCATCGAACTCGCGATCACCTCACCCTTGACGCGTCGCCGCATCTCGGTGACTTCCTCGGGCCGCTCGTCGATCAGCAGCACCATCAGGTGCAACTCGGGATGATTCTCGCTGACCGAATCGGCGATATCCTGCAGCAGCATCGTCTTGCCCGTCCGCGGCGGAGCCACGATCAGGGCTCGCTGCCCCTTCCCGATCGGCGTCAGCAGGTCCATCACTCTCATCGTGATCGGTTTCGGACCGGTTTCCAGACGAATCTTCTCTGCCGGTGTGATCGGCGTGAGGTCCTCGAAGTTGGGCACCTCGCGATACTCTTCGACCGTTTTCGCATCGACCGTCTCGATTGTCTTCAGGCGAGGCCCCTGCCCCTTCGAACCGGGCCCCACTTCGCCTCTGATCAACACACCTTCCCGCAGTCCATAGCGTTCAATCACCGAACTGGACACGAAGGAATCTGTATCCTGCGCGGCATAGTTCTTCTGGGGATCCCGGAGGAACCCATAGCCCTTGGGATGCAGTTCGAGCAGTCCTTCGATTACTTCGGTGACTACCGGAATATCCGCGCTGCTGCGACGACGAGCGGCCTGGGAATCATGCCCACCGTTTCCTCGTCCACCGCCACCGCCACCGCCACCGCCACGTCCTCGTCCACCGCCACCGCCACCGCCACCGCCACCGC
>PBSL01000014.1 GCA_002726205.1 Planctomycetaceae bacterium | reverse complement strand
TCGCCATCGCCATCACAACCGTTGTCGCAAGTCGACTTCTTCTTCGAGTCGTCAGACTTCTTCTTCGCGTCTTTCTTGGAGTCCTTGGCACAGTCCTCGATCGTCCTCGAGGACAGGCCCACCTGTTCGACAGTTTTGCTGGCAGGTTCTGCCGCCAGGCCAGAAAGCGAAGTGAACGACACCACCGCCAAGATCGCAACGATCTTCTTACACGTTTCCCTAAACATGATTTCCCCCCTCGATATTTGACATCGTCGATAAAACTTGATTCCGCTGGCCAATCGCGTGACGTTGCCTGAAACACCGAATGGCCGGCCCCCGGACCAACACATTCACCCCATCAGCCACACATCAATGGCCGTCTCCGGATAACTGGATCGATAGATCCTGTTATGCCTGTTTTCGGCATGCTGTCCGTGCTTTCTGAGGTAACACCCGAAGAACCTGCAACTCCTCGAAGGGCTGTAACGATAACGCTGATTTTACTGCCTCGCAGCATCACGGCGGGTGCAACCCGGTTGCCCCCCCTTGGAAACCGACCCTGATTGGCTGGGGTGGGATTCAGGCACCGCACCGTTTACGATGTCGTTCGCTTGGAGAATTCACCCGTTTGACCTGGGGATTTCGACGTGACGCGTGGACATCAACTCACAGCTGTATTTCTTTTCACCGCCCTGTCGACTGCAGCCGTCGCTGACGCACTCGCATCGGCCCGTGTTCCGAACCGGCTGACCGAAGGCGAACGGCGGGGCGGCTGGAAATTGCTCTTTAACGGCAAATCCACGGTCGGATGGCGGAACTACCGTAAAACGACCATGGGACCCGGTTGGCAGATCCAACAGGGAGCGCTTGTCCGTGCGTCGGGCGGAGCGGGTGACATCGTGACGCTAGACAAGTATGAATTCTTCGAACTTTCCCTTGAATACCGCATCTCCAAGGGCGGAAACAGCGGAATCATGTTTCACGTCACCGAAGACAACCGGGCGCCCTGGCACAGTGGCCCCGAGATCCAAGTCCAGGACAATGTCGATGGCCACGACCCTCAGAAATCCGGCTGGCTCTATCAACTCTACAAGCCGGTCAAGCCGCCCTGGGCACGACGATTTGAAAAGCAGGTTGGTTTCACGAGTCCTGAAGTCGATGACGCCACAAGACCGGCCGGACAATGGAACCATATCTACCTGAGGATCCATCCAACCAAGTGTGAGGTCGCCGTCAACGGCGTCAGTTACTATTACTTCGAGAAGGGAAACAAGGACTGGAACGACCGCGTCAAGAAAAGCAAATTCTCACGCTTTCCGAATTTTGGTAAGGCGACCCGAGGCCACATCTGCCTGCAGGACCACGGCAACCTGGTCGCGTATCGCAATATCAAGATCCGACCTTTAGGCAAGAACCGCAAGATCGCCGATCCCATCGACGGCAGTCTGAAACTGCAGGTCGCCGAGGCCTTCCCTGACCTGAAGTGGGAAGGATGGGAGGGTGTCGATGACAACGGGAAGATTATCCCGATTCGCCCCATGATGCTCGAAAACGCCGGCGACGGCAGTGGTCGCCTGTTTGCGGGAACCCAGAGTGGAACGATTCACGTCCTGCCGGCCCGCGCCTCGGCCACCAACACCCGGTTGTTCCTGGACATTCGCAAACGGGTCCGTCAATGGAAGGTTGAAAACGAGGAAGGCATGCTGGGATTGTGCTTCCATCCCCGCCACAAGGACAACGGCAAGTTCTACGTTTACTACACTCTGGCAGACAAGGCCCACACGTCGATCCTCTCCGAGTTTCGGGTCACCGGCGACGACCCCGACCGCGCCGACCCGGGCTCTGAACGGGTGCTCATGCGGATTCCGCAACCTTTTGCCAACCACAATGGTGGTTCGCTGGCCTTTGGACCCGACGGTTACCTCTACGTCGCCCTGGGTGACGGAGGAGGCCGAAATGACCCCAAGCATCTCGCCCAGGACCTCACCAGCCTGATGGGTGGCTTGTTGCGTATCGATGTTGACCACAAGGATCGTGGCCTCGAGTATGCCATCCCTCGCGACAACCCGTTCCTGGACCGCAAGGGTGCCCGGCCCGAATTGTATGCCTACGGCCTGCGAAACGTCTGGCGAATGTCCTTCGACAGAAAAACCGGACTCTTGTGGGTTGCCGATGTCGGCCAGGACCTCTGGGAAGAGATCAACCTCATTCGTAAGGGAGGCAATTACGGCTGGAGCATCCGTGAAGCCAGCTACAACTTCAGCAATTCCCCCAGGCCTCCGGGTGATTCACCGATCGAACCCATCTGGGAATACGACCACCAGATCGGCAAGTCGATCACCGGCGGACTTGTCTACCGCGGCAAGCGTCTTCCCGGGCTCTACGGCCATTACGTCTACGCCGATTTTGTGACCGGCAAGATCTGGGCCTTGAAATACGACAAGAAGACCGGGCGCGTCGAAAAGAACCTGCGGATTCCCTCCGATCGACTGCCTGTCCTGGCCTTCGGCGAAGACGAGGCCGGTGAGATCTATTTCGCCACCGAAACGGTCAATGGACGCGGTCTGCACCGGTTCGACCCGGCAACGAAATAGCCCTCGAACCCGAAGATCGGTCACGCGTTGGCAACGGGACATCGGGGACGTGTATGATGTCCGCCCAAACGAATCTCTTCAGACGGTTTCACGCGAGAAGGATCCCGAATGACAACCGAAACCACTGCCGGCTCCACGATCCAGGATTTGAGCTACTCCCGCCACACCATCGACCTGACAACCGGCACCGCCACGGCGTCGACGCACCAGTGCCAGGACATCGAGGATGTCCTCGGCGGAATCGCTCGCGGTTTCAAGGTACTGGAGACATGCCCCGTCACCGACGCCTACAGTCCCGACGCCACGCTGCTGCTGACCCTGGGAGTTTTGTCCGGGTCGAACTTCATGACCGGGCTGCGAACGTATTTCCTTGGATATTCTCCGCTGAAACGATCCTCCACCGGCTTGCCCTCGGCGATGTGGTCGGCGGGCAGCGGAAAATTTGGGACCAAGCTCCGTCACCTCGGTGTCGATGAACTCCTGATGACCGGTCGCAGCCCGACACCGGTGCTGCTGTATATCGGACGTGAATCCGACGCCCCGGACAGCCCGGTGGTGTGCCGATTCGAGGACGCATCTGACCTGGTCGGGCTTCGCGTCAACGCCAAGATCCAGGCGCTGCAGACCCGCTTTGGCAGCAACGCTCACTTTGCCGTCATCGGCCCCGCCGGCGAGCATCCCGAGACGGTCCGTTATGCCGCCGTCGCTCTTTCAACCGAAAACCAACTCAAGAGCGGCGATCCCAAGGCCCGCTACTGTGGACGTGGAGGCATGGGCGGACTGATGGGTTCGAAGAATCTGCTGGCAATCGTCGCCGACACGCCGGATGTCCGTGATGCCGACGCACCCGGTTTCACGGAATTCAACAAGGAAATCGCCCGCGGTGAAGGCTCCGCCCGCTTTCGGGACGACGCCACGGATCGACTGGGGGGCACCTGGGCCAATTACGTCCCACTGAACCAGAAACACGCTTTACCGGAGCTGAACTTCAACCCCACCGGCACCGAAGCCTCTTTCGCTCTCCACCGACAAAGCGTCCAGGAAAGCGGACAATTCATCGTCAAAGACGAGTCCTGCTACCGGTGCGGGATCAAGTGCCACAAGAACATCTACGACGCCGTCGATGGCCAGGCGGGCAAGTTCCGCGGCAAACTTGACTACGAACCGCTGAATCTGCTGGCCAGCAACCTGGGAATCTACGACGCCGATCAGGCCTGTACGATTGTCGAACTCGTCGACGAACTCGGGATGGACTCGATCTCCTGTGGCGTTTCACTCTCCTACGCCATGGAATTCAACCGCCGCCACGCCGATGACGGTCAGGCACTCGCCGCAGGCCCGTGGTTTGGAGATTTCGAGAGTATCCTGACGGCCGTCAACAGCCTCGGTGCCGGACAAGACGACCTGATCGGCCAGGGTGTGCTGAGGATGAGCGAACGGCTTGGCGAACCCGGCTACGCAATGCACTGCAAGGGTCTCGAATTGCCTGCGTATCTGCCTCAGACCAACCCGGGCTACCCCTGGGCCCTGGCCGGCGGCCACATGTCCATGCGGACCTTCCTGCTCCTGCTCTTCGAAGGAGAGACCAGCATGGACTACTGGGTTGGGGCGATCACCGAACCCAATCGCGGCCTCGTACAACTTCCATTCGACATGGTCGGCATCTGCAAGTTCGCCGGCGTTGGTGCCCCACAGATGGCCACCGCCGTCAGCGAATTGACCGGACTGGAAGTCACTCCCGAGACGATCTCGGAAATGACCGTCCGGACCTTCCTGCGGGGTTACCGACTCGAAAAACTGCAGGGGATGACCCGAGACGATTATGTCCTGCCCGGGGAATCACATCGCGAATACCCGAACATCGACCTGCCTTATTTCGTGACCGAGGAGTTCTTCTCGGAACTGCAGGAGAAGGTGATGACGATCTTCGACACGATGCTGGCCGAAATCGACATTGGCCCCGAACCTGCGTCGGCGGCCTAGTCGTTCATGGGACCTCGCTAACCACCCCCGGCCAGAAAGAGCAGCGTCAGCACGTCGCCGTCGCCCAGGGGTTCGTCGGGCACGGCTGCAGTCTCCATCCTTGTGCCGTTGCGCATGACCATCAGATGAGACCGCAAGCGACCTTCCTCGAGCACGAGAGGCCCCAGTTGCGGAAACCGGCGCACCAGATCCGTGACCGCAGTCTCGGCCGTCAGACCTTCGACCTGGTGCTCGCGTGTCCCGTCACAATGTCCCGCCAGAGGCGAAGGTAAGCGAATCGTGGTCGTCACGAGGCCGTCTTCCTCCCGATCAAAGGCTGCGGATCAACATCAGCGTTCCGACCGGAAGACACCAGACGGCAAACCACGCAAACCGGCCCCGCCCCAGCATCAGCAACAGTCCAGACAACGACAACCATCCCACTGCAGCCGCGACCGCCGCCCCGACGCACAACTGCCAGGCGTCAAATGCAGACCCCCCGGCCTTCCCGCTGGACAATTCCATCAGCTGCAACAACCCGGCTCCGGCAATCGCGGGTATTGCCAGCAAGAACGAAAATCGGGCGGCTTCCCGGGAGGCGACGCCACCGATGATGGCCGCGGTAATCGTCAAACCGCTGCGTGACAAACCGGGGACGATCGCCAGGGCCTGCGCCAACCCGATCCAGGCCGCCGTGGCTGCCGACATCTCGGTAGCCGTCGACTGCCTGCGACTTGCCCTGCCACCGACCAGCAGCACCAGCCCGGTCACTATCAAACTGGCCGAGGCCACACGCGCATCATGAAGCCGTTCATCCCAGTGCAGGAGCTTCAACGGGATGCCAACGGCTGCAGCCGGCAGGCTTGCCAGTAGCAGCAACCCCAACTGTCGACGATCGCGACCGACCAGGCGGATCAGCTCCCGGAAATAGAACACGACAATAGACAGCAACGTACCGACGTGGAGTGCGATGGTGACACCGGCCATTTGATGTCCGGTCATCGAGTCGTCATCCAGCAAGGAGCCGAGGATGACCAGATGTCCCGAGGAACTGACCGGAAGAAACTCGGTCACCCCCTGCACAACCGCCAGCAGCAACAGGTCGAAAAACTCCATCGAGACTCCACTCCACCGCGACTTTCCTCTTGTCCGATGAGTCACCGCCTGCCGCAACTGCCCCGGTCAGGGACGGAAACGCAACGAGTACAGGTCGGCTTCATACATCGAAATTTTCATTCGAATACGACGGCCGGCCAATTTGGCGATATCGGCTGCCCCTTTCCAGTGCACCACCGTGGCAATCTGGTCCCCAAAAAACTCATCACTTTCCTCGAAACCCTCGATCACCTGGCCGGTTTCGGCGTCGATCAATCCGATTCGTACACCGCCGCCGGCCCCGGTCGCGACATTCAATTCCAGTTCCCCACCACTGAAGACAATCGGCCTACTGATGGCCACACCCCCGGGATAACGCCCGGCATGCAGCGACATGAATCCGTCCAGCCGCAAGGTCGCCCGCTTCAGATGGGCCGTCTTCTGGTGATCGTGCTGCTGGTAATACAGGCTCAACTCGTCCTCACTGGTTTGGACGATTCCCCATCCGAACAGATTGCCATGCTTGCTCCAGTTACGCACGTCGCGGCCCGGACGCATGAATGGTTCCTCGGCAATTCTGAACCGTTCTCCATCGCGACTGTACATCAATACACTCTCACTCATCCCAAAACTGCCGCCCCGGAAGGGACGCCTGGGAACCGTCCGCAACGGAATTCCGACCAGCAGATGTGGCGCGCGCGGATAAGGCTGCAACATCGACGTGTAGAGTTCGTTGCGCCAGAGTTGACGAGGTTCTCCCAGATCGATCGGCTTGATCCCCGACCAATCACGGAAGTTCTGCGAGGTACACATCATCACCGACCTGATCGGCTTCTCGATCTTCTTGCCTTCCCGATCGAGCGCCGGCAGGTGGGCCCGGAAGTAGAACACGTACCGTTTTCGGGCCGCATCCCAGAAGGCAATGTTCATCGAGTCGAGAATCGCTCGCGGCTTGGTGGGATTGTTGCCCCAGTGGACAGCACCAAACCGGTCAAACGCCGGGTCGCTCCCATCGACAATTGGCTTCTCCCGAAACTTCCGCCAATCCAGGCCATCAGCCGACACGAACCCGAAGGCCTTTCCGTTGCCTCCCACCGCCTTGTACCTCTCGTCGGCAGGCACTCCAGGGCGGCTGTCGATGAACGGGGCAAAATTGTGGGACGTTCGACCACCCTGCCGCAGGATGTTGTTCTGTTTGCTGCCTTCAAATGCAACGCGCCCCAGTAGCGGACGCGTCCAGTGAATCCCATCCTTGCTGACACAGTAGCCGGTGTACTGTTTCGTGGGATCGCCCGGTTTCAGCCGGTGACCGAAGTAGGAGGCGTAGTACATCCTGTACTGCCCTGCATCCGGGATGACCGTCGCGTATCCGGTCACGGAAAAGCCGAAGTACTTTCGCCCCTCCCATGGTGCCGAAAAATCCAGTACCTGCTCACGTTCTACCGGTTGGTGCTGTCGAAAACTGAGATGACGTATCGAATTGAACAGGAAGCCGTCGAGCATCAACTCGCGGCGCGAGCCCAGATTGATCACTTCCTCGGCATGACCGATGCCACCCATCAGGATCAGCCCGACCAGGAACTTGCAGCACGACTCTCGCCTCATCATCTTCATACGTCCTCATCATTGAACACCAACTTGCGTTTCTCGCGTCACACCCGGCAACACGAGCACATCACGTCCGCATTGTGGCCAACAACGGCCGTCTTTTCATCACACGTGGCACAACGAATCTGACAATCGTAGAATCATCCTTGCGATTTGATTGCCCGTGACACTCGTGAGATTGCCATGTCTTCACCCCGCAGCCAACTCCTGTTGTTTTTCGTCTCCCTGTGCCTGGCCACAACCGCGGCCACGGCCGCCGTCACCGACAAACAGATCGCCGAGGCTTTGAAACGGGCCGGTGACAATCGACCCGCCATTCAGGCGGCACTCGACGGAATTCCTGCCGACGAACTGGCCGGCATGCGTTTCCTGGTCGCCTACATGCCCTCACATGACCTGCAGGGCCTGACAGCCGAATTCCTGGTCGACCAGACCCGCTGGGCCTACAAAGCCTTTCGAGCGGCCCCCTGGAAAGACCAGGTCCCCAACGCCGTCTTCCTCAACGATGTCCTGCCCTATGCAAGTATCAACGAGCGGCGAGACAACTGGCGAGAAGATTTCTACAAACGGTTCGGCCCGATCGTCAAGAACGCCAAGACGCCCGGAGAAGCCGCCACGCTGCTCAACCGTGCGATTTTCAAGATCACCAAGGTCCGTTATTCCACGAAACGCCCCAAAGCCGACCAGAGCCCCTACGAATCGATCAAGGCCGGCCTGGCCAGTTGCACCGGCCTCTCGGTTCTTCTGATTGATGCGTGCCGAGCGGTCGGTGTTCCGGCCCGGCTCGTCGGCACCCCGCTTTGGGCCGACCGTTCCGGTAACCACTCATGGGTTGAGGTCTGGAACGACAAGGGTTGGCACTTTACCGGTGCCGCCGAACCGACCGGAAACGCCCTCGACCGGGCCTGGTTTCAGGGACGCGCCTCGAAAGCCCTCATTAAAGATCCGCGGCACGCCATCTTCGCAACCAGCTTCAAACCGACCGGCACGGCCTTTCCGATGGTCTGGAAACCCGAGGCCCGTTTTGTCCATGCCGTCAACGCGACCCGACACTATCTGCCTCGAAAACTGACCACGGCCCCCGGACCGGACAAGGCGGTTTCGGCCACGGCGGTGGCCTCGCTGGTGACCTGGCTCAAACAACCTCGCGACAAGCGCCCCCCCCTGCAGAAACAGGACTATGCGCGGGCCGCTCTCACGAAAGCTGACGCCGGACGGGCCGCAGACCTGCTCTGGAAGGACCATGCCCGGAACATTCGAACCGAACGTGCTGCGGAGATGAAGGCCCGCGTGCTTACGCTGGGCTCGTTGAAGATGCCGTTTCATTACACGATCTTTGGCAAGAAACCGAGAACCGGACGCAGTCTCTATATCTCTCTGCACGGTGGTGGGGGCACCACCCAGGCCGTCAACGACTCGCAGTGGAACAACCAGAAGCGACTCTACCGTCCGGCCGAGGGTGTCTACCTCGCACCACGGGCCCCGACCAACACCTGGAATCTCTGGCACCAGGGCCACATCGACCCACTATTCGACCGGCTCATCGAAAACCTCGTAGTCTTCGAAGATGTTGACCCCGACAAGGTTTACCTGATGGGCTACTCGGCTGGTGGGGATGGTGTTTACCAGGTGGCACCACGGATGGCCGATCGCCTGGCGGCCGCCGCCATGATGGCCGGCCACCCAAACGATTCCTCCCCACTCTCTCTCCGCAATATCGGGTTCACGATCCACATGGGAGGCCGCGACAGCGCCTACAATCGCAACAAGGTTGCTGCCGCCTGGGGCCAGCAACTCGATTCCCTCCGCAAGGGTGACCCCGCCGGCTACAACCACCTGGTCAAGATCTATCCCAACAAGGGCCACTGGATGGATCGGCTCGACGCCGCCGCGGTTCCCTGGATGGCGAAGTTCCGACGTAACCCTCGCCCCAGCCGCATCGTCTGGCATCAGGACGACGTTACCCACGTGCGTTTCTACTGGCTCGCCGTCGAAAACGGACAACGTAAGGGCCGCTCCACGGTGATCGCCTCGAGGAAAGGCCAGACGATCCACATTCAACCCGGTCCTCTCCGCAAGTTGCGAATTCGACTCGACGACCAGATGGTCAACCTCGACCAGCCGATCCGCGTCTTCAACGGAAAGTCCAAGCTGCACGAAGGAATGCTCGCCCGCACCCTGGGCACACTGGCCACGACGCTGACCGAACGAGGCGACCCACGGGGTGTCTTCGCCGCCGAGCTCAGTCTTGATATCCCGGCCGCCAAGTGAAACCCGTCACACGCGGTCGGATCTCTCCCGGATCAGCTCTCAACGCGGCGAATTGACCGGCCCTGCGTTGCGCCACCACCTCACCTCGTTACTTCCCCGCTCAGCTCCCGCGGCGAGATCCGGCCGCCCATCGCCGTCAAAATCGCCGCTGATCAACTGGTTCGCCCGGGCCCATTTTGTTTTGATTGCGTGACGCTTCCAACCGCTCTTCGGATCACCGGTGTTCTCGAACCAGGTCACCGAGCCCGCCAGATCCCAACTCGTGGCGACGACATCCATATCCTTGTCACCATCGAGGTCCACCGCGATTGCTTCGAAGGCGCCATGAAACGACCGGGCAACCGTGTGACGTTTCCAGTTCCGTCCACCATCAGCGTTCTCGTACCAGACGACCTGCTCGCTGGCCGGTGAACCCGAAAACGTCATCCCACACGCCAGCACCACGTCGATATCTCCGTCGCGATCCATGTCGACGGGCATCCCGTGGATCGGCTGTACTGTTTTGTCGTCAATGACATGTTTCTTCCAGCCAGCGCGCGGATTCCCGGTGTTTTCATACCACGCCACCAACGGGGCCCGGCGGGCCGTACAGACCAGGTCCAGATCCTTGTCGCCATCGATGTCCGCCTGGCGGATCATCCGCGTTTCAGCCACATTTTCGTCAATGATTCGCATCGTCCACTCGCCATCGGCCGGCGAACCGTCGTTCTCGAACCAGACATAGTTGTTGCTGAGTCGCCAGCTCGACGCCGCCACGTCGAGGTCACCGTCCCCGTCGAAGTCGGCCAGGGCAACGTCGTAGGCCCCCTTCAGTTTCTTGCTGACAATCACGTGGCGTTTCCACAGTGAGGCTTTCGGCGACCCATCGTTGCGAAACCAGAGCACGTCGCCGAAAAGATTCTTGACGATCACAAGATCCAGCCGGCCATCGCCATCGATGTCCCCCAGTTGGTGACGCTCCAGGCGTTGTGGGTCGTTCTTCTGGATCAACGACCGCTGAAAACCGCGGTTGCCGTCATTGGTGAACAGGTACAGCGAGTTGTTCGGCAACGCATCGGCTGCAGTCAGATCCAGGTCGCCGTCACCATCAATATCCCCGGCCGCCACGCCAAACGAGTAGGTGAATCCCTTCATCAACAACCGCTCCTCAAAGCGCAACGGACCACTGGTCACGGTCACGGCGGGCTCGGCAGCCAATCCGACCACGGCCACAAGGGCACTCGTTCCCACGACTCCAGCGATCCACCTGTTGCTCATCCCGTTGACTCCTCGATCCTCGTTCTCTCAGACACGCGTCAACTTCGTCACTCTCCCGCTTCCCACCCACTCGGCTACGAAGATGTTTCCCTGTCCATCGAAACAAGCGTCGTGAGGATGTACGAACTTTCCGTTCCGCCACAGATTCTCGTTGCTGCGGATTGACCGCTTCTTGTCGGCCGACACCCGCTGGATGTCATCGCCCAAACGGGCCACGACCTTGTTGCCGGGTCCCAGCAAGGTGACCCGCGCCACCAGTTCGGGAATCACCATCAGTCCCTTCCACGTATCCGCGTTGGCGGGAAGTCCGTATCCAGGCAGTGTTTCCAGGTGCGACCCGTCCATCTTCAATCGCTGCACGGTATTGTTTGCCCGATCACACACGACAATCGTCGCCTCGCCGGGATGGCGGGTGTCCAGCCAGATCCCATGGGGCAGGTTGAACTTACCCTTGCCCTTGCCGGGTCCGCCGAAACAGGCCTTCCAGTTCCCATCCTTGTCGTAACGGTGGATGTAGTAGGAGCCATAGCCGTCGACCAGGAAGAAGTCGCCTCCGGGGATGAAAGCGAAGTTGGTGGGCATGAAACGATTTCGGCCCCAGATTTTCTTCGGATTTCGATCTTCGTCCTTGGCATAGACACCGGAATCAACCGGCGCGTACTTCTGCCAGACGGTTTCGCCCTTCAGGTCCAGCTTGGCGAACGTCTTGAGGTGCTGGTATGCACAGACATACAGGAATTGCCGGTTGCCTTCCCTGCGGACCTCGATCCCATGTCCACCTCCCTGGAATTGCTTCCCGAACGATCGAACATATCGCCCCTCGGGATCGAACACGAAAATCGATGGATGGTCCTTGAGATTAGCGCGGCCCTCGTGGATCACGTAGACGAAATTGTCGGCATCAACAGCCACGTTGTGCGTCGTCTGCCAACGGAACCTCTCCGGCAATTGTGCCCAGGCATGATCGACACGAAAGCGATATTCCCCTTGACCGGTCACCTGGCTCGATCCTGACTTGTTGCTGCCACGCACCGCGGGAGCAGCCAGGCCGAGGTTCCGACTGCCAACTGCTGTCACGGCCATCGTGGTTGCCGAGGCTGCCAGGAATTCGCGTCGGGTCACCGGTTCCATCACATGGGCTCCTCAAGAAAACAGTTCGGTCAGCGCCAGCATCGGCAAACCCGCAGCGAGTGTCCAGCGAGGCGTGTCGCCCGCTTAGCGATCGCCGGATGAAGACAGCGACAATTCCACCAGGTCGTAGCGGCCATCCCGTTCGGCCACCCAGACCAACCGTTGCCCGTCGGGGTGCCAGACCGGATAGTCGTCGCGTTCGGAGTGCCGCGAGACGTTGATCATCCGGGTGCCGTCGGCATGAATCACGGCCACCTCGTAATTTCCCGCCCGCACCGACGTGAAGGCAATCCGTTTCCCGTCGGGGGACCAGGCCGGTCGGATGTCCAGGCCTTCCCGGTTTGTCAGTCGTTGAGCGACCTCACCGTCCCACCCAACAACGTAGATTTCCATATTGCCGTCCCGGCTCGAGCCGAATGCCACCCGGCGTCCATCAGCGGAGACCGCTGGCCAATCGTTGCGGCCCGACGACTTCGCCAACGGTCGTTTTCGCCCCGAGGAAATGTCGTGAACCAGCAGTTGACCCGCCTGGTTGAAGACAACGTGCCCCCCCTTGGGGGTGATCGCGGGACTCCATGCCACACTCTTACTGGTCTTCACAACACGGGCCACATCCTTCTTGCCGGAACGAACGAGCAACGCCACCTGGTCGTTGCCGGTGATTCGCAGCCAGGCCACGGCGTTTCCAGTCGCCGAAAATACGGCTTTCAATTCCGGTAGCGTGGCATCGGGAGCCCATCGTTGACTGCGGCCGGTCCTGCGATCCAGCGTCATCAACACCAGTCGGGGTGCATCGGCCTGGACGGTATAGACGATTCGCCGGCCCCGATCAACAAAGACCGGATCACGCTTGATTCGGCCATCGGTCGTCAGTGGCTGCGGCCCGGCCGCTCCCGCTTCCAGGACCAGCAGCCCGCAGCAGGCGGTGACCATCACCAGGGCCTGGCCCCTGCTCACGACACAAGCCCCTCGATCACCTGGCTTTCTTCGAACACCCGCAAACGCACGCGGTCTTCCGCTCCGATCCCGGCCTGCTGCAGGATCGTGGTAACGACCATATCGGGCGTGACCGGAGCCGTCACCGAGTCGTAGGCTCGCTCGTCGCTGCGGCCGATCACTCGTCCGGGAATCACCCCGCCACCGGCCCACAACGAACTGTAGACGGCCGGCCAGTGGTCGCGACCGCCATTCGCGGAGATCTTCGGTGTTCGTCCGAATTCACCGATGGCGATCACCAGCGTCTGGTCCAGCAGCCCGCGATCGCGCAGATCGTCGAGCAGGGCCGACAACGCTCGATCCAGGATTGGTCCATGGCGGTCGGTCATGTGTTCGAAGTTCAGCCAGTGCAGATCCCACCCGAAGTCCGTGCGGTTGCCATAGAGATTCTCAACGTACTGGCTCCAGTTGACCTGGACAAAAGGCACTTCGGCTTCGACCAGGCGGCGTGCCAGCAGGCAACTCTGGCCGAAGACGCTGCGGCCGTAGCGGCCGCGGGTTGCCGCGGACTCGCGGGACAGGTCGAAGGCCCGGCGCCCCTCCGGGGAAATCAACAGACGATAGGCCCTGCGGAAGTTGTCCGACCAGGTCGCAGACCGCGCATCATCGGCCCGGGCGGTTGCTTGATCGAGCAATCCTAACAGGAGCCGACGATCCGACAGGCGTTCAGGCTTCAGTCCTTCCAGCAACTTCAAGGCGGGAATATCGACTCGCCCCGTATCGGAACACCGAACGGCCACCGGGTCGAATGCCTTCCCCCAGCGACCGCCACCTGCCCCTTTCACGACTCCCAGTGCCGTCTTCAACGGCCCGGGTGTCACCGAGACAAAGGGAGGAAGGTCGGCATTGCGGGTTCTTTGTTTCTGGACAATCGACCCAACCGTCGGCCCATAGTTGTCGTCACCGGTCTCGCCTTTTCCGCCGGAAAGGGTGATCGAACCGGCCACCCGGTGCACGGCGGTGTGGTTCTTGTGCGAGCGAACAATCGAGAACCGATCACTGCGAGCCGCCAGGCGGGGAAACAGTTCTGTCACCCTCAATCCCGGCGTGCGTGTCGATAGCGTTGAGAAGGGCCCGCGGATTTCCTGCGGAGCCAACGGTTTCGGGTCGAACGTGTCAAGGTGGCTGGGACCACCCCAGAGCCACAGCAGCAGCACCGATCGCGCCGGACCATCCGGTCCGGCCGCGGAAATCACCTTCCGCTGACCGGCTGCCGCCAGCAACGGAAGACCGGCGCCAAAACGCAGCAGGGACCGCCGGGAGACTCCCTGGCACTCACGGCTCCGAAACGATCCGACGTCAAACATCTTCGACGGTCTCCCCGAGTTCCCGGCTCTCACTATACTCGAAACGCCCAGACGCCGGAGCCCCGGACCTGTGATTCCCGTCTCGGAGATCGCCCTCGTTGATTTCCCTGACAATTCCGCGAGGATGCACAGCCCCACACCCTGGCACCACTCATCCGGAGAACCCGACCATGGATCGTCGCAAGTTTCTTGTCGGCAGCACCGGCCTGACCGCCGCCGCTGCGTTGGCCACAGCTGCCCAACCACGTGATGCCGTCCGCGAACTCACCCGTGCACTCAATCCCCGCATCGCCGCTGCCCGGCAGGCAGGCCTGGCGATGCTCAAGCCCGACGCGAAGACACTCGAGCGAGGGCTGAGACTGCACGCAGAATCACTCGTGTTTGACGGCTACGGTTTTTCACCCCGGGCCGCACTCGACGGTGACGCCATGGCCGCGGCGATCAAGGATGGGGCCTCGTCGATTGAACTGAAGGATCTGCGGGAGGAGATGTCGATGACGCGTTACGTCACGGAACCGGCCGAGCAACGCGAATACCGCGATGCGTGGAGGGCCGCGGGGGTGACCTGTATCTTTCAGAACGCGGGCGAGGAGGGTCAGGACCCCCTGAGATTGATCAAGCGATTGGCACGATTCACCTTCGCCACCGACATGCTGCCCAACATCGTTGCCAAGGCGGCCGTTCCCGATGACGTCCTCTCGGCCAAGAAGGACCACCGGCACTGCCTGTATTTCACCGGCAATGGTGTTCCGTTGACTCAACAGTGGGTCTCGGTTTCAGACGAACTGAGATACCTCCGCGTCTTCTTTCAGCTCGGCATCCGCATGATGCACCTGACCTACCAGCGCCGCAACATGATCGGCGACGGCTGTGCCGAAAAGGCCAATGCCGGACTCAGCGACTTCGGCCGATCGGCCATTGCCGAGATGAACCGCGTCGGCGTCATTCCCGACTGTGCTCATTCCGGGTGGCAGACCAGTCTCGAATCCGCCCTGGTGTCCCAAAAGCCCGTCGTCGCCAGTCACACCACCTGCGCTGCGATTCACCCCCATATCCGCAGCAAACCCGACGCGGTGATCAAGGCGATCGCTCAGACGGGTGGATATGTCGGCATCTGTTGTATCCCACGATTCCTGCGGGGCGATGGCGACATCAATGCCCTGCTGTCTCATATCGACCACGTCGTCAAAACGGTTGGCGTGGATCACGTGACACTGGGCACCGATGTGGCCTACACGTCACAAAACGCGGCCGCCGAACAAAAAAAGATCCCTTCCCGACCGCGCAGTCGCAAGGGATTCCGGTCACTGTGGCCGGCTGATAATTTCCGAGCAACCGCTCAGGCTTCGCAGAGCATTGCCTGGACCAACTGGCCACTGTTTACCGTCGGCCTGGTCAAGCGTGGTTACCGCGACGACGACATCCGCAAGATCATTGGCGGCAATGTCATGCGGGTGGCACGAGAAACGCTGGTCGGAGTCTCCTGAAATCAACCGTGGTCACCGGTCGTCGAAGCCTCCTTTGGTGAACGGCGTTGACTGGTAAACCAGGCCAGTTGGACGACCAGCGAAACGGCGATCAATACTGCCGACATCTGGAAAGGAGCTCGTTCACCCCAGTCCGAAGCCGCCCAACCTCCCAACAGTGCCCCCCCGGCCGCTCCGAGTCCCAGGAAGGCCTCGTTCAATCCAAACGCCTTGC
The DNA here is from genome assembly GCA_002726205.1 of Planctomycetaceae bacterium. GTDB lineage: Bacteria > Planctomycetota > Planctomycetia > Planctomycetales > Planctomycetaceae. The sequence continues at coordinate 110,237 of PBSL01000014.1, read as the reverse complement.
CCTTCTGACGATCGTCGTTCGCCTCGCGGTTGTAGAACAAGCTGGCAAAGTAGTTGTAGCCCAATAGCAAGGACAGGAGTACGACCCCGGTTGCCAATGCAACGGCTGTCGAAGAAACATAAACCAGGACCATTCCCAGCAGGCCCAACAACTGCACGATCACCGAGAAACGAAATCTGTGCTGCCACTCGGTGGCGACATGCATCAGGATGTAGACCGCCATGACCGTGGCCCGCCCGACACCCAGCACAACGCCGTGATTGTCTGCTGGAATCTTCAGCGCGACGGCCAGCTTCGGGAACAGAAACCACAGTGTACTCATCGAGAACATGCCGGCGAAGTTGGCCAACCAGGCCAGCTGAGTGAAACAGCGGGCACTGGCCCGATCAGACTCGGGCACCGGGGCCGAACCGACGTTGTCATCAGTCCCGGGATCCGGTTCGTGGAACGACAGCAGACACAACAACGTCACCACCGCAAGCGCCACGGCCACAAGCAGGGGCGCGCGGTGATCGATGTTGTCATACAACCAGCCCCCACCGACCTGCCCACAGAGAATTCCGCAATTGAACGCCAATCCGAACAACAAGAACCGGCGACTGGCCGAGCGGTGCCCGGATCCCAGGCTCAGCAGCGAGATCACTGGGGGATACACCTGCCCGACAGAAAGCCCCACGCAGGTATAGGCAACATAAAACGCCCAGCCTCCCTGGTCGAACACGACCACCACCGAGAGGCTGACGACAAGACAGCCCGCACCGCTGATCGCGACAATCCGGCGGCCGATACGATCCGACAGCCGTCCCGACACCGCGTTGCTGATGGCACTGGCCAGGAAAAATGCGGCGCCGAGCGTGCCAAGGGTCATGGCGTCGGCCTGCGCGTCGGCCAGCACCCGGGTACTGCTGAAGACGAAAAGGATCAGCGCGCAGTCGGTCAGCCACGCAATCAGATACAACATGGGGCCGCTCGCCAGACAGACAAGCCGGCCATTCTCTGTACGAGCGACTCGCTGGTCAATCGACCCAGCCGGTTACGCCTGTCTCAAGGCCGGCACGATTTCGGTACGGGCGGCCAGCCAGGCGGGCACGATCCCCGCGATCAGTCCCGCCAGCAGTGAAACGCCGACCCCCGTGATCGCGAGGCTGGCCGACGACTGGAACGCAATTGTCACCGCTTCGGCTCCGACCGACAGGCGACTGACCTTCAGGCCCACCATGGCCGCAGCCACGCCTAACAGCCCACCCAGTGCACTCAGGACCGTGCTCTCGACCAGGACCAACCCGAAAACCCGCCCACACGAAAACCCCAGGGTCTGCAGCACCGCATATTCCTTGACTCGATCCTGCACCGACATCACCGTCGTCGTGGCTATCAGCGCCAGGACCAGGCCGACACATGCCAGGCCCAGGTAACGGGACATCTCGATCAACTGCGAGAGGTCGCCAAGACTCTTGAGTTGAAACGCCCCCTTGGGCCGCGTATCGGTTTCAGTCGGTCCCGACTCGAACAACGTGTCGATCGCTGAACAGGCGCTTACCGCATCGACTTGCTTGTCGAGTTGAACTTCGATCTGTGTCACCGTGCCCTGCAAGTCGCCCCCATGCCGCCGCTGCAGGAATGCCAGGTGCGTGTAGACGTAGTTTTCCTCGGCCGGGTCATCCGAGGCGAACACCCCCGCCACCCGCACGGTTACACCACCAATCGAGAGTGATTTCTTGACGCCACGCCGTTTGGCGACGGCTCGACCGACCACGGCGGCATCCTGGTTCTCTTCGAACTCGTCCCACGAGCCTTGCAGCAACCGGAAATCACGAATTCCGCGGAGCCTGTTTGCCGGCAAACCGTAGAACACAACCACGTCCAGGCTCGCCCGGCAGTTGTTTGTGAAGACCTGGATCGGCACGACCTGAGTCACACCTGGCAAGCCCCTGATCTTCCCCACGTAGTCCTCGGGAAGGTGGCTTGTCGCCGGGCAGAATTTGTGGGCCTGGAACACCACCAGGCTCCGCTGGGCCACCTGCCTGTGGCGCAGATCGTCCATCCCTTCCTGAACCGCTCCGACGAAACAGAACACGAACAACGCAATCGCCGACCCGACCACCGTGAGTATGGTCCGCGAACGATGCCGCCAGAGCGTCTTCAGCACGTAAGGCAGCAGTCGCGTCACGAGTCTGCCCCTCCTGGTCCACCTGCTTCGACCGAACCACTCTCACCGGCCCGGACTTGACCGTCATCGCGACGATCTGTCTCGTCCAACAGCAACAGTTTTCCACGATCGAGCCGCATCTGCCGACCCGCGATCGCGGCGGCTTCCAGATCGTGCGTGACCATCATCAACGTCACTCCCAGTTCCCGGTTCAGTCGACAAAGGAGTTCGAGTATCTGGGTCGAAGTTTCCGAATCAAGGTCTCCGGTGGGTTCGTCGGCAACGACAAGCGTCGGATGGGCAACGATAGCCCGCGCAATCCCAACACGCTGCTCCTGGCCTCCGGAGAGTTGACGAGGAAAGTGATCCACCCGGTCGCCCAGATCGACCGCCTGTAAGGCCACATCGACCCGTCGCCGACGTTCGCCCCTGTTCATCTTCAACAACAGCAGGGGCAACTCGACATTCTCCCAGGCGGTCAGCACGGGAACGAGGTTATGGTCCTGGAAGATGTATCCGACGTGCTCGGAACGCCACCTCGCCAATTCTCCTCGTGACAGCTTCGTGATCTCCCTGCCACCGACCACGATTGACCCCTCGTCGGGTTGGTCAATCCCGGCCAGCAGATTCAGGAGTGTCGACTTTCCGGTCCCGCTGGCTCCCATCAACGAGACGAACTCGCCGGATTCAATGTTGACTGAGACCGAGTCCAGGGGCGTGATCGTCTCTCCCCCCTTATGAAATCGCCGTGACACGTCCCGGATCTCGACCAGCGACATCAGTCCCCCTTCCCTTGACCGTCGCTCCCATCGCTGGCGGCCGGACCAGACGATGTCGGCCCCTCACCCATGTAGGTTGCCGCGTGATCTTCGCCGACGATACGAATCCGCTCTCCATCGACCAATCCTTCCCCGCCACCAGCAATCACTCTCGCTCCCATGGCCAATTCGCCGCGGATTTCCACGAGTCCACCCGCCGCCGCCCCTTCGACACTGACCGACACTCTTCGAGCCGTATTATTTGCCTGGTCGGCAAGCCAAACGAATTGCCCGGCGGCATCCTGGCGAATCAGTGACCGCGGCAGGTAATGCCGCGAGACCTCATTCCGGCTACGGCCATCGGCGTCGTTGCCGGTCGAAAGAAACGTGATGTCAACCAGCATCTCCGGGCGGAAGACCTTCGCTGGTGCATCAATTTCAACCTTCACTTCGAGCGTGTTCTTCTGGATGTCGGCCATCGAACTGATAAACAACACGCGGCCTGCGATGGGGACTTCGAGAGCCGGATTGTTGATCCGCACGGGCTGCTGCAAACGAACTTCGGGGAGATTCTCGAAACGAACATCCACTCTTACCTGCAACGACTCGGGCCGGTACATGGTCACAACCGTGCTGCCGTCGTGCCCGGCCATTTGGGTCATGCCCGATCCGATCCTCGCGCCCGGCTCACTAATCAACCGGAAAACGCGTCCGGCCATGGGCGCCACGACGGTCATCCGCTCGAGCCTCAACTTCGCTTTTGCGACCCCGACGCGGGATCTCTCGACCCTCGCCTCGCCAGCCTTCACCCGCGCCCTCGCCCGTTCTCGCGCCTCGGTCTCATCGACCAACAGTTTCAATTGCTCACGAAGAGCATCACAACGTCGCCTGCCGGCCGCCTGTTCGACTTGAAGTGCCTTGGCCTGATCGGTCAACTCAGAAACCTTCGCTTCGACACGCTGCAGCTGGGCACGAGAACGCTCGACATCGACTCGGGCCACCACTCCCTTGGCGGCCACCTTACCCGCGTGATCCTTCCTCGCGAATTGCAGGTCCGCCTCGGCCCGCTTGCGCTGAAACGGTAGCAACCTCAGTTGTGTCACGATCTTCGCCAATTCGGCTTCCGCCAGGCCCAGTGGAGCTTCCAGGTGGACCGGTCGCTTGAATCGAAGGTCGGCCGCCTTTTGTTGGCCTCGCGCGTCAGCCAATTCCGCCTCTCGCAAGGCCAGGTCGGCCACGGCCACCCGGCTGGCCAATTCTGCGTCATCCCTGACCAGCTCGGCCACCGGCTCGTCACGCTCGACAAGCTGATCCTCGACCACCAGCAACTTGTCGATGACGCCCGTTGCCAGGGCAGCGACACGCACGGCCGTTGGACGAGGCTCGATCCAGCCACTCGCCTGGAAGACCACCTGCCCCTCCCCCTGCGGGGCTCGGCTGGTCGTCAACACGGGAACCACCGTGACCGGACGCGGCGGGAACATCACGTCCCAACCGTACCAGACGATCAATGTCAGAAAGCCGACCAGCAGCACACCCGGCAGAAGATACCGTGTCCACAGATGACGCCGGCCGCCTGAACCCGTCGAGTCCGGCTGGTCGCGTTCGATCACCAGTTGTTGCAGGTCGACGTCACTCATGGCCGCGCAATTCCATCACTCCCGGACAAACAGGCCATTGGCCAACACCGTCAGGTTTCCCTTGTCGTCGCGTCGAACCGTCCCCCGCACGACGACCGTCTGCAATTCCCGGACCTGGAACAGGCTCTTCGCGCCTCCGGCCAGTGGTTTCCCGTCTGCGCCCACGACCTTGACCAGCGCCCTGGCCTCGACCAACTCGTCCCGGGCACAGCAGAAGTCCCACGGTGTTGGACAACCATCGCCGGGAATATCGGAACACGACTTCAATGAGATGTCGACGATCTCGAAAGCGGCGCGTCCTTCGACCCAGGGATCCACTCTCCCGCCGATCTTTCCTTCGACCACAACGTCCTGCTTGTCGGTGGACGATTCGTAGATTGCCTTCACGCTCTGGATTCCCTCGGGCAGCTCATTAAGGAGATACTTCGAGACGTCGATCGGGGCTGAGGCACTCGGTGTCGACTCCTCCTCACCGCAGCCCGGCAGCAGTGCCAGCATGATCACTCCCTGCAACACGCACCGCGGCATCATCCGCCACGGATTCTCTGAAACGCTTCTCATCATCGATTCTCCCAATTCGCTTGCCGCGAACCTGTCTGGTTACCAAATCGTCATTTCGGACAGCAATTCTTCTCAACACCTTTCTCAGACCGCCTTCAACCCCTCGACAATCGGCATTCTCATTGTCCGAATTGCCGGCGGAATCGTTCCCAGCACCCCCAGTAACACTGCCAGGGCACAACCGATCAGTACCGTTTTGCCATCAATTGCCAGCGCAAATGCTCCCATCGTGAAACGAACCGCCGCACCCTGGAGTCCCACCGCGGTAATCAATGTCGCCAGCAGACCTGCCGCCGCCGACAACAAGACCCCTTCCTGCACCAATCCCACGACCAGTGCCGGTCGCGCAAAGCCGATCGTCTGCAATACGGCCATCTCCCGGGCCCGGCCCAGTGCCGCGGCATACATCGTGTTGAGGCCGGCAAACACTCCCGCGCCCGATACCAGTGCGACAACCAACCAAGCCAACATCCGGATCGGTCCATAGTCCTTCTGCAGCAACGCGTAGTAGTCGTTTTCTCGGATCGTCTGCAATCGCAGGTCGGTGGTGCGTTCCTTGCAGAACATCTGCAGATCGGCAAATCCGTCACTGGTCGCAAACGTCATTGCCACCATGCTCAGATCCTGCCGCTGCATCGCCTGTTGCAGATCGTCGAGCCCGCACCAGACTTCCGACTCGAAAGCCGCTCCGGCGGCGGAAAATTCTCCACTCACACGCCAGGTCTTTCCTTCAAACTTCAGCCCCGCTCCTGACTGCAATTCCTCACGATCCACTCCCAGTTTTGTCGCCACCAATGTCCCGACCAGCACTTCTCCGGGACCGGGCCAACGACCCGATTCCAATTGCGCACCCCGCCGGACGCGGACGATATCCGGTGTGACACCACGTACCAACCCCAGCGACGGTCGGTCACGATTCCCCACGTAAACCTCGGTACCAAGGTACAGTTCCGCTGACACGTACTTGCGTCCATAGCGTTCGCCGATCCCCGGGATGTTCGCTGAAACCAGATCGGCCGTCCTCATTGGAATCGACGAGTATTCGAGGTTCTCTCCCATTCCCAGGGCAAAGACGATCGCCGTGTCAGGATCGCCGCTGCGCGCCAGAGAAACCTCGAGCCCCCGGATGAAACCGATGACGACCAGTACCAGCACCAGCACCGTCGTCAGACCCACCAGCGTCAGGCCGGTACGCAACGGACGTCGAAACAGGTTCCGGACGGAGTACTCCCACGGGAGCAATCGGAAAACAAGCACAACCACAGCTTCCTGATACGGGGCAGGGCCAGCACAACAACCGGTGACGAAACGGTTCGTCTACCGGAATCAACCGGCCTAGCAGCGCAGAACCCCATTGCTGTAACACAACAGCCGCCCCGGGGTTGCCCGCCACAGTCGTGGCTGCCCATCGTTGGCCTTCGCAGACGGTAGTACACCGACCGTAGCGACATCCGCCACGCCGATGGCCACCTGACTCTCGGTCAAACGCCATCCCGACGTCGTCACGCAGACCACCGGTGTCTGTGAGCAATTGCAGCGATCGCGGTCGCCCGGTCCTGCCGGCACATCGGGCAAGCTCCCCTCATGTGTGCAGTGAGGACAGATCGTCGATCCGACGTCCTCCATACGGTCTGCCATCACCGATACACTGCAACACGCGCCAGCCCGACACCAGGCCGGCCCCACGACCATCGCGACGGCCAACAGGCCGCAAATCACAGATCCTAACCGGTCAATCCGCATGCTTCGGCACGTCTCCAGGTACCAGATACCAGATACCAGATACCAGCAGTTTAGGTCGTGCCAGGCCCGTTGACAACGACTTTTTGCGAACCTGCCGCGACGGTCATCGCCGTACCGATACCGCCGCCCCGGTCAACAACTGCGATTCGATTATCGTCACGGCTTCACGCAAACGGCGAATCGATTCAAGATAGGACAGGTTGACCTCGACGTATTTCCGCTGCGTGGTCAACAGGACCAGATAACGGACCTGTCCCTGCCGGTATCCATTTCGAACAAGTTCCAGTGACTTGCTCGCGCGGGGAAGAATCTGTTCTGCGTACCGTCGGGCCTGTTGCCGCGCGTTGGCGTATTTTCGAAATGCCGTCGCCGCGCGATGAAACAGGTCGACATCCAGGCGTTCCAACTCGTACCGCGCCTGTACCAGTTCGGCTTCGGCTCGTGCCACGTTGCCCTGGTTCCTGTCGAAGATCGGCAACGGAACTCCGACCATCACACCGGTCACATCGCTCCCGGTCGAGTACATGTGCCCGATCCCCACTCGCACGTCAAGATCTGGCACCACCTGGCGACGGGCCCGGAGGATGGCCAGCTCGGTCGTGGCCACCCGCGCGCGAGCGGCCTGCCGTTGAGGGTGCTTTTCGAGAATCAGCCGCCGACAGTCGTCCCAGTCCATGTCCGACATTCCCGAGGTGACATTTCCCTCCAACCGGCCCACGTCCAGGCTGACGTCGCCAACGGTTGCCGCCAGCTTTCTTGTCGCCTCGACCAACTCGTTCCTGGCATTCTCAAGAAGTGTTCTGGCCTGTTCGGCTTCGATTTCCGCCTGCAGTAGCGAGTTCGCAGCCACCTGTTCACCCTCGACCAGTTTTGCGGTCGCCCTGGCCAATTCATCACCCAGCCGAACCAGTTGGGCGGCCAGTTCCACGCGCTGTTGCACCACCAGGGTCTCGTAGAATTGAACCCGCACGTCACTGACCACACGTTTGCGTATTGCCTCGGCCTGGTACTGTCTCTCCAGTACCCGGCGGCCTGCCACGTCTGCAGCCAGGCTCAATTTGTTTCCCATCACGATCCTCTGGCGAATGAAGCCGCCCTGCATTCCGGGCGTTCCACGGTTCCCCATCTCGTCACCGCGGTAACCGATGACCGGGTTCGGGAACAAACCGGCCTGCCGCTGACGCCCCCGCTCGGCCTCGACACTCGCCTTGGCGATTCCCAGGGAAGGATGCTGCTCCAGGGCCATGGTCTCGAGTTCGACAACTGTCCTTGCCGCGGTTGACCCGGACCGGAAGACCACTGGCACATTGGAGCCCGACCGTGCTTTCGCCCGGGATGTTGGTCCATCAATTGGTGAGACCGAGACCGGGGTTTCAGGCTCTCGACGTGGCCGCCAGCGCAGCGGTTCCGCAGCCTCCAGACTGGAGACCAACCCCATCAGAACAATGATCCAGCAAGAGTACTGCACATCATCGTTATCGGCCTGTTTAGCCCTCAGGATCGCCAGAATCCTCACTGCCCCGTCAAGTTCCCAACTTCCTCCAGGCTTCCACGGCATCACGGCAGAAACGTCGACCTGCCACATGCTGGACGGGCGCCGGTGGTGTCGACATGATGGGCCTCCGACCCATCCCGTTTGTCGTCTCGTCAACTGCCAAACAGTTAGGGAAGCCATGCTCGTCGGTTATGTCAGCAGCGAACGCTACGTCGCCATTCCGGATGTTCTCCTGGAATTTCGCCGTTCCGGTGCCGTCGTCACGGTCCGCTCGACGATCTCCGGAGCAGTTTACGCCGACATCGAACCGGGTGAATATGAAGTGGTGCTCGGACGGGAGGGATTCGGTTCGAAGATTGTCACGATGGCTGCCGCGGACGACACTCCCTATCACTTCCGTCTGCTCTCGGACTGCCTGCTCGGCTACATGTGGCCGAGGTGCGTCCGTAGCGGCGACACTTCCGAGTTCCGGGTGCACGCGGTCGAAGAATATGAGTTGCAGCTGTGGCGGTATGGCCAGGAGAAGGAGTTCATTCGCCGCATCGGCACATTCGACGAACACGGACCCCGGGCAACCATGCAGATCACACCCGACGGCGACTATACCCAGACGGGCATCGAATGGAACAAGCACGGTTATCACAGCAAGGCGCTGACGCAGTTCGTCGAGGCCCCGGACCGCAGTGGCCTGTATTATCTGCATGCCCACGGCAAGTCCGGTTCGTTCTTTTCTTTTCCCTGGGTGGTCGCCCCCTCGACACCACAATCACAAATCGCTGTCCTCGCCTCCGACCTCACCTGGAACGCCTACAACAGTTTCGGTGGGCGCAGCAACTACATCCACGCCGACTGTTTCCCCGTGACACCGACGGTCAATTCCCGACTCGAGCTGAAACGCTACACCCAGGTCGAGCATCGCACATATGACAAGAACGAGTACGCGCCACTCACACTCGACCGCCCCGAACCTTACAACCACATCGACCTCGAGGAAGGACTGACTGACCCGATCGCTGGCCGGCAGGGCTGCCACCTCGCTTCGGCCGAATGGCGGTTGCTTGGCTGGATGGAACAGCAGGGGTTTGACTACGACTACTACAGCGAAACCCAACTGCACTTCGACCAGGTCGAGTTGGACAACTACAAGGTGCTGATCATCAGCACGCATCCCGAGTACTGGTCCCGTGAGATGTATTTTCGGGTCAAGGAGTGGGTCTTCGAGCGTGGCGGGCGGTTGATGTACCTGGGCGGCAACGGGATCAACTGCGAAGTCGAGTTCCTCGACGAACATCGCATCGTCTACCACAACACTGATTGGAGCCACTCCGAGACCCAACTCAAGGATGATGGTGGCGAACTCGAAAGCCGGTTCGACAAGCGGGTGGAATCGGAAGCAAACCTGCTGGGCGTGGTTTTCTCCAACTCCGGAATCATGACCGCCGCGCCTTACCGGGTAATCGATGCCGACCACTGGACACTCGACGGCACCGGCCTCTCCAACGGCGACACGTTCGGTACCAACAGCCTCCACATGCGAGTGCCCGGTGGGGCATCCGGACATGAAACCGACAAGATCTCGGTCCAGTCTCCCGACAACGTCCACCTTGTTGCCAAGGGGATCAACCCCGGGGACGGCGGCGCCGACATCGTGCACTTCGACACGCCATCAGGGGGCGAGGTCTTCTCGGTGGGATCGATCACCTGGCCGGCATCGATCCTGGTTGACCAGGCCGTCGGCCAGATCACGGCCAACGTGATTCGCCGTTTCACGGCCTGATAGTCACAAAGTCTCTACGCACCAACCTGCCCGTCAACGCGGATCACTTCTTCTCCGCAATCCAGTACGAATACAGGCTGCCCCGGTTGACCCGGAATCGCAGGGCGACCCGCTTTCCGGCCAGGTCGGGCTTACCGGGTGTCTTCCACGCCACGGCGACCGACGGCTGGTCACCGGTGATCGCCGCGGAGGTGGCGATCACTTGGCCCTTGGCATCAATTGCCTCGACCACCAGTTGCCCTTTCTGCTTCAGGCTGGCGTTGACGTGGAGCCTTCCCGTCGGCATCTGGAAGGCCTGTGTCTGCAGGTGGCCGGTGGTCGGCCCCGAGTCCAGCGAAACGAACCCGTCCCGCCGCAACACGGCCAGGCAAATCGCGCCGGTGGGCCCCTCGAAGCCGGGCAGTCGAACCAGTTTTCCCTTGGGATACTTGCCTTCAAATCGGTAATTGCCCCGGTACTTGAGTCCCGTGTAGTAGAACCACAACTCGTTGCCCCGGATGATCGGCCGCGAAGGGGGCAGGATCTGTGTCAGGTCGAAGGCACCAGCACCCAATGGCGACGGCCCAATAAAGATCTCGCGTTCACCCAGTCGCCGCCACGTCTTCAGGTCGCGACTGCACACCAGCTGGATCACATGAAATCCGTCGGTATTGGGGTAATTGGGAATCCGGCCGGTCGAATGGAACATCGCCGGCATGCCGACGTACAGCCCCTCGTATCGAAAGGCTCCCATGTTGTAGACCTGGACGTTGTAGACCTCCGGATGGTTCTGGAACATCGGTTGCAGCGACTTGTTGGCCAACCGCCACTCGATGACCTCCTTGGCCCGTTCCTGGTCGCGGTCGTCGGGATGAAAAATCAGTTCCGGCTTGGTCCAGGCCCGGAAATCCTTGCTCGTCGACAGCCACACCGTCCGCCCAAAGGGCCCGCTGTGCTTGACCGTGGCGATGAAGGTCCGGGTGATCTCGTCATAGCTCAAGTTCGACTCGTCCTGCGACGGAATCGGCGGCACATCCAGGAACTTCCAGTCCAGTCCGTCGGAACTGACGACCGGCTTGCGAACCCCTCCGCCTGAGACCAGGCCCTTGTAACGGCGAGCGGGATCCGGATCGTCGGGATCGATAACGGCGCTGATTACCGCCTGGTTGGGCTTTCGAGCCGTCGGCACCCAGTGCAGGCCATCCCGGCTCTCGTAACAATCCGCCGAAATCAACCAGATCCGGTAAACACCCCGCTTCGCGTCCCACTGCGGACCGCTTCGCGTTTGAATCGATTGTTCCTTGGTCGCGATGTACCGCGAACGAATCACCGCACCCAGCTTCCGTGGCCGATGCATCGTGCGTTTCAGATTCTTGATCTTCTCGATACCGTGGTCATCAAGAAACAACTGCCGCTGCCCAGTTGGTACCGCGAACTCCCCGGCCTGGGCCTGTCCGCCGGCCCAGGCCGTCCCACAAACGATTGCCCACACCATCCAACGCATCAGGAGTCCTCCGGGAAGTCGATCGCAAACATCTCACCACGACGCGCGTCGGAAGGCAATTCACTCGACGATGACAGCACCAGGATTGACCAGGCCATGACCCCTCCGTTTCCACTGGGCTTTGTCAGTGCCATCCTGCCCGATGCATCGTTGGACGAGGTTTTGCAGACGGCGTCGAGGTTGAACTTCGAGTGCGTCGAGCTCATGTGCTGGCCGGCCGGCAAGGCCGACCGGCGGTATGCCGGTGTCACTCACATCGACGTCGTCGCGATCGACGGGGCTGCGTGTCAGGACCTGGCGAGCCGCATCGAGAATTCCGGCGTGACGATCAGTGGCCTGGGTTATTATCCCAATCCACTCGCGGCCGACCGCGACCAGGCCCGGGCCGCTGTCGAGCACATCCGTCGTGTGATCTCGGCCTGCGCCCAACTCGGTGTCCCGATCATGAACACCTTCATCGGCCGTGACCCGTCACTGTCGATCGACGACAACTGGAGTCGATGTCTGGACACATGGGGTCCGATCGTTGAATGGGCAACCGCGCACGGGATCCGGATTGGTATTGAGAATTGCCCCATGCTCTTCACTGCCGATGAATGGCCCGGCGGACACAACCTCGCAGTCAGCCCGGCCGTCTGGCGACGATTGTTCACCGACCTGCCCGGCACGACCCTCGGCCTCAACTACGACCCCTCTCACCTCGTCTGGCAGCAGATGGACCCGATCGCTCCGCTGGACGAGTTCGCCGACCGCCTGGTCCACGTTCACGCCAAGGACGTGTCGATCGACCGCCAACGACTGGACGCGGTCGGAATCCTTGCCACGCCGTTGGAGTTCCACACGCCCAGGCTTCCCGGTCGCGGCAGCATCAACTGGCGCGTTTTTTTCCAGGCGTTGGCCGACACCGGATACCGCGGGCCGGTGTGTGTGGAAGTCGAGGATCGAGAGTTCGAGACATCAAACCAGTCCCGCCTCGACGCACTCCGGCAAAGCCACACACACCTCCGCGAGTGTCTTGGCCAACTCGACTCGTGAAGGTCAGCAGCAGCGCCAAGAGTCCTCCGAGACCTCGTCGGCCACACTCGCCAGCAGGCCAGCCAATCACCCGAACCGTTGAATTGCCAGCGAGGCCCGAAAACGACGGCGGTCGCGGGCTCAGGCATAGAGTTCGTCGAGGACCCGGCCCCCCTCGACCAGCGCCGCGGGTCGACCCTGTTTGTCATTGATCTTGGAATGCGGATCAATGCCCAGGGATTCGAAGATCGTCGCCGAAAGGTCCGCGGGGCTGACGGGGTGATCAAGCGGATAACCGGCCGCGCGGTCCGAACGGCCATGAACCCTGCCACCGCTGACCCCGGCGCCGGCCAACAGGGCGGGAAAGCAAAAGCTCCAGTGATCACGCCCATCGGCACTGCCCCGGTTCTCGAACTTCGGCGTACGGCCGATCTCGCCCAGGCACACGACCAGGGTCTCGTCCAACAGACCGCGATCCCCCATGTCGTCAAGCAGTGCCGAAACCCCCTGGTCCAGTCCCGGCAGCAGGTGGTCGCGCAGACTCTTGGTCATGCCTTCATGGGAATCCCATCCCGAGGGGGCGCCATCGGGCATGTCCCAGACAACTGTCACGAACCGCGAACCGGTTTCGACCATCCGCCGTGCCACGATCAGTGATTGCCCAAACAGGTGGCGCCCGTAGCGGTCGCGGAGCCGAGGTGACTCGCGGCGGATGTCCAGGGCCGTCCGTAGCGTGTCGGAACTCACCATGTCCAGCGCCGCCTGCCTCTGGCCGTCGTAGGCAGCAATCGGCATCGAACGTTCGAGTGCCTTTCTTTGCGATTCGAATTGAGCCAACAGGCCCTGTCGACGATTCAATCGATCCAGCGTGACGCCCCCGGCAAGTTCCAGTCCGCGAAACTGGAACTGAAGTTCCTTTTCCGTGCAATCCCGGAAATACGGATTGTCCAGGTGCGCCCGCTTGCGGATTCGGGTCGACAACGCGTTATATTCCGGACCCAACCAGCCGGCATATTGCCCCAGTCGATCGTAGCGGCCCCCCAGCTGGATCTCGCCATGACGGTTTGGGAGATACACGTAACCGGGAACCGATCGTGGTTGCCCGTGGCGACGGTCGAGATATTCGACAACCGACCCCATCGCCGGCCAGTCGTTCGGCGCGGCATTGACCCGGGCAGGGCCACGTTCGGCCGGCGGCATCGGCCGCCCCGTCTGGATGATGTGCGCCGCGTTGTGGTCGTTCTGGGTGTGATTGACCGTGCGAATGACACAGAACCGATCCGAGCGTTGTGCCAGTCCGGGCAGGTGCTCGCAGATTCGCATTTCCGGGGTCCGTGCCGAGATTGCTCCGAAAGGCCCGCGGACCGTACTCGCCGCCTCGGGCTTCATGTCAAACGTCTCAAGCTGGCTGGGACCTCCGAAGAGATACAGGAAGATCACTGCCTTGGCCCGAGGCTCCAGGCGATTGGCACCGGCCGCCTCAGCAGCCGTCCAGTTTTCCGCTCCCACACCCAACAACCCGGCCCCACCCACCTCCAGCAATTGCCGGCGGCTCAGGCCATTGCAGACGCGTTGCGATCGACCGAGAATCTGCAGCATCAAGATACCCCAATTGCCCCCCCGGCATCCTATCGGCACACTCGGGTCATCGGCAACGCCATTCCCGATCGTGTCGACATCGAAGAGTCATCTCGGACCTTTCCATCAACAGTCGCCGCCGGCTGACAAAACAGGAGTCAACACATGGAACCTGAATCACTGCTCGCACGACTCGCCCCCCTCGATACTCCGGCCATCTGTGACGCCGAAAAATCACTCTCGCTGGGCCTGGGAATCGTCGATCCGTCGATACGTCCCCTGGTGACCGGATTGAAGATGGTCGGTCGTGCCCACACGGTGCGTTGCCACAACGATTTCCTCGCCGTACTCCACGGATTGCAGCAAGCCAAGACCGGAGACGTGCTCGTGATCGACTCGCAGAACTCCGATCTCGCCGTTTCTGGAAGTCTGTTTCCGACCGAGGCCCTGCGAAAAGGACTGGCCGGCATCATCAACGACGGCCCCTGTCGAGACACGGCCGTCGTCAGGACACTGGGTTTACCCTACTACGCCAGAAGTGTTCATTGCCGGGCCGGTTCGACCACGACCCTGGGAGAAACAGGCATCCCGGTCCACTGTGGAGGCGTCACGGTCCATCCCGGCGACATCGTCTTTGGTGACGACGACGGCATCGTGATCGCATCGGCCTCGCTGATGGCTGAACTGCTGCCGGTCGCCGAAAGGATCCAGGACACCGAACGACAACTGGTCGACCAGATGGCTGCCGGACGCAGCCTGACCGACATGATGAATCTCGACGAACATCTCCAGGCCCTCGCCGAGGGTCACGACACCACGCTGTCCTTTTGCCCCTGATCGCCGTCGGACACCTGCCTTTCGGCAATACCAGTTGACCGAGCGCAATTGAGCCACCCCGACATTGGGGGTTAGACTAGAGTCAACGAATGCCTCGCGGGGATCCCGATCATCATGCTCCGTTTTTCCGTCTCCTGCGTGCTGTTGCTGACCCTGGCCACGGCTTGCCCGTCAACAGTCGTGGCGGCTGCCAATCCCGTGATCACGACCGTCACACCGGCCGGTGGTCAACTCGGAACCTCTCTCGAGGTGACCGTCACCGGTAGTGGACTCGAAGGACCCGCCAGGCTTGACTGCACCGCGCCCGGTGTCGAGACAGAAGCGATCGACAATGCCAAGGACGGTCGGTACCGGATCACGATCCCCAACAGCACACCGCCCGGACTTTATGACCTGCGAGTGGCCGGCAGGAATGGGTTGAGTTCACCGCGACTGTTCCAGGTGGGTAATCGCAGAGAACTTTCCGAGGTCGATCCGAACAACACCCTGGCAAAACCCCAGCCCGTCCCGCTTAACGCGGTACTCAATGGCCGACTCGGTGAGGCCGGTGATCAGGATTGTTTCCGCTTTTCTGCCAAGACGGGGCAACGCGTTGTCATCGAATGCTGGGCAGAGCGGATCGGGTCGCTGCTGCATCCGATCCTGCAGTTGTTCGACGCGAAGGGCCGCTTGCTGAAGGTCAGCCGTGGGTATTTCGGTATCGACCCGCTGATCGACTTCCCGATCACCCGGGATGGCGAGTACGTCGTCCGACTTCACGACCTGACCTATACCGGCGGAGCCAACCACATCTATCGCCTCGACATCGACACCGGACCGCGAGTGGCCTTTGCCGTTCCTGCGGTCATCCGGCAGGGCCGGAAGTCCCGCCTGCGGTTGTATGGCTGGAACCTGGCCAACCGTGTCGCCGCCCCGGGGTTGGACAGTGTGGAGGTCGAGATCCCCGCCGGGCAGGCCCGTGTGTCGTGGCCACTGCCACTGCGACTTGCACCGTCGCAGACTCCCGTCGATGGACTGGCCTGGCAGTTGCCCGGGGCACATGCACCAGTGCTGATCGGTGTCACCGACACTCCGGTAATCGTTGGTGCTCTCGACAACCGACTCCCGAAATCCGCCCACTCACTGGTGATCCCCTGTGAGGTCAGCGGTCAGTTGAGCGAACCCGACGAACGCGACTGGTTTGCCTTTGATGCCCGGCAGGGCGAGGTGATCTACCTGGAGGCCTTTGGTGAGCGGATCGGTGCGCCGGTCGACCTGGCGGTGTCGGTCATGGACTCGACCGGCCGGTCCGAGCTCTTTCGCTGTCGCCAGGACCCGCGAAACCTCGGCGGCCTGGCACTGCCCACGCGGCACGCCGATCCGACCGGGCGATTTGTTGCACCAGCCGACGGCCGCTTCCTGGTGGTGATCCGCAACCGGACAAGCAGTGTTCACCCGGATCCTCGACGGATTTACCGTCTCTCGCTGCAAAGGGAAGTCCCCGTCGTCGACGTCGCGATCGTACCAACCAGCGCGGGCCCGATGGGTATCAATGTCGAGCGTGGTGGGAGAACCGTACTCGATGTCGTGGCGTTTCGACGCCGTGGGTGTAACGGCGCGGTCCGGATCTTCGCCGAGAACCTTCCCATCGGTGTCGATTGTCCCGACGTCTTTCTCGGCCCCGGCGTGTCACGTGGCCAACTTGTACTCAGTGCTGCCAACGGTGCTGATCCCTTCGCTGGATCGATCACCCTGTCGACATCTGCCAGCGGAACGACACGGCGACCGGTCAGAGCCACAACGGTGGTGCGAGGCGGCCGACCCAACGGTTGGTCACGCCTCTCGCAGCAGATACCGCTGGGAATCGCCGGTTCGGCTCCCCTGCGGATCACCGCAGACGGCCACCAAACCCGTATCCATCACCTTTATGGGGAACTCAAGGTGCGGCACGCCCCGGGCTGTGTCCTGGATGTCGCCATCGAGGTGGAGCGCAAGGACCCGTCGCACCTGGCCGACGTCCAGCTGATCGGTGTTGGGGTTCCCGCAAGCATCGCCAACCAGACGACGACCATCCCCGCAGCAAAGACCAAGGGGCACATCAGCTTCTACCTGCCGGCCGGCCTGCCGTTGGGCCGTTACACCCTGGGAGTGAAAGCGACCACCACCGTCCCAACCGCCGACGGCAAGAAGACGGAATCCGTTGCCGTTTTCAGTAACCCGGTGGTTTTTGACGTGCACCCGCCGATGTTCCACGTCGCACTGGACCCCTACAACCCGAAGACGATCAAACGCGGCCAGATCGTTCAGATCAAGTACTCGGTTCGTCGCGCCAACGGCTTCATCAACAAGATCCACACCGAACTGGCGGCCCCCGGTCACGTGACCAAGGTGCGTGGTCTACGAGGTCGAGGAGTCACCTCCGTCGGCCAGACCGAAACCGGCTCGATCCAGATCATTGCCAATGACGACGCCCTCCTGGGTCAGCAGCCTTTCCTGCGACTGTATGCCGTCGGGGTACTCGAGGACGAGGCTCTGTTTCACGGCAGCCACTTCCTGCAACTGAAGATCGTCGAATGATCTCGCCGCGACTGTGGAAGCGGCATCGCTGTTTAGCGACGCTTGACCAGGGGCTCGAATGGCTGGAGCGCCGGGTCACCGAACACGACATACAGCAACCGGTTTTGCGGCAGGCGGCGACCGGACGGCACGTCGGCCGGCACCACGAATCGCCCCGATCGAAACCCGTAGATCTCGATCAGCCCGTTGATCAACTGCTGGTATGACTCGCCAAGTGTCTGCCCCTTCATCCACGACTCGAGTACCGGAAACAGGTGGGGGAACCCCATGCTGAGTCGCATGTGACCGAAAACGGCCGTCGCTCCCTGGTCGATGGCCCGCAGCGCAAAAGCATCACGGGCCTCGACACGGTAACCACCGGGGGCCTGTCTCAGGCTGGGAAGATCCGACCGCACGGGCGAAGCCGCAAAGCAGGATCCCGTCAAAACGAATTTTCCGTTGAGGCTCTTGGGGAGCCCGGCCACATCCACGCCGCAGGACATGCCCGGAGCGCCATGGCCATGCATGACGATCAGCGAGGCCTCTTCGAGCGCCCTGGCTGCCGACGGCGGAAATTGCTTCAGAAACCGCTCTCCGGGGTTGGCTCGCAGGTTCCAGATTCCGGTTCCCGAAAGCGTTGCCGCATTCTTGGCCCTGGCGCCGTAGATGGCGACGATGGGCATCGAAATACTCGAGCGGACAAACAGTTTCCGCAAAACCGCAGCCTTCTGCAGAGACCGCAGTTCCCCGGCGGTTCGAACCTGGCTGATCGCCACCGGACGTAGCGCCTTGTTCCTGGTCGGCCGATGGTTGATCGAGCGTTCCACCAGCGACACGAACCGTTTTTCGTCCGAAGCCACCAGGAACCCGGGGAACAGGTCCAACTGGGGATCGTCATCCAGGGTCGATGCCAACTCCCATATACCCAGGACCATGTTCTCGCGAAACGACTCCAATCGTGGTGCGACCGCCAGGTAGCGAACGCGGGACTGTCGTAGTTGGTCTCTGAGTTGTTCCATCCGTTCGGGCCGCCGGTGGATCAGCGCCAGATCCTTGACCCGCAGCACCACTCCCTTGCGGACCATGGCCAGTCGGTCCAGGGCAGCCAGGCAACCGGTCGATGTGTGGTCGGTCAATATGACATATCGCTCACCGGTCACCGGATGAGAGCTGGTCTTGAGCACGAAGGCCGAATTCCGCATCGCCTCCCGGCTCGGCCGGATTTTTCGGTCCACCCGGAGCAGATCCTCGATTGCGGGAATCGGCAGGTTGCCGACACGCTCGGTTTTTCCGCCGTCGAGGACCTGGCCGGCAAACACGGGTCCGGCCAGGCAAAACAACAACACACCCATCATCTTCATCAGACCTTCCCTCCCACTCATCCCCAGCCCCTCGCCGTTGTCGCAGCCAGATCACTTCTGTGCCGCAGCGGCCGTACCGGTTGTGATCGACAGAAAGATCGGGTTCGAGGCGTAGCTGGTCATGATCGTGTAGGTAATCGGCACACGGGCCACCACGGCGATTGGAAATCGCTTGATCGGTTTGACCTTCGGCCCGGCTGCCAACGTGAACGTCGACTCGAGCTGATCCCCGGTCAGCTTCCTGGTGGTCTCCTCGACGATTGTGACACCCGGCGGCAATTGTTGACCCACTTTCTTGTTAAAAAACAACAGGGCCATGTTCAACAACACCTGTTCGCTGTACTCCGGACTTCGCTTGATCCGAACCGTGATCGTTGCCTTGCCGCCGGGCCGCAGTGACAGTTCACGAGGAACCACCTCGACACCGCGAATATCCAGCGGTTTGGTCACACCCAGCAACTGGCTTCGGATCGGAGCCCGGACAAACCGGCTGGCTCCCGCTCGACGCAATTCACACAACACGTGGGCATCGCGAACGGCCTCGATCTGCCGACGGTCACCTCGCGGCAGGTTGGCCCTGCCACGCACTCGCACCAGCGACGCGTTGACCGGTGCCTTGGGATCGGCCGAGAAGATCAGCGAGCAATGATCCATTCCGGCCGGAATCGTCACCGGTTGAAACTGCACACCGCGAGGCAGTCCTTCCACCGTCATTGTCACCGGTCCGTTGAAACCATTGAGCCGTTTCAGCCGGACAAACCAGATCGCGTGCCGGCCCGGAGCCAACATGCCGTAATAGAATTCCCCGTGAACTTCGAAGTCCGGCCCGCTGGGTGTTACCGCCAGGTGATAAACGAAACGCCCGCCCGCCCGCCGGTTCAGGTCCCGGACGGCGACGACATATTCCCCGTCGGCGGGTGCACGAAAGTACAGACTCGCGTCCTTGGTGAAGTGACCGTCGTCACCTGTGGCGAGTACGCGGCCCTTGGCGTCCATCACGATCAACACGCTGTCGACGGCCAGGCCACGGCGCTGCGACTGGACATCGAAATATGTCACGGCATCCTTGGCCGCGGTGAACCGGTAATAATGTGTCTGTCCTGGCCGCTGAAATCGTCCGTTGACACCAACGGGCAAAACCAGCGGCCTGGCCCGTTCGAGAGAATTGTTCTTGCCGTCGGCGACGAGTTGGGGATACCCGGTCACCAGCCTTGGCACGGGGTTGGACAGCTTCTTTTTTCCCGCGGCTGTCACCTGAACCATCCCCCAGCCCGGTGTCGCGTCGGCCGCAACATCCCAGGTTGTGGTCAGTCGCGGAGTCCCGGCTCGAGGATCTTTCACGTTCGTTGGATCGGACGTGATCAACTCGACATCGACGCGCTTTCCCTGCTGCACGGCAAGCGGGAAAGCGGCAAGCGGCAGCGGACTCTCGGAAATCTCCACGCAATAGACATAGCGAGGATCACCGGCATAGCGGGAATCCCGCACCTCGAGATCGTAGTCCCCAGACGCCGGGAGCCGGCAATGCAACAACGCATCACCACCGACAAAGTTGTCGTTTTCGGCCACCACGCGACCGCGTGCGTCACGCAGCGTCAGGTAGGCATCCATCAGGTGAATCTTCGGATACTGGATCGCCATGCAGTGGATCGTCCGCGTTACCCGCTGGGCGTAGATCTGGCAAACCAACTCCTGCCCGGCACGACCATGGATCCGGAAATGATCAACATCCTCGAATGCCTCGATCACTCCGCAGACCGCCGACGGCACCGGAACCACCTGGGCACCGGCCTGCGTGCTGTTGTCCTTGCCGGTCTCGACGACCACGGGAAATTCGGTCACGAGCAGGTGTCCAACACTGCTGACGGACTGTTCGGTTGCAATGCGAAATTCTCGGACTCCGGGCAACTGCCCGGCCGGTACGTCAACCAAGAACCCATAGTCCTCGCCGATGTCGCTTTCCATCGGGTCCTTCCACTCGATCTTCCGACGGGCCTCCTTGGCCTGTGTCATCTTGACTCCGGCCGGCAGAAAGAAGGTCGAGTGGGATTGGTTCAGCGAGAAATTGGCCGACACGCGGACCGTCCTCGATTGTCCGCGTTGAACGGCCACCGGGTGCGTCCGCGTTATCTGGCGAAAGCTGATCTTCGACTCGGCCTTTGCCTGGCCTCCCAGGACCGCCAGGACCAGCAGTCCGGCCAGGCCACAGCGAAACCACGGTGGCGGACAATTCATGACAGCTCCCGAATAGGTCGTCCTTCGCACAACCGCATCGGACGACCGTCGCTGATCACGTGGGTCGTGTCGAGCGGAATGCCCAGCCGGGAATAAATGGTGGCGGCAATGTCCTTGGGATAGTATTCCTCGCCGACGGCTCGGCCGCCCTCGGCATCGGTCTGGCCGACAATTGTGCCCGGGGGTGTACCGGCCCCGGCAAAGCAGGCCAGGCCCGCCGAGGCCCAGTGATCACGTCCCGAGGCGGTGTTGACCTTCGGCGTCCGCCCGAAATCGGTCAGCCAGACAACGAGTGTCGAGTCGAGTAAGCCACGCTGCTTCAAGTCAGCGACCAGCATCGGCAAAGCCTGGTCGAGCGGCGGAAGCAGGGTCTTCAACTGAGAAAAGTTCTTGCTATGGGTGTCCCAGCCCCCGTTGCTGACCGTCACGAAACGGCTGCCCGCTTCGATCAACCGACGCGCCAGCAGGCAACTCTGCCCGAACGTGGTCCGGCCGTATGCGTCGCGAATCTTGCTGGATTCGCTTTCGAGTTGAAAGGCACGCTGCGTGTTGACCGACGTGATCATGCGAAAGGCGTCGTCATAGTAGGTATCGATTGCTGCCAGCGTCGAGGGCCGTCGGTCCAGGCCACGTTGCAGCCTGTCGATACGGGCCAGTGCCTCGCGGCGCAATGAAACCCTCTTGGGACTGACGCCGCCTGGAAGTGACAGATCCCGCACCGTGAACTTCTCGGCATTGGGATCCTCGAATACTTCGAACGGGTTGTGAGTGATCCCCAGGTAACCGGCCGTTCCCCCCAGGAACTTGCGGTCGACTTCGTTGCCCAGTTGAACGAAGGCCGGCATGTCCCTGCGTTTGCCGCGGACCCGTGACACCACCGACCCATAACTTGGATAGGTCACAGCGGGGTTCAGAGGCCATCCCGACAACATGATTGCATCGGCCGCACCATGGGCCCCGTTGACGGAGTTAAGATTCCTCACGACCGAAAACAGGTTGGCCCGTCGCGCGAAACCTGGAACCTGGTCGGAAAACCGCTCGCCGGGAATCGCCGTGTCGACGGTGCCGAATTCACCGCGGATTTCTGCGCGGGCCTCGGGTTTCGGGTCCAACGTGTCGTGATGACTGGTCCCGCCACGCGTCCAGATCAGGATGCAATTCACATCACGGCTTTTCGTCGGGGCATCGGCCATGGCCTGCCGGGACCGCAACAGTTGATCCAGGGTCAGCCCGAGACCACCCAGCGCACCGACTTGCAGCAGAAATCCCCGCCGGTTCCCGGAACGGCAGTCACCGGAAGATTGAGCTTGGAGATTGATCATGTCGCGTTCCTTCGACGATGTGACAAACCGCTCTCTAGTGGTTGAACAGAAACTCGCGGCTGTTGCACAGGGCCCAGAGGATGTTCTCCAGCCCACGCCGGCGATTCTTGGATCGTTTGATCAGGTCGTGACAGGTCGCCAACTCGTCGGGCTTCGGCCGACGGCTGAACGTCGCCATGTACAGTTGACGAATTGCCTCGTCGGTCTTGACTGCGTCGGCTTCAAACCGGGCCAGGCGACCTTTCTTGTCGGTCAGTTTCTCCTCGAACTTCTTCCCGTTTGCCAGGTGCAACACCTGCGCCATGTTCGGCTCGGAGGTTCGCTCGCACTCGCAGTTGGTCAATCGCCGGGGTCGACCCAGCGTGTCCAGAAAATAGGATTCGAAGTTCGGATCCGGCAAGGCGACGGCTCGTGTGCCAGGCGGTACGCCGGGGAACCGCTCGTGAGTGCCACAGGCCTGGTCGATTGCATCGAGCAACACTTCGGCCGACAACCGCCTGATGTTGTAGTGCGAGTAGAAACGACGCTCCTCTGTGTTTTCCGCTCGCGGCGCCGACGACAGTTGATAGGTCGCCGACGACATGATCCGCCGCATCAGGTGTTTCAGGTCGAACTTGTGCGCGACGAAATCGTCGGCCAAGGCATCGAGTAACTGGGGATTGGACGGCGGATTGGTCGAACGCAGATCGTCGACCGGTTCAACGATTCCCGTGCCCATGTAGTGACCCCAGATCCGGTTGACGATGTTGCGGGAAAACAGGCGATTTTTTCCCGACGTCAGCCAGTCAGCAAGTGGCTGGCGGAGGTCAAGGACACCGGCTGTCGCAACCGCACCACCACCCAGTGGTCGCGGAGCAACAACCCGGCCGGTCCGCGGATGCTTGATCGTTCGTTTTTCGCCGAGCGGCGCCAGACTGACGACGGCATCGAAACCCAGTTCACCGAACGTCGCGCTGGACTTGCTGTCGAGCCTCGTGAAAAACGCGGCCAGCCCGTAGAAGTCCGCCTGACTGTAGGTCTCGAACGGATGATGATGACACCGGGCACACATCAGGCGAATTCCCAAGAAGACCTGCGCGGTGGTCTCGGCCAGGTCGGCCGGATCCGAGATGGTCGCCACATCAGTGGGGCGGCGTGAGGCGGCGATGAAGTTGGCCGGCCCATGCTCGAAAATCGAGCCCTGGGCGGTGATCAACTCGCGGGTGAACCGGTCGTAGGGCTTGTTCTCTCGCAACGATTGCTTGATCCAGTTGTGGAAGGCCCACATGCCGGCGTCGCCGGACGTCTTGCGGTTGTTCCTGAGAATATCGCCAAACTTCAACGTCCAGAACGTGCTCCACACGTCAACGTGACGGTCACGCTCCAGGTCCCCGGTGATTCCCAGGACCTCATCGATCAATCGCTGCCGCTTGTCCGGCCTCTTCGAGTCGAGAAATGCCACTAGCTCATCGGGTTGAGGCAACGTGCCCAGGCAATCCAGAAAGACCCGACGGATGAACTCGGCGTCGCTGCATCCAGGCGACGGTCGCAGCCCCAGAAGTTTCCAGCGACTGGCCACATGTTCGTCGACGAGGTTGTGGGCGACGAATCCCACCTGAGCTGCCGGCACACTCAATGGTGAGATGATCTGCGAGACGGCCGTCTGGCCCCGGTACCGCACCATGATGGCAGCCTGCCCGGTACCCGACACCGTGACAAGTCCCTCGGCATCGACATCAGCAATCCCGTGTTCAAGGCTGTCGAATCCCGCACGGCGGGTCACGTCGCGCCGACTGCCGTCCTGATACTCGGCCTCGACCCTCAACTGCTGCGTTTGTTTCTGCCTGTAGACCCGTTCTCGAGGAAAAACGTCGAGCCCCACGATGCTGGTCGCCTTCGACAGGCCATCCCCGCGTGCCCCTTCGGCGATCCACGTCCGCAGCACCGCGTGTTCGTAACTTCCGGTGCCGAAACGACGACCGCCCCCGTGACCGACCTGCAGCATGGCCTTTCGCAGGACAAGACTGTCGTCGGGTCGAACCACCGAGAGGCGGCGACCGTCCCATTCACGGGTCAAGGCCACGTGGTCCCGTTCGGGAGCAAAAGCGAAGACCGAAAGCTTGAAGCCTCCCTTGCCAAACTGGGACGCGTGACAGGCTCCCCGGTTACAGCCGGCACGACTGAGCACCGGCTGGACGTGGTCAACAAACCTCGCCGAACGACCCTCCAGATCACCCGAAACAACAACCGGCACATCCTGGCTGAGCCCGCGATGCCGAACACGAATCCGGCCCGTACCGGCGGCGACGGCAAAGACACGCCCCTGCCGATCGACGTCAACAACATCCGGCCGCAGGCTCTCGTAGACCGCCGTCCGCGTTTCGTCGCGGTCCCCACTTTTCTCGTTGTGCAACGTCACCACGAGCTGGACCTGGTCCAGGTGACTCGAAAGCGCGGCTCGTTCCGGGCTGACCACCAACGAGTCGGCGGCCACGGCCATCAACGGCAGCAGCAACACCGCCAGGCCGCCGAGCAGACCGCGTGGTGGAAACAACAACATCACCCTCTCGCCTCGCCAGAACCTCGGCCGACCCTCTATTTTGACCGCAGACAGCAGGAGCGGTCAATTTCGTTGTCGGTGATTCGTGCCGACACCCTACCACACCTCGGGCCAGTCGGGCGGCCAATCCACCGCACCCAGGTCGGGCATGCCCGGATGCCACAGGTCCAGCGACTGGATGGCCAGCGACCGTTCCATCTTCACATCGAGCTTCTCGGGCAGCGGCTCGATCCGACCGGGACATCCTCTCACGAAACTCTCCGGCGGAATGTCGCAGGTCACTACCGCCCCGGCGGCAATGAAGCTTCGCCGGCCAATCGTGATTCCTGCCATCACCGTCACACCGCCCCCGATCATCACTTCATCCTCGACGGTCGCCCCTCGTGGTGTCGGCAGATCGGGAAGTCGCCCCGGGTAGCGGCTGTTCAGGAAATTGACGCCCGGGCCGACAAACACGTGATCACCAAACCAGGTCCTGGTGGGAACATAGACATGGGACATGATCCGGACGCCGGTGCCCATGCGGACCACGCCTTCCAGCGTCGACTGGTTACAGAGCGTGCAATAATCTCCGGCCCGAACCTTGGCCCGGATGACCGTGTTGTGCCCGGTCTGGAAGTAGTCGCCCAGTTCCACATCGCCATAGATGAGTGTCCCTCGCCGCAGGATTCCGTTGCGTCCGACACGGGCCGTTCCGCAGTCGGCGTGGTACTGAAATCCGACGATCACATCGGGTTCGACGATTGTTCCCTCGCCGATCTCGGCGAAAGGAAACTCCTGCTCGATCCGTTCGGATTCGCTCATTGAAATCTCTCCCGCCCGATCCTCGATCAGATCAGGCTCTTGAGGGTCCTGACACCAACCCGGGCCAACACGTCGCCGGCCGGGCGTTTCAATGGGGCCCGGAACCGCGAGTACCGGTAAAAACTGCTCATGTATTCTCCATCACCGGTGTTGGGAGAATCGGTGATGTAGCCGTAACTGTAGTTGGCGTAGCCGACCGGGATCGTCAACGGAAACGGTGACTCGCCTACGATCTGTCGTCCGATGCCCTGAAACGGCTCGCAGGGCATGCCGACGATTCCGACGTCACCGATCCGCAGGACCTGCATTTCGAGATCGAGAGTCCTGGCAACACGGTCGGCTCGTCCGCGACGATGCTGCGACAGGGCCCAGTGGTTCCAGGCAAGCGGCATTTCCACCAGCCTGGCCCGGTACAAAGGAGACAGTCGACGGGGA
Source organism: Planctomycetaceae bacterium (assembly GCA_002726205.1). Classification (GTDB taxonomy): domain Bacteria; phylum Planctomycetota; class Planctomycetia; order Planctomycetales; family Planctomycetaceae. Next base: position 83,971 of record PBSL01000014.1, on the reverse strand, counting down.
AAGTTCAGGCCCACGCACGTCAACGTGTCCTCATCGCCCTCGATGGCTCGTTGCACGAAATCTTCCATTTCGGCGCGTTCCCGCTCGAGTGTCCGCACCGACGGCAACTCGGCCAGTGGAACCGGCGCCGTCACAACAGCCAGATCCAGTTTTTCCGTTTCACTGCGTTGAAGTCTCCTGGTGGCCGAGATGTAGGATTTCCCCAGCAGACGACCATGCCGTTCGGCGGTTTCCACCCCTCCGACGAACATCTTCTTGGTGTTGATGTCCCCGCAGCATCCCTGCAAGAACGCCACCGGTGGGCCGCTCCCATCGCTGGCCAGATGTTCGGAGAGCAGATTGACGGCAACCGACGGATACTCGCCGTGTGCCAAAGGCTTCTCGGGATGGTAGGCCGTCACCGGATGAGCTGCGAACTGCGCCAACGCCGCCACGGTCGATCCATCGTCACGCCGAAAAGTGACAACCGGCGCCCGGGTTTCAATGTCGCCATGGTAATCGCGGCCGACGGCCACGCGATCGGCCTCGCGCATGAAATACGAACTGCCATCGGCACGCCGGGCCTTGCGGTGATAGCTGATCCGCGCTTCTTGCCCCTCGGCCCACCAGGTCGTGGCATCGATCAACTCTCGTCGGAGTTTTCTCGCCGCCGATTTCAGGTCCTTCATGAACACCCGGCCCACCTTTGTCAGCCGACAGACCTTCTTACGACGGTACCTGCGAAAACGACCAGCCTGGTACGGTTCGAACGTGTTTTCGGCCAACGATGTCGAACAGTGGTTGTGACTGGAACAGTTGACGACGTGCGAGCGGGGCATCTTCAGGATCTCGGCCAGGGTGTCCCGGATGCGGTCGGAGATGGGCACCGTGTTGGTCGGAAAGTCGCTGGAGACAATGCAGATGTCCCGGCCGGCTTCATGCAACAGCAGGATCCGGGTCTGCTGAAATCCATGCGACTCTTCGACGACGGCGCCGGTATGGCTACCCGTCGGTGAACCCTGTGGAATCGTGTTGTTGAATGACGCAGCGGCAACCTGCATGGCAACTTGACCTCGATCAATCAGATCCCGAACACGGCGACTTCCCGTGCATGACGGTAAGGAAAGTGGCTAGAATCACGGATGTCCACGGCAATTGCCAGTGACACTCACTCGATTGCACCGTGAGATTGATCACGACACAACAATCCTGTCCACACCACCTTCCCGACCGGTGAGGAGCCACAGATGAACGACACGGTTGACCGACGCGACGCCATGAAACTTGGAGCCACTGTCGGCGCCGGCCTGGCCCTGGGCGGAATGTCCGAACCGGCCCAGGCCGCCAGCAAGAAAAACCAACAGCGGCTGACTCCGATTCCCCGTGTCCGTATTGGCGTGGTGGGCATCGGCGGCCGCGGCGCGTCGCTGTTACGACTGCTGCTGGACCAGGAACATGTCGAAGTCCGTGCCGTGTGTGATCTGCTGGAGGATCGTGTCCGCCTGGCACAGGAAGCCACCGTCAAGGCCGGCCAGGCCAAGCCCGACGGGTATTTCCCCGACGAACGCGACTTCGAACGCCTCTGCGAACGAGACGACCTGGACATGGTGCTGACGGCCACACCCTGGCGCTGGCACGTCCCCGTCTGTGTTTCGGCCATGAAGTCCGGGCACCACGCGGTGACCGAAGTGCCCGCGGCGGTAACGATCGACGAATGCTGGGAAATGGTCGAGACGGCCGAAAAATATCACCGGCATTGCGTCATGCTCGAGAACTGCTGCTACGGTCGGACCGAAATGATGGTCCTGAACATGGTTCGCCAGGGATTCCTCGGAGAGTTGATTCACGGCGAGGCCGGATACATGCACGAACTTCGCGAGGATCGCGAGTTGATCAGTCCCGATGGCGATGTTCGCTGGCGACTGGAAAACATGATTCGCCGCGATGGAAACCTCTACCCCACCCACGGCCTGGGCCCGGTTGCCCAGTGCATGAATATCAACCGCGGCGACCAGTTCGATTACCTGGTCTCGATGAGCAGCATCTCGCGAGGATTGAACATCCACTACGGCAACCGTTTCGGCAAGGACCATCCCCTGGCCACCCGCAAGTACGCCCTGGGCGATGTCAACACGACGATGATCCGGACCAAGCAGGGGCGCACGATCACCGTCGGCCACGGTACTCAACTGCCAAGGCCCTACAGTCGGATCAACATGGTCCAGGGCACGAAGGGAATCGTCCGGGGTTATCCCGATCGCATCGCCCTGGAAACCAACGCCCACGGCCACAAGTGGGAGTCGATCGACAATTACCTGGAGAAATTCGACCACCCGCTCTGGCGGAAGTTGACCCGCGAGGCCCAGGGCAAGGGGCACGGGGGAATGGACTTCATGGAAATCTACCGGCTGATCGAGTGCCTGCACACCGGCACCGAACCGGACATGGACGTCTACGATGCCGCCGCCTGGAGTGTCATTTCTCACGTCAGCGAAAAATCGGTGAGCCACCGCAGCAAACCGGTCGATGTCCCCGATTTCACTCGCGGTCGCTGGAAGACCAACCAGCCCCTGGGAATCATCGGAGCCTGACACTCCCCACCCCCGCAAACCACCCGGAGAGGCAGCGGTGAAGACGATCATCATCGCCGAGATCGGCGAAAACCACTACGGACGGTGGGACGTCTGCCGGGGGATGGTCGAGGAAGTCGCCGCCGCGGGCGGGACCATCGCGAAGTTTCAGACTTACACGGCCGACCAGTTCGGCAAGGATCACCCGTGGCACGACTGGTTCAAGGGTGTCGAGATGCCCGAGGCGGTCCACTTCCAGATGCAGGAACTCTGTGGCGACCTGGGCATCGAGTTCCTCAGCTCCACCTTCACCCGACGATCGACTGACTTCCTGGTCGACAAGATGGGATTGCAGTCCCTGAAACTCGCCTCCAGTCGCATCACCGACCACGACCTGCTCCGCTACGTCAACGAACGGGCCGATCGCCTCACGACCGTCTACCTCTCGACCGGTGGCGCCACGATCGAGGAAATCCGCGAGGGGGTCGCCTGCCTGGCAGACATCCAGAACCTGACGCTGCTGCATTGCATCAGCCAGTATCCCACCGAGGACATCAACGTCAACCTGCGGGCGATCTCGACGATGCGGGCCGAATTCCCCGATCACAGGATCGGCTACAGCGACCACAGTCGCGGCATCCAGGCCTGCCTGGCCGCCGTGGCCCTGGGAGCCGAGGTCCTGGAAAAACACTTCAGCTTCCACACCCGCATGCCCGGCGACGATCACGAAGGGGCATTGACACCCGAGACTCTGGCCGGCCTGGTCGACCAGGTCACCCGGCTCGAAGTGATGCTCGGTAGCGACCACAAGGGCCCGGTCCCGGATGAACAAAAGGCACTCGAACACCTGCGGGGCGCCTTGCGCGAGGTCGATTTCGACTAGTCTCGCCCGAGTGCCACCAAGCCACGATCGAAGGAAACAGCGATGTCCCGCGACCCCCAATACAAGGCCATGACCCGATTTCTGGTTGATCTCGGCACCGAGGACGTCCCGCACACCGGGACCGTGTTCCTCGCGCACCTCGTCGGAGTCTTCAACGATCTCGAAGTCTGGGACGCCGACACCCCGGTCTGTCGAGCCGGCATGTTCCACTCGATCTATGGCACCGAAATGTTCCAGGCGTTCTCCTTCCCGCTCGAACGCCGCGACGAGATCAAGGCGTTGATCGGAGAACGGGCCGAGTTCGTGGCGTGGGTCAACTGCGTGATGGACCGTTCAACGTTTGACCAGCAAATCGGCGCCGAGGCCCCCTATGCAATCCGCGACCGGCTGACCGGTGAGATGATCACACTCGACGAGGCACAGTTCACCGACCTGTGCACGGTGCATCTGTGCGACTGGCTCGAGCAATTGCCTCGCCTGCAGAAATGGGATTACCGCCCCGCCGCATTCCTCGCGCTGGCCGAGCGGCTTGGGGGCATCGCTCGGGAATCCTACGATCGGGTCTATGCGTCGGCGGACACGCAATCGACCACCTGACCCACCCAGGCCCTGATCACGATCTCGACATCGACACCGGCAAGGAACAAGGAACACACCCAATGCACTCACGACAACTGCTGGCCGCGGTCCTGCTGGGCATCCTGTTGACTCCAACCGACCCCGTCATGGCCGCACAACGCCGCCGGCCCAACATCGTCCTGATCATGGCCGATGACCTCGGCTATGGCGAACTGGGGTCGTACGGACAAAAGAAGATCCGCACCCCGAATCTGGACCGCCTGGCCCGGCAGGGCATGCGATTCACACGGAACTACGCCGGCAACGCCGTGTGTGCCCCCTCCCGCTGTGTGCTGATGACCGGCAAACACCCCGGCCATGCCTATGTCCGCAACAATGGGGAAGTTCGGCCCGAGGGACAACGACCAATCCCGGAAACCGAAATCACGCTCGCCGAACTACTCAAGGAAGAACGCTACGTGACCGGTGCCTTCGGCAAGTGGGGACTCGGGTTTCCCGGTTCCGAGGGCGATCCCCTCAACCAGGGCTTCGACCGGTTCTTCGGCTACAACTGCCAGCGTCATGCCCACAGCTATTACCCGTCCTACCTCTGGAGCGACGACAAACGGATCCCACTGGACAACAAGCCGCCGGTCCCCGGACACGCCAGGCTGGCCAAGGATGCCGATCCGGCCGATCCGGCCAGCTACGAACAGTTCAAGGGCCAGGACTACGCCCCCGACCGCATCAACAAGCAGGCCCTCGCCTTCATCCGCCAGAACAGGCACCGTCCTTTCTTTCTTTACTATCCAACGGTCATCCCCCACGTGGCACTGCACGTCCCCGACGAGGAACTGAAACCCTACCTCGACCTGAAATGGAACGACCCCCCCTTCACCAAGCTCCAGGGTGGGGGCTACACGCCCCACTTCACCCCCCGGGCCGCCTACGCCGCGATGATCACGCGGATGGACCGTTACGTCGGTCGCGTGCTCGAACTGCTCAAACAACTCGGACTGGAAAACAACACGATCGTCATTTTTACCTCTGACAACGGCACCACGCATCTCAAGCAACAGGTCGACTACGATTTCTTTGCCAGCGTCAGGCCGCTGCGCGGTCTCAAGGGATCGCTGTACGAGGGCGGGATTCGTGTGCCGCTGATCGTCCGCTGGCCCGGCCAGGTCAAGGCCGGCAGCGTCTCCAACCTGGTCACCGGGCTCGAGGACTGGGTCCCCACCCTGGTCGACATCATCGGTTCCCGCAAACCGCTGCCCGAGGGAATCGACGGTGTCAGCATTGCCCCGACCCTGTTGGGCAACAACCAGCGTCCGCGGCCATTCCTCTACCGGGAGTTCTCCGGCTACGGCGGCCAGCAGGCAGTGTGGATGGGGCGATGGAAGGGAGTCCGCCAGAAAATCCTCCGGCGAAACAATCCGGCACCATTGAAGATCGAGTTGTTCGATCTTGAGTCAGACGTCTCCGAATCAAGAGACGTCGCTGCTGCCCATCCCGAAATCGTAGCCCGCATCCGCACGCTGATGACCCGCGAACATCAGCCGTCTCAGGCTTATCCGATCAAACCACTCGACTGAAGGCACACCGATCACGCCCAAGGACCAGTAACACTTTCATGAAACGTCGTATTTTCTGCGCTGGTACCGGCCTGCTGGCCTGCCTGGTCCTGATCCCGGTCACAACCGGCTGCACCGACCAGGGGCCTGCCGTCACACCAACACCGGTAAGCCCGACCACACCCACAGTTGCCACTCCCGCCACAGCCAAACCAAAAGCCAAACCGGTCGCACCGCCGGCGAAAACAAGGTCCGTCGAAGACAAGGTGGGCGTAGCCCAGACCGACTGGACTCCGCAGTCGGCTGCACGAGCTTTGCTGTCAATGCTCGTCGCAGGCGAGTTTTCCACGGCGGCCGACACGTTCGGTGAGAAGGTCAAAGAGGCACTGCCCGCCGACAAACTCGAGACCACCTGGCAGACGGTGCAATTGCAGGCGGGCAACTACCAGTCCACAGCGAAGGCGGCCAAGCAGACAGTTGTGGGCCCACACCAGGTCGTTGACCTGCTGTGCACCTTCGAGAAATCGTCGCTGATCTTCCGCGTGAGCTATGACGCCGAGCACCAGGTGGCCGGCCTGTTTTTCCTGCCCGCTCCACCTTCACCCGACCCGAAATCACCCGGCGACAACTCCTCCGACACCGGCCCACCGGACGTTCAACTCGAGACCGAGTTTGGGACGCTGCATGGCAGCATCGATCTGCCCAGTGGCGACGGACCGTTCCCGGCCGTGCTGGTCATCTCCGGTTCGGGCCCCAACGACCGCCACGGCAACCAGCCCGCTCTCAAGTCCGATTACCTCAGAAAACTGGGAACCGCCCTGGCCAGAAAGGGAATTGCCGTACTGAGGTTCGACAAGCGAGGCAGTGGCAAGAGCATGTTTGCCGCCGAGGGTGAGAAGGACTTTCGCTTCCAGGTGATGGTCGAGGATGCAATCGGCTGGATCTCGCTGCTCCGCAAGGACAAGCGGTTCTCTCGGATTGGCATCATCGGACACAGCCAGGGATCGTTGGTCGCGATGCTGACAGCCCAACGTGTCCCCCTCGACGCCATCGTTTCGATTGCCGGCCCCGCCCGCTCGATCGACAAGGTGATCCGCACGCAACTCGCCAGAAACCTGGCTGCCCAGCCCAAACTGAAGGACCAGTCGACGGCCATCATCGACAAGCTGGCGGCCGGCCAGACCGTCGAGGAGGTGCCCGCCCTGCTCCAGTCGCTGTTTCGCCGGTCGGTCCAGGACTTCCTGATTTCCTGGATGAAACACAACCCTGCCAGGATCATCGCCACCTTGAAAGTTCCCATTCTGATCGTCCAGGGAACACGGGACATCCAGGTCGAGGTGTCCGCAGCGCGGGCACTGAAAACGGCCCTGCCCTCGGCAGAACTGGCCGTGGTCAACGACATGAACCACGTGCTACGTCACATCGCCACCGACGCCGAGCAATTGCCGTCCTACTCCAACCCCAAACTCCCGCTGGAACCGTCATTGGTTCCCACGTTGACCAGGTTTCTGGACAAGACCCTCTCGGTCGCCGGCAAGCCCTAGCCCCAGAGAGTCGTAGCCACCGGTTCCTGGTGGGATCACGTCTTCAAACGCCCCTCGCGTTCGACCCATTTGTAGGCTTTTCTGGCATTCAACGAGAAAAACCCCCGCAAGGCCGCCTCACCCCGGGCCGAGACGTAATCCAGCACGACCTTCTGCTGTTGTTTGTAGGTCGCCGCCCCTTCCGACACCGGCCAGTCGCTGCCATAGATCAGCCGGTCATCACCGAACGCCTTCCAGACCACATCCAGGTATGGCCGATAGAAGGCGGCATCCGTCGGTGCCTTGCCGCCCTCGCGTGTCGCTCCCTGGACCAACGCCGAGACCTTGCAAAACACGTTGGGCTGGGCGGCGGCCGCCTGCATGTTCGCCACCCAGTCCTTTGACGGAGGATTTCGGTCGAGCTTCACGTTGCCGAGGTGATTGATCACGATCCGCAGCAACGGCAGGACCTTGGCCAACCGGGCCACCACGGCGGGCATCGTCGGCCCCCCGTTGACGTCGAGTGCCAGGTCGTAGCGGGCCAGTAAGTCCAGCGTCTCCGCGCGACCGGCCTTGAGCATCCCGGCCACCAGCCCCTCGCCCACGCGAATCCCGCGGAACAACCTGTGCTGAGCGAACCGCCTGACGTGAGCCGCAAAGTTCTTGTGGCCGGGATCGAGATGTCCGACGACGCCCACGACGTAGGGATCCGCATCGGCGATGTCGAGCAACCACTGGTTGTCTTCCAGCCGGTTGCTGGCCTCGATGATCAGCGTCCCGGTTACCGGCTTTCCATGGTCCAGCGCCCGCAGGTGCTTGGGCAGGACCTGGCGGTAAAGCGACGACCCCTTCCGCGGCCAGGGAATCCCCTCGGGTCGCGTGGGGTCATAGAAATGCGTATGACAGTCGATGATGTCCAGCTGAGCAACAGGCATGTTTTTCCTCGGCAATCGATCTCGTCGGGTTCCGGCCAACTAGACCTTCCACCCCTTGCGGTATGTCTTGGTCAGCAACGCGTTGGCGTCGGGCACGTTGGTAATCTTCATCTTTTCGGGGTCGTACTCGATGGTCTGGCCCGCCCGGTAGGCCACGTTGCCCAGCAGCACGATTTCGGTAAACGGCCCGGCATAACCGAAATGACTCCCGGTCGGGCTACCGGTCTTGCAGGCGTTGATCCACTGCCTGTGATGACCGGGCGACTTGGGCAGGTAGGGCTTGGGCCCGGAAAAGTCGGCAAACTTTTCCTCGGGCAACAGCTTCGGGTCTCCGCCGTGGGCGATGGCAATCCGCCCCCTGTCACCGACAAACAACGAACCGTTCATCGGCAGTTCCGCGGCAATCGGTGCCGCCGGACGCGCGGTGCCTTCGTACCAGAACACATCCACCGGAGGCAGATCGCCACGTTGCCCGAACTCGAACTTGGTGATCATCCACGTCGGCCCACTGGCTGGCTGCGGCCGCGGCCCCATCGATGTCACCCGGACCTTCCCGCCAAGTTTCAGGCCCCAGAAGCTCGGGTCCATCAGGTGGATGGCCATGTCGCCGATCGCCCCGCAGCCGAAATCCCACCAGCCCCGCCAGCGAAACGGGACATAGGCCGGATGAAAATCCCGCGGTCGGGCCGGCCCCAGCCACAAGTCCCAGGACAGGTGACCGGGCACCTTGTTTTTCCCGGCCGGCGACTGCTGGCCCTGGGGCCACCAGCGTCCGGGACGATCGGTGATGACGTGAGCTTCCCGAACATCACCGATCGACCTGGTCTCGAGCAACTCGACCAATCTCAGGTAGCCCGGGTGCTCGTGATTCTGGGTCCCCATCTGTGTGGCCACCTTCTGCTTGGCGGCCTCGCGGGCAATCACGCGTGCTTCGCGGACGGTGTGTGTCAGGGGTTTTTCGCAGTAGACGTGCAGGCCGCGTTCCAGGGCCCGGATGGTGGCCGGCGCATGATGATGATCCGGTGTCGAGACGACCACGGCGTCCAGGTCCTTGCGGTCGAGCAGTTTCCGGTAATCGGCATAACCTTGGGCACGCGGGTGCGACTTCGAAGCGGCTCCCAGTCGATTCGCGTCGACATCGCACAGCGCCACGATGTTCTCGCCGGCCATCGCAGCCAGGTTGCTGCCACCCCGTCCGGCCACTCCGATCACACCGATATTGAGCCGTTCGTTGGCTGCAGACACCGTCGAAGGCAACAACAACGCACTGGTGAAGAGAGTGGATTCTTTCAGGAATTTCCGGCGGCTCTCAGACATCGTCTGCTCCCTGCCCTTGTGATCAATCGGATTATGGCTCCCCCGCCACCTCATCACAAACGCCCGCGACTGCTTTTTGCTGCAAGACATTCCGGGCGGATCGAACGCCAGACCAGCGGCAGGTTGAACGACATCTCGCCGGGTTGCCTACCAAAATCAACGGATGTCGCCAAGAATCAAATGGAACCGCTGCAATACAATAGCTGGCCGAGGACAGCCGTCACCGGGAGCACTGGTTCGCCCTGACGAACACGTCCCGGCCATCGCCCCTCACCCGGCAATGCCGACTGAAATCACCGAGCGTGAGACCAAGACCACGCCAACCTGTCTCTCGTCGTACCTGAATTGATCCCGCCCTCTGGACACGATGATGATCCCGATGAAACACCTGGTTTTTCTCTCGCTAATTATTGCCACGGCGCCGTCCGCTCGCGCCGGAACACTCCAGGTCCCACTCTGGCCCGGCGTGGCACCGGGTTCTCAGGGCATCACCGAAACAGAAAAGGTGGTCGAGCGAGGCGACGGAAAACGGGTCATCGACCGCAGCATCCACGACGTACATCGCCCCACCCTGACGGTGCACCTGCCCGGGGAAACACCCCGGCGGCCACTGGCCGCGGTGGTGATCTGTCCGGGAGGAGGGCTGACCCGCGTGGTGATCGACAAGGAGGGCAACGACGTGGCCCGGTTCCTGTCACGGCACGCCGTCATCGGCATCGTCCTGAAATTCCGCACCGCCAAGACGACGTCGCACTTCTATGGCATGACTCCGATGGAAGCCGACGTGCGACGAGCCATGAGACTGGTGCGTCACAACGCGAAACGCTGGCAGATCGACCCTCAACGCGTCGGTGTTCTGGGTTTTTCTGCCGGTGGCATTCTGGCGGCCACCGTCGCCACGCGATTTGATCGCGGGGATGCCGACAACCGAGATCCTGTCGAAAGACAGAGTTGTCGCCCCGACTTTTTCGCGGGAGCCTACCCGATGCTCACGATGAAGACATCGGTCGTCGGCCCCCGTTACCAGGAACTGCTGTTTGGTCCTTCACCGAGTGCCAGCCAGCTGCTGCGGTATTCGAGTGAACAAAATGTGACCCGCCATACCCCGCCCAGTTTTCTGGCTCACGCACGCGATGATCGCGCCGTCCGCGTGACCAACACCGAACTGTTTGCCAAGGCCTGCCGACAAGCCGGGGTACCCTGCACTACGTTTATCCGCGATAAAGGAGGACACGGTTACGGTATCCGTGACCTGGGAACACCGATCAACAAGTGGCGACACGCCTTTGTGGATTGGCTGATCAAGAACCGCTTGGCGAAACCACGCCGCTAGCACGACCACGAAGACAAACATGGCCCCGCAGCCTCGCGATCAACGATTTGTGCGCGTTTCCGTCGCCGGCCTGGTCACCGTGATCTCGCTGGCACTGACGGCCCTCGGCGAAGACTCCCCGGGCAAGGTCAGCTTCAGCCGGGACATCCAGCCCCTGCTGGCAAGGCGGTGTTTCGTTTGTCACGGCCCGTCCGACCAGAAGGCCGGCCTGGCATTGCACACCCGCACCGCCGCCACGGCCAACGCCGACTCGGGCAACAGAGCAATCGTTCCGGGCCAGTCAGCCGCCAGTCACCTGTTGCTCCGTGTGCTCTCGACCGACAAGGAACTGCGGATGCCGCTGGAGGCTCCCGCTCTCAGCAAACAGGAAATCGCCATTCTGCGAAAATGGATCGACGAAGGCGCCGTCTATTCGCGGCACTGGGCATTCGTTGCCCCGAAACGGCCTGCGACACCGACAAAAGGTGATCCCGGCCTCTCCCCGATCGACCATTTCATTACTGACCGCCTGCAGCGAGCCGGCCTGCAACCGGCACCTGAAGCCGAGCGACACACGCTGATCCGCCGGCTCTCGATCGACCTGCTCGGGCTGTTGCCTTCCAGGAAACAGATCGACCGATTTCTCGAGGACCGCTCCGAAGATGCCTACGGGAAACTCGTCGATGAGTTGCTCACGTCGGACCACTTCGGCGAACGCTGGGGCCGCCACTGGCTGGACCTCGCCCGCTATGCCGACAGCTTCGGCTACGAACGCGACGACGTGCGGCCCAATGCCTGGCGATATCGCGACTGGGTCATCAACTCGATCAACAGCAACCAGCCCTACGATCGATTCATCATCGAGCAACTCGCCGGCGACTTGCTGCCTGCGGCCACGATCGACCAGCGGATCGCCACCGGCCTGCATCGAATGAACATCAAGAACAACGAATCGGGCATTAATCGTGAAGATTATCGCAATCGCGAGACGGTGGATCGGGTCAACACAACAGCGACGTCCGTCCTGGGAATCACGCTTGGTTGCGTGCAATGCCATTCCCACAAGTATGACCCGATCACGTTGAAGGAGTTCTACCAGGTCTACTCGTTCTTCAATAACGTCGAGGAGCACGACATCGACATCAAGGGCACTCCTGCCGACCAGGCCCGCCACCAGCAGGCCCGTGCCACTTTCGACGCCCACAGCAAACGCCTGAAGTCTCGCAAAGCCACCCTGGCGACAATGAAGAAGCACCGGGACCTTTCGCATTGGCAGGCCTCGCTGAAGAACGACCTCAAGGCCGTCGCGGGCAAGCTACAACCTCTGGATGTTGCCAAACCGCTACGAGAAAGTCTGGCTCGCCCCGCCGCCGACCTCTCCGCCGGGCAACGCGAAATCGTCTCGTCATTCTGGAAAACACTCTCCGCTCGCTCCGACGACACCGACAAGGCCATCGCACAACTCTCGGTCCAGAAACGGCACCTGCCCCGCCCCTACATCATGACCCTGCGGGAAAAGCCCAAGAACCGACAAGCGACACACTTGTTGCTGCGAGGTGATTTCAAACAGAAGGGAGAACAGGTCGCCGCCTCCACCCCCGCGGTGTTTCCTGCGTTGAAGCCTCGTCAGAAGAACGCGGACCGGCTCGACCTGGCCCGCTGGATGGTCCGCCGCGACAACCCCCTGGCGGCGCGGGTGGCGGTCAACCATTTCTGGAAACATCTCTTCGGAGCCCCGATCGTCAGCACCGTCGACGACTTTGGATCGCAGGGACAACCTCCCACTCATCCCCGCCTGCTGGACTGGCTGGCGGTCGAGTTGATGGACTCCGGCTGGGATCGCAAACACGTGGTCAAGACAATCCTCATGTCCGCCACCTACCGGCAGTCGTCCCGTCAATCGCCACGGCTCCTGACGATCGACCCGGACAACCGGCTGCTGGCCCGGCAGTCACGTTTCCGGGTTGAGGCAGAAATCGTCCGGGACCTTTTCCTTGATGCCGGGGGGCTGATCCACCACCAGGTCGGCGGGCCAACCATCCATCCCCAGGCACCAGCGGCCACCAGGGACCTGGCCTACAAGTACAAGACCCGCTGGATCGTCTCGAATCGGCCTCAGCGCTACCGTCGCGGCATGTACATTCACTTCAAACGCACCAACCCCTATCCGAGTCTGGTGATGTTTGACGGCCCGGAAAGCAACATTTGTCAGGCCACTCGGACCCGCTCCAACACCCCACTGCAGGCCCTGGTGACGTTGAACGATCCCGTCTTCTTCGAGTGTGCCCAGGCACTGGGCCGCGACCTGGCCCTGGCCAAGGGCCACCGCAAGACACGCATCCGCAGAGTGGGTGAACGGACCATTTCGCGACCATTCACCAGGCAGGAAACACGGGTTCTTGAATCGCTGTTTGTCGCCGAACACAACTGGTATCGCGAGCACGCCTCCGAGGCCATTCGCATGATCGGGGAATACCCGGCACCCGACACCGACCATGGCACAACGGCGGCCTGGATTGCCGTGGCCCGGGCCATCCTGAACCTCGACGAGTTCGTCACCCGGGAATAGTTTTCTCGCAGATTGCCGACCAACATGCCTCATCAACACCCGCTGCCCACAGCGAACCAACGAGCCACCCGACGTGATTTCCTGGCCAGTTCGGCCAGCGGACTCGGTGGTGCAGCGCTGGCCTCGCTTCTGCAGCAGGACCTGCCGGCGGCATCCTCCGGATCACTGGCGCCCAGGGCCACACACTTTGCCCCCACGGCCAAGCGCTGCATCTTTTTCTTCATGGCCGGCGGCCCCAGCCATGTTGATCTCTTCGACCCCAAACCGATTCTCAACCGCAGGGATGGCAAACGGCTGCCCGACTCGCTGCTGAAATCCGCCGAGTTTGCCTTCATCAAAAAAGACAAGGCCGTCCTGAAAGGTTCCCCGGCCCGGTTCCATCAACGTGGCGAGTGTGGGATCGAGTACTCTGACATGATCGGTCGCATCGGGGACTGCGCTGACGACATCGCGTTGATCCGTACCGTTCACGGCGAACAATTCAATCACCATCCCGGGCAGTTGCTCCTCAGTTGCGGCAAGGCCGCCATGGGCCGACCCACGATTGGATCATGGCTCGTCTATGGTCTCGGCAGCGAATCGAACAACCTGCCCGGTTACGTGGTGCTGACGGCCGGGCGAGGTGCCAGTGGCGGATCGACCAACTGGTCCAGTGGTTTTCTGCCCTCGACCTACCAGGGTGTCCCCTTCCGCGACCGTGGCGACCCGGTCCTTTATCTCTCCAATCCCGATGGTATTGGTTCCGGAAATCAGCGGCGAACTCTTAACGCGATTCGGCAACTCAACGACTTGAGACATCGTCAGATCCGCGATCCGGAAATCATCAGTCGCATTGCCCAGTACGAACTGGCCTTCCGCATGCAAACGGCGGCACCGGAGTTGACCGACCTCTCGACAGAAACCCGCCAGACACTCGACGCCTACGGTGTTGGCCGTGTTTCCCCGCGACCGACCGCGTCGATGCAGATCGGCGACACCTACCACCGCTTTTCGACCAACTGCCTGCTGGCCCGGCGACTGGTCGAACGGGGCGTACGTTTCGTGAATATCGTGCACGCGTCCTGGGACCAGCACAGCCGCCTGAAACACGACCTGGCCTGGAACTGCGAAATGGCCGACCGGCCGATCGCCGCATTACTCAAGGACCTCAAGCAACGGGGCCTGCTCGACGAGACACTGGTGGTCTGGGCCAGCGAATTCGGCCGCACGCCCCTGGGGCAGGGCAACGACGGACGCGATCACCACCCGTATGCCTTCAGTGTCTGGATGGCCGGCGGCGGAGTGAAGGGCGGAACTGTTTACGGCAAGACCGACGAGCTGGGCTGGGCCCCGGCCGAAAACCCTGTCCACGTCAACGATTTCCAGGCCACGCTGCTTCACCTGTTTGGACTCGACCACGAAACGTTGTCGATCAACCATCGTGGCCTCAACGTGCGGCTGACCAACCTGGGCGGCAAGGTCGTCGAGGACATCCTCGCCCGTCCTCGCCATGCGGTGGCATCGTCCTGACCCCCGATCGTCAGCGAAGCAGTTTCAACAGATCCCTGGTGACATCCGGCTGGCTTTTGGCCACGTTGGAAACCGGGTCGGGTCCATCACCAAGGTCATAAAGTTCCACCCGGGACAGGCCCTTGGGACCGGTCCTGGCGATCAGGCGATGAGTCTTTGTCCGCAGGCTGATTGCACGGCCCCAGTAACTGGTGGCCGCCACCCGAACCGACCGGGCCTGGTCCCTGAGAATCGGCCCCAGGCTCTTTCCGTCGAGCCGATAACGGGTCTTCCGGAAAGACGGTCGGCAGAGGTCGATCAACGTCGGATAAATATCGAGCGTTTCCACGATTGCTTCGCTGCGTCGCCCGGCCCGCTTGATGCGTCCCGGCGCCCGAATTATCAGTGGGCTGCGCAATGCTCTCTCAAACACCGTGTGTTTTCCCCAGAGAGCAACCTCGCCCAAAAACCAGCCATGATCGCCCCAGACCACCACGATCGTGTCACGAGCCAGGTCGAGGCGTTCCAGTGCGTCGAGCACCTTCCCCACCTGGCGGTCGGTGAACCGCACGCAGGCCAGGTAGGCCCGCCGGGCCGCCAGGCTGTCCTTTTCGGCCAATGGTCGCGTCTTCTTGAACGCCGCCTTGTACTTGTAGAATTCGCCGCTGGCATGCCAGTTGGGAGACTTGACCGGGTCCGGATGCCGTGGCGTCGGAACCGCAACATCGGCCATGGCCTCCCAGTCGCGACGGGTCGCAACAAACGGCAAGTGGGGTTTGAAGAACCCCAGCCCCATGAAGAAGGGCCGCCCGGTGTCCCGGAATTTCTCGAGCGTCCTGATCGCCGTCTGGGCCATCAGGCCATCGGGCAGATCCTCGTCCTTTTCGGCAGTGAACTCCATCAGGTCGCGATGACCTCCTCCGTCTTCCCGATGGCGTCCTCCTCGGTAGGCGAAGAATGTTCCCCATCCACGCTTCCAGGATCCAAAAGGCGTCGCCAGTTCGTCCCACGCATTGGGCAGTTCATGACGCCCGTCGCCTTTTCCGTTGTAGGAAAACACTCGTCCGTCCGGCGTGTGAGAAATCTTGCCGATCAGAACCGTGCGATAACCACTGCGGCGAAACAACTCGGGCAGCGTCTGAGCCCCAGGCAGTTCTTGGGCTGAGAGGGCCGAATTCCCCTGGTAACACGCTGCGTTGGATCGGGTGACCCCGGATTCGGCGGGACTGCGACCGGTCAACAACGCATAGCGCGAGGCGCCACAGGTTGGAACCTGTACGAAATGACGGGTGAAGGCCACTCCCTGCCTGGCCAGCCGGTCAAGATTCGGCGTCGGGGCATACGAAACACCAAATGCCCCCAGTTCCGGCCGCAGGTCGTCTATCGCAATGAACAAAACGTTGGGCGGCTTTTCTGACGCGGTTTGTCGTGGCCGCAACGAAACGTCATCGCCCCGTGCATCCAAACCGCTCGCACACACAACGATCATCAACCAGAACCAGGAGGCATTCCTTCTCATTGCTGCCTGCCTTGTCCTGGTACGGCCCCTGGTCAGGCCAGAATGTCGTGAACAACCCGGGCCTTACGACCATTGGTCAGCTGCTGTTGCTGGCCGTTGTGAAAGAAGAACAGCTTCTGGTAGTCGATCCCGAAAAGGTGCAGCAGCGTGGCCTGGTAATCATTGGGCGTCACCTTGTTGACGGCGGCCCGGTGGCCGACCTCGTCGGTTTCGCCGTAGGTCATGCCTCCCTTGATTCCCCCCCCGGCCAGCCAGGTACTGAATCCCTGGCCGTTATGGTCGCGGCCACCACTGGCCGGATCCCCTTCGGTCACCGGCAACCTGCCGATCTCTCCGCCCCAGTGGACGATGGTCGTCTCGAGCAGCCCGCTGCGTTTGAGATCCTTGACCAATGCCGCCGCCGGCTTGTCGGTCCGCCCGCACGCTGCCGGCAGCGACGCCTTGATGTTGTTGTGGTTGTCCCAGGGCTGGCCATTGAGGAACAACTGCACGAACCGCACTCCCCGTTCGACCAACCGCCTGGCGATCAGGCACCGCGTGCCATATTCGCGGGTCTTGGGATCGTCCAGGCCGTACATCTGGTGTGTCGCCCTGGTTTCCTGGGAAATATCCAGTGCTTCCTTGGCGGACGTCTGCATCCGGGCCGCCAGTTCGTAAGTGGCGATACGCGCGTCCAGGTCATTTTCACCCGGGTGCTTGGCGGCGTGCCGCTTGTTGAGCTTGGCCAGGAACTTGAGGTTGTGTTCCTGGACCTTGCCGCGAAGGACGGGAGGCGCATCGAGGTTGAGGATCCTGGGTTCCTTGGGACGGAGAACGGTTCCCTGGAAAAGGGTCGGCATCCAGCCGTTGGACCAGTTGTGGATTCCATCCACCGGATGCCCGCCCGGATCCGTCATCACCATGTAGGCCGGCAGGTTTTCCGTGTCCGAACCCAGGCCGTACAACAGCCACGATCCCAGTGTCGGACGACCCGTGACGGCCGGAATACCCGAATGCATGTAGCGGATCGAGACCTCGTGGCCGTTGTAGCCGGTGTGCATCGACCGGATCAGGCAGATGTCATCGACGACTTCCGAAATATTGGGCAGCAATTCCGAGAGTTGTGTTCCGCACTCCCCGTGGGGCCGAAAACGCCAGCGGGACCCCAACAACCGCTTGCTGGCCCGCTTGATGAAGCTGTAGGAGATATCTCCCTGGTAGGTCTTTCCGTTGAGCCTCTCGAGTTCCGGCTTCGGATCGGTCAAGTCCATGTGGGCCGGACCGCCGTGCATGAACAGCGAGATCATCGACTTCGCCTTCGGGGCGATGTGCGGCTGTTTCGGCAACAGGTCATACCGTTGCTGGCCCCGGGGGATATCGACCGGCGTGGCCAGCAGGTTGTCCTGCTTCAACAGCGTCGCCAGGGCCACGCTGCCCAATCCCAGAGCGTGCTGCGACAGAAACTCGCGGCGGGTCTGGATTGATGGTTCGGGCTGGTTGTCAGTTGTGGACTCGGTCATATCTCTCGCATCCTCAGTCTGAATACAAGAATTCGTTAGAACTGATCAGCGCCTGGCAAAAGTTGGTCATCGCCTGCCGCAGTGGATTCTCGTTCCCCTGCTCGGCCAACAATGCCAGTTGCCCCTTGAAGTACTCCACGGCCAACTGTGCTTCCTCGCGACTTGGTTGCCGCACGTAGGCAAGTTGCCAGGCATAAACCAGTTGTTGGGCAATTGGTGCTTTCACACTGTACACACCGGGCTTGCGCGGACCGTGAAACCCATCGTTGGATTTCCAGGTTTTCACGGTACCGCTGGCCGGATTGGCCAGGGACAACGTGAAAGAGTTTGCGAAAGAATCCGATGTATTTTTCGACTGCTCGTCGACAATCGTGTCGACGACATCTCCCTTGCGGACGTCGAATTCCACGGCGTAATCGGTACTGCCAGCCCTGGCCGTCCAATGCCCCTTGTTGCCGTGACGACTGCTGTAGATGGTCAGGCCCACCCCGTCACCGTTCTTGGAAGGATGGCTGAGCGATCCCTTCACCGAGAGCTTGCCCGTGGCCGGAACGACAAAACGACGAATCGCACGAGTCGTCTTGCCCTCGGGATGACCTCCGGTAGCCGTCAGAAACGAGTATCCGGCCGGCCCCTTCCCCTGTTCCTTGTCACTGGCCCAGCGCCCCTTCGTGAAAACCGAAAACGGGGTGAACTGGACGGGGGCGACCTTTCCGTCGACCGACTTGTCGACAAACCCGTAGCCGAAACGCCACGGGTCTAAACTCTGGATGTAGCTCTTCAGGTCAAAAGCCACCGCGAGTCCTTCGACAAGCTTCGGCGAAACCTTGCCACTGGTCTCCTTGTTGACGCGTTCGGCCATCGCCCGGGAATAACGCAGGACCGACTCGCTGTTCATCATCAGCAGCGACTGCAGCGCCACGGTCGACTGTTCCCGTTTGCTGCAATTGACCGTCATCACCGGTTGATCGAAGACCTGGAGCAAGGCAACCGGTTGCGTCCGGCGATTCTGAATGTAGACGCTGCGACGATCCGGCCCGCTGACAGAAATCTGTCCGGAGTCGTCGGTCTTGACACCGACGGGATCGCCGAACATCTTGCGATCAAGCGTCCCGCTGACGGCGAGGATGCGGTCACGGACAATCTCGGCATCCAACCGTCGCACCGACTTGTGCCAGTACAACGCGTTGGCCCCGTCCTGGGCATCACCGGCGGCATGCCGCAACGAGGCCTGGCGATACGTGGTTGATTGCATGATCAACCGGTGCAACTGCTTGACGCTCCAACCGTTCTGAACAAACCGTGAGGCAAGCCAGTCCAGCAGTTTTGGATGCGTTGGCGCGATGCCGAGCCTTCCAAATTCATCGGGAGTGCCGACGATCCCACGACCGAAATGATGCAGCCAGACCCGGTTGACCAGCACGCGGGCGACCAACGGATGACGACCGTTGGTCAACCAGCGAGCAAAGGCGATCCGGCGTCCACTGCTCTCCAGTTGCGGATCGTCCCCGGCAATGGCCAGTTGTCCTCCCTCGGGTGCGGTGACCATCAGGCCACCCGGAGCGACCTCATGCTGGGGTTGTCGATGATCGCCACGGTAAAACAGAACGGTCTTGGGTCGCTCTCCCTTGATCTCGGTCATCGCCCGCACGAAATCCTCGACGGGAATCTTCTTGCTGATCTTGGCGATCCGGGGCGCGTAGGCCTTGATCTCATCGGCCCGCTTCGAGTTGTACTGGTAGAGGTTGCCGCCGTTGACGTTGAGGTTGGGGTACTTCTTGATCAACGCTTTTTGCGCATCAGTTCGCTTGCCGGCTGCCGTCGTCTTGGCCGCCCGCAACTGGCCACGCAGCGGCTCGGGATAGCGGGCGTACTCCTTCTCGAGCGCCTCCTGAATGTACTTTTGCTGCTTGGCGTTTTTCTCCTTGTTGACGACCGCGATCTCCTTCTGGACCTCCGCACGCCGGGCGCGTTCGGTGTCGGTGTAAAGTGACACCCTTCGCTGAGACGGTGATCGCCATTTCTTCCAGTTGTAACCCGGCTCAAAGACCGCCCGCAGTCGGTAGTAGTCGACCTGGGAAACCGGGTCATAACGGTGGTCGTGGCACTGCGCACAACCAACCGAGAGTCCCAGCAGCGCGGACCCGACAATCTTGATCGTGTCGGCAATGACCTGGTTCTTCGCCACCGCGGCGTCGGCAGGACTGCCGGCCGTCCCGTCAGCCGCCATTCGCAAGAACCCGGTCGCGGCAAGTTTCTGGACCTGCTGGCTATCGAGATTTTCCAGCGGGCCGACGATCATCTCATCGCCGGCCAGTTGCTCCTGGATGAACCGATCGAAGGGCATGTCGTTGTTGAATGCCTGGATCACGTAATCGCGGTACTTGTAAGCGTAGGGGCGAACGCGGTCGTCATTCGTGTAGCCTTCCGAATCGGCGTACCCGGCCACGTCCAGCCAGTGCCGGCCCCACCGCTCGCCATAGTGAGGCGAGTCCATCAATCCGTCGACCAGGTGCTCATAAGCATCATCCCGCTTGTCTTCCACGAATGTCCTGGCCTGCTCGTGCGTCGGGGGCAGACCGATCAGGTCCAGGTAGGCCCGCCGCACCAGTGTCAACCGGTCGGCATCGGCGGCAAACGCGAGTTTCTTTTCCTTCAACCGCGCCAGCACGAACGCATCAATCTCGTTCCGAACCCTTCCACTGGGCACGGTTCCGGGAACCGTCGGCCGCGAGATCGGCTGAAATGACCACCAGGCCCGCTCCTCGGTCGTGATCCCGACCCCCTCCCCAATCGTCTTGGGTTCCGGACGCGCGGTCTTGGCGCCCTGGTCGATCCAGCGGGCAATCTTCTCGATTTCCTCGGCACCAACATGCGTTTCGCCGGGGGGCATCGTGCCTTCACGAAGCCGCTTCAAAAGAAAACTCTTTGCCGATGAACCGGGAACAATCGCCGGACCATTCTCACCCCCGGCGATCATCAACCGCCTCAGGCGAAGATCCAGTTTGCCTTTTTTCTCCTTGCCGGCTCCATGGCAGTCGAAGCAATGGAACCGAAAGATCGACCGGATATCACGTTCCAGGGTCAGCGGTTTCTGGTCAGCCGCAAAGGCCAACGAGGAGAACGTCAAAATGCCACTGCAACACGCAGTGACCAGGACGGCGATTCGATTGCGACCGTGCATATGGTTCCTGTCGAGTCAAACCGGGTCGGATACACCTTGCCACCGGGTCATCGTCGTGCCCCTGGCTCTCTTTGAGAGGTCACCTGGCGACACGCCGGTCGGCCCGACCATTGTAACCGTCTTGCCGGTCTCCTTGAACGCGGATCCGGCTTCACGCCGCGGGCAACGGCTGGGAATTCCACAGCAGAGCATGGGCAAAGCCACGAAAGAGAAGTTGAGATGCCATCCCTGCCGACATAGACTGTGGAAGATCGGTCGAAATGCGTTCCGTGAAAACGAACGTCCTTTTGGTTTGGGGAAGACCAGATGCTGACAATCCAGGGTTGCCAGAACCTCGCCTGCCAGGGATGGAGTCGCCGCGAGTTGATTCAGGCCGGTGGAATGGGGCTCTTCGGCGTGAGCCTGCCCCGCGTACTGGCTGCTGAAGAAACCGTCGCCCCATTCCGGAATGGTTCGGCCAAGCAGGTGATTTTTCTGTTGCTCTTTGGTGGCCCCAGCCAATTGGAAACCTTCGACATGAAACCCGAGGCGCCGACGGACATCCGCGGCCCTTTCCGACCGATCGCCTCACGCACGCCTGGCCTTCACATCTGCGAACACCTCTCGCGAACGGCCGCGGTGTCGGACAAGTTCGCCGTCATTCGCACGATGAACCACCCCTACAACGACCACGGCTCGGTGCATTACATCCAGACCGGACATCCACATCCAAGCCGATTTGGTCCGCGACCGGGCGAGGCACCCGTCGGCCCGGACGAATGGCCGTCGATGGGGTCTGTCGTCAACTACCTCTCGTTGCATCGTGATCCGCAACGGCAGACAACGATGCCCGATTACACCTACGTCCCCAATCGCCTGGGTGCCCTGCAAGGAATCGACCGCCCCGGTCAATACGCGGGTTGGCTTGGCAGTGCCTACAACGCGTTGGCCACCGACATCCGCAAACGCGACAAGAAGGACAACCCCTACTTCCGCGAATGCACCGACGCGGAACTCGACTTCCGCATCCGCGGTATTCTCTCGCACGACGAGATCCGCATCGACCGACTCGATCGTCGCCGTTCGCTGCTCGAACAATTCGAATCACAGCGACGAGCGCTCGACAACACCGGTGTCGTTGGCCAGTACGCCAGGGTTCGCCAGCGGGCGATCGACTTGGCCACGTCCCCGCGAATGCAGGCCGCCCTGGACATTCGTCGCGAATCGGCGTCATTGCGAGACCGTTACGGCCGCCATCTTTTCGGCCAGTCAGTCCTGATGGGGCGACGTTTGCTCGAAGCCGGTTCGCGGTTTGTGACAGTGGCCTGGGATACCCCCGATGGCCTCAGTTGGGACTCGCACAGTTCCAGTGCCGATCTGAAGAACCACCTCGTCCCGGGATTCGACCAAGCCTATTCCGCGCTGCTCACCGACATGCAGGACCGCGGCCTGCTCGATGAAACACTGGTTGTCGTCTGTGGCGAGATGGGCAGAACCCCCAAGAAGTACGGGAACTGGGGACGCAGCCACTGGACTTACTGCTTCCCGGCCATCCTGGCCGGTGGTGGCATCCGGGGTGGCATCACCTACGGCACCTCCGACAAGCAGGCCGGCTATCCGATCGACAAGCCGGTCAGCCCGGAACAGATGGCCGCGACGATCTTTCATGCGATGGGAATCCACCCACAGACCCGCATCGCCGATCGCCAGGGTCGACCGGCCGCGTTGGTCCACAACGCCGACCCGCTGACCGACCTGTTCTCCTAGTCTGCAGCCTGGTCTGCAGCCTGGTCTGCGGCTGGTCCAGAACCTCGACGACTAGTCAATGTCGTAGCCACTGGCCCGCAGAAGCGTGGCGTGCACGGCCAATTCGTGGTCGAGTCCGTAATCGTTGTCCTTCTCGCCTCGGATCACGGCGGCCATGTCACGGAAGGCACTCATGAAGATCCCCGATCCTTTCGCGACCGTGATGTCCTGGTACCCGGTCTTGTACTTCTTGTGCGGCCGTTCCAGTGCCAAACGAAACGTGTGTCCACCAAGCGGCCGCAAATCGAAGGTGCCGAATTCACCGCACACGGTGAATTGCCTTCGGGATCCCCCCTGGTACTCGACCAACGCACTACGGATCGAGGCGATTGCGTTGGGATAGTCGAAGATCGCCAACTGATTGTCGACCAGCGGATCCCGATCCGGATGCGTCTTGCGGGCAAACGGTGTCGTCTTTTTTGGTGGCCCCAACACGCGGATCATCGCGTCAATCACGTGGCAACCGATCTCGAACATCGAGCCACCAGAAAACCGCGAGAGGTATTGGCGGGACGAGGGACCGACCTTCTTGCTCATCACCGCGTGAAGCTCGAACACGTCGCCAAGCAATCCCTCGGCAACCGCCTGGTAGCACCACTGGAAGGCCGTGTGATAACGGTAGATGTAGCCCATCTGCAGGTGGCGTTTCTTCTTGCCAACCTTCTCGAGCAATGACGCGAAGTCCTTGAGATTCTCGCCGGCCGGTTTGTCCAGGTGGATGTGCATTCCCGCGTCAATGCACCGACCCGCCGTTGGCAACAGTTCCTGCACTTCGGTCTCGACAACCACCGCCTGCAACCCCTTGGTGTTGAGCAGTTGTTCTTCGGTGATCACCTTCACTCCCTGGTAGGCGTCACCAATCGCCTTGCGACGCTTTGGGTCGTTCTCGACGATTCCCACCAATTCGAAGTCATCGGTGACCTGCTTGAGTTGAGAGAACACGCCGCGAGCGTGAGCGTGACCGGTGCCAATCTGGCCAATCTTGATCCGGGGCTTCTTTGCCCTGGCCACGCGTGCTGCCGTTACGGACCGGGACGAGTTGGCTGCCAGTGACAGACCCGCCGCAGCAGAACCGGCCAGAAATGTACGTCGATCAACGGATGCCATGGTGTTTTCCCTTGAACCAATCGGACCCACTCGTGTGGCCGTTACCATACTCGATCGAGAGGTCGCTTCGCATGTCTCGCCCACCCCTTACGATGGCGTCAGCCACATCCACAACTACAATGTCATCTCGCACCCCTCTTCGACAGGATGGCACCGCACCCGCCTTTTCCCTGGCAATCACAACCTGGAATGTGCCCCATGAATCGCCTCTTGCCGTTGCGCCCGACCCTGCTCCTGGCCACCTGCCTGCTGGCCGCGCCGACTACCGCCAGGGTGATCCGGGCTGATGTGCCCATCACCTTTCCTCTCAAGGCCAGGCGAGTCCTCTTCCTGGGCGATTCGATCACTCACGCCGGCGGTTTCATCGCATGGATCGAGACCCAGTGCCGACTGCAGGGTGTCTCGCCCATGCCCGCCCTATACAACGTGGGCCTTTCCAGCGAGACCTGTTCGGGGCAATCCGAACCGGCTCATCCCTTTCCGCGACCCGACGTCCACGAACGACTGCAACGGGCGTTGAAAAAGATCAAGCCCGACCTGGTTGTGGCCTGCTACGGGATGAACGATGGCATCTACCACCCGTTCTCCGAGAAGCGGTTCCAGATCTACAAGGACGGGGTCAACCGACTGATCAAGAAAGTCCACGCGACCGGCGCCAAGCTCGTCTTGATGACACCACCACCGTTTGATGCCGTTCCGTTGAAAAAAAGGAAAGGCGCCCTGAAACCGGCCGGGTCGAAACAATTCGCGTACTTCGCGATCTACGAGCACTACGATCGGGACGTGATCTCTCGATTCGCCAAGTGGATCATGCAGCAAAAGAACCGGGTCGAAATGGTTGTCGACCTGCACACGCCAATCACCAGGCACCTTGCCGAGCAGCGAAAGAAAAACCCGACCTACACCCTCTCCCCGGACGGGGTTCACCCCAACCCGCTGGGCCATCGCATCCTTGGTGAAACCGTATTGTTGGCCTGGGGAATGCCCTCGATCACCGAACCCGATCCGAAACTACTGCGACTCCTCCAGCAGAAGACCAGCGTGCTGCACGACTCGTATCTTTCGGCCATCGGCCACAAGCGACCGGGGGTCCGCAAGGGACTGCCGATCGAACAGGCCGAGAAAAAGGCGGCCGAGTTGCTGGAACAGGCGATTCCCTTGATCAAGAAACAGCGTGCCCCCTCGTCGAGTCGGCGGATCTCGACCGACGGAGAAATTCACGAAATCCACTACCCGGCACGGGTCGGCAANGGCCAACTGCGAATCGGTGTCGATTTTTATCTCTGGATTCCCCACGGCGTAAAGNCNCTCCGCGGCATCATCGTTCACCAGCACGGTTGCGGTGTCGGNGCGTCGGTCGGGGGCCGAACNGCNGCCGACGATCTGCACTGGCAGGCCCTGGCNCGCAANTGGGACTGNGCNCTGNTGGGNTCGATGTTCGAACCACGCAAGTCGGTCAATTGCCGCCTGTGGTGTGATGCCCGCAACGGCTCCAACGACCGATTTCTNNAGGCACTCGCTCACTTCGCCGGGGCCACCGGTCACGCCGAACTCGACACCGTGCCGTGGTGTCTCTGGGGGCATTCCGGGGGTGGCTTCTGGGCCAGCCTGGTCCAGGCGCGACACCCCGAACGAATTGTCGCCATCTGGTTCCGCTCCGGCACGGCCTTTGGCTACTGGAAAAAGGGGGAGATCAAATCGCCACGACTGCCGCCCGCGGCCTTCGGCGTTCCGATGATGGGCAATCCCGGGCTGAAAGAGAAAGGGGACGCCCGTTTCCACACCGCCTGGGACGGGCTGAAGGCCATGCAGGCCGAATATCTTGCCCGCGGTGCGGCCTTCTTCGAATTTGCCCCGGACCCTCGAACCGCTCACCAGTGTGGCGACTCGCGTTACATGGCCATCCCCTTCTTTGACTTCTGGTTGAAACATCGTCTTCCGGCACCTGGTAATCCGGCGCAAGCACTCGGCTCCGCCAAGGCCGGCGCCGGGAAATGGAAGAAACGGATGGCCGAGAAACTGGCCGAATACATCAGAACGGGCGCTGTCACTGACACAACACCTCCTCCGGCCCCACAACGGGTCATCGCAAAACGAAACAGTGACGGGCATGTTGTCATCACCTGGCAAGCCCGTGCCGACTTCGAAAGCGGGATCCGAGCCTTCGTGGTGGAACGCGACGGAAAACGGATCGGACAGTCGCCCGAAAAACCCCGCAACCCGTACGGTCGCCCGCTTTTCCAGGGAATGACCTACCACGACACTCCCCAGGCCCCGCTGGCCGCCATGCGATTTCTGGACAAAACAGTCACCACCGGTAGACTGCCCGCCTACGGAGTCCGCACAATCAACAGTGCCGGTCTGGTTTCGTCCCCAACAACCAGCCGATAAAACACAGCCCGTCACAGGGCATCCCGCTCGACCGATTCGACCTGGAAGAGACGTTCAGCCAAACATGTTGATCGCCAGTTCACCACTAGTTTTCGTTCACCTGTTCCACGGTCTGGTGCTGTGCCTGCTCGGGGTGTCCCTGCTGCTGCTTGCACGACTGGTCTTCACACGAACGACCGCACTGGATCCGTCCGCCGAGTTGATTGATCACACCAATTCCGCCTACGGGATCTACCTGGGGGGGTTTTTGGCTGGTACGGCGATTGCCCTGGCCGGCACACTCTTTGGCCGCCAGGCCGAACCGCTGCTGCCGGCGTTGGGGAACATGCTCTGTGAAGGCCTGTTACTGATCGCCCTGTTGCGTTTGAGCATCTCGATCAACGACCGCCTGATCCTGTTCGGCTTCAGCCTCGCCAGGGAAATCTCCGAAGACCACAACCGTGGTGCCGCATTCTGTGTCGGCGGCTCCTGTCTGGCGGGAGGACTGATCCTCAACGGGGCATTGACCGGCTACAGCAGCGGGCTGTTTCTCGCGCTCCGCGACACCATCCTGCTGTGGGTTATCGGCCAAATCATCCTTGTCGTCGGAGCGTTGCTGTATCGTCGTCTGGCAGACTTCGACATCCATCAGTTGATCCAGTTCGATGACAATGCCGCCGCCGGGCTGCGATTTGGGACCTACCTGGCCGCCCTCGGACTGGTGCTCCGTGGTGCCCTGGTCCGAGCCCCGATGATCGACCTGAAACTCCATGGCCCGCAGACCCTGCTGCTGGCGCTGGGAGGTCTGCTGACGTTTGTGATCCTTTATCCGTTCGGCCGACAACTGACGCTCCTCGGCCAGTCATCCGAGGAGGAAGTGGACATGCACGGCAACATGGCGGTCAGTCTTGTCGATGCCGCTGTCACGCTGTCGATTGCCCTGCTGGTTGCATTCGCCATCCAGAGAGTTCCCGTCGATGTGTCCTAGATCCTCAATTCCCCGATTCCGGGCCGTACTGCCCGCCCTTTCCGTGCTGGGACTCCAGGCCGTGTGGGCAGTCAACGCCTGGGGCCGCGCCGGTGGCGGTGGCGGTTACAGCGGTGGCGGTGGTGGTGGCTTCAGCGGCGGTGGTGGTGGCTTCAGCGGCGGTGGTGGTGGCTTCAGTGGCGGTGGCGACGTCGATCCTGTCGCTCTTGTTGTCTTCTTGTTGATTTTCGGTGTCGTCTCATGCTTGCGAGTCTACCTCGCATCGAAACAGAAACCGCGTCACCTCGAGGCCTCTTACAGGCCCAGTCACGGAGATCACCGCAAGAATATCGCCAAACTACAACAGCACGACTCCAACTTCGACTTTCCTGGATTCGCCCTCCGCGTCGAAAAGGCGTTTCTGCAGATCCAGGGAGCCTGGTCCGCACAGGATCTTCGACCTGTCCAGTCCTACGTCTCCGACAGCATCCTGGAACGCTTCTCGTTGCAGATCCAGGAACAAATACACGCCGGTTATCGTGATCATATGCCCGAGATCGTTGTCCACCGGGACCGGATGCAACTGGCGTCGCTGAAGATGACCGACCATTTCGAAACGGTCGACGTGTGCATCCCCTGTACCGCCGTCGACTACCGCGTGTCGCTGGAAACGGGCAAACCGATCTCTGGAAAATCCGGCGCCGAGCCGTTTGTCGAATTCTGGTCGTTCCTGCGTCGCCGCGGTGTGATCTCCCGGCCCGATAGCATGGGCCTGATCGAGGGCAATTGCCCGAACTGTGCCGCCGAATTGGCACTCAATCAGGTCGGACAGTGCGGATCCTGCCAGGCGGTGCTGCGCGGTGGCGAACACGACTGGGTCCTGGCCGAAATCACGCAGTCGGCCGAATGGCGGCCGCACGACACCACGGACCTGATGGCAGGATATCGTGCCAGTCACGACGCCGGTTTCACGGTCCAGCATGCCGAGGATCGGGGCTCGGTCGTCTTCTGGCGGAAAGCCATGGCCGACCGCAGCGGCTCGATTGATCACCTGCGGAAGATGGCTACCGACGAGTTCTGCAGCACCTACGTCGACGAACTTCGCCAGACGACTTTGGAGAAGGGCCGGACGTTCTGGCACGATTGTTCGGTCGGGTCGGTCGACTGCATGGGAGTCGTCTCCCAGGACAGGGCCGATTACCTGCTGCTGGAAATCCGCTGGTCCGGCAACCAACACCGCATCTCGGCCGACGGAACCCTGACCGACCTCGACAACTGGAAACGATTACGCACCCTGTTTGTGCTGATGCGGAAAAAGGGCGTGACCTCGCGGCTGGAACGGATTCTCACCTCGGCGCACTGTCCCGCCTGCGGTGCCCCGGAATCAGATGTCACCTCCGACAACTGTTCCTACTGCCACGAAGTCCTCAATGACGGTCAACAGGACTGGGTACTGCACGAATTGCACCCGGTCTATTCCCCTTCGGCCCGGGACTGGATCAAACGACTGCAACCCACAACAGCGGTCACAAGTGCATCCAGCACCGCGCCCAACGTCCCCAGTTCCTCCGAGGCACTGGCCTGGCTGGTCCAGGTTGTCATTGCCGATCGAACGATCAGCGAGCAGGAACAACACGCGCTCAACCACTTTGCCGATCGGCAGGGTCTGGCTCGCAAGGAACTTCAGTCGATGATGACGATGGCGACTCGAGGGGAACTCGAGATGCCCGTCCCCGCGAACCGAGAGACCGCACACAACTGGTTGACCCTGGTGGCCGACATGGCCGTCGGCGACGAGATGGTTGCAGCCGGCGAGGAAGAGCTGCTGCTGGAACTGGGAGAGCACGTCGGTTTCAAGAAATACGATGTCCGGCTATTGCTTTCCAAGCGGCGGGCCGAACACCATCGCGCCAAACGCCGGGCAGACCGCCGCCAGCGGTCCAAACCCGACGGCGGCGCCGCTGCTTCTATTTGAAGTGAAACCCGTACAGGTCGGCGGTCTGCACCACGACATAAAGCTCACGGTCTTTCCCAGCAGTTTCTCCAGCGACGCGGGCTTGAACTGCACATCGTACTCGAAGCAGTTCTCGCGGATCTCCATGCAGTCGGTGACGCCGGAGCCCTTTTCCAGGTGCAACCACGTTCAGGCGATCAGGTCCTGGATCACCTCGCCGCCGAACTGCGACAACTGCTTGAAGCGACCGCCGTGAAAATAGGTCAACTTGTTGTCATCCAGGCCCAGCAGGTGCAGCATCGTCACGTGGACGTCGCGAATCGGATGAACGACCTCGACCGCCTTGGCCCCGATGTCGTCGGTGGCACCGACAACCGCCCCGCGTTTGATTCCGCCTCCGGCAAAAAACATGGCCATGGCGTCGGCGTTGTGATCACGACCGATTGCGGCCTCGCCCCCGCGAATATTGTTGTCCGGCGTACGACCGAACTCGCCGGTCCAAACAACCAGTGTTTCGTCCAACAGGTCCCGGGCTTTCAGGTCCCGGATCAACGCCGCGATGGGTTTGTCGACCGAACGGATTCGTTGAGCATGGGCCCGGGCGATGTAATCGTGCGAATCCCATCCCCCCGAGAAGATCTGGACACAACGAACACCCTTTTCGATAAGCCGACGGGCCAACAGGCAGCGTCTGCCGAAAGACTCTGTCACCGGGTCGCCCAGCCCGTACATTTCCTGGATGTGGCGGGGCTCGTCCTTCAGGTTGATGATCTCCGGCACTTGCGCCTGCATGCGAAACGCGAGTTCGTAGTTTTCCATCCGGGCGACCAATTCCCGGTGTTGCGGATTCCGTTGCTGGTGCTCCTGGTTGAGTTGCTGCAGGATGTCGAGATTGGCTCGCTGGTGAGAACGGGTCTTCCAGGCCGGTGGAGACAGATCGAGAATCGGCGACCCGGTCGATCGCAATTGCGTCGCCCGGTAGTTGGCCGGCAGGAAACCGTTGGACCAGTTTCCGCTGCCGCCCTGGGGCGCGGCCAGTTCGGTCATCACCACGTAGCCAGGCAGGTCCTGGTTTTCCGACCCCAGCCCGTAGTTCAACCAGGCACCAATCGCCGGGTCTCCACGAAACCGGCTTCCGGTATTCATGTGAAACAGGGCGGTCGGGTGATTGACCGAGTCGGCCTGGCAACCACGAAAAACACACATCTCGTCAGCCACCTCGGCTGCGGCCATATGGACGAAATGCTCGTTCATCGGGATGCCCGCTCGTCCGTTACGACGAAACTTGAAAGGACTTTGAACGTAAAACCGGTTGCCGTTGGTCATCCCCGAGATCTTCTCGCTGTTGTTGACGAACTTCTTCATGTGCAGTTCGCCAAGACGAGGCTTGGGGTCAAACGTGTCGATCTGGCTCGGGGCCCCCTCCATGAACAACATGATGCACGCCTTGGCCTTCGGCTGGTGGTGTGGAGGCCGGGGAGCCAATGGCCCGCGTTTTTTTTCTTCGGCCAGCAAGCCGGCCAGAGCCACCGGCCCCAGCGACGCTCCCAGGCCGAACAGGGCCTGGCGTCGATCAAGATCAGGAAACTGGTCCATTGCTGCTTCTCGAATCACTTGACTAGTACAGGTAGATGAACGCGTTGGAGTTGAACAACAGCAAACAGATGTCGGCCAGTGCTCTTGTCTCGGCACCCACGTCAGACGCCTGACGATCGGGAACGTAATCCTGGTAGATGTCGAGCAACTCCTGGTACTCGAACGGGTCGCCCGAGAGTTCCTCGACCACCGACCGCGTGACCCGCGTCGGATAGCCCGGCGGCCGCGGCTGGTGGGCACGGTGATAGACAACCATGGCCTCGTAGTGCTGCAGCAGTCTTTGCATCATCTGCGGCCCGGGTGTTTCCCCAAGTGCCAGTCGGAATCCACGTCGGATTCGCTTGGCTGTCGACGGCCTCTCCCTTTCCAGGCGAACCGCCATTGCGATCGACCGGCTGGTGACCACGTCACTGTTCATCAGCGAAAAGACCTGTGGTGTGACGCTGGGCGCGTCGCGACGTTCGCAGGACACATTGGCCCCGGGCTTGTTGAAGACCTCCAGGAATGGATCGGCCAGCCCACGAAGACGGTAGACGTAAATCGAACGCCGGTTGCGTTCGCGGGGAGTTCGCGACGGTTGCCAGGCCGGGGCAAGCGAGGACTGCAGCATTCGTGGTGCCAATGCCACTTCCATGTTGATCTCCGGACTGATCGGCAGCCCACCCCCGTCGAGGTTCAATTCACCGGAAACCGCAAGCATCGCATCGCGGAGTTCCTCGGCAGTCAATCGCCGGGGCCGGAAACTGGCCAGGAGGTCGTTGTCGGGATCCTGCTTGCGGATCGCCTCGATTGCCTCGTGTCGACTCGCCTGCTGGTAAGTCCGAGAGGTCATCAGCAACCGGTGCATGGACTTCAACGACCAGCCGCGGTCCACCAGTTCGGCCGACAGCCAGTCGAGCAGTTTCGGGTGGGTCGGTTTCCCGCCGGTCATACCCAGGTTGTTGGGATTGCCCGCCAGCCCCCGGCCAAAGTGATGCTGCC
The DNA here is from genome assembly GCA_002726205.1 of Planctomycetaceae bacterium. GTDB lineage: Bacteria > Planctomycetota > Planctomycetia > Planctomycetales > Planctomycetaceae. The sequence goes on along the minus strand of PBSL01000014.1, from coordinate 52,301 downwards.
AGATCCGATTGACGATCGAGCGGGTTGTCAGGGGGTTTTTCGGATCAGCAATCCAGCGGGCCAGCGCGAGTCGACGGCCGTCAATTCCACGAGGCAGCGCGTAGGGGTCCTCCTTGCTGGCGGAAGCAACCGCCAGTTGCAGGCCACTTAGCACCCCGGGTGTCACCGATTCCGTCGAGGCGAACACGCTACCAACGGCGTAGATCGTCGACTCCGGCAACTTCTGACTGCGCGTGATCTCCCACTTCTTCTTCGGGTCCGGCAGTCGCAGACTGACCGATTGCTGGTAAAGATCTCCACCCGAGTAAACGCCCTGGACCATCGGCAGGAACCGTTCGAGACGCCTCTTCCAGATCCGGACATCCTGCTCGCGGATCTTCAGCATGCCCTGCTCGGCCGTCGTCAGCCCGACAAACCGCTTGGGCTTTTCCTTGTCTCGAATTTTTCGCCGCCGATTGAAGGGAACGTACTCATTCTCGCGGCCTCGTTCGGCATACCACTTGCGAGCCGCCGCCTCGCGTTTGCCGGTCAAGATGGCCAACTGGTCAGTCGCGAACTGCAGCAACGCCTCGACATGCTTGCGGTTCTCTCGGAAATCGGACGTCTTCTCCGACGAAAGAAATGCGACCGGTCGCTCGGCCGGTTGTGTCGTCGCCAACGCGGCATAGAACCGGTAGTAATCTCGGGTCGGAATCGGATCGAACTTGTGGTCGTGACACCGGCAGCATCGCAGCGCAGTCGACAGAAATGTCTGACCAATACTGTTGACCATGTCGTCGAGAAAGATCTGCCGACTCACCTTGTTGGGACTCATTCCCGTGTGCTCCCAGGGCCCCATCCTCAGGAAGCCGACGGCCACCCGCATCTCCGCATCATTTGGCTTCCACTCGTCACCGGCCAGTTGCTCAACGATGAACTGGTCGTAAGGCTTGTCGTTGTTGAAGGAACGGATCACGTAATCGCGGTACCGCCATGCGTTGGATCGCTCCCAGTCGTTGGAGTACCCGCTGCTGTCGGCATAGCGGGCCACATCCAGCCAGTGCTGGCCCCAGCGTTCTCCGTATTGCGGGCTGGCAAGCAACCGATCGATCAAACGGCTCCAGGCCATCTCCGGCCCGGTTTCCCAGGCGGCACTGAACGCATCCACCTGGCCGGGAGTGGGCGGCAACCCTGTCAGGTCGTAACTCGCCCGTCGGATCAGCGTGAGCGGATCGGCGAGATTGGCCGGTGTGATCGCTGCGGCACTGAGCCTGGCACGAATAAAAGCATCAATCGGATGTGGCGCGCTGTCGGGAACAACCGGCTTCGAGATCGGCTGGAATGCCCAGGTGTTCTCGGGCTTGTAGCGGCGGTACGTCCATTCGTCGCTCAGGCCACCGCTGGTGGAAATCAGGATCCCCTCCGCGGTTCGAACCGCACCGTACTCCTGCTCGCGGTACCTGGCAATTGTCTTCTCGTCGGGCCAGGGGGCGCCGGCCTGGATCCAGTCACGGACCCACTTGACCTGCTCGGCAGACAGGCGGTCATTTTTCTTCGGCGGCATCTCGAGTCCGTCCCAGCGAATCGCCGACAGCAGTGGACTTTTTTCGGGCTTGCCGGGAACCAGGGCGGCCGTTTTCGATTCACCTCCCCGGAGAAGAGCAACACGGCTGCGAACATCGAAATTGCCGCGGAGGGTTTTCGACTCTCCGCCGTGGCAACCCAGACACTTTCGCTTCAACAGCGGCAACACACGGACGGCGAAGTGGCGTTCGGCAAGATCGACCGACGACTCGCGGTCGGGCTTCTCCACGACGCGTTTCTCGTCGGCCATTCCTCGGGCCACGATTCCCAGCAACATCACCAGGACGATAGGCAATTGCCCGCCCGGGTGACGACTCGACTCGATGTGTTTCACCATCCCAAATTCTTTCAACATCGCTTCTGTTGCCTGTCTATCGCAGCTTACGAGAACAAACAGGTCAGTTCTGTTTTTTCGCTTTTCGTTTCTTTTTCGGTGCCTTCGTCGGCCCCTTCATTTTTCGGATCTTCAGGAATTGATGAGAGATCTCGACAGCCCTGGCCCGGTCAACCGCATCGTAGTCCCAGAACTCGTCGACGACAGCCTCCACGGCGGGAAAATCCTTGCCGGTATCACCGACCCGTGTCCGCAGCCTGTCGAGCCGTGTCTTCAAGTCGCTGATGACGTCTGCATAGCGGGGATTGTCGTACTGGTTGACCACCTCGGCAGCGTCCTTCTTCAGGTCGTAGAGTTCCCAGCCCGGTGGTGTGCGTTGTTTTCCCTGGTAGTCGCATCCGTAAAAGAAGACGAGCTTGTACCGCTTGGTGCGAATGCCAAGGTGGCCGGGATTGTCGTGGTGGGCCATGTGCATCCAGTAGCGGTAATAGGCTTCCTGCTTCCAGCCCTTCGGCTCCCGGCCAGTTTCACAGATCTCGCGAAAACTGCGTCCCTGCATCGCGGCCGGCACCTTGGCCCCAGAAAAATCCAGCATCGTCGGTCCGTAGTCGACGTTTTCGATGATCGCGTCCGATCGCGTCCCGGCCGGAATTTTCTTCGGATAGCGGACCAGGAACGGCATCCGCATCGACTCGTCGTACATCCAACGCTTATCCATGTAGTCGTGCTCGCCGAGCATGAATCCCTGGTCGCCAGTATAGATGACAAGCGTGTTGTCCATCTGGCCGGTCTTGTCGAGGTAGGCAAACAGCCGGGCCAGGTTGTCGTCGATGCCCTTGACGCACCGCAGGTAGTGTTTCAGGTAGGTGTTGTAGGCGATTCGCTTGGCCGCATCGTCGGCCAGCCTGGGATCGACCCGGTAGTGCTTCACGTAGTTTCGCCTCGGGTTGCGTCGCCCGATCGACGTACCGATATGTGGAAGCAATTCGTCGTTGGCCCCGCGGGTAGCAATCGACCCAAACCCCGGTTGTTTCCACAGGTTCTTCGGCTCGGGAATCTCCACGTCAGCGAGATAGTCTTCATACCGCGGCGCGTACTGGAAGAAATCGTGTGGTGCCTTGTAATGGTGCATCAGAAAGAAGGGCTTCTCCCGATTCCAACCCGCCCGCAGCCATTCCAGCGTGATGTCGGTGATCGCATCGGTCGAGTGCTTGCCCCTGGCCTGCCGTGTGTTGTTGGGCCATTTTTTTTCGCCGCGTGTACGAAACACCGGATCAAAGTACTTTCCCTGTCCCGGAAGGACACAGTAGTAGTCGAACGCGGCAGGTTCTCGTTTCAGATGCCACTTGCCGATCATCGCCGTGTGGTATCCGGACTTCTTCATTTCCCTGGGCAGCAATTGCTGCTGCGAGGCGAGCCGACCACGAAGGTCATAGACCCCGTTTCTGTGTGCGTACTGGCCGGTAAGAATGGTGGCACGGCTGGGAGTGCATATCGAATTGGAGCAGAACGCGTTCTCGAACAGCATGCCCTCTCTTGCAAGACGATCGATCGTCGGCGTGAGATTCAACTTCGCCAGACGGCCCCCGTAGGCACCGATTGCCTGGGCGCAATGGTCGTCGGACATGATGAACAGGATGTTCGGCCGAGCAGCCTCCAACGATGGCACCAGGCAGGCCATCACCAGCAGCCACAACGAACCGGCAATCGGTTTCATGAGATCTTCACTTCTTGTTGTCATGTTTCTGGTGCTTGCGGGGGTGCTTGTGCTTGAGGTGATCGGGAAGCTTGTATCCGCCGCTCTGGAGAAATGCGACGAGGTTCCCGATCTCCTCCCTGGTCAACATGTTGGCCAGTCCCGCCGGCATCGAGGAAATGTTCGATGCCCTGCGAAGTTCAATGTCGGCCGGTGACAGGGTGGTCACGACCTGGGGTGTGAGCAGATTGGGAATCACCCGAATTGACTTGGCATCCTCCTTGTGCACGACCCCGGTCACGACTTTTCCCTCGGCGGTGATGAACTGCCATGTCTGGTACTTCTTGTTGATTTCGTGCGAGGGCTCCAGGATCTGACGCAACAACTTCTGCCCCTTGAACCGCTCTCCGATCTTGGTCAGGTCCGGGCCGAGATTGACCCCGTGACCGGAGTGCAGGTGGCACTGGTTGCAGCGGGCCTTGGCGTAGGCCTGCATGCCCCGCATGATCGCGCGTTCGTCGCTGCGGAGCTTCACGTCGGTAAGATCGGCCAGTTTCCATTCCTTGACGATTTTGGGCTTGGCCGCGGCCAGCATTGCCTCGACATCACCGAGATCGTCCGCGACGACCATCAGTCCTTTCATGATCACCCAGTGACCGGGAAACGTGCAGACATAGGGGTAGATTCCCGCCTCGGTCGGTGCCTGGAATCGCAGTACGTGCACCTGTTCCTTGCGATTGGGCCCGATCATCGGTGCGGCCTCGATAATCAGCTGACGCTTCTCCGACGGAATGAAGTCCGAATTGGCATTGCGGGGATCCTTGGCCATCTGGTTGGCCGCCAGGCCGACCTCTTCCAGTGCTCCCGGTCGAACGAAAAGCAGGTTGTGATCGGTGGCGTCTGGGTTCACGAACACGACCTTGACCGGTTGTCCGGCCAGGACGGCAAACTGGGCGACGGTGTACTTCATTCGTTCCGGGACGCAGCCGATGCGAACCAGTTTGAGATCGGTCTGCGAATCGAACTGGGCCTGCCGGGCATTGGGCGTCGGTTCCCTGAGCCCTTCGGAGCGACTGGCCTGTTTCAGCAGCCTGGCGATGCCAAGGTTCTTGTCCTGTTCCCAGTGCCGCCGCAGAGTGTGTGACCCCAGCGCACAAGTGATGGCGTAAGCCACGTGCCCTTTCCGCGGGTGCTTGAAGACATCGAGCATCGCGTCCAGGGCTGGCCTGGTGCCGATGTAACTGGCCGCAATGGCAGCTTGCATGCGAACGATGCCGTTGGCATCGTTGGCGGCCGTCCGCAGCAACGAGATGGCATCGGGCAACTGGTGATGCCAGTAGCGAAGCTGTTGCGTGGCAGCCGCACGGGCGTGGTGATCTTCACACGACAGCAACTCCTTGAGCAGTGCCGTCTCGGCACTGCCGCGGACATTCCGGGCCACAACCTGGCTGCCGATGTCGGCCCGACCGATCCAGCGATAGGTCCAGACGGCCTCGGTTTGATGATGCCGGAAACGGGAATCGCGAGAATCGAGTCCGGCAACCCAGCCGTCGAGAGTTCGCTTGACCTTGCTCGGGTCCCGTCCCCGCAGTTCTCGCTTTGCCCAGTAGCGATAACGGTACTCCGGACGTTTGAGAATCTCGAGCAATTCGGCAATGCCGACACCGTCAATCCTCGGCGGTTTCTGCAATGGCTTGCCTTTCGTCGTGATCCGCCAGATCCGGCCGGAATGCCGATCACGGCGTTCGTCTCGCAACGAATACTGCATGTGGCCCTTGATCGGGTTGTACCAGTCACAGACGTACAGCGCGCCACGAGGGCCGAACCGAAGATCGACGGGAATGAAGCTGAGGTTGCGCGAGAAGATCAGGTCACCGACGTATTGCTCGTCGTAACCGAACTCGCCTTCGACCCACTTGTGGATTTCCACACGATTGGTCGGTTTGTACCGCACCTTGACGAACCCTCCTCGCAGTTCGTCGGGAAAGGTCGCGAAATCCAGAAACTCCTGACCACAGACACCCGAGTACGCCCTCAGGCCGGTCGGGCGAGGATGTTGCTGGGGGTAGGGTGGATCGAGCGAATGGAATGCCGCCGCGTAGACCGGATGACTGGCGACGTGCTGTCCCCAGTCATCAAAAGTGACGCCCCACGGATTTGTACTGCCGTAACTCCCGAAGCTGAGCAATCGTTGTGTCCGCGGCTGAAATCGAAACCAGCCACTGTTCTGCTGACGGACCGGGCCGTAGGGAGTTTCAACCTGCGAGTGATGAAACACCGACTCGCGCCACACCAGGTCTCCATCAGGTGTCCACGTGAAATCATGCAAGGCGTGATGAGAGTCCTCGGTCCCGAATCCGGTCAGCACGCGGCGACGGAGATCCGCCCGGCCGTCACCGTTGGTGTCCTTGAGGAACGTGAGGTCGGGCATTTCCGAGACATAGACGCCGCCGTCACCGAACTCAAACGACAACGGAATCCTCAGGTCCTCAGCAAACACGGAGGACCGGTCCGCCCGGCCGTCACCGTCGGTATCTTCAAGAACGACCAGCTTGTCGTTGGGCTCCTTGCCCGGATAGACGTGTGGGTACGTGGTCGAACAACTGACCCACAACCGCCCCTTCGAATCCCATCGCATCTGGATCGGAGCGGCGATGTCGGGGAACTGTTCTTCACCGGCAAACAGGTTGACCTCGAACCGCGGGTCAATCTTGAACATCTTCAATTCGTCGGCAGCCGACATCCACTGGTTTGCCCCACGACTCTCGAAAGTCTTGGGCAATGGCGGCACGTTGGCATCGTTGATTTTCATCGGAACCTTCTCTCCGCTGGCAATCGACCAGATCCGACGGTCGCGATTGGCGACCATCAGGTCGAAGTTCTGCATTGCCGGCAGAAAGTCCAGGTAACCGTAGGTCTTGTTCCGCTTGCCGGTGTAGTAGAACGTGTTCAACGGTCGGTAGCGGCGAAAGTACTGACGATTTTTTTCGATGACCGCTTTTCGTATTCGCCGGTTGATTTTGGGAGGTCGTTCATCGAACAACCCCTGGTAGACCGTCGCGGCCAGCAGGGCATAACCGGCCTCATTCAAGTGGCAACCGTTGATCGTCAGGTCGGAACCAGGACTCCGCATAGCTTCCTCGGTCCGGGAAAACACGTCGATGAAGGCGATCTTGTGTTCAGCGGCAACCTGTCGCATCACGTCGAGATAGAGCCTGATCCTCGCGTTGTTCCACTCGCCGGCCGCCACTCCATCCAGGTTTTCGTTGGCAATCGGTGAAAGCAGCACGATCCGCGCCGCGCTCTTCCCGTTGAACGCCTTGGTCTTCAGTCCACCCAGGTAGCTGTCCAGATTCGAGCGAAATGCGACCAGGCCACGCTTGCCCAGAAAGGACTCGTTGAACCCGAACGCGGCGATGATGATGTCGATCTTCTCGTGTGTCAGGTGCTGTTCGGCATCGGCAAAATTGGCCGGGCGCGGTTGCTGTGTGATTTCATCACCAGGCCACGAGAGGTTGCGAACACGCAATCGATGATCCGGAAACCGCTGGTGCAACAATGTCTCGATGTGCCCGACGTGTCGTAGTCGATCCAACAGGGAATTCCCGATCAGCGCAATGCGATCGCCACTGTGGACTTGCAGCGGAAGCGTCGTTGGCACCGGTTTGGCCGGTTTCGCGCGCGGTGCGGTCTTGTGATAGACACCAAACCTGGCGAACCTCGGGTCCCGTGGCGGGGCCGGTTTACCAGTTGTCGTGTTTCTTGCGTCCTTTGAGGCCGGCCTTTTCCCCTTCTTTTTCTTTCCTCGTTTTTTCTTTTTCGGCTTCGTCGGGTCCTTTCCGGGAAGAATCGGAGAGTCCCAGTCAGCGATGTCGGCCGGTTTGACCCCGCGACGGTGTCCACCATTGCGGAAGGTCAACGGTCGATAGGAACCGACCAGGTCAATCTTCGCGTCGGCAACAATCTGCTCCTCCAGCCCGCAGGCCCAGAAACACGCGTTGACGAGCATCCGGCGAAAACCCGTGTTGAGGATGTCCTGCGAGGCACCACAGGTGGTCGTGAAGACCCGGCCCGACTTGCCCTGGCGGTTCTTGTAGGATCGCACCCAGACGGCCGGACATGGTTTCTTGTCTTCAGCTACCGGCGAGTCGGGCTTCATGCCGTTGAGCGGTTGTGCCATCGCCAGAACCTCGCTGTCCGGCATCGGATCAGCCCAGTAACCACCGGAGTAGACCCACGGTTTGCGGACTCCACGCAGGACGGGATGCGCCCCGGCCTTGGCCACCAGGTTGAGCCGCGTGCTCATTCGATGGTTCCGACCGTAATGCCCCACCCAGGTCTCCCCGAGAACCTGGCGACCGAAACCGCCCTGGAATTCCTTTCCCGAAAATTTGAAGTCGAACCTGGCAAACTCGGATTTCCCGGGAATTCGGAATGCGTGCGTTGATGTTCTCAACCCGACAACCGGCCCGGCCCGGTCGAGATAGTCGACGATCGGCTGCATCTGCTCCTTCGGGAAATTCTGAAACCGCAGGAAAATGACCATCAGGTCCGCGGACTTCAGTGCCCCGGTGCCCGGCATCCAACTCGATCCCGGCTTGATCTCACCATTCTGGCGATCGACCGAAAACAGCACCGTGCATTTGAAACCGTGGTGTTTTGCCAGCAGACGAGCCATCGCGGGCAGTGTTTCCTCGGAGCGGTACTCGTGGTCGCCGGCCAGAAAGACGATGTGTTTCCCCTTGCCCGGCCCCCCGGTTCCCTCGTAGACGACCGGTTGTGCCCCGGCCGGCACCGCCATCGCCAAAAGCAGCAACAGAAGCACACGTCTCGTGAACTGGGTCATTCTTGTCTCCGCTCGGCGGGCAACCAGGTTTCTGCAACACCGGCTAGGCGTACTGATCCCGTCGATTGTAACAACACGCCCAACAGATTTTCAGCGGGGTGCCGAGACCGCGCACACCACGCGCCAGACGCCGCGGACGCCCACGGCGGTTCCGTCGCAGCCCTCGTAGACCATCGCAAAACGCGGGGTTTCGGCGGTCGAGTCCGGCAATTCGAAGACACACATCTCCGAGGACTTCGCGTCGTCCCAACCACCGCCACCTGGCGAGAGAACCGGTTCCGCTTGAATCGTCCAATCCAGCCCATCGGCGGATTCGGCCGTCAGGATGTCTGTCCGTTCCGCGGTGCTGTAAGCGGCAAAATACATCCGGTAGTCCGACGGGCCCCGCCTGATGATTTCAGGCGCAAATGCCGCATGGGCCGTCAAGGGCGGGCTCTGGGCAATTCGCACCCCTGGCTCGATCTCGAATGTCGTGCCACCGTCGCTGGAAATTGCGCTGATGATTCCCGTACCCCGGCGACTGACGTACAGGCGGCAACGGCCATCCTCGAGGTAGACAATCCGTGGCCCCGACAAATTTGCGTCCTCCAACCCCAGTCGTTCACCGGTTTCCACCTGCCACTTCAGTCCCTCATCGTCCGACAGTGCGCTGTTGATCGAGTTCCGCGTCGTCTGCGACCCCCGACAACACTCGTAGTACATCCTCAGGCGCCCACTTCCGTCAGGCAGGGGTACCACCTCGGAAGAGACGACCCGAAAATCACCCGCGCCTCCCTGCTGGGGTCCCAGTCGCACACCCGGTTCCGGGGACCATGTCAGACCATCCTCGGAAACCGCACTGAGGATTCGCGACATCGCGTTGTCGTAATCGTTGGCACCGGCGGGAAATCCCGGTCGTGGCAACAGCTGGCTGTAGTACATCCTGTACCGTCCACCTGGTAACACGACGACCCGTGGACTGACCGAACCGCACACGCCAGTCCGAATCGCCTCGGGTGCCCATCGCGATTCCGGATGTGGTGACGCATCGTCATCCGGAGCCGCCTCGATCGCCACCGTCGGCCACTTGTCCCAGTTCACTCCGGGATCACTCGACATCTCGTGTATGGCCGGCGAGGCCTCGCGGGATCGTGACAGGTTGATCATGACTTGACGCCTTCCGACAGGGCGAATCGATTCCAGCCCGCATTGCGACGACCCGTTTCGTCGGCCAAGGGACTCACCTGACTTTGCCTCGTTTTCCCCGACCCGTCAATCGAATCGGCCTGTTCCTTGGGTCCGGGTCCGGTACCATGCACCCTGTTTTCGACCCGGAACTCCCTCTTTGCACCGCCGACAAGAACTGTCCAAGGGAACTCGATCAATGAAAAGGCTCCAGTTTCTGGCCATCGCGATTGGTCTGCTCGTCACGTCCGTGGCCCACTCCCAGCGACCACTGTCGCAGGCGACCGGTCGCCGCGGGATGGTTGTCAGCGTCAGCCCACCAGCAACACGGGCGGGACTGGAGATTCTCAAGGCCGGAGGCAATGCAGTCGATGCGGCGGTCGCGGTCGAGTTTGCTCTGGCCGTCACCTGGCCGGCCGCCGGAAACATCGGCGGCGGCGGTTTCATGATGGTCCATCCCGCCGGCGGCGGTGATGTCGTCTGTATCGACTACCGTGAGACTGCTCCCGGCGCGGCCACCGAAACCATGTTCACTCGCAACGACGGCCGTTACAGCCACAAGATCGTCGGCGTACCCGGCACCGTGCATGGAATGGTCACCGCTCACAAGAAATTCGGCAAGCTCCCCTGGAAACAGCTCCTCCAACCGGCCATCATCCTGGCTCGTGATGGCTTCCCGATCGACCGTTCCCTGGCCAGCTCGATCAACAGTGTGCTCAGAAGCCGAAGTACCAGGTCCGCCAAGCGGCACCAGGAATTGATCCGCGTCTACGGCCCCAGCGAAGGCCGGAGTTGGACGACCGGTCAGAAACTCGTCCTGCCCGACCTGGCCGCTACGCTCGAGCGAATCGCCAACCAGGGAGCCGATGGTTTCTACAAGGGAAAGACCGCACGTCTGCTCGCCGTGGAAATGGCCAGTGGTGACGGATTGATTACCGAGAAAGACCTGGCGGCCTACCGTGCCAGGATCCGGCCGGCCGTCCACGGAACGTTTCGCGGGCATGACGTCTATGGCCCTCCCCCCCCCAGTTCCGGAGGCATCTGCCTGGTCCAGATGCTCAACGTGCTCGAACATCTCCAGCTCCGCAAACACGAACGTTTCTCGGTCCGCAATGTCCACGTGCTGACCGAGGCAATGAAACGGGCCTACTGCGACCGGGCCCGGTACCTGGGCGACGCCGACTTCGTGAAGATTCCTCCGCGACTGACCAGCAAGGAATACGCCAGAACACTCGCCGGACAAATCGATCCTGCCAAGGCCACCCCCAGCGCGTCCCTGGCTCCCGAGATTCAGCTTGCCGGTGAATCTCCCGAAACGACCCACTTCTCGGTGGTCGATGCCGGGGGACTGGCCGTCTCCAACACCACGACGCTGGAGGGCAGCTGGGGGGCCCGCATCGTCGTCAAGGGGGCCGGTTTCGTACTCAACAACGAGATGGGCGACTTCAACTGGTTCCCCGGCACAACCGATCGCCGCGGACGGATCGGGACTCCCGCGAACCGGATCCGACCCGGTAAGCGAATGCTCAGTTCCCAGACCCCCACGATTGTCGCCCGTGACGGCCGCCCGGTCCTGATCACCGGCAGTCCCGGTGGCCGCACGATCATCAACACCTCGCTGCAGATGGTGTTGGGGATCGTCGAGTTCGAACAGGATCTGCCAACCGCCATGAAGGCGGCTCGCATTCACCACCAGTGGTTTCCCGACCGGCTACTTTATGAAACGCATGACGGAGCGATCACCGCCGAGACGGCCACCAGGCTCAAGGCCATGGGACACCGGCTCTCGGCAAGACGACGGACCAGTTATCAGGGCGACGCGCACTCGATTCTCATTAACGCCAAGACCGGAGAGTTTCATGGCGTGGCCGACTGGCGGCGGAACGGGCTGGCCGCAGGCTACTAGGCAGCCCTCTCAGCCGCCCGCAGCACAGCGTCGACTTGATCTAGCTGTCCGAGGTCGGTCGTTCGGGGAACGTCATTTCCCGAACCTCACCGGCACTCTCGATTCCCGGCCGCCGGGGCAACGCCACAACCGCCACGATGATCCCCAGCAGGATCAACACCGCGCAGACACCAAAGCTGACCCGGAATCCCAACGCCGCACTCGTCATCTCCCCCAGTTGCCAACCGGCCTCCTTGACCGATTCGGCGATCGATCCAAACAGGTAGCCGGTCGGTGCCGCTGGGACCATCAGCAGCGTCACGAATGCCATGTTGCGTCGGATATCGCCGGGAGCTGAAGCCGAAAGGATGTAGTTAGGAGCATAGACCCCGATCAACTCGCCGGCCCCGTACAAACCGAAAGCCAGCAGGTAGGCGGTCCCCGTAGCGAAGATCGCCCAAACCTGGGCCAGCAAGAAGACGGTCGCCGTCGCCACCAACCCCTGGCGAGGATGCGATCGGGTCAACAACCAACCCAGGACGGCCCCGGCAATCACCTTGAAAGCGAAACGCAAGGCGTTTTGCATCCCGGCGTATTTGGCCGGTTCATCGCCCAGGACCTCGGGCGTGAAAAGATTCATGTTCGAGGGGATCGTGTTGCCCGAATAGACCAGTACCGTGACAACCGTCGCCAGCAACAGCACCCGCTGGGTCAGGATGGGTCGGAAGTGGTACACGAAGGCCACCGCCGAGACTGCTGCCGCGGCGTAACCAGCGAATTTCAAGACAGACGCGTTGGTGAAAACGCCGGCCTGGACCAGCGCGATCGATGCCAGCATCAGCGGAAGCCCGACCAACAGACCCATCACGCTGCCAACCGGCTCGCGTGTCGGCTCGGTCTTCACTTCCGGCAACCGGAAAAACCACGACAGCACCGCGGCCAGCACCATCACCGGTCCGCCGCAGGCAAACAGCACCACGAACCCGTCCAGGCCCTCGAGTCCGGCCAGTTCGAGTCCGAAGAAACTACCGCCCAACAGCACCGTCTGCCCGAACGACCCGATCACCGCCAGTATCGGCCCGGCACCAAAGGCCAGCCCCAGTGCCAACCCCCTCCGTTTCTCGTCCGACCCTCGCCCGACCATCTCCCACAGCAGGGCAATCGCCGTCGGCCCCGCCGCACCCGAAACCGCCCCCTGCAGGATCACCACGCCGATCTTGATCTCATTGGATACCGGCAGCGCCAGGACCAACGCGGTCACCAGCAGCATCAAGGCGGTCGACGCGTAGCAGATGCTGAGATTGCGACGCAGCGACCCGATGCCCGGCGAGAGCCACGCCAACAGCACCGGCACCGCCGTCAGGGCAAAAAACATTGTGGCCGGCAGGTTCGACACCCGCGCATCCGCACCCAGGGCCTTGCAAAGCGAAGCCTGGGTGATCCCCACGTAGAGCACCGGCGCGGCCAGGTACTGCATACCGGTGCACAGGGCAAAGAGAACAAGATTGGCCAGTTGCACCCGCGACGGCAACGGGCACTGACTGCTCGTGTCCACAACCGGGCTGATTTCCGACTCACTCATCTGCTTGACTCGATTCCGGATCCCCGCTCTACAGCGGCAATGTCACGACCTGGCCGGACTCGGCCGATAACAGGCACGCCTCGCAGATCTCCACCGCCTTGCGACCCTCCAGGCCACCCACGTGAGGTGGCCGACCTTCACGGATGCTGTCGACGAAGTCCTGGATGACTCCCGCATGAGGGAACAGCCGAATTGGAGACTTGGGCTCCTTGAGATAGTCGAACCGCTCTGGCTCGTAGATCCGCTCCCACGACTCGCCCTGCCCCAGGTCCAGAAACTCGAAGTTCTCCAGATCGAACATCGCGTCACGGCCAAAGACCTGAAACCGAACCTCACTGGACGGCAGGCTGGGAGCCGGCAACTCGCAGGTGATCCACATGTGGGCCTGGATGTCATCTTCGAAACTGATCTGGGCCATGACCGAAAGATTCGGAGCGGCCAGGTCGCTGAAGGTCGTTGTTTGGGCATAGACACGAGTCACCTCACGACCGGTCAACCACCGCAGGAAATCCGTGTTGTGCGAGGCCATGCCCATGAACAAACCGCCGCCGGCCGGGTCCAACATCCACTGCCGGTCGTCAAACAACTCGCGGGTCGTCGGCAAGGGGAAGGCTGAGACCGTCCGCATCATCTGGACGGGTCCGATCACTCCGTCGTCGATCAGTGCCTTGGCCTTCATCGTGATCTTGCGATACCGCTCGGTCTTGACCACACCCAGGTTGACTCCCGCCTCCTCGCACGCGGCAATCATCCCGTCACACTCGGCGATGGTCGGAGCCATTGGTTTCTCGGCCAGCACGTGCTTGCCCGCCGCGGCGGCCTTCCGAGTCAACTCGAGACGATTCTGGTCGGGAGTCGCCAGCACCACCGCATCGACATCGTCTCGAGCCAGCAGCGCATCGATATCCGCTTCGGCTGGCACTTCGTAATCAGCCGCCAAATCCGATGCCCGGCTTCCCCCGGCGATCGCGACCAGGTGACACCCCTCGGTGTGACTTTTGACGGCCTCGCTGTAGGTGATCCCCATGAAGCCGCTGCCGATCATCCCGATTCCAACACTGTCCATGATTGCTCCGATCTTCTCTGCCGGCCGGTTCTTTGTTCGATCCAGGACCGGAGAACGGTCCCTGCTGTTGCAGCTGATCGTGGTACGGTACTGCAGAAGACAATCGCCGAGCAACTATGTGAGCTTTCTCTTCCGAATCACCTGCCATCACGAAAACTGGTCCTCGGCAGCCTCTGGCCGGTAGACTGGGTTCACCGAACAACCATCTCCTCACCTCGCACCACCCCTCCCTCCATGCTCAACGTCCTGGGAAATCCCCGCCCCACCTGTCAGGGCCTCAGCCGCCGCGAGTGGCTACGGGTGGGCGGTGCCGGCATGTTCGGTGTCCATGCCGCGACCGCACGGACGGCCAAGGCACTCGCCGACCCGATTTCCGGACATTCCACCGGCGGCCGGGCCAAGGCCGTGCTGTTTGTTTTTCTTTATGGAGGCCCCAGCCAACTCGACACCTTCGACATGAAACCCGACATTCCGCGGGGCTATCGGGGACCATTCCAGACAATCGACGCAGCGACTCCTGGTTTGAGAATCTGCGAACACCTGCCCCGCCTGGCCGCTCGCTCGAATCGTTACGCCACCATCCGCACTGTCACGCACCCGCAGAACGACCACAACGGCACACACTTCATTCAGACCGGCCACGCCCTCCCGCCGGCCAACCGGGGAGCGGCCAATGTGGCAGCCACCAACGTCGACTGGCCCGCCTTCGGCTCGGTCATCTCTTACCTTGACACCCAGGCTTCCCCCACCGGGCAACTCCCGTTCCCGCCCTACATCTATCTGCCGCAACGTCTCGGACACTATGCCGGGTACGACATCAACGGACAGTATGCCGGCTGGCTCGGCAAAGCCTACGACCCGATGGCCACCGCCATCCCCAAGCAGCACGCGCAGGACAACCCGTTCTTCCGTGATTGCAGCGACAAGGAACTCGACTTCCGTCTCACCGGACTCGATCCGCTCCCAGGCATCACACTCGATCGTCTCAACACACGCCAGCAATTGCTCACCCAACTCGAGTCACGGCGGAGGAACTTCGACCGGTCCACGGCGACGCGTACCTACACTGCTCAACAGCAGCAGGCGCTCGCGTTGATTACCTCAACAGACATCGCCCGTGCCTTCGACATCCGCCAGGAACCCGACCGGCTCCGGGACACCTATGGCCGCAACCTCTTTGGGCAGTCGCTGATCATGGCACGACGGCTGATCGAATCGGGCGCCCGATTTGTCACGGTCGGATGGGACATGACCGTCCGTGGCGACGACACCACCAGCTGGGACAGCCATCGCCAACTGACCCGGATCAACCGTGACCATCTGCTGCCCGGCCTCGACGTCGGGCTGTCGGCATTACTCGACGACATGGGCCAGACCGGCCTGCTCGACGAAGTGCTGGTGATGACCGCCGGCGAGATGGGCCGCACTCCCAAGTTCGAAAACCGTGGGTCCCAGGATGGTCGCGACCACTGGTCGTATTGCTTCCCTTGCCTGCTGGCCGGGGCCGGAATCCGGGGAGGCATGATCCTTGGCGACTCGGACCAGCACGCCGCCTACCCGGCCAATCACGCGGTCACCCCCGGTGACCTGGCCGCCACCGTCTACCATTCACTGGGCATCTCGCCGGACCTGCGGATCCCTGATGCCCAGGACCGCCCGGCCCCGCTGGTCGAAAACGGGCATCCCTTGATCGGGCTGTTTGGTTAGCCGGCACTCACCGCGGCAACGGCGTGTCCACGGCGATGACCCACCAGGCCACCGGACCGGCCTCGTCAGTCGCAAACCGTTCGAGCAACCCGTCGTCGAGGATACGGAACGAGGCGATTCGACCGCTGGATTGGCCGGCCGCATACAAGTATCGACCGGTCGGATCAATCGTGAACGAACGTGGCGTCTTCTCGGTCGGCACCTGACCCAGCGTCGTGGCCCGGCCGGTCTTGGCGTTGATCGAGTAACAGGCAATGCTCTGATGGCCACGATTGGCGACATAGACGAATCGGCCGTCCGGTGTCATTTCGCAGCGTGCCGTCGCGTTGTTCGCCCCGTTGAAGTTCTCGGGCAGGCTGCTGAGCGTCTGCAGCGGCGTTAGCGCCCCGGACCGGCCATCAACGGCATAGACGCCCAGTGAACTTCCCGCCTCGTTGCTGGTGTATGCCCAACGGTCACTCGGGTGCATCACGATGTGCCGAGGATGCTCGCCCTTGGGCCGAGACACGAATGGTGGATCAAGGGCCCGCAGACGCCCGCGGTCCCGGTCGAAAGAGAACTGGTGGACGCGGTTTCCACCCGTGTGAGGCACGAACACGAAGCGGTCCTTTGAATCGATGGCCACGCCATGAGCCTTCTCGGCCGTCGGGATCGTTTGCAGTGGTTTCCCGGAAATCCGACCCTGCCGGTCAACGGCGTGGACAGTCACCTTGTTCGAGACATAGTAGGCCGAGATCAGGAACCGGCCCGATGAATCCGGCTGCATGAACGCCGGATCCTCACCGCCGGCCACAACACTCAAGGGTGTCAACTTCCCGTTGGCCGGATTGATACGAAAACTGGCCAGCTGACCGGTCGAGCGGTATGACACGAACAGCGTTCGCCGGTCCGGCGACACGTTCAGATGGGCCGGCTCGGCCGAAGTCTGGATCTCGTCGAGGCGAACCAGCCGTCCCGAAACCGGCAACCGCTGGTAGGTGACGATCTTCTTTTCCCGTAACAGCGACAGGAACAACCACGAGCTGGATTCGGCCACCGCCGGACCACCGCCGGTCAGTACCAGGCCGACGACCACAACCCCGATCACAAATCGACCAGTCATCACTCGCTCGTTCCTGGACAGCACACTTTCCCTAAATCAACTTCCGTGGTGCTCGACACATCTCGACCACCGACGGCGCGACCCGTCGCGGCCGTGGCCACACACCGGCAGCGCACGGTTTCGCGACGAATGGGGTCGCTGATACGAACAACGCCGAGACGCCCTTGCAGGCGACTCGGCGTTGTCGAATTTGTTGGATCACTCGCCAGGCGAGCAGTCCACTGTGGTCACCGTTCAGATCGGGCGTACGTTCTCGGCCCGCGGACCCTTGGGGCCCTGACCTTCCTCGTACGAGACCCGCTGTCCTTCCTGCAGTTCGTCGTAGGAAACGCCTTCGAGCGCCGAACTGTGGAAGAACATGTCAGTGCCCGTCCCATTGTCGATGAATCCAAAACCTCGGTCCGTCAGCCTCTTGATCGTGCCTTCTGCCATTGTCTCTACTCAACCTCAAAAAGGATTCGTGGCTCCGCCGACACTCGCCATTGGTGCCCGGCTGGCCACACTCACACTTGGGCTTCCCTTCGAACATCCATCACACAGATGGAGCCATCAGTCGGCCCTACGATGTTATTATTTACGATAGACACGAAATTGTTCAACTCGCGACGCCTTTTTTTTTCAAAAATCGGATTTCGACCCAAAATCGTTTACCGGTCCTCCCAGGGCAGATGTTGGCATTATTGCGCTCACCGCCGACAGCGACGATGTTGCACGGAGCGTAAAATTAGCTGAGAATCTTCATCTATTACTGCCCTCATTCCCGCTTTCGGCGCGTTTCCGCTCCCCCCAAAGACCGCGTACATGCCTTTGCGACTAATTTTCTTGACGTTCGCGATAATTTTGTCGAGCCGGTCGGGAGGTTCTGCAGAGCCTTCTCCGGTTGTGTCATTTGAACGCGACGTTGCACCGCTACTGCTGAGATCATGTGTCGGTTGTCATAACCCCTCTGACAAGAAAGGCGGATTTGACCTGACCTCGGCGTCAGCAGCCTTTCAGCCCGGAGAGGACGGGGTCCGCCTTGTCCGAGGCAAACCCGATCAAAGCTCGATGTGGAAGCGAATCGTCGATGGTTCGATGCCACCTCGCAAGATTCGCCCTCGCCCGAACAGTCGTGACATTCAGAACGTGAGTCGGTGGATCCGCCAGGGCGCCCGCTGGCCGACCGGTCACCGGCTCAGCCGTTTTGATGTTACGACCAGTTCCCGGGCTGGCCGCGACTGGTGGTCACTGCAACCAATTCACGTTCCCCCGATTCCCGGGACCACAGACACCACATGGTCGAGCA
This sequence comes from Planctomycetaceae bacterium, assembly GCA_002726205.1. Taxonomy (GTDB): domain Bacteria; phylum Planctomycetota; class Planctomycetia; order Planctomycetales; family Planctomycetaceae. Next base: position 34,071 of record PBSL01000014.1, on the reverse strand, counting down.
ACCCCGTTGACCAGTGGATCCTCGCCCGACTCGAGTCCAACGGCCTGCGCCCCAATCGGCCCACCGACCGAAGGCGCTTCCTGAGGCGGGCCAGCTTTGACCTGCTGGGGCTGCCTGCCACCCCCGAACAACTGACGGAATTTCTTTCCGACCGGTCGGCCGATGCCAATCGTCGCCTGATCGACCGCCTGCTCGCTTCACCGCACTACGGCCAACGCTGGGGACGACACTGGCTGGACGTGATCGGCTTCACTGAAAGTGACGGCTACGAGCACGACAAATTTCGCCCGCATGCCTGGCGGTACCGTGACTATGTCATCGACAGTCTCAACGATGACATTTCCTACGCCCGCTTCATCCGCGAACAACTCGCCGGCGACGCCCAGCCCCAGCCAAGTCGCCACAGCATTGCCGCAACGGGTTTTCTCGTCTCGGGTGCATGGGATGAAATCCAGAATGTCGGCGCCAGCAAGAGTGAAATGCAGCGTGCTCACGAGGAACAGGTTGCCGAGTTGATCGGAACCGTCACGGGAACCCTCCTGGGGCTCACGGTCAATTGCTGCCGCTGCCACGACCACAAGTTCGACCCGCTTTCTCAGACCGACTACTACCGGATCAAGGCGGTCTTCGACGGTGTCGACCACAGTCAAGGAAAGACCGTGGGAAATCGTTCGATTCTACCGGCCGCTGAGGCCCGTCGGATCGCAGCCCTCCAGGCACCATTGCGGAAACAACAATCCCAAATCGAAGCCGACCTCGCAAAATGTCGAAAACATCTTTCCGGTCATGCGACACCCGATTCGGTCACCGATTGCCAGGTCAAGGGCCGACACGGCGCGGCTCTGAATTCTCTCCGGACTCAAGCCAGTACGCCCTCGAAGGCGGTCTACCATGCCCCGCCGCTGACAGTCGAGTGCTGGGCCAAGGCGCATGGCAAAGACCGGTTCAACGTCTTCGTCGCCAACAACCTCAAGAGTTCCGGCGAGCACTGGGAACTCTATTCGTTCACGTCCGTCGGCGATTACAGCGTCTACATGCCCGGCTACGAACCATCCACCATTCGGTCGGGAGTCGTCGTCACCGATGGCCGCTGGCACTACCTGGCCATGCAATTTGACGGGTCGGTCGTCAACTTGTTTGTCGATGGCCGCCAGGTCAAGCAGCAACCGGTTCGCCGGATCCGTCCGCCCGGCACCCTGGGGACACTCGACTTCGGCGGCTACAGGCCGCAATCGATCACCTGCGACGGTGCCATCGATGATGTACGGATTTCACATACGATCCGACCAATCACCGAACCGGCGCCCAAGCCATTCCGCAGCGACAAACATACGGTCGGCCTTTGGAGCTTTGACCGATTGAAATCGGGAACATTCCCCGACCTCTCCCAGCCAGCCGATCCGGCCAAACGTCGAGCAATCCAGCTGAGGCGTGATTCTCTGCTCGAACAACTGGCCACGGTCCAGAAACGAATCTCCTCGCTGACTCCCCCGATCGGGTATATCGGTTTTCGACGACAGCCTCCCGTGACCCATCTCCTGTTTCGAGGCGACATCGCGGCCGAAGGACCACGAACTCCTCCCGGCAGCCTGTCGGCCATTGCCGGTCTCTCCGCGGATCTCGGTCTTGGATTCGACGCGCCAGAAGCTGCCAGGCGACGACAATTCGCCGCCTGGGTCACACACCGTGACAATCCCCTGCCTGCCCGCGTGATGGTCAATCGGATCTGGCAGTCCCATTTTGGCCAGGGACTGATCAAGACGCCCAGTGACCTGGGATTCAACGGAGGCCAGCCATCACACCCGGGCCTGTTGGACTGGTTGTCTGCCGAACTGATTCGATCCGGATGGAGCCTGAAGCACATTCACCGCCTGATCATGCTCTCGGCCACCTATCACCAGCAATCGACCTACAACGAACAAGCGGCCCGAATCGATTCCGGCAACCGGTTGCTCTGGCGTTTTTCGCCCCGTCGCCTCGATGCCGAGGTCGTTCGGGACGCAATGCTGACCGTCAGCGGGGAACTGAACCGGACAATGTCGGGCCCGAGTTTTCGCCCTTTCACCGTCACCGTCTTCAATACTCATTTCTACCACCTCTTTGACAGCTCCAAGGCGGCATTCAATCGCCGCACCATCTACCGGGCCAACGTGATCACAGGCCGTGACCCTCTGCTGGACGCATTCGACTGTCCCTCACCCTCGGTAGCCACACCCCGGCGTCGATCCACGGTGACTCCCGCCCAGGCCCTGGCCCTGATGAACAATTCCTTTGTTCTCCGCCAATCCCGAACGTTCGCAACCCGAATTCGACAAGACGTTGGAGACGATCCCGACGCCCAGGCACGGCGGGCATTTCAACTGGCACTGACACGCGACCCGACCGTTGAAGAACAGCGACAGATCACGACACTGATCCGACAACACGGACTCTCCAACGCCTGCTGGGTCCTGGTCAACAGCAGTGAATTTCTCTTTTCTCCCTGAACTGCCATGACGAGCGAAACCACACCAACCTGTCCTGTCGACGCCCGTGGACGGCACGACGGCGGGCAACCACGCCGTGATTTCTGTGGCCAATTGGCGACCGGGCTTGGCGGTATCGCGTTGGCCAGCCTGTTGGACCGCGATGACTGCCTCGCCCGCCCTGCCAGCCACAACCCCCATCTCCTCGCTCGCGCAAGGCGTTGCATTCACATCTTCTCGCCGGGCGGAGTCAGCCACGTCGACACATTCGATTACAAGCCGGCCCTGGAACGCCTCGACGGCCAACGCCTGACCGGCAAGGGCAAGGTTGATACGTTTTTCGGCAAGATCGGGGTGCTTCGTCGCAGTTTCTACCGCTTCCAGCAGCACGGCGAGAGCGGAAGCTGGGTCAGTTCGCTGTTGCCTCACCTGGCAACCTGTGCCGATGACCTGACCTACTTTCATGCCCTGACCACCAAGAGTTCCTCACATACCCCGGCCTGTTTCCAGATGAACACCGGGTACACCCAGACCGGGTTTCCCAGCCTTGGCTCCTGGCTGTCTTATGGTCTCGGATCACTCGCCGATCAGCTTCCGACCTTCGTTGTCCTTCCCGATCCGCGCGGCCGTCCCAACGGCGGTTCGAGCAACTGGAGCCAGGGATTCTTGCCGGCCCGTCACCAGGGCACCGCGCTTGCCACCGATGGCAAGAGCGAACCGATTGCCAATCTGGCGACTCCTTCCTCGGTTTCTGCCGAACAACGACGTGCCGGCCTCACGTTGCTGGCCCGTTTCAACGACTCGTTCGCCCGCTCCAACCCGGGCAACGACGAACTGGTCGCCCGCGCCCGCTCCTATGAACTCGCCGCCCGGATGCAGACAAGCATCCCCGAGGCCGTCAGCCTCTCCGGCGAGACCCGGGCCACCCAGAAGTTGTACGGGTTGGACAACAAGCGGATCAAATCGTCAGCTGCCAACTTCCTGCTGGCACGCCGCCTGCTGGAGCGTGGTGTTCGTTTTGTCCAGATCTATAATGGCGGCGCTCTCGGATCACCTCGCATCAATTGGGACGCGCACGAGGACCTCGTCCGCAACCACGACAACCAGGCCCCGCTGCTCGACCAGCCCTGCGCCGCGTTGCTGAAGGACTTGAAGCAACGCGGCATGCTCGACGACACCCTGGTCGTCTGGTCGTCGGAGTTTGGCAGAACACCGTTCACACAGGGTGAAAACGGCAAGGGCCGCGACCACCACCCGTTGGTCTTCACCGCCTGGATGGCCGGCGGAGGACTGCGGAGGGGACATCACCACGGCGCGAGTGACGAATTGGGTTACCGACCGGTACAACATCCGACCAGTGTCTACGATTTCCACGCCACCTGGCTCCACCTGCTCGGAATCGATCACACCCGTCTCACCTACTACCACAACGGACTGAATCGCCGACTGACCGACGTGCACGGACACGTCATCCGGGACGTCCTCGCCTGAACCGCGCATCGGTTCCACAAAAGGAAATTTCACGATCCACCTGCTGCTTCCGTTTGCGTCGAGCATTCTGACTGTCTTGGGACTCCTGCTGCTCAAGCGGGCCCAGACCCTGGGAACTTCCACCTGGACCACGCTGATCGTGGTCACCTGGATCACGGCCCTGTCATTTTCGGCATTGACCCTGATCGGCGGCTCGATGCAACCGGCATCTCTGCTGTGGCAACCGGCGGTCGTCGGAGCCCTGTTCCTGGCCGGATTGGGATTCACGTTCCTGGGTGTCGAGATTGGAGACGTCTCGGTCGTCGCACCGGTCCAGGGTGTCAAGGTCCTGCTGGTGCCGGCGATGGCCCTGTTGGTTGTCGACGATGAGGCTGACACCCGCATCTGGATTGCGGCGTTGGTTGCCCTGTGTGGAATCTGGTTCGTCCAGTCGACCGACGGGTCAGTCGAGCGATCGAAGGTCCGCTTCTCGGTCGGTTGTGCCCTGCTGGCGGCGGTCTCGTTGACATTTTTCGACCTGTTCATCCAGCGGTGGGCGCCGGCATGGGGCGCCGGCTACTTCCTGCCTCTCTCGTTCGCCTGCACCGCGTTGCTCTCACTGGGATTGCTGCCGATGGCCCGTCGCCTGCATCCGTACAGACGCAGGTCGGGGCAACAGACCATTCGATCACAGCTTTGCTGGCCACTGATCGCGGGGTCGTTACTGATGGCCGTGCAGGCCTTCGGCATGACTTACACGATCGCCAGGTTCGGAGACGCCACCCGAGCCAACATCGTGTATTCAGCGCGAGGTCTCTGGGGCGTGTTGCTGACATGGACGCTCTCACGATCACTGGGCCTGACGCCCACCTCGCCAAGCACGACACTGATGCTCAAACGGCTCGCCGGTGCTATTCTGATTGGCGTGTCGATTGCCCTGGCATTGACATGACTCCGCGGTCCGCTCAGGGTTCCTTTTCGAGTGACTTCCATGAAACCGACCTCGCAGCGACCTTCCACCGCCATGCTGGCGACAGCACTCGCGGTGATCACCGGCGGGCACGCTGACATCGCTCCCCGGCTGGCCCGTGCCGCCGACGCCCCCATCGTCGTTCGCAACCGCAAGCAGATCGCCGGCAAGACAATTCCCTGTCGCCGAATCGCGTTGGGCCAACCCGAAGACTACAAGCCCTCGATCGTACAACTGCCCTCCGGCGAACTGCTGCTGGTGGTGTTTTCCGGCGAACGGGTTGGTGGAGGCAAGATCCGCGAGATCACCCGGCTGTATCGCTCGAAGGATCTGGGCCTGACATGGTCCGCCCCCGAATTGAAACCCGAGCTGCTGGGACGTGAACCGTACCTGTCGATCACTCGTGACGGCACGCTGTTCATCACCGGCCACCTGCTCTCACAGGACATCCGCAACACGTTCGGCTTTACCAGCAGCTTCCTGCACCGTTCGACCGATGCGGGGCGGACCTGGACCAGCATCCGGCTCCAGCCCAGGTCTTTCCGCAAGGGGAAGACCGTTCTCACGGCCCGCAACGTGATCGAACTCGCTGACGGTTCACTGATGATCGGCATCAGCGAACACGCGCCCCAGAGCCGCAACGTGTTCTGGAAGAGCACCGATGGAGGAAAGACGTGGCCGGAACGCTTCCCAGCCCGGTTCGCCGACGTGCCAGCCAACTATCCCTACACCATCCTCGGTGAAGCCCATCTCTGGCAGGCCCGTTCGGGACGGCTGCACGCGATCCTGCGTGTCGGATCGGCCAACTCGTGGCCGATCAAAGGCACCAAGGATCCGGGCAACAACGACCAGTCGGAACGCATGCTGACCTACACCTCCGCTGATGGGGGTCACAAGTGGACCTTTGTCGACAACCTCGGCAAGTACGGCCAGATGTATCCGTCGGTCGCGCGTGTCGGCAAGGGACGTCTGCTGTTGACCTTCACGCAACGAGCCATCGCTGCCCAACTGGGTGTCCGGGCGGTTCTGGGTCGTGAGACCCGTGACGGGTTCCGGTTTGACATGGCACACGACGAGTTGCTGCTGGAAACCAGGACCCCCAAGGGTAAAGCCAGTGGAGGAGGATTCGGGCCGACAATCGTGTTGAAAGACGGCACGCTGATTACCGCCTACACCTACCGCGACGCCAAGAACGTCAAGCACGCCGAGGTGGTTCGCTGGCAGCTTCCCGCGCTGCCTTGAAGCCAGTAAAGGCAAACCTCAGGCGAGGATCTCCTGGACCACGCGACCGTGGATGTCGGTCAGGCGAAAGTCGCGGCCGCTGAACCGGTAAGTCAGTTTCTCGTGGTCCAGGCCCAGCAGGTGCAACATCGTCGCGTGCAGGTCGTGAACGTGGACCTTGTTCTCGACGGCAAAGAAACCGAAATCGTCTGTCGCCCCGTGGGTCATCCCACCCCGCACTCCTCCACCGGCCAACCACATCGTGAAACCATACGGGTGGTGGTCACGCCCCCCACCCTGCCCGGTCGGCGTCCTGCCGAATTCCCCACCCCACACCACAAGCGTCTGGTCGAGCATTCCGCGTGACTTCAGGTCCGTCAGCAACGCCGCCACCGGCTGATCGGATTGCCGCGAGGTCTTCTCGTGCTCCCGTACGTTGCCGTGCGCATCCCACTTGTTGTCGACGTTGGCGACCACATAGCGAACACCTCGTTCGACGAGACGTCGTGCCAGCAGGCACTGGCGGCCGTATTCATCGGTCTCGCCCCCGTCGAGTCCGTAGAGTTTCTGTGTCGCACGACTCTCGCCAGACAGGTCGAAGGCCTCCGGGGCTCGCGTCTGCATCCGGAAAGCCAGTTCGTAGGCGGCAATCCGTGCGTCCAATCGGCTGTCGTCTTCACGATTGCGGCGGTACAACCGGCCCAGCCGACGAATCGCTGCCAGACGAGCCGACTGGATCTCTCGGGCAACAGGCATCGCCAGGTTCTCGATCGGTCGCTTGGCATCCGCCAGCGACGTTCCCTCGAAAGCCGCCGGAAGAAACGACGAACCGTAAATCCCCTTGCCGGCCAGGTTGCCCTGCCGACTGATCGAGACGAATCCAGGCAGGCTGTCGTTTTCACTTCCCAGCCCATACAGGACCCAGGACCCCACGCTCGGGCGAGGCAACACACCGTCCCCGGTTGTCAGCTGACGAATGGCCCCACTGTGTTCGATCTGGTCACAGTGGATCGATCGAACCACGCACAGGTCGTCGGCGTGTCCGGCCAGGTGCGGCATCAATTCGCTGAACCAGGCACCCGAGTCGCCGTGCTGTCGAAACCGAAACGGCGACGGCCGGCAATTGGGTGTGGCGTCCCGGGTGATCCGCGGCAATTTGATCGGGATCTTCTTGTGCTCGGCCAATTTCGGCTTCGGATCGAACAGGTCCACCTGGGAAGGCCCGCCCCCCATGAACAGGAAGATCACGCTTGTCGCCCGGGGTCGATGATGCGGCCGACGCGGTGCCAACGGATTGCGGGACCGGACCGTCTCGGTCCGCGATTCCTCGGCCAACAGACCGGCCAGCGACAGCAGGGGAAAGCCCGCCGACGCGCAACGCAGAACGTCGCGGCGAGCAACCCGTCCAGCTTCCCAGGCGATTCCCGGTCTCACTTGGTCTCCTAATCGATATACAGGAACTCGTTGCTGCACAGCAGTGCCATGCACAGGTCTTCCCAGGTTCCGTTGACTTCACCGGCCGTCTCCGAGCCGGCCTCGGCCAGCCGACGACGTACCACACCGGATTGCCGCAACGTCTCTGCCGCCAATTGATGTTCTTCGGCCGTCGGCAAACGGCAAAACAACCTGTGATACAACGACGTGACCGACGCCTGCTGACTTTCCTTCATTTTCCCCAGACTTGTCGCCAGTGACTTCGCCGTCGACAAGACCAGCTTGTTGTTCATCATGAACAGTGCCTGGGGGGCCGATGTTGAATCGGCTCGTCTCGGAACCACCAGGTGGGGATCCGGGCCATCGAAAAGGCTCAGAAAAGTGTCGGGCGTCTTGCGACTGGGCGCCGCAAACAACGACCGCGCCGAGCCGACCGGACGAGCATCGGTTGCTCGCTTGACCTGCCCTCGGTGCCACAGCAACGTGTCCTTTAATGCGTCGGCATCGAGCCGCTTGCGATTCATCCGACCCAACCAACGATTCTGAGGATCGCGTTGACGTGCTGCGGCTGTCGAGAAACTGGTCTGCCGATACACGCTTGAGGTCATGATGTAACGAATCAGAGATTTCACCGACCAACGGTTTTCGACAAAACGGATCGCCAGCCAGTCGAGCACTTCGGGGTTTGTCGGAGGACGACCGAGACGACCGAAGTTGCTGGGCGTTTCGACGATGCCCACGCCGAAGAGATGCTGCCAGATGCGGTTGGCCATCACCCGGGCCGTGAGCGGATTATCGGGTTTGGTCAGCCACAGCGCCAGTTCACGGCGTCCACTGCCCCCAATCACCCAGGGTCGCAAGCCGTCTTGAAATACTCGCGGGATACCACGAGGGATCGGCCGACCGGTCACCAGGTGATCGCCACGGATGAAAAGTGGCACGTCGCCGACCTTCCTGTGCCGCGTCCCCGGAACCGGCCCTTCCTGCATTACCATTCGCGAAACCACTGCCTCGACCGACGGTTTCAATCGATCGCGCTCGGCGGCCAGGGCCTCCCACCGGTCCAACTCCCCGGGAACGACGGCCCATCCATTCTTTTTCTGGTCGGACAACAGATCCGCTTCCCGCTTTCGCAGTGCCGCAACCCGTTTGTCGATCTCGGCCTTTTTCTTCCCGTCGAGTCGCTTCTTCTGCTGGGACACAAGTGCCCTGAGATCGCGACGGACTCCGACCAATTCACGGGCCGAGGTATGTTTTTTCGCGAGAGTCTTGATCGTGGATTCCAGCGATTCGAGAACCTTCTTTCGCACTCGCCACTCGTACAAGGCCCCCTCGCTCTGCACCAGCGGCTGCTCGACGCGATTTCGAAGCCGGGCACTTCCCCGAAACGTGAAGATGTGGCTGCTGTAGAAGATCCCGGCCAGGGCGTAATAGTCTTGCTGGGAAATCGGGTCGAACTTGTGGTCATGACACCGAGCACATGAAATTGTCAGGCCCAGAAACGTACGACCCAGCACGTCGAGCTGCTCATCGACACAGTCGGCCAGGATCTTTTCCTTGTCATTGCCTTCAACCAGGTGTGCCAAACCCCAGATCCCGGTCGCCGTCAACGCGTCGGCGGCAAAGGCTCCAGGCCGATCGACCGGCAACAGGTCTCCGGCAACCTGCAGCCGGACAAACTGGTCATACGGCAGATCCTGGTTCAAAGCCCCCACGACCCAGTCGCGATAGGGGCCGATCGAAAAGCTGCCGTTGTTGTTGGCCGCACAGGTGGGGTCATCGAGCGAGTACCTGACATTATCGAGCCAGTGGCGTGCCCAACGGATGCCAAAATCTGGCGACGCCAGGAAACGATCCACCACGCGACGGAACGCACCGGGTTTTCGATCGGAGAGGTACATCGCAATTTCCGCAGGCGTCGGTGGCAGTCCCAGCAGATCGTAGGACGCCCTGCGGATCAGGATCTGCCGACCGGCTTCGGCTGCCGGTGCCAATCCGTGCTGTTGGAGTCGGGCGAGCACAAGACGATCGAGGTCACCGCGTGGCCATTTGCGGTCGCCAAGGTCGGCGGGAACAACAGGCCGAGCCGGCCCGTGAAAGGCCCAGTGGTTTCGAGCCGCCGACACGTCCCGAGGAGAGGCTCCGCTGGAATTGCCTTGCCGAGGATCAGGGGCCCCCCTCTCGATCCAGGTCACAAAGTTCGCGATCACTTTCTTGGACAACCGGCCCTTCGGCGGCATCTTGAACGACTCGTACCGCATCGCGGCGATCAGCAGGCTCTCGGCCGGTTTTCCGGGAACGACGGCCGGCCCATTCTCTCCGCCGCGACGCATCCCCACCCGGGTATCCAGCAGCAACTTGCCCTTGAGCTTGCCGGCCTTGGCCGAATGGCAGCCGTAGCAGCGGCTGACCAGCACCGGACGAATCTTCTTTTCGAAGAACCTCGTCGCTGGCGAATCGTCGGCACTGACGCTCACAAGCGGTTGCGTTGATGACAGGACGACAACAATCATCACCGCCATCCGGCCGCGATGCCTCGTCCGCAATACTCCCCGCATGACCGAGTCCCCGTCGAAGCTTGGGATCAAACAATCCCGAGTGTGTCGTCGTCCCTGACTGATTCTAGAGAAAGAAGTCATCGGGACCAAATCCCGAACAATTTTTCAGGATCCGGCAAGTCGCCACCGGGCAGACTTCCCGGCCGACGATTGCTAGAGTTGCCCCGCAGGAGACCCATTTCATCCGGCTCCACAATCACCTCGCGGAAGACCCCGATGGCCACCGGCCCGATCACGATCTATCACAACCCACGGTGTTCCAAGAGCCGCCAGACCCTGGCGATCCTGCAGGAATCCGGTGTCGAACCTCGCATCATCCTCTACCTGGACGACCCGCCCACGGCCGATGAACTGGAACAACTGGCAACCTGCCTGGGCCTGGAACCGTCGGAGTTCATCCGAAAGAAAGAAGCCGCCTACCGGGAACTGGCACCGGCTGGCGACACTCGATCCCGTCGTGAACTACTGGAAGTCATGGCCGAAATCCCGATCCTGATCGAACGACCGATTGTTGTCAGGGGCCAGACCGCCGTGTTGGGACGACCACCGGAAAATGTCCGGCAGTTGATCCAGTAGCGAGCTTTTTTTTCCAGAAATCCAAGCCGCCTTCCCCAATCACCGGTTGCCCGGGTATCCTAGGACTCTGCCGGGCCGGCCGCTTGTGGTCCCGGCACCGTGTGCGGCCACGTCGAGTCTTTCCACGATTCACCGAATCAATCCAGCCAAACTCATCACGAAAATGGACCTCCACCCATGACTCGTTCCCAACAAGTGAATCGCCGCGAGTTTCTCCAGACCACCAGTGCGGGTGCCGTTGCGGTTTCTACGGGGGTCTTTACCGGTGGTGCATCGGCGGCAAGCCGGTCGCCCAACGAGAAATTGAAGATCGCCTGCATCGGCACGGCCAACCGGGCTTCAGCCGATATCAACGGTGTCGCCCGCGAGAACATCGTCGCCTTGTGTGACATCGACTCGAACTACCTCGGACGCGCCAAGGCCCGTTTCAAGGACGCCCGAACCTACTCCGATTACCGGGAGTTGATCGAGGCGGAGGCCAACCGAATCGATGCGGTTGTGGTCGCCACGGCCGATCACAACCATGCCCCGGCCGCCATCCGTGCGATCAACAAGGGATTGCACGTGTATTGCGAGAAACCACTGACGCACACGGTTCACGAAGCGCGTGTTCTGGCCGAAGCCGCCAAGAAGAAGGGCGTGGCGACACAACTGGGAACACAGATCCACGCCGGGAACAACTACCGACGGGTCGTCGAGATCATCCAGTCGGGAGCCATCGGTGACGTGACCGAGGCCCACGTCTGGGTCGGCAAAGGCTGGGGTGGTGGCGACCGGCCCAAGAAAGGCCAGACGGCTCCGAAGCACCTCAACTGGGACCTCTGGATCGGCCCCGCCCCGCAACGTCCCTACGCTGCCGGCCGTTACCATCCCGCTCAGTGGCGTCGCTGGTGGGACTTCGGCCAGGGCACACTTGGTGACATGGCCTGCCACTACATGGACCTGCCCTTCTGGGCCCTCAAACTGCGGCACCCGGTTCACTGCCAGGCAACCGGGCCGAAGGTTCATCCGGAGACCTGTCCGCTGGGACTGAAGGTCGAATACCAGTTCCCGAAACGCGGCAAGCTGCCGCCGGTCAAGTTCACCTGGTACGACGGCAACATGATCCCCCGGCAAGTGGCCGGCCACCGGGTTCCCGGCAGTGGCGTGATGTTCGTGGGGACCGAGGGCCAGATGTTCGCAGACTACGGCCGCTACAAGTTGTACCCGCAGGAGAAATTCCAGGGCTTCAAACCGCCCAAGCAATCGATCCCCAAGTCGGTGGGTCACCACCAGGAATGGATCAATGCCTGCAAGCACGGAACTCCGACGACGTGCAACTTCGACTACTCCGGCGCGCTGACCGAAACGGTCCTGCTGGGCAATGTCGCCTTCCGCACCGGCCAGGCGCTCGAGTGGGACGCCAAGGCACTCGAGGCACCCAACTGCAGCCAGGCCGACCGGTACATCCGCAAGGAATACCGCCCGGGCTGGGAGGTTGCCTGAACGACCGGGACGCTAACCGCCAGCGGGATCAACGTACCGCAACTGGATTGTCGTCTCCGGCAACTTCTTCTGGAGCAAAGCGACGCCGGCGGCGGTGACATTCGTCCGGGTGACCTTCAGGTCCTTCAACGCCTTGAGTCCCCCGAGATGCACCAGCCCCTCGTCGGTGATTGCCGTCGATCCCAGGTGAAGAAACTCAAGTTTCACCAACTTCGAAAGTGACACCAGGCCGGCGTCGCTGGTCAGCGTGTTGTCGAGATTCAGCCACACGAGATTCTCCAGTTGGCCGAGTGGTTCCAGGCCGGCATCACTGATCTGGACCCGCCACAGGTTCAGTTTTTCCAGGTTCTTCATCCCGGCGAAGTGGACCATCCCCGCATCCGAGATCAGGCTGTTCTCGCTGAGATCCAGTTCGACGAGCGTCGAAATCGCCTGCAACGACAGCAGGCCCCTGTCAGAAACCTGTGTCTGGGAAAGGCGAACCTTTTTCAACGATGGGAACTTCTTGAGCACTTCCGCCGCGTCGTCTCCGGCCAATGTCCCGGCCAGGTAAATCTCCTCCAGCCCCTTCAGGCCGGAGAGCTTCTCGAGTCCGATTTCGCTGACGAACAGCGAATCCAGCAGCAGTGCCTTGAGACCGACGAGCTTGCCGACGTGTACCAGGCCCTCGTCATCGACCTGGGTCTTGTTGTTCTTGCCCGACAGTCGCAGCGCCCGCAGGGATGACAAGCCCGTCAGGTGGGCCAGCCCGGCATTGCTGATTCCGCAACCCCGCAGATCGAGATTTCTGAGCGTCGAAATCTTGCCGAGTTGCTCGAGGGCCACATCCGTGATCGCCGTTTCATTCAACAAGACCGACTTGAGACTGGTCAGCTCCAGCAACGGTTCGAGATCCGCATCCGACGCATCGAGGCCTCGGAAATTCACTTCCGACACCCTGCCGTCGCCGTCACTTTTGAGCTTCGCTCCCAGTTTCTTCAGTGCAGCCAACGACCCGGCATCATCTCCACCCGGGGCAACTGTTGGCTGGGCGACCACCGCTTTGTCACCATCCGGTGTACCCACAACCTCGCCGCGGCGATCGGAACCACACCCACACAAAAGACAACAGGCCAGGGCCAACATTCCGTAACACGAAAATAATTTCACAAGGTTTCTCTTTCCCCGGCCGACGCTTGCCGCCCGTCACCCCATTGCCCAACACATTCAGACCACCTGATCTGGATCAGTTCCCGATAGTACACACGAACACCCGGTTCCCGCGATCCCCGATCCTGCCTTCTACAGTCGGCTGTCCGTGACATCGCCCGACCGTTGAGCCATGATCAATGCCATTGCGGCGCCGTGATTTCCTTCTTGCACGTCCTGAGAGTCGCTGATGTCTTCCCTGAGGTTGGCCGTGATCGGCACCGGCGTGATCGGGCAGGCCCATGCGCGACGAATCGCCCGGGATTCTTCGTGTTTGCTCGTCGCCGTCTGTGACAGCGACTCACGCTGCCGATCCCTGGCAACTGAACTCAACACCGGTTTTTTTCTCGACGCCGAGGAACTGCTTGAGCAGGAGACACTTGACGGGGTAATCATCGCCACACCCAACGCCTCCCATTCTGCTCTGGCCACCACTTGCCTGCGACGGGGGCTGCCGGTTTTGATCGAGAAACCGATTGCCGACACGACCGAGGCGGCATTGGCGATTGTCGCCGTCGCCGAGGAAACGGGCGTTCCCGTGCTGGTAGGGCATCATCGTCGACACAGCAGCGCGATCCAACAGGCACGCACCCTGCTCCAGGAGGGCGCGATCGGCGAGTTGATCGCCGTCTCGCTGCTGTGGACCCTGAAGAAACCAGACGACTACTTCGAGGCCGACTGGCGTTGTCGACGACCCGGCGGTGGCCCGGTCATGATCAACCTGGTTCACGAACTCGACACGCTTCGATTTCTCTGTGGCGAGATTCACCGTGTCTATGCCCAGGCCGGTTCTCCGACACGACAACTGGAGGTCGAGGATTCCGTCGCCATCTCGTTGTCACTCGAATCCGGTGTGATCGCCACACTCCTGGCCTGCGACAACACGCCGGCCCCGTGGTCCTACGAGGCCACGACTCACGAGAACCCGCTCTATTTCGAGACGTGCGAGAACTGTTATCACTTCCTGGGCACCGAAGGCGGGCTGGCCTTTCCCCGCCTCGACATCTGGAGGTACGACGACCCGAACGCCGTCGGCTGGCAACACCCGTTGGCTCACCACTCCCGGACGACTCAACAGGTGGATCCGCTCGATTTGCAACTCCGGCACTTCCTTGATGTTGTTCGCGGAGATGCCGAATCTCTTCTGGACGCTCGCGATGCGGCACGAACCCTGGCCGTTGCCCACGCGGTCCTCGAGTCGATCCAAACCCAACAGCCTGTCGAACCGGCTCTCTGACACCCCGGCACCAACGATCAATCATGCTCCTGACCGAATCACAACTGGTCGAGTTCAACGACCGCGGATTTTTGTTCTTCCCCGGCCTGATCGACACATCGCACATCTCCGACCTGCAAGACTCACTCGCCTCGGTCATGGACCGTGATGGGCCCGAGGTGATCCGCGAGCAGGACGGTGAGGCGGCACGACTGGTCTTTGGGGCACACACGTACTCGGAGCCCTTCGGTCGCCTGTCGACATCTGCGGATCTGGTGCTGCCTGTCCGCCAACTGCTTGGCGACGAGATCTATCTCCACCAGAGCCGCATCAACCCGAAGCTGGGGATGGGACAGGGAGGCTCGTGGACCTGGCACCAGGACTATCCTCCCTGGAAGTCCATCGACGGGATGCCCCGGCCGCGGTGCGTCATGGCCACCGTGTTCCTCGACGACTGCAGTCCGGTCAATTCGCCATTGCTGCTGATGCCCGGTTCACAACAGCACGGATTGCTCGAATCACACCCGCAAACCGACTCGAACACTCACGGGTATGATCTGCACCAGATCACAACTGCCGATCTGAAACGCCTGGCAGCGGAACACGGGATCGAGCCCCTGGTGGGACCTGCAGGATCGGTGGCCTTGATTCACTGCAACGTTGTTCACGGTTCAGCGAACAACGTTTCACCGTGGCGACGGGCGATTCTCTACCTGATCTACAACGCCGTCAGTAATGCCTGCACCGGGACGTCGCGACCCTGGTACCAGAACAACCGTGACTTCACCCCGCTGCAACCCGGACCGGTCAACCATTGAATTGAGGTTCCTGATTTGACCGCAAGCCGGGCGATTCTTGTCCGCGGAACGTAGGATGTGTCTGCCGCAAACATCACCATTGAGGATCACGCCATGACCGAACCGATCGCATACCTCAAGGGCGAATTCGTCCCGGCCTCGCAATGCGTGCTGCCGATCTATGACCTGGGAATTGTCATCGGAGCGGCCGTGACCGATTTCTTCCGCACGTTCCACCAGGTTCCCTACCGTCTCGATGATCACCTCCAGCGGCTCTATCGATCCTGCCGTTATACGCGAATCACACCGCCGGTCAGCCTGGAGGAAAGCCGAGCCATATCGGAGAAATTGATCGCCGAGAATGGCAAGCTGGTTCCCGGCGAAGAACTTGGCCTGGTCTTCTATATCACCGCCGGCGAAAACGCTGTTTATGCCGGCGCGGCCGGGATGCCCGAGACACTGACGCCCAGTTACGTTCAACACACGTTCCCGATCCGGTTTCCCCTCTTTCGCAACGTCTTCGTCGAAGGCGTTCACTGCATCACCCCGGCTCCCCGGCACTGGCCACCACAATGTCTCTCGTCGAAGATCAAGAACCGCAACCGCCTGCACATGTGGATTGGCGAACAGGAGATCAAGCAACTCGATCCCGCGGCGACGCCCTTGTATCTGGACATTAATGGCAACATCACCGAGACGGGCGGCTCGAATTTCGTGATCTATCGCGACGGCCAGGTCGTCTCACCCCGCCGCGACAACATCCTCTGGGGGATCAGCCTGACGGTGCTCACCGAGATCCTCGAGGAGATGGGCATCCCATTTGTCGAGCAGGATATTCAGACCTATGACGTCGCTAACTCCGACGAGGCCTGGCTGCCGACAACCCCTTACTGTCTCGGCCCGGTCGTCCGCTTCAACGGGGTCCCGATCGGCGACGGCACGCCCGGCCCGCTGTGGCGAAAGATCATCGATCGCTGGAGCGAGATTGTCGAAAAGGACATCCACCGCGAAGTGACCGGGTCGTAGAGATCTTCGTTTCCTCGACCGATTTCACGACTCGTCGGGTGAGATCTCGACGGGAAACACGTCACGTTTCCTTTTTTCGAATACCAGTTCCTTGAACCGATGCGTGTGGATCCCGGCGGCGTCGACGTTGTGGATCGAACCGGCGAGCGATTCGAAGGCGGCGCGGAAGTGTGCGGCGGACTTCACACAGATGTACTTCATCGTCGCGCAGTCGATGCCAAGCGTGCGACAAAACGCCATGTCGTAAGGCTGCTCGCGGGCCGTGACCACGACGACATTCACTCCCTCGATCCGCAGCCACGCCGACAGGCCCATCGTGCCCGTCAGGCCCGCCAACATCGGCCCATCGTAGGCGAATTCGCCGGCCGTCACGGCGACGATTTCGGCGGTGCAGTCAATCGCGGGCCCCTGGACCGGATCCGATTTTCCTCCCAGCGAGATGGCAATTTCCTCCCCGGCGCCGGCCGCGTGTGCCTGCACGGCGACCTCGGGATCGACAAGGTAAAGCAGCAGGGCATCCTCGAGGCCAAGTTCCAGGAAGGTCCGCAGGACCTCGGTCGAATCACCCGGCGAACCACCCCCGGTGTTGTCGGAATGATCGGCGAGAATGATCGGAAATTCTCCGGCAGCATGACCCGCATCGAGCCCCTCCCGCACGGAAACGGGAGCTGAAAACCAGGTCTCGCGGTTCTCCCAGACCCACTCGCCGAATTCGTCGGCAGTTGCCTGCGCGAGGTCTTCATCGCCGTCGGCGACTACGATGACCGACGAACCGACATCCGGCACATCCGCCCAGGGAAACCCGGTGGCAATCGTCATGCAGACGATTCCGGGACGCTGTTCAATTTCGTGAACACGGCGAAGGACGTCATCCATGGGGGGATGAGCGGTCACCTGCTTGCGGGTCGCCCAGAACAACGGCAGGTTGCGGATGGCACCGACCGGGGCCATCTCGCCCCGGATCGTCGCCAACACGATCTCTGCCGCCTCGCGTCCACGTTCAGCCATGTCCACGTGCGGAAACGTGTCGAAACCCACGACCGCCGTTGCCGACTTGACTCGCAACGACGTGTGGTTGCCATGCAGATCGTAGGTCACGACGATCGGCCGCTCTGGACCGACCACCGCACGAACCGCTGCGGTCATGTCTCCATCGGCATCGTCGATGCCGTCAACCACCATCGCCCCATGCAGGTCCAGCAACACACCGTCCACCGGTCCTCGGGCCTGTTCGGACTCAACCAACCTGCCCAGCAGGTCATTCTTGATCTCCGCGTAATCCGCGGAATCGATCAAGCCTCCCGGGAACGCCGAAGCCCTCAACAACGGGACAATCTCGACTTCCTCTTCTTCCTCGAGGCGATCGATGAATCCACCGGAACAGACATTCGTTCCGCGAAAATGTTCGATCATCTCGGCACCACCGACGATGCCTCGCCCGTGCTGAAAATCGGTCATCGTCGTCACCGTCCGCACGCACGTACTCGTTTCGTGCAGGATCCCGCCGACAGCAATTCTCATAGCGTGATTCTCCCGTTGATTCGACTCTTGCCGGTTCTGTGCTCCCCGATCTCGTTTCCTGATACAATCGCCAGCCCTCCGTTTGCAACCGACTTCGTCTCGAACCCCATGACCCATCGACCACCGGTCGGGCTGACGCGACCCACCATTTTGCTGCTTGCCACTCTGGTTGGCCCTCTGACGGGCACGGCCCAAGCGGCCGACTGGCCACACTGGCGTGGACCTGCCCGCAGCGGAGTCATCAGCGAGGACTCGGGATTCGACCGCGGCGCATGGCCTCCCAAGAAACCGGCCTGGACCGCCGATCTCGGACTCAGTGGCAGCGCCCCGATCGTCGTCGCCGGTCGACTGTACACGATGGGCTGGAAAGACGATCGCGAGTGGGTTTACTGCCTGGAGGCGGCTTCCGGAAAACGGCTCTGGACCCGGTCCTATCCCTGCCCCCTCTACGGTCGAAAGAGCGAGGGCGACAAGGGGCTTTATTCGGGACCATCCTCGTGTCCGTCATTCGACAAACGGACCGGTTACCTGTTTACGCTGAGTACCGACGGCGACCTGAACTGCTGGGACACCCGCAAGTCGGGTCACCACGTTTGGGGTCTGAATTTCTACGCGACCTACGACGTCGCTCAACGGCCGCTGGTGGGACGGCGTCGGCTCCGAGACTACGGTTACACGACAGCCCCCCTGGTGTACGGTGACTGGGTCATCGTCGAGGTCGGTGACGACGAGGGCAACCTGATGGCCTTCTCGACGAAAACCGGGCAGCGGGTCTGGACATCCCAGAGTAAACAGCCAGCCGGCCATTCCGGTGGACTGGCCCCCCTGACCGTCGAGGGGATCCCCTGCGTGGCCGTCCTGACGATCCGCAACCTGCTCGTGGCAAGGCTCGATAAGGGGCACGAGGGGCAGACGTTGGCGACTTTCCCCTGGATCACCGACTTTGCCAACAACATCGCTACCCCGGTGATCGACGGACAATCGGTGGTGATCACCTCGGCATACAACAAGTACTCGGTCGTCCGTCTCGAGGTCTCCCGCAAGGGAATTCGGCAATTGTGGAAAGCCCCCTACGCGGCCGACGCCTGTTCACCCGTTTTGCACCAGGGTCGCCTGTACCTGATTCGCCAGGGCCTTTGCTGCCTCGACTACCGGACCGGGAAGCTGATCTGGCGAGCCCCCGGTTTTGGCCTGACGGCCTCGTGCGTCGTCACCTCGGATCACCGCCTGATCATCTGGGCCAACCGCGGAGACCTGGTCCTGGTCGAATCTTCCGGAAAGTCACCGAAGGCCTACAAGCAACTCGCTCGCAAATCACGACTGATGAAAAGTGATGCCTGGCCGCACCTGGTGTTGTCCGACCAGAGACTGTTCTGCAAGGACTGGAACGGCGTCCTGATGTGCTTCAAGCTCTGACGCGGCGGCAACGGCCTCTCCGGTAGACACAGGAGAAGGCCGCGTCAGCGTTTGGCTGCGTGTTTCTCGTGCAGCCGTTTCCAGTAACTCTTCCAGTACTTGTCGTAGTAGTCGTTTGCCGCTCCCTTTATGTGGTCAGGGTCCACCACCCTGGGCGCCCTGGCCGGGTCGAAGCTCTTGAGATGACGTTTGCCCGCGCGTTGGCGAGGCGATACGAACCGCCATTTTGAGTCATCCAGCACTTCACGACAGAGCCTGGCGAGCGCGGGGTCATAGGCCTTCAGCTGCTTCCGCGTGTGGATGTGATTGTGGTCATGATCCATGGTGCGATTCGTATCAAACCAGCATTGCACCCCTTCGGCCCAGTATTCGGCCCGGTTTTTTGCGGCATAGCACTGCTTCGGGCCACCAAACACGATCAGTACCTTGTCCTGGCCGGTCACCTTGACCTTCGCGTTGCCCGGCCTGCCGTTGATCAGAATGTCGCCGCCGTCGAGACACTTCCTGAGCAATTCCACCGGCTGGTCGGGAAAGGAACTGGCCAGTGCGTCGATCAGTGACACGGGTGTTTTGCTCTTGATCCGGCGAAACCGCTGGGCCGCGCGCCCGTCGTTCCAGATTTCCCTGGTCCTTGCCTGTTCGAAAGTGTCGCTGAGTCGTTTCTGCAGCGCGGCATCGAAACCGGCCCCATGAATCACGTGACCGAACTCATGGATCAGGATACTCTCCTTTCGCATGCCGCCCTCGTACTCCATCACGTCTTCTTCGGCAAACACGACCGTGGGACGCCCTCCCTTGTGGGTCAGGAAACCACGGCTGCGCCAGTTGTAGAAATCCAGTTCCTTGCCGGTCTTGTCGGTTCCGAATTGGGGAAGCTGCGAGGTGAACTCGGAGTGACCGATCAGGATGCAGAGCACCTTCTTCGCACGAATCCGTTCGGCAATCTTCTTCTTGATCCGCTTCATGACCATCTTGAACTGGTAGGCCGTCTCACGATGGGCCAGGTCCGAAACCCGCTCCGAGGTGGCGATCAGAATGTCTTCCACCCGGGTGATCTTCTTGTAGAACCCGGGATCCAACCCGTATTCCTCGGCGATCTCCGCCGACAACGATCCGGTCCGAATCCTGGCCGCCTCAACCATCTCCACGGTAAAAACGGTGGCGCAAAGAACCAGGAACCAGCGGATCCGCCCGAAGTTAAAGACGACATGACCTCGCATCACGATTCTCCTCTTCGCTCCTGAATGCGACTCGACGAGATGACGTTCAGTCCGAACAGAGAGCAGCGAGAGCCTTGTTGAAGGTCTGGCTCGGCCGCATCGCCGCATCGGCTCGGTTGTCGTCGGGATGATAGTAGCCACCGATCTCCATCGGCTCTCCTTGCGCGGCATTCATCTCGTCGACAATCCTTGTCTCGTTTTCGGCCAGCACCTCGGCCAGTCCCCGAAACTCCTCCTGGAACCCCGCATCATCGGTCTGGGAGACCAGTGCCTGGGCCCAGAACAGGGTCAGGTAAAAATGGCTGCCACGGTTGTCGAGTTCGTTGACCTTCCGCGAGGGTGACCTGCGGTTGGAAAGCACCTCCCCGATGGACTGATTGAGCGTCTCGGCGAGAATCTTGATCCGGTTGTTCCCGGACGTCTCGGCCAGGTCTTCCAAGGAGACCCCCAGTGCGAGAAACTCGCCCAGCGAGTCCCACCTGAGGTGCCCCTCGGCCTCGAACTGCTGGACATGTTTCGGAGCCGAGCCACCTGCCCCCGTCTCGTAGAGGCCCCCGCCGGCCAGCAGGGGGACGATCGAGAGCATTTTGGCGCTGGTGCCCAGTTCCAGGATTGGGAACAGGTCGGTCAGGTAATCCCGCAGGACGTTTCCGGTCACCGAGATCGTGTCGAGTCCATCGCGGGCCCGTTGACAGGTCAACTTCGTCGCTTCGACCGGCGACAGCACCTGGACTTCCAGCCCCGCGGTGTCGTGGTCGGAAAGATACTGCTCGACCTTTTCGATCAGCGTTGCATCGTGTGCACGGTTGGGATTGAGCCAGAAGATGGCCGGAGCGCCGGTGGCGCGGGCGCGACTGACAGCCAACCTCACCCAGTCACGGATCGCCACGTCCTTGGTCTGGCACATCCGCCAGATGTCGCCCGGTTCGACCGTATGCTCCATCAACGGTTGGCCCTCGTCATCCACCACACGCACCGTGCCGGCCTCAGAGATCTCGAAGGTCTTGTCGTGGGATCCATATTCTTCGGCCTTCTGGGCCATCAACCCGACATTGGACACGTTTCCCATGGTGGGCACGTCAAAAGCCCCCAATTCCTTACAACTACGAATCACCTCCTGGTAGACGCCGGCGTAGCAGCGATCGGGAATCAGGCACTTCACGTCGTGCAACTCGCCGTCAGGTCCCCACATTTTTCCGGAGTCCCTGACAACGACGGGCATCGACGCATCGATGATGATGTCACTGGGCACATGCAGATTCGTGATGCCGAGATCGGAGTTGACCATCGCCAGGCGTGGCCGCGACGCGTACACGGCATCGATGTCGGCGCGAATCTCATCCTGCTGCGACTCGTCGAGACTCTCGATCTTCGACAAGAGGTCCCCCAGACCGTTGTTGGGATCCACGCCCAGTTCGCCGAAGACCCCGGCATGTTTTTCAAACACCTCTCCGAAAAACACCTCGACGGCGTGCCCGAAGATGATCGGGTCCGAGACCTTCATCATCGTCGCCTTCAGGTGCAGCGAGCAGAGCACGTCCTGGGCTGCCGCATCGTCGATCTCGGAGGCCAGGAATTCACGCAAGGCCGTCCGACTCATCAATGACGCATCGATGACCTCGTCGGCCTGCAACGGCAGGTTCTCTCTGAGCACCGTCGTTTGCCCGGTGGGAGTTTCGAGTTCAATCCGGACAGTGCCGGCCACCGGCATCACGTGCGACTGTTCACTGCCGCAGAAGTCGCCGTGATCCATGTGCGCGACATGTGATTTTGAGTCACTGCTCCAGGCACCCATCGGGTGCGGGTTGTTGCGAGCGTATTCCTTTACCGCCGTCGCCACCCGGCGATCCGAGTTTCCCTCGCGGAGAACTGGATTGACCGCACTGCCGAGTACCCTGGCGTAGCGAGTCTTCAACGCCTCGGCGGCCTCGTCTTCTGGTTCCTCCGGGTAATCGGGAACATCGTATCCATGGGCCTGCAATTCCTGGATCGCCGCCTGCAATTGTGGGATCGAGGCACTGATATTGGGCAGCTTGATGATGTTCGCATCAGCCGTCTTGGCCAGTTCGCCCAGTTCCGCCAACGCATCGTGTTGTCTTTGATCCTCGCGAAGTTTCTCGGGAAAGTTGGCGATGATCCGACCCGCCAACGAGATGTCTTGCAATTCCACGGCGATGCCCGATGAGCGGGTGAACGCCTGCACGATTGGCAACAACGAACGAGTAGCCAACGCGGGCGCCTCGTCAGTTTTCGTGTAGATGATCACGGGGAGTGCAGTGGACATGACACACCTTTCTCGGAGACGTTGGCAAAAGCGAGCTAGTACGGTAGGACGCGCCGGGACCCAACGCAACGCAACGCGACAGCCGAACCGATCCGACAAATCACCTCCGCGTACCGGTATTTCGCCACCAACGCAGTTCCAGCGAGCCCTTGACTCGTCGTGAACCATCGTCGGCACCTGCGACGATGTCGAGCCGTCTGTCACCATCCAGATCAGCCAGGATCACCTGGTTGGCTGCGCGGAAGTCAGTCCGAACAACGTGCTGGATCCATCGACCGCTGCCGGCATTCTCAAACCAGACGACGCGGTCGCCCTTCGACCAGGCCGTGGCAGCGATGTCGATATCTCCGTCGGCATCGATGTCACCGGCAGTCGCCTCGAAAGCAAACGGCAACCGTCCCACCTGGTGTCGCCGCCACCTGGGAACCCCCTTCCCCGTCGACATGTTCTCGTACCAGGCAACCTGGTGCCGCGAGATCTTCGGATCGGATTCCACTCGCATTCCATGAGCCATCACAACGTCCGGGTCGCCGTCAGCATCCAGGTCGACTGGCTGCCCGTGAATTGCCGCGGGCAACCGATCTTCGATCACGTGCCGCGACCACTTGCCACTGGCCGGTTTGCCCGGGTTGCGATACCACACCACCCGCGAGTTGTGATCGGGCGATTCGGGCTGTCCCCGCGGCATGAGTCCGACGGCAGTGACCAGCAGATCTGGAAGTCCATCCCTGTCAAAATCACTCACGCTCAGGCTACGGGCCTCTCTCATCTCCTTATCGATCACCCGGCGAGTCCATCCGCGATCCAGCCTCCCCTTCCCCGGATGTTCGTACCACGTGACCAGGTGCGAGGTGTAGCCGGTCGTCGCCGCATCGAGATCCCCGTCACCGTCCAGATCGGCCAACGCGACGTTGTAGGCCCGGGGACAGTTGTCCGTGATCACGTGGCGTCGCCACGGTCTGTCGATGACCGTCCCCGGGTTGGCAAACCAGACCACGTTGCTCTTCTGGTTATTGACGATCGCCACATCGGGCGTGCCATTGCCGTCGATATCGGCGATGGCGTGTCGTTCGAACCAGCCGGGCTCACCGGCAAACAGCACCTCGCGATTGAACTTTCCGCGACCGTTGTTGCGAAACAGGTACAACGTCGAGATCGACTTGTTCTGGATATCCGGGCTGGTGAGATCCAGATCACCGTCGCCGTCCAGATCCGCCGCTGCCACACCGAACACGTAGCCGAGCTTGCCGACAAGCAACTCTTCGGAGAATTGCACTGGCCCGACTGCCGACGGCAACCGCGCATCGGTGAGGCCCACAAACAACAGACCGCTGGCTGCGATCATCACGCCCACACACCAGCGGACCAATATCCCACTCCACGTGTTTTTCATCGAGCCGCCCTTGCCGGCGCAATTACGGGGATCGGGTCCCGGCAAAGCACCAAAGGTTTCCTGCATAGTCGTGAACAAGCAACAGGTTGCCACTGATCACCGGTGCCGTCTTGATCGGAGTCCCCAACCGGTGCTCCCAGACCACCTTCCCCTCGCGATTGATGCCGCGAACTGATGTGTCATCGTGGCCGAACCAGGCAAGGTCGCCGGCGATGATCGGAGCCGAACTGCCTGCCAGTGCCTGGCGTCGAGAACGAAGAAAACGATCCGCCTCGCGACCACACGGCACCGTGTGCCTGGTCGCACCGGTGCTGAGGTCCAACAGGTGCATGTCCGCTGCGTTGGCCAGGATCTGGTCATCCCAGACGACCGGCACCGCGTTCTGGTAGCCCGAATTCAACAGGCCCTTCTGCCAGATCAGCTTGCCGGTGGCCGCGTCTCGGACACGGATTCCCGAGGAACCCGTGTAGATGAGCTTGCCGTCGACCACGATCGGTGCCGATGTCGATCGTGACGTCTCGTCGATCGTCCAGACCGGCTGGCCTCCGGGAAAACGAACGGCCATCCCCCCGCCCCGCCGAACGCTGTAGAGAACATCATCGAAGACCGTCGCGAAAGCGGCGTAGCTGCCGACATTGCCTGGCGGGCGTGAGAGTTGTTGACCGGTCGCATAGTCGAGCAATACCAGCGGCTTCTGCCAGTCATTGACAAGCAACCCGTGCCGTGTGGGTACCGGTGGCGTGTTGATGATCGCCAGTGGCCGACCTTCCCGGTAGGAGGAATTCAATGGTTTGGCCCAGAGCAGTTTGCCGGAGTCGGCGTTAAAGGCAGCAACCCATCCTTCCGCGAGTGACGCGTAGACCACGCCCTTGTGGACAGAGACCGGGCCGCGGATGTCCCCCCGCGGGGACGCCGTCCGCCAGATGCGTTTGCCCGTATTCGCGTCCAGGCAAAGCACACCGGTGCCGGGAGTCCCCGCGTTGGGATTCCCGATGGAAACGTAAACGCGGCCGCCGGCAACCACCGGTGAATTGTGCAGTACGTGGACGCTGCCGGTGTGGGTCACCCACACCGGGACCAGCGGAGCCGAGGGACCGCTCTCGAGGCGCCGCGGTGGCGAACCGGCGAGGATCCAGGGGAAGTCGTCACCGCACCGCGGCCGGGGTGCCACTTTCGATCCAACCTCAATGGCCTGCTGTCGCCGCCATTCCTTGCCGGTGACATCCTTCGCCCGCAACTCGCACAGCCAGCGACCCGCTGTTGCCGGCTCAAAGACACCGTGCCAGGACCAGTCGCCCTGTGGGTTGAGTTTCGACATGGTGACCTTGCCGTCGGGCGCGGTCCATCGGCAGATGACCGACTTCACGAGCAGGGAACTGTCGTAGGCCAGAACCACCAGTGGTTGCCGACCGGCGACAGCACGTGGTCCAGGAGCAACAACCCGCAACCGCTTGTACTGGCCCGCCACGCGAAGCCTGCTGCGAATCCCCTTGGGACCAACGTAGACCCAGCGGTAGGTGCGGGTGTAGGCACCCCAGTCGTGGCCACGAGCGGGTGCACTGTTGAGGATCTGTACCTGGCGTCGACTGCCGGCGTGAACGACATGGTAGTGCGCACCGATCTGGCAGATGACGTTGATTCCTTCGGCCTTCCGCTGGTCGAACCACGCCGCCGACAGTGGATAATGAGAGATCGCGATCACGGGCATCCCCCGTGGAAGCGCCTTCAGGTCCGCGTTCAGCCAGTCCCGTTGCCGTAACTGAGCCGCAGAGCGGAGGTAGTATGTCTCGGTGACAAACTGGATGAAATGCACGCCTCCGTAATCCCACGAGTAGAAGGGCGGACCAATCCGTTGCTCGAAACTGACCGTGCAACGGGGATCAAGACAGTTGCCGTCGTGTCCGCCAAACCCCTCATAGACGCGAATCTTCGAAGAACCACGGATCCGGTCGTACATGTCCCATTCAAACTGCGACCCGGTCATCGTCAGGTCCCCGGCCGTGGCCAGGAAGGCCGGCCCCCCCGGTGCCGCGGTGACCTGCGCGTAGTCCTTGGCGATGGGAATCATCTGCTCGATGCTGGTGAACTGGCTGTCACTGGCGGTCATGAACCAGAACTCGCGTTTTGCCGAGGCCGGATCCACCGCAAAACCACAATTGAAAGTGAACTCGGTCCCAGGTTTGTCGAATGGGATCCGCAGAAAGAAGTCACCGGTCGGCCGGTACCCCGTCGGACGTGTGACAACAACAAACCGATGATGCGGATTCTCGTCGAAGCGAATGCGGAAACGGAATTCTCCCAGGGCCGATGTCCGCACCACTTTTTCACCATCGCTGACCATCACCCCGGGCAGACCCGGTTCACCCGCATCACGTCGACCGTTGGCATTGCGGTCCACATACACGGCACCCATGACAACACACAGACGCGGTCGCGGTTTCCCCAAAGCCGGCTCGGGCCGTCGAGGAATCGCCCGGGTGGCCTCACGGAGTTCCGCATCGCTGTATCCTCGCAGCAGATCCCGCGTGCTACTCAGGTCCGAATCGGAAATCACGTCCGGCGGCCGGCCATCATCGGACCGAACATTTCTCGTCGAACCGGACAAAAACAACATGGCGACCATCAACGACAATCGCAGCAGATGATGCTGACTGGGCATGGTGGAAATCCCTGGTGCGCGTTGACTTCAGGATCGCCGAAGGCTCGACCAACCGCTGGACCGTTCTCCACGGCCCTTCGGAGTCAAAGCCGACCGGCTCCTCGCCACAGTGTACGGTCTTGCCAGGCTCGCCGCGCCGGTCCCAGTCGATTACAGCCACCGCCGCCAGGGATCAAAATGCTGACAAGACAACGAACCGATCCACGCCCTTCGCAGGTCTCCAGAAAAACCAACCTCGCATCCAGAAACTTGACGAGCGGTTCGTTTGACACATCAATCCGTGTCGATTAGATTGACCCGCGATCGACGGGCGCGTTAGTAATCTTGTCCGCGGTTGCCACGGTTGAGTGTCGTGGTGGATTCGACTTTTCGTGTCGAGACCGCCAGGAGGCCGTGCTCGTGCATTCCGCCGAGTTGTCAACAGGGTGCGTTTTGTTTCAGGGAGAATGGGCATGAAGAGACTCAGAAATCTTGGAGCGGCTGCCGCCGTACTTGCCATCGCAGTTTTGGCACTGCAATACGGCACGGTGTCGGCCCAGAAAAAGGGAAAGACACGATCGGCGACGACCAAGCAGCTGATGGGTGGCTTGGTGGCTGCTCAGTGCGGCGCGCTGTCGAAGGCGCTGAAGGCCAAGGACATCAAGAAGGCAACCATCGCCGCTGCGTTGCTCAACGAATCAGGCCATATTCTGATGGCCGATGGCCGTTGCCCCAGTGGCGACTGGGCAAAAGGCGCCAAGACCCTGCAGGGTTGCAGCGTGGTTGTCCTGGCCAAGCTGAAAGCCGGCGATGTCGCGGGTGCCAGTGGCGCGTTCAAAGCGCTGACCGGTGGCTGCGCGACGTGCCACAAGGCTCACAAGGGAAAGTAGACAACGTGAGCTGACAATGGGATGTTCATCGAGAATGTCCCGAAGGGAGGATCGGGCTACCCGCCGAGGCGGTAGTTCGATCCTCCTTTTTTTTCTCCCGGAGCACAGCGATGCCGCCCGCCCTTCCGATTCACTCGACCAATCACGTGGCCCGGGTGACACGCGATCTCGAGGCCAGTACCGAGTTCTATCGCGACGTGCTCGGGTTTCAACCGATCGATCGACCGGATTTCGGGTTTCCCGGCGCGTGGCTGTACAATTACGACCTGCAAATTCATCTGATCGCTGCGACTGACGAAACCGATCCCGAGGATTGCGGAATCTCGCTCAGGACCGATCATGTGGCCTTTCACGTCGACGACATCCAGGAATCGCAACGGCTACTCGAAGAACGCGGTATCCCCTTCGCAACCAACTACGTCGAGGATACCGATGTGACCCAGGTGTTCTTCAAGGACCCCGACGGCAACCACATCGAACTCGGTACCTATCCCTGCTCGAAGGAATGGGCCCAGCGAGCGGTTGGTCCCGCAGGTCGGTGAGGCCGACTAGAACCGGTCAGGAGAGAAGGGGACCGGATCCAGCGTGGGTGACCGTCCGGTCGTAATGTCGCTGACCAATCGCCCGGTGATCGCCGCCTGGGTCAGCCCCAGCATGCCATGGGCGGTGGCCATGACGAGGTTGGAGCAGCGAAGTGATCTCCCAATGATTGGCAGGCCGTCGGCAGCCAGCGGACGCATCCCGGTCCAGACCTCCTGCACTCCCGTCGCGGAAAACTCGGGCAAAGCCTCACGGGCCGAACGGACTATGGCCTCAACCCGGGATTGGTTGATCTCTCGTTGCAACCCCGCCAGTTCGAGTGTTCCGGCCAGCCGAACACCGCCTTCCCAGGGTGTCACCCCGAATTTCGATTCCGAGACATTCAGCGGCCGCGTGGGCAGGCCCGCCTGCGGATCCAGCGTGATGCTGTAGCCCTTGGCCGGTTCCATTGGCAGACGAATGCCCAGTTGCCGTGCCAGTCGCCCCGTCCAGGCTCCGGCCGCCAGGATCACGGTTTCAGGGACCAGTGGCCCACCGGCAGTTTCGATCTGTTCGATCTTTCGCCCACTGAGCCGCCAACCGGTCACGCGGCACCCCGTCCGGACATCGACTCCCAGCCCCGGCAGCTGGGCGGCCAGCTGCTCGACGAATCGATCCGGGACGAAGTCGGCTTCTGCCGGGTAAAACACGCCACCAACGACATCCCTGGTCAACGCCGGCTCGCGGGCAAGCAGCTCCTCTGCCGACAACTCCTCACCAGGAATCTCGTGCTCATTCAGCAGACGGCACTCTCGACGTCCCTTCTGAAAACCGGGTTCGCTGAGGAAGGCATAGTGCAGGCCGCGGGGCTGATACTCACAGTCCAGCGAGTATCGCTCGACCAGGCCGCCGGTCATGGAGACAACGTCCCGGTTGAGTGCAGCCACGGCCGCCAGTCCCTGCCGTTGCCGCTTCTCGTTGCAGTGACGATAGAACCGCCACAACCATCCCAGCAGCGAAGGTCTCAGGGATGGCTTGATGTACAGTGGTGAATCGCTGCGCAGCATCCATCGCAACGATTGCCTGACCAGGCCAGGTCCCGGGATCGGCAGTGAATGACACGGCGTCACCCAACCGGCGTTCCCGTGAGAACACCCACTGGCCATCGCGTGTTGCTCCAGCAACACCACGTCCCGACCGGCGGTGGCCAGTGCCTCGGCGCAACTGACACCGATTGCCCCACCGCCAATCACGACATCCTGGCAACGTTCAGCCATGACCCGCGTTTACCATTCCCGATTCCACGTTCACCCGCCCGGACATCACAATGGCCAAGAGCAAGACAAACCAACGACACGGACTCGCAATCCCGACGGCGCCCGCATGACCACGGCACTATGCTGATGCCGTCACGAACAGTCAAGACGGCTGCACTTTCCACGGCACACGTCCGGACCGTGGAATCCGCCAGGAAAAGGAGTCGCTCTCGACGAATGCCTCCAGGAAACTGCGACGATTGCGGATCGTCACGACGCACTTGTATAAGAAACCTGCAACGCCGCGGGTCTCCAACCCGACGGGAACCGCCGGCGATCTCACGCCCTCCTGATCTGTTGAGGAGTCCCTCAGATGAAGACACTCGCCACCGTCCTGACAATGCTGTTTGCCTGTTCACAGGCCACAGGTCCCGGCGAATCATCCGCCGCCGACGCCATCGACATCGGCTCGCGGCGAGAGTTGTTCGTGGACACCCACCTGATTGACCGCTTCGTGGGCAGGGCGGAATTGCGTCTGCACAGACCGACCGAACGCAGCGACGCTTTCATCTGCAACAAGCCATGGGAAGGCAATGTCTCTGGCTACCCCGTCTTCTTCCAGGATGGCAAGACCTACCGCATGTATTACCGGGCAGGAAACTGGCGAGCACTCGGACAACAAACGCACCAGGACTTCACCTGTTATGCCGAGAGTCGGGATGGCATTCACTGGACGAGGCCGGACCTGGGACTGGTCGAGTTCAACGGCTCCAGGAAGAACAACATCATTCTCACCGGAGATGTCTCGCTGACCTTCGTCCCCTTCCTGGACACCAACCCGGCCTGCAAGCCCGATCAACGGTTCAAGGCCCTGGCGGTTCTAGACAAGCCGACCAGGGGACTCTACGCGTTTGCATCAGGCGACGCGATCCGCTGGCGACAACTCGGGAGTCAACCATTGATCACCAAGGGAAAATTCGACTCGCAGAACCTGGCATTCTGGGACTCGGTACGGGGCCGTTATGTGGCCTTCTTCCGCGAAATGCGAGGACCCAACGACGAGTTCGGAGCAAAGGGCCCCCAACTCGGTCTCGATGACAAGGGACCG
The DNA here is from genome assembly GCA_002726205.1 of Planctomycetaceae bacterium. Taxonomy (GTDB): domain Bacteria; phylum Planctomycetota; class Planctomycetia; order Planctomycetales; family Planctomycetaceae. The sequence goes on along the minus strand of PBSL01000014.1, from coordinate 3,420 downwards.
GCTCGTGACGTGTTGACATCGACATCAGCGGACTTTCGGCACTGGACCCAGCCCCGATGGATCGACTATCCCGATTCCCCACGCATGCAGATCTACGTCAACCAGATTCGCCCCTACTACCGTGCTCCGCACCTGTTCGTGGGCTTTCCCTGCCGATTCATGGCCGGGAGGGAAATTGAAAAGGGGCTGCCGATCACCAAACACCCTTCCTACAAGTTCGGGTCGATCACCGAGACCCTGTTCATGACCAGTCGGGATGGAGTGAATTTTCGGCGATGGGGTGAGGCCTTCGTCCGACCCGGCCCCCGCAGGACTCGCTGGATCTATGCCGGTACCATGCCAGGCTACGGTCTGCTCGAGACCAGATCCGAAACGGCCGACACGCCCAACGAACTCTCCCTGTATGTCGACGACGGTGGAAGTTGGAGTTCCGGCGGCAAGGCCAAGCGATTTCGCCGCTATTCGTTGCGAATCGACGGATTCGTGTCGCTGCAGGCGCCGCTGAGCGGTGGAGAAATCGTGACCAGGCCGATCACCTTCCGGGGCGATGCGTTGACAATGAACTTTTCGACATCAGCCGCCGGTAGCGTCCGCGTGGAAATACAGGATTCCACAGGAAAACCGATCGATGGATTCCGGTTGGAAGACTGCCCCGAGATTTTCGGGGATTCCCTGAATCGAACCATTCGCTGGCAAGGCCAACCGGCGGTCAGTCAACTGGCCGACCGACCCGTCAGGCTGCGGTTTGTGATCAAGGACGCCGACCTGTATTCGTTCCAGTTCACCAACGGGCACTAAACGCCAAAGATAACATCGTGAATCGCCGGGACGGTCCCCAGGAAAACACCCAAGCGCCTCCTGCAAACTCACCTTGCCAGTTGGCCGCCGATTCTCCGCTTCCGGCCCGACTTCCCGGGCGGTCGGTTCAGGACCGGCCGACCTCGCCGTAGCTAGGCAGAATGTGTGATGCCACACCGGACCGCAGCCATGATCCGTGCTGCTGAAGCACTTCTTCAAGCAGCCGTTCCAGTTGTGGCGGACAAACCGAACTGGCCATCGTCAGGAAACCGATGTGCCCCAGCAGGAACTGACGGTTCTCTTCGGAGATCTCGTCGGGCCCGTAGGCTAGAGACTGGAACAGCAGGGCGCGATAGCGTCTCAGGACCCGTCGCGGCAGGGTCAACTGGCCCTCGTGCAGGCGGATTCCACAGATGACCAGATCAGCGTTTCGAACCGAATACCGCTTCACCTTGCGACGATTAACACGGAATCCCGCCTGCACCACACAGCCGATCGCCTGTTCCAGGAACTCGTGCGACAATTCCTCGGAGGAGGTGAAGCTGAGGTCGTCAGCATACCGCGTGTATCTCAGTTCCGGGAACTGATCGCGACAACGTCGCAGCAATCGGGCACAGCGCCGATCCAGTGAACAGCAGGCCATGTTCAGCAGCAGGCCCGAAGTCGGCGCCCCCTGCGGCAGGCACTGGCGGAAGCAGCACAGGTCGGCGATCAGTTCGTAGAGCTCGTCGCGCGACTCCCGCGACGAGCAGGGGGCAACGTGCTTGAGAAAATATCCCAGTCCCCACTCGAGAGTCTTGACCACCCGCTGCCGACTGACGGAAGGATAGGCGTCCTCCAAATCCAGCGACACCAGCGACCGGCCCGTCTGCTGATGAACTGCCGCATTGGTCGCGATGCTGCGACCGGGAACGAAACCGTGAGCAAAGGGAGACGTCGGAGCGTGACAAAACAAGCGGGTGAGCAGCAGTGACTGGACCTGCTTCAACTCCTCGACAGGCGCATCGATCCGTCGCGTCTTCCCGTTTCCCTTGGGCACCTCCCACGAACGGTAAGCGTCGCCACCGGAAAGGGCCTCGTGTCCGGCACGCACGACCTCGTTGTCGGTCGACAGCAGGCGAGCCAACATCGCGAACGCCGTGTCGGCGGGACGATTCAATTCCACAACAGATCGATCGGTGGCACCGGCCTTTCCGCTCCTTCGGGGACAACAATCCGCAATGAATCGGGACGCTGCAGGTCTTGTGCTTCGTAGAACTGCCTCAGAAAGACGTCGAGCCCCCTGAGAAAACCATAGCTTCGCTCACGCTGGGATCTCGAGGACGTCTCATCGACAGCCTTCCCCTGGTGCCAGCGAGCCCGGGCGGCAAACCGCTCAACAGCGTCCGCTCCCGGAACAACCCCTTCGGTCGTCCGCTCCAACCCGTGTACCCTCGCACTGCCGGCCGCATGACGGATTGTCTTGCCGTGATTCAGGCGATAGCGATGGCGCCTGACAACGGCCTCGACACGAGATTCCAGGTCAGGCGGCAGGCCGTCGGGACACGAAAACACCATGTCGTCCACGTAACGGGTGTAGGTGATTCCGTATTCACTGCACCACCTGAGCATCTCGCCGTCCAACGGCAACAGAATCAGGTTGAACATCGCCACGCTCGATGGAGACCCCAGCGGCAACCGTCTCGTCCTCGCCCTGTCGGCCACCGTCGCCAGGTGAGACAGGACCTTCACGATTGCAGTCGATTCGGAGCCGCTGAGTCCGAGAATCCACAACTCCTGCTTGAGCCGTTTCCACAACGCCCCACGGACGTGACCGTAGGTGGTCGATCCAAAGGCGTCAGCAATATCCAACGCCGCGGTCTCGGCCGGAGGACCACTCAAGTGTCTCGTGGCCGCCAAGACGTAAGATCGTCCAGAGACACCGGAAAAAGCGGCCGGAGAAATCGGACCGGTCCGCAGGACTCGATCAAGAATCTGCCGCTGAACTTCGCTCAGCAGGGGCTGAGGAACATGGATCACGCGGTCGCCGTACAGGTTCCAGTCGTAACCGCGGTCAGTCTGGGACACCTTCCACGCCGCCATGACCTGCTCGACCGGCAACCGCAGCAGATCCGACAGGGCCACTCGACAATCATCAGAAAGCGGGTCGGGAATCGTGATCACAGTCATAGCCTCAATCGACCCGAACCCAAACGGCGTGCCCAGAAGCCCGAGGATACCCCGGGCATCACTCCATCAATCCTTTTCCCTTAGAGCTCGTTTCATCCACTGAAAGCGAGGGCCACGATCCGGGAACTCCCGGCCTGCCAATCGCCGGTGCTGGGTAATGGCAGAAGTCAAAAGGGTTGTCCGCACCGGTCGCCAGCCCACGAGTGAGCCCGATTCTCTGAATGCCGTGACAGGGTGTCAAGTGGCCCGCGTTCATCCAGTCGCCAACTCGCGGACAGCCACCAGTGCCAAACGACTGGTCGCCGCTCCCGGTTCATCCAGGTCGCCGACATACACCAATCGACCATCCGGCATCATCAGACGGCGGCGATCATCACGAATCGGGATGGGCAAGCCGGTGTCATCGACCATCCCTGATTCAAACACGGCCCTGGCCTGGACAATCGTCGGTAG
>PBSL01000013.1 GCA_002726205.1 Planctomycetaceae bacterium | reverse complement strand
TGGCAAGCCATCGCCGAGAGGTGGCAAGAAGAGTGGCAAGAAAGGCGGCAAGAAAGGTGGCAAGAAGAGTGGGGGTGGGGCTCAGACGGGCTTGGGCAACATGGCCCAGTTTGATACCGACAAGGACGGTAAGATCTCCAAGAAGGAAGGATCCTCGGGCTGGTTGGCCAACATCTTCGATCGTCTGGATGCCGATTCCGACGGATTCATAACCGCCAAGGAAGCGGCGGCCGCACGAGCGAGTTTCAAGCGGAAGGGCGGTGGCAGGCCCAAGGGTTCCGGTTCCGGGAGCCAATAACTCGTGGGCCAATTGCTGCGGACGATCCGGTTGGGCTTGAAGAGCCTTTTGCTGCACAAGTTACGCAGTGGTCTGGCCGTTCTTGGCGTGCTGATCGGTGTGACGGCGGTGATCTGGCTGGTCGCGCTGGGCGAGGGAGTCAGCTACCAGATCCAGCAGCTGATCAAGGAGCACGGTGCGACCAACATCATCATTCGTTCGCAGAAGCCCCCACAGCTTTCGAGCGAGACCGGGCGGGTAAAGATCTTTGGCCTGAAACGGCTGGATTACGATCGGATCATGACCCGCATTGACGGACCAGGTTCGCCACTGGTAATCGGGACGATCGAACGCGCGGTGCCGATGCGCGAAATCGACATGGTGAAGATTCGGTTCTTCGATCGCGAGTCGGACGTACAGTTGTTGGGGATCACGAGCGACTATGCGGACATCAACAAGTTGGAGTTGGCGCGAGGCCGATTCCTGACGAGCGCCGATTCGCAGAATACGAACAACGTGGCCGTGATCGCCAACGGCGTTGCCAAGCAACTGTTCCCCTTCACGGATGCGATCGGTAAGACGATTCGCATTGACAGTGACTTTTATCGGGTGATCGGCGAGACGCGTAAGCGGCAGGACTCGGCCGCGATCGGCTCGAGCCTTGCCGGCCGAAGTTACAACCAGGATGTCTATATCCCGTTGGCAACGTTTCGCAGTCGGATTGGCGACCAGGTGCCGACTTCAATGGAGAGTTTTGAGAGTGAGTTGATTGAGCTCAACCAGATCACGGTGACTGTCGGCAACGTCGACCAGGTGCCGCAGACGGCTGCCACGATACGAGTGTTGCTGGCGGAGAACCACGATCCGGAAAATCCCGACTATGCCGTGACCGTGCCGATGGAACTTCTCGAACAGGCGCGGGACATGGAGATGATGCTGGATGCCCTGCTGGTCGTGATCGCTGGGATTTCGCTGCTCGTTGGTGGTATCGGAATCATGAATATCATGCTGGCGACGGTCACCGAGCGTACCAGGGAAATCGGTATTCGGCGGGCGTTGGGGGCCCGGCAAGGGGATATCCTGTCACAGTTTCTTAGTGAGGCGACCGTTTTGTCGGGGCTGGGCGGACTGGTTGGTGTCGCCTTTGGGTTCCTGTGTTATCCCGTCGTTGAGGTTGTCATGTTTGGGATCGAGACCTGGATGCCCGAGAAATGGATTCGATTGCCCCAGTACGTACAGGAAATTCAGCCGCGGATCGAGACCTGGTCGGTGGTGATCGCATTTGGGATTTCGGTATGCGTCGGGATCGTCTTTGGTGTGGTCCCCGCGAGGCAGGCGGCACAGCTGGATCCAATCGAAGCGCTTCGTCACGAATAGGCGCCGTCGAGCCCACATCAGGATCAGGGCACGCCGACAGGAGAGACCGGTAAGGTTTCGATCAGGGTTCCCGACCGGATGTGGTCGTGAGAATCCGGCACGCCGGCAGGCTGCGTTGCAGCCGTTCGATTGCTGGGCGGCTGAGTGCGAGATCCAGAAGCGTGAGTTTGCGGAGATGTTCGAGTCCCTGGAGATAACGCAGGTCAGCATCGGTGATCCGCGTGCCGGAAAGGTCGAGCTGCTCGAGGTGGTCGAGTTCTCTGAGGCGAGTGAGGTCCTGCTGGGAGAGAGGGTGGCCGTGGAAATCGGCAGTGATTGTGTGTCCCTCCTCGGAGGTTTCAATGGCCGCTGAAGAGACTTGTGACAGGGCAGTACCCGCGGCGAGTTGGCTGGGCGTAGGGGAGTCGTCGCCCCAGGTGCGAACGGTGGTCAGTGTTGAGGTGATCGCGCCCCAGGCTCCCCATATCGCCAGGGTCAGTAGGGAACCTAGCACGACGTGTTCCCACCAACGGTTGATGTGCTTGTCACCGATGTCCCGGGCCCGTGAGCTAAGAACCCACAGGCCTCCGGCGATCAGGGGCAGCAGGACAACCTGCATCGCGTTGACGACAAGGGTCAGTGCCACGAAGTCGGGCATGCCCGGCAGGGTCCAGACCAGTGGCGAGATCAGGCACCAGGCGGCGACGGCACGGTAAAGGGAGCCGCCACGGAAATCGGTCTTGCGGAGGTCCGTGGAGGTTGATTGGCACCGCAGCCAGGCGTGATTGGCAAGCAGGCCCAGGCCCAGAGCGTGCCCGACCAGCGAAGTGAAGACAGCCGCAAAGATGCCGGCATAGAAGAGCAACTCGCCAGCACGGCCCAGCAGTGTGCCCAGCAGCCAGGGCAGGTCGTCCATCGTCGCGATCGTCCCGCCATTGTTGTTGAGAGTCTCGGCTCCCAACGTCCAGATGGCGAGATCGAGAATAAGCATCACGGCCATCGCCAGCAGAAAATCATAAGTCTGGACACGTCGAAATTGTGGTCCCCGCCATCCCTTGCTTACGAGGAAGTAAGGGTAGACGAGGTTCATCAGCGAGCCTCCCACGGCACCGATCATTCCCGCGGCAACCAGCAGAGGGCCAAACTGACCTCGCTGCTCGGGCATTTCGAAGGAGACCAGGCCACGGGCGATTCCGGCCGGATTGAAACCGACTCGCGCCGCGGTCCCCAGGAAGGCAACAGACAGCAGCACCAGAAAGAACTTGAACAGGGTTTCCAGGCGTTGAAAGGCGGGCCGGAAGACCAGTACCAGCGCCATCGAATTCCAGAAGAGCGCCCACTGCCAGATGGTGCCCACGCCGGTCATGTTGCGAAAGGCCTCGCCGATTCCGCGTGTCATGTAGGAACCGTAGAGGTGACCGAACAAGATGGCCGCCAGCAGCAGGAGCGGGGCATAGGCGCGATTCAGGCGGCAGAGTCCGTCCAGGAGATGTTCGCCCCGGGGATTACAGAGTTGGTAGCGGGCGATGACCGACACCATGACCCATCGCATTCCCACGGCCGCGAAGAGAACCCACATCAACGAATAACCGTGATCGGCTCCCGCGGTCGCCATTTCCACGATATCGCCGGCCCCCAGCCAGGTCAGGACCACCACAAGACCCGGGCCAAAGGAACGCAGGTATTCTCCGAAAGAATTGGGTGGGGCAGCCTGTGAAGGATCGCCAGTGTGCTCTGGCGATTCACCAGCAGCGAGGTCGGTCTTGGGATTCTGGGATGTCAGGTTCACGATGCGGATCCGATCCAACCACTGACGGTCGGTCAGTCAAGAATGGGGGCCGGGACATCTTCATCGAGGGGGAAGATCGGACGCGGGCAGCGCGAGTAGGGGAGCGACTTGAGATTGGCACTGGTGGAGCCGGGGACATCGACCGGGACGATCGTAGTCGCAATCGACTCGTAGTGCGTTCGGAAACCGTTGGGTGACTTGGCGACGACCAGGTCGTAGTCGACCGGGTCCAGTCCGTGGGCGGTGTACACATTGCGACCGACCACATAGACGCTGCGTTGAGTGACGAGGGCATCCACCTCGCCATGGGGTGTTGTCATCCGCAGGACTGCCGTAGCACCGGCAGATTCCGGCTTGCCGTTCTCGTAGACAAACTCGCCTTCATGAGTGCTGAGGACAGTGGCCGTCACGGGCAGAGGGGTGAAACGGTCGGGGTCGCGTGTGCCTCCGAGAGAAAGTTGGACCGTGTTGCCGACGGGAGTGCCACAGGCCAATTGCGCGGCCGGGGCGTCAACGATGCTCAGCAAGGCCTTGCCCTGGAAGGGTGTCGATACCGACGGGTCGGACCCGAGCAACCCGGCGAGAATGGCGTTGCTGTCACCCGATGCGCCGCTGGCGGTGGCATCGGCGGCATCGGAGAAGACACAAAGCCCCTCGCTGGCATTGGCAATCGCGATGGACTCATCGAGCGATACGAGGTCGGCGACCAGGCGATGGCGATGTTCCCAAAGAAAACGAGCGACGTCACGACTGGTCTGATCGGCCAGGTCCTGGTCACCGTCGGTGCAGGCCATGGCCCAACTGCCCAGGCCGGGGACATCGGTGAAAGGGTTGCCGATGAATACGCCGGCCGAAAGGCCCTTCTCGGAGTCCTCGAGTTCGCGGCAGACGCGAATCGCATCTCCCAGCAGGCCGGATTCAGTCAGCAGTTCGTCGCCACGCACCAGCATCGGCAAGGCGGTCATGGACGTTGTCGGCGCAATGTCTCCCTCGAGTAGCCTGAGCAGGATGCCTGCGGCACGCTGGCCGGTCTCGAAATAGTCGACGTGAGGGTAGGTGTGAAAAGGCACAACGACAGGAGCGCAGAGCGTCATCTGGAAGGTGAGGATTGCGTGAAGGTCGAGAGAGATGACCAGTGGCTTGTCGTGGCCGAGAAGTTCGCGAGCCCTGGCCAGCATTCGGCCTTCCGGGTCTCCCTCTCGCTCGCCTGCCATTGCCCCATGCAGGCAAAACAGAACCGCATCGACATCCCGATGAGCCTCGACAGCTGCGCAGAACTCGTCAGTCAGACGTTGAAGATCGGGTTCACAGATGGGACCGCCGGAAACAGCCCAGGCAGCCATCCCGCCGACGGGGATGACATCGATCGGCGAGTCGTCGAACACCTGCAACGCACCGGCAATCTCGGTCTGTGTTCCCCGCCTGGCTGCCAACAGCTCTTCGCCATGCAGCTGGTGAAAATCCGCGTAGCGCGTCAGTTGTGGATTGAACGACGAGGTCTCTTGTTTGAACTCGGCGACGAGAATCCGTTTGGGCATACCGAAACCTGCCGGGTGTGTGGCGAACGGGCAGGTTCGATTGTACCGACGAGGCCTCCGACTGGCATCCGCTAGGTGCTGGCAGGAGTCCTCGACTTTGCCTGTCTGATCTTTGCCAGCCAGCGAACCGCATCGGTGACCAGGGGGTCTCGACGGCCTGCGTCACCGGCCCTGGCTCTCAGGACCGCGGTCATTTTCCGGATGGCGCCCTCGTAATCTTCTTGAAGGTGCAGCAGTTGACCCTCGTAGTAGGTGACAATCAGCTCATCGGAAAATTCGGAGCGGTAACGATTCAGTTGCTGCTCGGCGAGACCGATCGCGCCGGCCTCCAGCGGCAATACGATGGCGGCCTGGACGAGCAGGGCCCGCTTGTCAGCGGTATCGGCGGCGACGATCTTGGAAGAGAGGGCAGTCGAGAGAATCTGACAGGCAGATGTCAAACGATGATTTGAGGCGAGGTATCTTGCGTGATGCGCGATCAAGGTCAGGCGTCCGGGAAATGCGCGGCGAAGTTCGCGAAGGCTGCGGTCGTGTGATTTCGACGCCGGTGCCTCGGCAATCGCTTGTGCGTAAAGGTCGGCAACGGGTCCGCTGGAGGGAGATCGCAGATGCAGACGCCGGGCGAGGCGAGTGGCTTGAGCGATCTGGTCGACGGAAAGCATGAAACGGATCTCGCGATAATCGAGCCTGGCCTCGTGCGGCACGGTTTCCTGCATCAGACGCACAAGTTTCAAGCCGGAGTGGGCCAGCCCGTAGTTCTCGGCGAAATCAAGCAGTTCGGGATGGAACTCGGGGATATCTGCTGCATCGGCCAGCGCTCGTGAGAGCGAATCAGCTGCACGGCGATGGTGGGCGGCTGCGGACGCGTGCTTGCCCTCGGTTGACAGACGGACGGCACGTGCCTCATAGGCATAGACACAGGCGAGTCGGACCGCGGCGTTGGATGGATGGGCGAGTTCCATCGCGATGAGCTCATCGGCCGCCGAGAGATCGCGGGCGAAAAGACGAAGTCGCAGCAGGCAGGCGACCCTGCGTGGCGTTGCGTCCTGTGTGATGGCGGCCTGCAACTCGGTGCGGGCCGCATCCGGGCGATCAAGCTGCATCAAGGCGACCGCCCGCAGGTAATGCGCCGCGGCATCGCCGGGCAGTCCGTCGAGTGAATCAATAGCCGCCTGAGGGTTGGCCTGCTGAAGGTGGTTTCTTGCCGTGATCAGTTCCGGTGGGGGGCCCTGGCGGCCACACCCGGCGAGCAGGCCCAGGATGAGTGAGACGAGCATTCGACGGGCCCTACGGTCCATTCAGAAGCCCCCCGCATGTGGTTCATCGCCGTCGATGGTCGAGATGGCCTGGAACAGGTTCAAGTCGATCGAACCGTTCAGAGAACGTACGGAGCCGTCGACCAAGAGAAAATGGGCACCGCTGGGGTGTTCCGACTGAAAGGAATACAACGGACGCTCGTCGGCGCTGCTGCCGAGTTGTCGGGGCTCGGGGTTCATCGGAAACGGTACAGCAACAGCCGCAGGCGCATCCGGGCATGACGGAAGCCGAATGTCGCCGGTGACCGCGTAAGGGGCAACGACCCAACAGGAGTTGGGAACCCCAACTCCGCCGGTGGGGGCGAAATAGGAAACGGCGGCCATGGCCCAGGGGAATTCCACCGGCAGTTGAGGCGTCTGTCCGGATGGACCCTGGTAGGTCAGGCGGCTTCCGGCCTTTTCTCCCATAAACAACGTCTGTGAAGAACCGTCACGGACGTCGGCCACGCGGCAGCGGCTGTTGTAGCCGAAGGGGCCCCGGCTTCGTGACGGCCATTGGGCCCAGTAATGCAGCAATCCTCTCGGGCAATTGGCGGCGGCAGTGTTCGGCAATGCACTGATGCGGTCAGAACCGTGATTGAATGCGTAGTCGGTGGGAGAACCGGCCATCCAATGCATCGTGTTTCCCGAACCGTCGTCCCCGCCGATCGCGGTACTGTTGCGAGTGACCGAGGGGCACATCAACAGGGAAACGGCGGTTTGGTTACCCGGCCACATGCTGTGGTCGTCAGGATCGGTGAGACTTGAAAGCCAGGTGTGGTTGAAATCGAATTGTTCGTAAAGCGGTCGCTGTTCAATGAAGGGCAAAAGCAGGTGGTAACCGGTCCAGTGGCAGCGGTACTGCAAACCGCCCCCCGGAACCGGTGGCGGTGGGTTCCCATCCGCCTGGCGAACGAAACTTGGTGGAAAGAGGTTGTGGACCGAATGATAGTTGTGCAGTGCCAGACCGAGTTGCTTGAGGTTGTTGCGGCACTGCATTGCGCGTGCGCGGCCGCGGGTCTGTTGAACCGCGGGAAGTAGCACTGCTGTCAGGATGGCAATCACGGCGATTACCACGAGCAGTTCGATCAATGTGAAGGCCTTGCGGGTGCGCCGAGCCATGAGGCTTCCACCAATCAGGGCGGAATCGGAGAGAATCCAATGCCGTTTGCCCGTCGGTTGTGCAGTTACGCCGGCGCTCCGTCAGGAGGCCTCGACAGCGGCACCGCAGGATCGTCGGGCAAGTTGTGGTCGAGGATCGGTAAACGATCTTCCGAACCACTGTCAGAATTGTAGGTCACGTTTGGCGAAGACGCGGAAGGTTTTTCAGTATTCATGGTCGCGGGGTCCCGGCAAGTTGGGACGGACAGGCCGTGCTTTTCCATCAGCGATTGATTCGAGAGGATCGTGCGGGTCTCGCCGTCAGCACACAAGATCCCGGAGTCCAGTACGAGGACTCGATCGCACAGGTCGCCGACGAGATCCAGGTCGTGCGTGGCCAGGAGTGTTGTACCGGAAAACCGCCGAACGATGCTGGCGATTTGCTGCCGGCCCCGGGGGTCAAGATTGCTGAAAGGTTCATCGAGAACCAGGCAATCGGGATGACAGGCAAGCAAACCTGCCAGACAGGCTCGTTTGCGTTCTCCCATCGAGAGTCGCATCGTGTCACGATCCGCGAAACTTTCGAGACCGACCTCGGCCAAAGCTCGTTCCACCCGGGCGGTGACCATCTCAGGAGACAGACCAAGGTTGAGCGGGCCAAATGCGACGTCTCGAGCGACGGTGGGACAAAATAATTGATCATCGGGATTCTGGAACAGCAGCCCGACCTTTTCTCTGACCGCGTTCAGGTTTGCGGAAGTCAGTGGAAGATCGCCGACGGTGATGGTGGCTTCATCGCTGTGCTCGGTCGGCAATCGAGACGGGAGGAGGCCGTTGATGTGCAACAGGAGCGTCGATTTGCCGGCACCGCTGGGGCCGAGAATGGCCACGGTTTCTCCGGGCTCGACACGAAAAGTGATGTCGGTCAGCGCAGGGGGGCCATCGGTGTAGCGGAAGCCAAGGCGACGAACATCAATCAATGCAGCAACGGTCATGATGGTTCAACCGGACCGGGGTCTGAGGCCGGAACCTTTTGCCAATGACGGAAATGACCGTCCCATCCCCGAGCGAGCATCGCGCGGTGGATTCTGTCGCCACGGTCCAGCGAGCGGATGACCAGCGTGGCAATCAATCCGATGGCGGCCCTCCACTCATCAAGCCGATCAGTGCGACCAAAGCGGCGGGCTTTCCGTGCCGTTCGAATGCGCCGAGTCTCTTCCCAGAGCACAAAAATGTTGCGATGCATGAAGGAAAGGGTTGAGATGCAGACGTCTGGAATCCGCAGACGTTTCAATGTCAGCAGCATCTCGTCAAACGGCAGGACATGAATCAACCACAGTCCCGCGAGAAAAGAGACGGTGGCACGTGATGCGACGGTTGCCGCCAACGACCATCCGGAAGAGAAACCCTGGGACAGCGGGATCGACAGGGCAAGCAGTGCGACGACCGGCGAGAACAATGCCAGGCGGCGTGCCAGTTCTGCCAAAGGCATGCCGGAAACGGCCAGGCCGGCAAGTGCCAGGGCCAGAAGCGCACCGGTCGCCGGCCAGTCTTCCCACGATAAGGAACAGGCGGCCAGAACGATCGCCAGGCTGGCAGCCAGTTTCGCGACGGAACCGTGGAAAGTACGCGTTTGAGTGTATCGTGCGTTGTCAGTCACTCGGGTCTCCCGGGGTCGTGTCGTCACTGCCGGAGTAGGGACGACCCAGGATCACGGCGATTGCGAAGACCACCAGTGTACCGATGAGTCCCGAGAGGATGACACTCCAGACGTGCCAGGTGGTCTCACCGAATATCCCTTCGTAGCTGCCAAAAAGGGAGGGGGAATCGACCTCGGGACGCACCGAAACACTCTGCTGGATCGCGGAATCGAGGCCGTCGGGTAATGACGATGCCAAAGGCGCCAGGCAGATCGTCACGAGCAAGGCGATCAGCAATCCCTGAGCGGTCGGGAATCCCGGTCGTGTGACCCGGGAGGGTTCCGATTGGTAAAGGAGGTCGGGTCGCCGAAATGAGACCATGCGGATGATGCCGCCGGAAATCAGGCTTTCGCCGATCCCGATGAACGCGTGAAACAGGATCATCAGGACCAGGAAACGACCAAGATCAAAACCTCGCAGCGAATCTCGCGAAAGGGCGAATTCGAGGCAGCACAGAAAGGCCGCCAACATCACTGTGATCCAGGAAGCTACCACGGTACCGATCACGCTGGCGCGAGTCGTTCTTCCCAGCAAACGCGTAACAACAGCCTGGATGGCATAGCCGCCCATGGCGCCAACGACAGCCATGTGAAACACATTGGCGCCCAGCGCCAACAGACCGCCGTCGGCAAAGAGAAATCGTTGGACGAACAGGACCAGGGTCAGGGAAAGGCAGCCCGCCCAGGGACCGACCAGTCGAGCGGCCAATACACCGCCGACGAGGTGACCCGAGGTTCCCATCAGTACGGGGAAGTTGACCATCTGACCGGTGAAGACCAGCGCCGAAACCATGCCGGCCAGCGGGATGGTGCGGTCGGCCAAGGAGTGCTTCAGACGATAAACGCTGTAACCCACCGCAGCGATCGAAATGGCCCCGGTGGCCAGGCAGACAGGTGTGCTCAGAAAGCCGTCGGGGATGTGCATCAGCTGCTCGGTCGAGCGGTTTGGAGGTGGCACCAGGCCACGAGTGGCGGTCGAGTCGCTGAGAACGGCGCCGAACTGTAGAATTCCCAATCTAATTCGACCTGCCAGCCAATGCAATCAGCGGCGGCAAGCGTGATCGGGAGCGACGATGAGTCAACGGCTGACAAACCGGGAAGACTGGCAGGCCCTCCGTGAAGTTCCCGAACTGGTTGCGGCTATTCTCTCCAGCGATGCTCCCGCATTGCGTTTGCAGCAGCAATTGCGAGCGAAGTACGAACCGCGACTGGTGCGATTGGCGCTGCAATTGGTGGATTCACGAAAACGGGCCTCGGCGAGGTTCGAACGTTCCGAATCCATGTGGTTTGATCGCGTGGGACTGGAGCAGGCCTCATCGGAGATTGTCAGTCGTCACAAGGCGCGGCGATTCGAAGGGCTGACCTGGGATTTGTGCTGCGGCATTGGTGGTGATGCATTGGCGTTAGGGGAACGAGGGCTCGTCATCGCCGTTGATTGCGATGCTGCCCGGGCGCAGTGCTGTCGTTGGAATGCTCAGACCTATGATGTCGGCCGAAACGTTGCAGTGATTGTGGCCGACGTGGGGAAGTTGGAGTCGTTCGACGGTCTAGTGCACATCGACCCCGATCAACGGGCCGGGGGGGCGAAGCGATCACACAGAATCGAGGATTCCGAACCGGGTCGAGGTTACCTCGAGGAATTGGTCAGCAAAGGCAGGGGAGGTGCGATCAAACTGAGCCCGGCGGCAAATTTTCTGGGAAAGTTCATGGGATGCGAAATCGAATTGATCAGCGTGCATCGTGAGTGCAAGCAGGCGGTCATCTGGTTCGGGGAACTCGCCGGTGAGTTGCCCGCGGGTCAAGCGAACCTGTTTCGAACGACCGTGTTGCCCGACGGAGCGACGCTGAGTGGGCACCCACTGGGCACCCCGTTTCGGCAGGAACCGATCGGAGAATTCCTGTTCGATCCGGACCCCTCGGTTGTTCGTGCGGGCCTGGTCGACGTGCTTGCGGAAGAGCAAGGCTGGTGGCGTCTGGATGACCGCGAGGAGTACTTGTCCGGGAATTCGCCGGCTGATTGTCCGATGGCCCGTTGTTTCCGGGTGGAAAGCGTCACGACCAATCGTGTCAAGGCGATTCGCGAGGCCGCACGGTCAGCTGGGTTTGGGCCCGTGGAGATCAAATGCCGTCATGTACCTGTCGATGCCGACAAGCTGCGCAGGAAACTGAAGCTGGACGGGGATCGGCCGGGAGTGATCCTGGTCGCACGGATCGGCGGACGCACGCGTGCGGTAATCGCCGAGCGACTGCAACAAACGGTCGCATGAGCGAAAGCGATGCCTGGCAGTGGGCACTGACTGCGAGAGTGTGAGCTCTATTCGGTTTCACGCGGTTCAGAGAATGGGAAGTTCATTCCCGGAACCGGGACCAGTTGAACGTTGGCAACGGCGCCGCGTTGTTGTCTGAAGGGGATCGCGTAGGCCTGGACGCGGCCCGTCGAGAGTTCGGCGACGTAGACGTAACTGGCAGCCCAGGAGGCTCCTCCGCGGCCTGAGCGTTGTGCGAGTCCACTGACGATCGCGTAACGGGCCGGCTTGTTTGGGTCAACTCCGAAATCCTGGGCAACCGATCGCGAGTAGACCGCCATGAAACGTTCGGCAGCTCGGTCCAGGGCAAAACCCTTGATCTGTCCGGTGAGGAAATCCAGGACGAAAACGGCCTCAGTTCCCGGTCCGGTACTTGCTGTTGTCATCGCGAACTTGTCGTTGCGGTCACTGGTGACCGCGAAGAGCGGTGTCTTTGGCCAAGCCCAAACAGCGCCGGCTCCGATTGCAGCGCCGAGTAAGACCAGCAGCAAGCGGGTTGTCAGTGATTTGAACAGTCGTTTCGACATCGGATGACTCCAGCAAAGAGCCGCGGGTTACCGGGAGAAACAACAGCGAACGTCGTGCACTACGAACCGTCGTTCCCGCGTCGACAGAGTCTAGTCGGTTTGAAGCGAAGAGGCCAGATCAGGACTCGAGTGCGCGGCGAGTGGAATCGTCGCAGGAGTCAGACCGCGGCCAGGAGAGCGTCGAGGAATTGCAGGGTTGTTGTAATCGTGTCCGACGATTTGTAGTCTTTGGACCGTTAACGGCCCGCAAAGGGACGGGTGTACGGCGAATACCGTGGGAGTTGAGCATGGAAACAACCAACGGCACCTTGGGTCGGAAACTGCGAATGGGCCTCGTGGGAGGCGGCCAGGGCGCGTTCATCGGTCGTGTTCACGCGATCGCGGCCGTAATGGACAATCGTGCCGAGTTGGTCGCGGGGGCACTTTCGTCGGATCCCGAGCGAGCGAAGGCGTCAGGGCCTGCATACGACATTCCTGCGAATCGGGCGTATGGTTCAGTCGACGAATTGATCGCCGGTGAGGGGGCATTGTCGGCAGAGGAGCGAATGGACTTCGTGAGCATTGCCACGCCCAACCACACGCATTTCGCGATTGCCCAGGCTGCCCTGGAAGCTGGGTTCAATGTGATGTGCGACAAGCCGATGACCTTCGATTTTGAGCAAGCCAAGACGTTGGCCGGGGTGGTCGAGTCAACCGGTTGCGTCTTCGCACTGACACACAACTACACCGGCTATCCGCTCGTGCGTCAGGCGCGAGAGATGATTCTCGGAGGGGAACTTGGAGAAATTCAGGCGATCCGTTCCAAGTACCTGCAGGGCTGGCTGCGAACACGGATCGAAGTCGAGGGACAGAAACAGTCTGCCTGGCGAACCGACCCCGCGCGTTCCGGCGCCGCTGGGGCATTCGGCGATATCGGGACGCATGCTTTCAACCTGGCCCGTTACATGACCGGCCTGCTTCCGGAGACCGTCAGTGCTCATCTGAAGGTCTTCGAGGAAGGTCGGCAACTGGATGATTATGGTCACGCGATGGTCCGATTCGAGAATGGTGCCTTCGGGACGGTGACAGTCAGCCAGGTGTCTCACGGCCGGGAGAACGACCTGACCATCGAGATCGATGGCACCAAGGGCGCGTTGTCGTGGAGCCAGGAAGAGCCGAACAAGATGATGGTCCGCCGCAACGGTGAACCTCACTCTCTGTATACCCGCGACCCGAATGCTGCGTTCATGAATCAGGCTGGCGCGGCCGCTTGCCGAGTTCCTTCGGGGCATCCCGAGGCATTCCTTGAAGCGTTTGGCAACGTGTACCGATCGGCCTACGACGCGATCGTGGAGCGTGTCTGTGGTCAGCCGTTTGCAACACGCGACACGATCTACCCAAACGTCTACGATGGCGCCGAGGGGATGCTTTTCATCCAGCAATGTGTGGCCAGTAGTGCTGAGGACGGGGCCTGGCTGCCATTGGCCTATGTTGGCGCTCGTCCCTAGATTGGCCCGGAGGGTGTTCGATGCGGTGGCCGTTGCACTACCAGATCCTGGCGGCAATGGTGACCGGCGCCGTGGTGGGGCTGCTGGCCAACCCGGGACCGAGTGTTCTTCTTGATGGCCGTTATGAACGGCCAGCCGACGTGAAGAGCGGGGGCGCAGGCCCGCGACATGCCAATGGCGGACTGCTCGAGATTGTGGGGGATGGTTCGGCTGGTAGCCAGCAGGAGCAGTCGTCGGCCGATCAGACGCTGCCGATCCTCGACGATGATCGCCTGGTCGATGCGGAACAAGGCGAGGTGACAAACCGTACCGTCCGTTTTCGGATCGAATCGGATGGTGTTCACGCCGTCTATTCGCGGAATTTCCGCGTCGGGCAAATATCGGTGCCGATGGTCAGCAGGCTGGTGTTGGGTGACCCGGAGAGTCTCGCGAAAGAACACCCGTGGTTGAAGGAGAGCTTCAGTGACTATGAGAAGAGTCCCGCACGCTGGCTGGACGGGTCGGCGAGGTTGATTGGTGGTTTGTTCCTCCGGTTGCTGAAGATGGTGACGGTGCCGTTGATCGCGACGTCCCTGGTGTGTGCGGTGGCCGGACTGGGTGCCGGTGGCGGACTGGGCGGGATGTTCAGTCGGACGTTGTTGTACTACATGACGACGAGCCTGCTGGCGATCACCACCGGGTTGGTGCTGGTCAACGCGATCGGACCCGGCGTCGGGGCCGAATTGCCCGGGGCGGCTGGTGAAGTTGTCGGCGGTGCTGGCCAATCGTTGGGAAGCATTTTCGAAGGATTGTTGGCCCGGTTGATACCAACGAATCCACTGGCCGCTCTTGCGGAGGGGGAGTTTCTTTCGATCATCTCCTTCAGCATATTGTTTGGCCTGTTCCTGCAGAAGAACGAGAGCCATATCAGCCAGACGCTGCGTTTGTTCTTCGAGGATGCGTTTGCCGTCGTGATGGATCTCACGCAGTGGGTGATCCGCCTGGCGCCGATCGGAGTGGCGGCCTTCATGCTCTCGGCGACCGTGTCCCAGGGTCGGGATGTGTTTGGCACGTTGGGTTGGTACATGTTGACCGTGTTTCTGGCTCTGGTCGTCCACGCGATGGTGGTGCTGCCGTTGATGCTGGCTCTGGTGGCAAAACGGCATCCGGTGGAATATTTCAAGGCGCTGTCACCGGCTCTCTTGACTGCGTTCTCGACGGCCTCGTCGAACGGCACGCTGCCGTTGACAATGTCGTGCGTTGAGGAGCGAGCAGGGATTCCTCGCCGTGTGGGGGCGTTTGTCCTCCCGTTGGGGGCGACGGTGAACATGGATGGGACAGCACTCTACGAGGCCGTCGCGGTGCTCTTCATCGCGCAGGCGCATCCGGGGGTCAACCTTGGCCTGGAACAGCAGATCCTGGTTGCATTGACGGCCTTGCTGGCCAGCGTCGGTGCGGCCGGGATCCCACACGCCGGGCTGGTGATGATGGCCATCGTTTTGCAGGCGGTCGGTTTGCCATTGGAATCGCAGGGCTTGATCCTGGCGGTTGATCGAGTGCTCGACATGTGCCGGACCTCGGTGAATGTTTGGAGTGATGCCTGCGGCTGCGCTGTGGTTTCTCGCTGGGAGAACTCCGACGACTCGTCGCCAGTGGCCGCCGAAGACCTGCCAGCGGCAACGGACGTGCGACAGGATCAATCCACTTCGTCGGCATAGTCTGTACAAACCGGCGCAAACCGGCCGGATTGACCAACAGCATCCCCACAGGCCGATCAATAGGTCCGGTAAGGCGGTCGATGTAGCGGTGGAGAGTCCCTTTTCAGGGAGGGTGGGGGACCGGTTGGGAGGATCATAATGATTGCGGCGGACGAATTTGACCGGCGCCAGGCCGTCGAATTGTCTGAGTGGGTCGCCGCCTTATGTCGCCAGTACAGCCAGGCGACAGGTTGGACGGTTCGGTTTGTCGCCGATGCAACCGAGCCACTCTTGACGGATTCCGAGGTGTCTGATGTCGTCGCGGACCAACGCCGCGTTGGCACGCTGGAGTTGTTGCTGGACCGGGGGGTCGATCAAGACACTCGGCGCCGCGCGCGGGCAACGACGCAATTGCTGGCACACGTGATCAGTGAAATCGCCGTCTCGCGCCACGATGCCGACAAACGTTCCCGTCATTTGAAAATGATGCTGGCGCTGGGACAGCTGACCGAGGCAATCGATGACGTCGAAGCGGAGCTGGGCTGCTTGCTCGGTGAGGTGGCTGACGTCGTCGAGGCGAGTTCCCTGAGCTTGCATCTTCTGGTTCCCGAAACAGAATCTCTGGCCCTGCGTTTTCTTCACCCCTTGGGTCCTGAAACCGTTCGAATCACGCGACGTGTCTCGGAATCACCGACGGACTTGCGGGCGATGAATCAAGGGATGGCGATCATTCAAGAGGTCACAGAGCTGCAATCGCAGCAGATGAATTGGGTTCCTGACCGCACCAACTCGGCGGTGTGCCTCGGTGTCGATGATGCCGGAGGAATTCTCGGCACACTGTGGGCGACGAGCAGGCGGTTGCTGGGATTCGAAGCGAAACAGTTATCCGTTCTGAAAGCGTTGGCGCAACATCTGGGCAGCCTGTTGGAACGAATCGCTCTTGAGAAGGAGGAAGAGACGCGGGAGCGGATGATGCGTGAACTCCAGGGGATTTCGAAGACGCAATCGGGCGAACAGTTGGGAATCCTGCCGGCCGACAGTGGATTCGATGCGGTAGGCCGGTGCCGAAGCGTTTGCGAGGTGGGCGGTGACCTCTGCGAGATGATCCCGTTGGGCGAAGGACGGACACTCGTGGCGGTTGGTGATGCGTGTGGTCACAGTGTCCAGGCTGCCTTTGTGATGACCGCCGTGCGAAGCGCGATGCGAGCGGTTATTGACGATGCCGAATCAGGCAGCCTGGATTCGACTGTCGTGGTCGCAAAAATTAATCGGGCGCTATGCAGGGTGACGGCCGGTCATCAGTTCATGAGTTGCCTGGTGGGGATCATCGACAGGAAACGGATGGTGTTCGACTACACCAACGCCGGCCACCCGGTGCCGATCCTGTATCGCCAGGGGCAGGGTGTCTCGCTGGAATCTCACGGGCTTCCACTGGGAATCCTGACCGATGCGGAATATTCCTCCTCGCAGGTCGCGCTGCGAGGCGAGGACCTGCTGGTGTTGTTCAGTGACGGGCTACTGGAAACGATGAATGAAGCTGAGGAGCTGTTCCAACCGGCCGGTGTGATGTCCGCATTGAGCGCGACCGCGACGGCCGATCCTCTCGATGAGGTCCTGGAGCAAATATGGGGTTCCTGTGAGCGACACGGCGTCGGTGACGTCCAGGATGACCGCACCTTGCTGGTGGTGAGGATGAAGCAAACAAAAGGCCCGCGACGACCACACCACATGAGTTCCGTCGACCAGGCGCAGCTCAGTTCTCGCTGAAGTTGACCCGGCCCATCGCGTCGCGAGCAAGCGGGTCGTCAGCGAACCGTGTGCGGCAGCCTTCGCAGAGATCAAATCGGAATCGCTGGGCGCTGGAGTCGGAAGGTGCTTCGACGATACCGCTCTCGATGGCGGCGATCTGTTCGGAGACGGCGGCGAGCGTATCGGAATCGAAATCCGACTCTTTGAGTTCGTCGGGATCAAAGGCGGCAAAGATCTCCATCTTCACGACATAACGATCGTCGTGAATCGAGTCGCCGCAGAGGTCGCAGGTGAAGTGCCGCATCGGTGGTCGCCGAACAGTCCCGGACGAAGTGTCTCGATTCTATCGGTGAACAGGGCGATGATCAAAGCCGTCGAAACCAAAAACGTTCAAAGTCTGCCGATGCGGTCCGGGCCGCGGGTGAAGCAGCGATCGGTCCTACTTGCCGGGAAGGCGGACAATCCCGTCCCAATCTGCCGGAGCGACTCGATTGTGCTGGGTGATGAGCATCGTCAGGAAATCCTGGGCGCGGTCCGACGCCGGCATCGAGTGCAGGCAACGATACGCTTGGTCCCAGTCGCCGTTGATGAAGTGGTCAACTCCCTCCTCGAAACGCGCGATGTGTTCATCGGTGAGTTCCGGCCAGTGCGACAGTGGGGGCAGCAGTTCGCTGACGTTGTGAGGGGTCTCGAGACCATAAGGCAAGAGCCTGGCGAGTCGTCGAACACGGGCTTCACCGGCGTCGAGTGTGCAGGAAACGCGGTTGGCGGTGGCCTGGTCAATGATGATGGGGACATGGAGTTGGCGGGTAAGGCTTTCGAGGCGACTGGCGAGGTTGACGACGGGTCCAAAGACGGTGACCTTGACCTGGTCGGATGTACCGATCTTGCCAGCAACGGCCCGACCGTGTGAGAGGCCAATCCCGAGTGAGAAATTGGAGAGTGGATGATCCGGGTCAGCGGTTGCCAATTGAAGTTCGTGTCGAATTCCCAACGCCGCGCGGCAGGCATTTTGTGTTGAGGAATCTCCCGGGAAAGGCCAGCCCCAAAAACCCAATGCGGCGTCGCCCTGGAAATCACCTGCCACACCGCCGAACTTGTGAATCTGGGTCGTGATCACACTCATGATCTGGCTGACAGTCTCCAGCAACCCGATCAGGTCATCGGCAGAAGTCTCTGCGTGGCGCGAGAAATCCCGCAGATCACAAAACATGACCGTGACATCACATTCCCTGGGCTCCAACAGCGAGGTGTCGAGATCATCGCCGAGGGCCGCCAGCACCGGTGGGGCGAAGAATTGTCGATATCCGGCCCGCTGTCGTTCCAGGCGGTTGACGCGCCGAATAGCGCCGATGACGGCGGCGATCAGTTCGGTGTATTTCACGTCCGATTCAAGGACCGGGCGTGCGGTGGTGGCGGTGGCTCCGGGGGCGCGGCCCGCCACGTACAACGCGCGGCGTTCACCGGGAACATCGCGAATCGGAGTGCAGTAAGCCCAGTTGAATCCACCGAGTTCGGTGTACTCCGGCGTGGCATGCTCGGCATCCCAGGTGTGAAGGACACTGCGTTCGGTGTCGCTGAAAGCGGCGCGGACGAGGCGTGTACTCGGGCGAACCGGCCCGGCGGTTTCCTGCCTCCGGTCCCAGTGAAGGACAGAAATGCCGTCTTCGGCATCGCCGATTTCGACGATGGCGATCGCGTCGGCGTGGGCGACCCCGGCCAACAGCAGGTTGGCGATGCGATGATACAGGTCGTCATCGGAACGGGCGCCCCAGATCAGGTCCGGCAGCCGTGTTAAGACCTCAATTCGCTTGCCAGGGTCGCGAAAACGGATTTGACGCAATTGGTCCTGGTCGAAGCTTACCGTTTCGATCGTCTGCGGATGGTCGGAGGAAGACACGGCTTCGTCGGCCTTGTCGAGACGAAAGGTGGTGGTGCCGATCACGAAGTGATCGCCGGGGAGAAGTGTGGTTTCGAGTATGGCGTCACCGTGTATGAGCACCGGGTTGGCAGCCCCGGCCTGGCAGTGAAGAATGACAGTGTGGTTAGGTTGGAGGTCGAGCGTGAAATGATGCCGGGAAATATGCGGGTCCCACGAGACCGTGATGTCCATCGACGGATCGCGGCCCACACGAAATGTCTCGGCCGTCTCGAGACGATACCGCAGATGGTCCGCGGAGCCGGGACCAATGGCGACCAACTCAAGCACGGGGTGGCTCCAGAGGTGTGGTTGACAGGGCTGTGGCGGGAGAGCCATCTGGGCGGACGCTCGTTCCAAGTCCGGCGGTGGATCGAGGGTTGCCGAAACTGCGAAGCACCAGGATCCACATCAATGTGATCACCGAACCGCTGGCGGCGAGGGCAAAAAGCCATGTGCGGAGAATGTTGCTTTGCATCAGGGACACCGGTTGCAGGGCTTGATGTTTCCGTTCCTGGACGAGGGTGAACCAGCCAGTCGTTCCCACTGGGCTGAAGGCAGCCAGCCACTGGCCGTGAAAATCGACGTCGTGCACGGCGGTGGGGTCGCGGTAATCGGTACGGGCGACACCAGCGGCGACGTTATGGTTCTTACGTCTTGAGACCAGCGTGGCGATCAACTGGGGGGATAGCGAGAGCTCGTTCGCGTCATTGTCTTGTTGTTGGAGCCAGGGATGGTCAAGCAGCCGACCGTTTCTGGAGTCGACGATGGCGAATGTCCGATTCACGTCGTTGTCTTTGAGAGATCCCAGACGGGGCTTGTATTCGGCATAGGGGGCGAGCAGAACATTGCCGAGAGGGCGGGTGGCGGCCAGGATGGCCAGGATATCCCCCGCCGTGTTGCGGACCGGGACAGACTGGGCAACGATGGATTTGTTGGTTGCTTGGCTGCGAAACGCCAAAGAGAGATGCGGTTTCCGGATGGGGCTGATTGTCGGCGGGAGGTTTGCCCGGGCGAATTCCTGATCGAGGCCGTGGTAGTAATCACGGTGCGCCCACCGCTCGTCGAGAGTGTCTGGGCTGTGAGGCCCTCGCCATCGCTGGTAACCTCCCGCATCGACGAGAAACCAGCTGGCATCCGGCGTTCGCTGCTGACGTTTGCGGGCAGTGTTGGCTTTCTTCCGGGCAGCGTCCAGATGAGCCCGGAGCTCATTCCTGGGCTCCCAGTTGCGGGATGCGGTTTCGGACACGAGGAGTTTGAAGTCCTCAGACTCCGCAACTTGTTCCAGTTCTCGACGCCACTGGTCGAGCTCCCGTTCAACGCCCCGGGCCATGATGCCCGCTGAAACGTTGTGGCTTTCCATAGCACGAGTGACAAGCGTCCGCTGGGCAGTGCTGACGGCGTCTTCCATCGCGGTCAGGCCGAATACGAACATGCCCGCCAGGAGTACCAGCGGCGCGATGCCACCCAGAAAGATCAATGGACGGCGGGCACGCTGTTTTTCACGTGCGTGGAAGGCGTCGAGAACAGCCTGCGCGTTGGGGAAACGGTCAGATGGGTCGCAGCGTAGACAACGGTCCACGATATCTGCCAGGCGGCGATCGATCCCTTTGACGCGGTGTTTGGATGGCCGCGGTTGTCTGCCGACCAGTTGACGATAGGTCGCCAGGCGCTCGGCGAGGGATTCGCACGACGCCAAGCGTTGCTCGGCCTCAGGCGTGCGGTGCGGCGGTCCTCCGGTCAACAGATGGTAGAGCAACGCTCCCAGCGCGTAGACGTCCCAGCGGGCATCGGGAATCGCCTGCAGGTCGGCTTGCTCGGGCGCCATGTAATACAAGGTTCCCAGGGCCGGGTCTTGTTCGTGGGTGAGTCGGGATTGACCGAAGTCACACAATCGGGGTGAGAGATCGTCGTCGAGGAGGACATTTCCCGGTTTCAGGTCACAATGCAGAATGCCACGACCGTGGGCGTGGACCAGGCCCTGCAGGACTCCGTGAGCGATGCGTACGACTTCGGCAATCGGCAACGGGCCCTCCGACAGGTATCCGGCCAGCGACCCATTCTGGAGGTACTCCATGATGTAGTAGGGTGGGTCACTGTCCCATCCCACGGCGAGGAGCCCGACGATGTGCCGGGAACTGTCGAGGGCGGCCAGTTTTTCGACCTCGCGGGTCAACAGCGTCCAGTCGAGACGGCCCTGGTGACTGTAGATTTTCACAGCAACCAGGCGGCCAGTGTTTTCTTCATTGGCCAGCCAGACCGACCCGAAGGCACCGTCGCCCAGGCACTGCTGAAACACGTAGCCGGGCAAGGTCAACGACGGCAGTCGCGACTGGCGACTCAGTGTCCTGGATTCGGAGAGAGAGGCCTCGTCCTGCACCTGCGTGTCGAGGCTTTGTGGTCTGGGTTCACCCACGAGCAGTCATCCGGATGGTTGTCATGGCACAGTTTCTTGCCTGGTGGGATTCGGCGTTGAATCAAACAGGAACTCGTCCATTGTGGCTGCCATCGCCTGCCTCTGGCAACGTTTGATTGCCCGTCGACGGTCGTCCGTCAGTGCGTTGTCGGGGGGGGCCTGGTCAGCTAAAATGCAGCCAAGCTGCGGAAAACGGATAAGACTGAGCGGCGTACCGACATCGCGGATTCGACTGGCGAGTTGCTCTTGCTGAGGCCGATCTGGCGGGTGTGTGGCGGGCACGACGAAGGGATGACGAGTGGCTGACCAGCAGGATTCACCGGGGGACGAACGCGGTAACAGCGACGGTGATAGCGTGATCGGGCCGGGGGAGAATGTCCGGCGGCTCGATATCCAGGATGAGATGCGAGACAGCTATCTCACCTATGCGATGAGCGTGATCATCAGTCGCGCGCTGCCCGACGCCCGTGACGGCCTGAAACCTTCGCAGAGACGTATTCTGGTCGCGATGGACGACCTGAATCTCGGTCCCAGCTCCTCTCGTGTCAAGTGCGCCAAGATCTCCGGCGACACGAGCGGAAACTACCACCCGCACGGTGATGGATCGATTTATCCCACGCTGGTTCGCATGGCACAGGGATGGATCATGCGGGATGTGCTGGTCGACAAGCAAGGCAACTTCGGTTCGCTGGCCGGATTGCCTCCGGCGGCGATGAGGTACACCGAGGCTCGGCTCTCTGCGGTCGCCGGCGAGATGCTTGAGGACTTGCAACGCGATACCGTTGACTATGTTCCCACCTACGACCAGCGAAACGTTGAGCCGGTCGTCTTGCCCTCGAAATTTCCCAATCTGCTGGTCAACGGCTCCAACGGGATTGCGGTGGGCATGGCGACCAGCATTCCGCCTCACAACCTCAACGAGGTCTGTGATGCTGTGATTCGCCTCGTGGATGACCCCGAGGTGTCTGCCGACGAATTGATCGAAGTCATTCCCGGTCCGGATTTCCCGACAGGGGGTGTGATCTGCGGCCAGGCGGGTATTCGACAAGGTTATCTGACCGGCCGGTCGACGATTTGTCTGCGAGCGAAGACGGAGTTCACGACCGAAAAAAAGGCTGACGTGATCGTGGTTTCTGAGATCCCCTATCTTGAGACGCGTGATCGGATCCGTGAGAAACTCGAGGTGTTGGTGCGGGACGAGCGGATCAAGGGGATCTCACGGATTGTCGATTTGACCGATCGCAATGTCCCCCCATGGCAGGTCCGGCTTCATATCGTGCTGAAACGTGACGCCGACCGGGAAGTGGTCCTCAACCAGTTGTTCCGCTTCTCTCCGTTGCAGACGACGGTCAGCATGATCCTGTTGGCGCTTGTGGGCGGGCGGCCGCGCGTGCTGTCGATCAAAGCGTTGCTTGACGAGTTTCTGAGGCACCGCGTTGATGTGATTCGACGCAGGGCGGAATTCTTGCTCGCCGAGGCTCGGAGGCGCAAGCACACGGTTGAAGGCCTGCTGATCGCCCAGATAGACATCGACCAGATCATCAAGACAATTCGTGATTCCTCGAGTCGGGCCGACGCCAAGCAGCGGTTGCAGGAAGTAGAAGTCCCTGCAGAATTGGTCGCCCGGGCACTGGGCGATGATGGATTTGCCGTTTTTCTGGAGGAACGCGAAGAGCGAACCACCTATACGCTCACTGCCAAACAGTGCGACGCGATCATCTCGATGCAGTTGGGGTCACTGGCGAACCTGGAGCGCGAACAGCTACGCGAGGAATACAGCGGCCTGCTGGCCGACATCGCGAGATATCTGCGTCTGCTTGCGGAAGAGTCGAACCTGCGGGCCGTCGTGCGTGAAGATATGGTGTCCTTGAAGGAGAAGTATGGCAGTGAGAGGCGGACGGAGATTTCCGCAGAGGAGATTGGCCAGGTTGATCGCGCAGACCTGATCACCGAGGAATCGATGGTGGTCACGCTCTCGAGTCAGAACTACATCAAGCGAACACCCCTGGCGAGGTACAAATCGCAGGCCCGCGGCGGTATCGGGATTACCGGGGCCAAGAGCGGAGACGAGGACCCGATTTCCCACCTGTTCGTCTCGAGCACGCACTCGTGGCTGTTGTTCTTCAGTGACCAGGGCAAGGTCCATTGGCGGAAGGTCTATGACCTGCCGCAGACGAGTCGTACGGCTAGAGGGCGGGCACTGATCAATTTGCTGAGCGTGGGCGAGGCCGAGCAGGTCTCCAACTGCCTGGCCGTCAGGGAGTTCGACGCCGAACGGTCTCTGATCATCGTCACACGTCGCGGGCAGGTGAAGAAAACGGCACTTTCGGCCTACAGCCGCCCGAAACAAGGTGGCATCATCGCGATCAAACTTGACGAAGGCGATGAACTCGTGGCGGTCCGGCTTGTCGAACCGGGGCAGGATGTCTTGATCGCTACTAGAAAAGGGATGGCGATCCGTTTCAATGAGACGGATGCCAGAAGCATGGGGCGAGCCACCCGGGGAGTCCGCGGCATCTCATTGTCTGAAGAGGACTCGGTCGTGGGAATGGTCGTGGCCGAGAATGACATGAGCCTGCTGACGGTCTGTGAAAACGGATTTGGTAAGCGGACACTCTTCGGTGGCAGCAGTTCCGCGAGCGACGGCGGGAGTGAGGATTCTGGTGCGTCCAACGGTTCCGAGGGTGGAGGCAGGCAGTACCGCAGCCAAAAACGAGGTGGCAAGGGGCTGATTGACATCCAGACGTCAAAGAGAAATGGGCCTGTGATCGACATCGCCGCGGTGAATGATGCCGACGAGGTCCTTATGATCACCCGCGGGGGAATGATCCAGCGTGTGAGAGCCGGAGACATCCGGCCGATTGGGCGAAACACCCAAGGCGTGCGATTGATCAAATTGAAGGATGGTGACCAATTCGCCTCGCTGGCTCGGATCCCGGGCGAAATCGTGGACTGATTCATGCCGACGTTGATGGTTACCGGCGGTTGTGGCTTCATCGGATCGAACTTCATCCGTTTGATCCTCGCCAATCAACCCGGCCTGGCCGTCGTCAATCTCGACAAGCTGACTTATGCCGGCAATCCAGAAAATCTGGCGGAGATCGCTGATGACTCGCGGTACATCTTCTGTCAGGGAGACATCGCGGACCGCTCGCTGGTCGATTCGTTGCTGGTAGAGCACCGCATCGAGGCGATCGTGAATTTTGCCGCAGAAAGCCACGTGGATCGTAGCCTCCTGGACTCCAGCCCGTTTGTGCAGACGAACATCGTCGGCACCCAAGTGCTGATTGATGCGGCCCGTGCAGCCAGTGTGCGTCGTTTTGTTCAAGTGTCGACAGACGAAGTCTACGGGAGCCTGGGCAGCACGGGTGCCTTCACCGAGAGTACACCGCTGGCTCCAAACAGCCCGTATTCCGCATCAAAAGCTGCCGCCGACCTGCTGGTTCGCGCTGCTGTGCATTCGCACGGGTTTCCTGGCGTCATCACGCGGTGTTCGAACAATTACGGACGTTTCCAGTTTCCCGAAAAACTGATCCCGTTGTTCATCAGCAACGCACTGGATCATCAACCGCTGCCGGTGTACGGGACTGGAGAGAACGTCAGGGACTGGATCCATGTTGACGACCACTGTCGGGGCATCGCTGCGGCCCTCAGGGACGGTGATGTCGGCGAGGTCTACAATTTCGGCGGGAACGCCGAGATGTCGAACATCGATCTCACACGAAAACTGCTGGGATTGCTGGATCGTCCCGAGTCGCTGATCCGGTTCGTTCCGGACCGGCCAGGTCACGATCAGCGTTATGCGATTGATTGTTCAAAGGCCGAAAGTGAACTCGGATGGTCGCCGGAGATTGGCTTCGGGGAAGGATTGTCCGTGACTGTGGCCTGGTATCTGGCCAATACCGACTGGGTCGAACGTATCCGCAGCGGGGAGTACCGCGAGTTCTACAAGCAGCAATACGGCGAACGGTTGGGGGACGGGTAGTCCTTCGCCGCGACGTGTTCTATAATCCTCGACTTTGGAGTGCCGAGATCGCCGCCGTGGTGAAACGACGCACAACGAGGCCCGGAGCAAGACCGATGGACCATGAACTGCGGCTGGCCTGCCAGGGCATGATCGAGCGGATCGTACAACTCCGGGACTCACTTTGACCTCACTGGACTGACTGCCCAGCGTGAGGCGATCAATCAGAAGATGGTCGCCCCGGGTTTCTGGGACAACCAGGAATCGGCCCAAGAACAAGTGGAACGGCTGAAACAGGTCAATTCCACGCTGAAACCACTCGAGGAACTCGTCTCGTCGGGCGAAGACCTGGAAGTTCTCGTCGAACTGGCCGAGGAAGACGGGGTGGGTGCTGAAGCCGACGACGAGGTCGCCACGACGGTCCGATCCATTCGGCCGCGATTGGAACAGTTGGAACTGCGGGCGATGATGTCGGATCCGTACGATTCATCCAATGCGTTCGTGCAGATTCAGGCCGGTGAAGGTGGGACGGATTCGTCCGACTGGGCTCAGATGTTACTGAGGATGTATTCGCGATGGGCCGAAGGGCGTGGTTTTGCTTACGAGCTGCTCGATATGTCGGAATCAGAAGAAGCAGGCATTCGTAATGCGACGATTGCCGTTCGCGGAGGGTACGCCTACGGGTACCTGCGAGGCGAAACCGGAAATCATCGGTTGGTGCGGATCAGTCCGTTCGATGCGGCCGGGCGCCGTCACACCTCGTTCGCCGCGGTCGACATTACTCCCGAGATTGCTGAAACCGTCCAGGTAGAGATCAACTTCGAGAGCGATGTGCGCGAAGATACCTACCGGGCCAGCGGCGCCGGGGGCCAACACGTCAACAAAACCGACTCGGCGATACGTTTGACACACCTGGAGAGCGGCGTGGTCGTCCAGTGCCAGAGTCAGCGAAGTCAGCACAAGAATCGAGCCCAGGCCCGGAAAATGCTGGCCGCGAAGCTCTACCAGATCCAGCAGGAAAAGCGGGATGCCGAATTGGCAGCCAAGCGGGGGCAAAAATCCAAGATCGGTTTTGGTGGACAGACCGTCCGCAACTACGTGTTGCATCCGGAACAGTATGTCAAGGACGCCAGGACGTCCCTGAAGGTTGGGAATCCGCAACCGGTTCTCGATGGTGGTCTCGACCCTTTCATCGAAGAGTACCTGAGATGGAGTCTCGGGCGGCAGCACGCCGGCGGCGGGTCGTCAGCGAGTTCCGATTAAGAGGGCGGGGCGATGTGGAAACACTGTCTGGGCGTTTGTGTTGTGATCATGGCATGTGGTTGTGGTCGTGCCCCGGCAATCGAAGCACCATCGGCCAGGACCAATCAGTCGGTTGATGCAGTCGGAAGAGAACAACCCGGCGAGAAGCCGCAGAAGGCCGACAGTTCGCGTGAGGCCACCACCACGCTAGCCAGCGTGCCGACGCGGTTGCTTAGCGACAAGGAACTTGCGGAGGGCTGGCTGCAGCTTTTTGATGGTCACACGCTCTTCGGATGGACGGCCAACAGCGACGCCGAATGGAAGGTGAAGGACGGGGTGATTCTTGTCGAATCCGGAACGCCAGGCCAACTGATGACGAACGTGCCTTTTTCGGATTTTGAGTTCTTTTGCGAATTCAGGCTCTCAAAAGGTGGCAACAGTGGTGTTTTCTTGCGGTCGGCGGTGAAGCCAACGGACCCGGGGCGTGATTGTTACGAGTTGAATATCTGTGACTCGCATCCAGCCTTTCCGACGGGCAGCCTCGTGGCCAGAAAAAAAGGTCCCGGTGGGATCACCGTAGAAGGGGAATGGCACGCATTTCGAGTAACGATGTCGGGAACGCGAATCACGGTCGTTCTCGACGGGCGACGCGTGATCGACCTCGACGACAAAACCAAACACGCGCTGACATCGGGACGGATCGGTTTCCAGATGAACGAAGGCCGGGCAGAATTCCGGAACGTTCGGCTGCGGCCCGTGGGAACCAGTGACCTCTTTGATGGACGCAGCCTCGATGGTTGGCGAGTTGTCCCGATGGGCAAGAGCCGATTTTCAGTGGTTGACGGAACAATTCACGTTGAGGATGGCGCCGGTTTCCTGGAAACGAAGTCGACCTGGGGAGATTTTCTACTGCAGGCCCAGGCGCGCACCAACGGCAAGGAGCTCAACAGCGGGATCTTTTTTCGTACCGAGAGGGGTACGGCCGAGCAACCTTCCAATGGATACGAAGTGCAAATCCACAACGGTACCACCGCAGGCAATCGCCTGAAGCCGAGCAATGCCGGTACGGGCGCCATCTTCCGTCGTAACACGGCGAGATTTGTAGCGGCCCAGGATCACCAATGGGCGTACCTGAGCGTTGCGGCCGTCGGCGCGCGTTTCTGCGTCTGGGTGAATGGGCTGCAGGTCACCGATTGGGTTGATACTCGTGAGGAGAATTCCAACCCCCGCAAAGGGCGGCGACTGAAAGCGGGTCACATCAGCCTGCAGGGGCATGATCCCACGACCGACCTGGATTTCCGCTCAATCCGAATCCTCCCGCTGCCGTGAACAGATCGTCAGGCGGAGCGGCGTTGAGGACGCTGGACGAACTGGGCTCGCAGCTGACGGGGCCGAGCCGCGGCCGCAAGCTTGTCGATCACACTGGTTGGCCCGGCACCCTCGACGACTTCCGAAGGAATCGCGTCGGGACTTCCGGTCAGTAGAAACGTGCGACAGGCTGTGGCACGTGAGATGAGGCCGGCGATGTGCTGGGACATCGCGGTCGACCAGGGGTCGATGTCGATCAGCAATACGTCAGTGTCCTGGAGAGCAACGGCGTGGCCTCCCAGGGCGAGAAGCTGTGAGGCAAACATTCTCTGGAACTGCGCGTCGGCCGAATCAAGGAAGAACGTGAACCGCGGTTCCGGCTGAAGAGTGGGTGTGGACAGTTCCGCTGCGGCGATCTCGTCCCGACCAGCGGTCCAGGGCAGGGCGTTGGAGAAGCCCGCCAGGGCTTCGATTTCGTCTGCCAGGCGAGCAAAGAAACCGGTGTGGGAAATTCGAGTCGCCAGTGGCCAGATATCACGGTTGCGGCCGTCTCCGGAGCACCAGGGACCGTGGCAGACGATGAGTCGAGTCAGAGGTAAATGGGAGAGGAGTTGTTGGGCTTCAGACGCCGAATACTGGTCGGGCCTGGATTGGATCACGACGACAAGGTCCGGTTCGTCGGTGACGACGACGGAGAGGGCCTGGGCAATGGACTCGGCATGACACAGGACGTGAGGGGCAGCCAAGGCGCCAAGTGTCTGCAGGATGGCCTTTTCCCAACGGGACGCGCTGTGGCCATCAACCAGGAGCATTCTCAAGGTCATCATCGACACTGGCTCTCGAGGTCTATTGCCGGCGAGGACTGCGGTGTATTCAAGACGTGGCGCGGAGTTCCGCAAACCGCACACAAAGGAAGCTCAGGATGTCTCGGATCGAGATGACTCCACAAGGATGGTCGTCTGCGTCGACGACCGGCAGATGTCTGTAGCCTCCGATGTCCATTGCATGAAGTGCGTAGGCAATTGAGTCGTCATGCCGGATGGTGATCGGAGAGGAAGTCATGAAGTCGCCGACGGGTTGTGCGAGTTGATCACGCTGTGGCGCGACCCGCGTGAGAACATCGCGTTCGGTGAAAATTCCGACCAGCTGGCCGGAATCATCGAGCACGAGCAGGCAGCCGACGTGATGCTCGGCCATGGTAGAAACCGCCGAGGCGACCGAAGCGGTTGTCGTCGTAGTCAGGGGGATATTGGGACAGAGGACCGTGATGGGGTGACGGGAAATGGTCTGTTCGAGTTCCCCACCAGAGGGGTCAAAGACCGCCAATGGCTGGCCACAGGCCTCGCAATTGTCCACTCCGCGGATGTTGTCGAAGCCACAATCGGGACAGATCATTCTGTGGCGCTCCGTGAGAGATTATTCGACCGTCCAGGTGTCTCCGCTGTTGAAGAGGGCTTCGAGGTCGCCGGGACCGCTTTGTTCGAGGGCCGCGGTCACCTGCTCTTCGAGGGCCACATCATACACGGGTCGCTCGACACTACGGAAGACCCCGACCGGTTCGGGGAACTCCGGATGTCGCATTCTTGCCAGCAGAAAAGCCAGGCTCGGCTCGGCGGCCAACTCGTCATGGAACAGCAGGTCGTCCTCGGAGATGCCTCGTCCCAACGCCACCACCTCGAGACGGTTGCCCTCGTTGACCCGGATTCCCTTGTCGCGTTCGGTTCCGAAGATCAGCGGCTTGCCGTGTTCCAGGTAAACGATATTGTCCTCCTTGATGCCCTTCTTGGAGGCGTAATAGAAGGCGCCGGAATTGAATACGTTGCAGTCCTGGTAGACCTCGATGAAGGCGGTGCCATCGTGGTGGGCGGCCCGTTGGAGGATCGAGCTGAGGTGCTTGGTGTCGACGTCGACGGAACGGGCCACGAAACTGGCCTCGGAGCCAATAGCGATCGAGAGCGGGCTGAGTGGGTTGTCGATCGACCCCAGCGGCGTGCTCTTGGTTCGTTTCCCGATCGGACTGGTGGGCGAGTACTGGCCCTTGGTCAGGCCGTAGATCTGGTTGTTGAAGAGGATGATCTTGAGATTGATGTTGCGACGGATGGCGTGCATCAGGTGGTTGCCGCCGATGGAGAGTCCATCGCCGTCGCCGGTGATGACCCAGACCTGCAGGTCGGGCCTTACGCACTTGATACCCGAAGCGATCGCCGGGGCACGGCCGTGGATGCTGTGGAACCCGTAGGTGTCGACGTAGTAGGGGAAGCGGCTCGAGCACCCGATTCCCGAGACGACCATGAAGTCTTCCTTGGGGAGTCCCAGGGTGGGGAGCAACTTCTTGAACTGGGCCAGGATGGAGTAATCGCCACAACGAGGGCACCAGCGAAGTTCCTGGTCGCTGGCAAAGTCCTTGGGTGTCAGCACCGGCAGATCGGTCGTCATCGCCTTTTTACTCGTTTGTGCACGGTGAATCTCTTGTCCACCGAGTGGGGAGGGAATGGGTTGGGGCAGTCTTTCTAGAGATGGCTCTCGATCGCTTCGACCAACTCACTGACGCGGAACGGTTTGCCCTGGATCTTGTTGTATTGCCGGGCGTCAATCAGAAATTGTGCCCGGATCAACTGAACGAGTTGTCCGAGATTGAGTTCTGGGACGAGGACGGTCTGGAACCCGTCGAGCAACTCCGCGAGGTTGCGTGGGAAGGGGTTGAGGTATTTGAGGTGTGCGTGTCCGACCGAGCGGCCGTCCTCGACGAGTGTCTTGACTGCCTGGCGGACGGCTCCGTAGGTACCTCCCCAGCTGAGCACCAGGACATCACCTTCCGGAGCCCCGAACACGTCCTGTTCGGGGATCGCCTCGGCGACGTTGGCCACCTTCTGGGCCCTTACCTGCGACATGTGTTCGTGGTTGTGCGGGTCGTAGTCGACGTTTCCGCTGCCGTCGGACTTTTCGAGGCCACCCACGCGGTGCATCAGTCCGGGAGTGCCGGCACGGGCCCAGGGGCGAACCAGACGGTCATCACGAAGGTAGGGCTGGTAGCCTTCCGGGGAGTTCGCTTCGGTGGGATGAACAGCGACGATCGGAACCAGCTCCTCGATCTCCGGGATTCGCCAAGGTTCGGCTCCATTGGCGATATAGCCATCGGTGAGCAGTATCACCGGGGTCATGAACTCGACGGCGATCCGCATGGCTTCCTGAGCCATCCAGAAACAGTCGCCGGGCGTCGCGGCGGCAACGATCGGCAGCGGACTCTCGCCGTTGCGTCCGAACATGGCGAGCATCAGGTCGGATTGTTCAGTCTTTGTCGGCAGCCCGGTGCTGGGCCCACCACGTTGCACGTCGACAATGACCATCGGCAGTTCGGTCATCACGCCCAGGCCCATCGCTTCGCCCTTGAGGCAAATGCCCGGTCCGCTGGTGGCCGTGGTCGAGAATTCTCCAGCAAACGCCGCCCCGACGGCTGCCGCCATCGCCGCGATCTCATCCTCGGCCTGGAACGTGCGGACGCCGAAATGTTTCAGTCGCGAGAGTTCGTGGAGAATGTCGCTGGCCGGTGTGATGGGATAACCGGCGTAGAACAGCGGTCGCCCGGCGAGTTTGGCCGCGGTGGCCAGGCCGACCGCGACGGCTTCATTGCCGGTGATCTTGCGGTACTTGCCCGGAGCCAGTTTGGCCGGTGGCACCCGGTAATGGACGCGGAAGGACTCCGTCGAGAGCCCGAAGTTATGGCCGCCTTGCAGAGCCCTGAGGTTCGCTTCGGCGATCTCGGGCTTCTTGGCGAATTTCTGATTGACCCATTCGTGAGTTGGCGTCGGATCGCGATCATAGAGCCAGTAGACGAGCCCCAATGCAAAGAAGTTCTTGCAGCGATCGGCTTCTCGGGGCGAGAGTCCCAGTCCGTCGACGGCGTCACGCGACAGGCGGTTCATCTCGACCTTGTGCACATCGTAAGGGGCCAGGAGTTGCTCGTCGTCAAGCGGGCTGGAGTCGTATCCGGCCTTCCGCAGGTCGCCCTTGTCAAAGGAGTCGGAGTTGACGATCAGCGTGCCGCCCCGTTTCAGGTCGGCGATGTTGGTTTTCAGTGCCGCGGGGTTCATCGCTACAAGCGTGTCGACTTCATCACCGGGCGTGTAGATGTCGTTGCTGGAGAAGTGCAGCTGGAATCCGCTGACACCGGCCAGTGAACCCGCGGGTGCGCGGATTTCCGCCGGGAAATCGGGCAAGGTACTGACGTCATTTCCGAACACGGCCGAGACATTTGTCATCTGGGATCCGGCCAACTGCATGCCATCGCCACTGTCGCCGCAAAAGCGGATGACTATCGTGTCGCGTTCCTCGGTGCGTTTGTCGTTGGACGGGGCAACATCTGTCGACATGAATCAAGAACTCCTCGGGACACGACCGCGGCGGCAGCCGGGAACGTGGGGTGTTGTTGTTTGCGGGCTGGGAAAAATGACTGGAGGGCGTTGAAGTCGGTGGCGTGTGGGATGCTATCCCGGTGGGGAGAGTCTGGGGTCAGGCTCCCTCGCGATGAGTCGTGGTGATGTCAGCGAGTGAGGCGCAATTGTAGACGGCCTCAGGAAAGTGTTCGACCAGGAAACCGGTCAGTGTCTTCACATCGACGATACCGGTGGGGTCGCCCTCGGCGTTGAGTACCGGAAGGTGACGATAGCCTCCCGAATCCATCATCGCAATTGCCTGAAAAAGGGTGGCGTCGGCTGAAACCGTCGTGGGGTGGGAGGTCATCACTGCCGTCAGTGGCGTGGCAAGGTCGATGTCGGTGTTGAGCGCGTGGAGGATGTCACGCTCGGTGATAATGCCCACCAATCGTCGTGAGTCGCAGACCAGGCCACAGCCATGACCGCCTTCGCGGAGAAAGTCTATCGCCGCGGTGATCGTGTCAGCAGGAGTGAGGCGGAAGTGGGTCTTGCGCGTCAGTTCACCTACCGTGACTGACTGCAAGAGGTTCCGAAGATGGATTTCACCAGGATGATCAGGCATGGTCCACCGGGATCAGCAAGGCCAGTTCGCGATCATTGTTGCACTTTCGACGGAGCGGTGAAAGGCCGTATCCGACCAAAACGGCCGCCGAAAGTCACTCGGAAGTAGCGAGTTAATACGCTCTTGTCTCCGGCGGCGGGATCTGGGATAAACCCGCAACCTGGGAAATCGGGAACCGGTGGCGAAGCGAGTGTCTCCGGCCTGGACAAGGATGTTGTCAACGAGCAGGCATCGTTCGTGGAACCGCCGTCAGCCCCATTGCAGAAAGTCCTCCAGGAGTGTGGATTATGTGATCGCGCCGACCTGCGACGCTGCCAGTCACGTGTTCGACGACTTGCCCGGGATTTGCCGACGTTTGACAGTGTCTGGCTTGATGCACTGTTGCAGGCACGAATTCTGACCGGCTACCAGGCAAGAATTCTCTCCTCGAAGACGCCCGGTCGCATTCGAGTGGGGCCGTGTGTACTGGAGGAGCGGCTCGGGGGAGGAGAATGGTCGGAGACTTTCCTGGCTCGATTGATCGAAAAACGGACGGAACGCCGCGTGTTGAAGCGCCTGGTTGTTCCCAGTGATGTTCGTGAAGTCGTCGGCCAACGATTGCAGAAACTTGTCACCCGGTGCCGGGAAATCAGCCATCCGGGAGTCGTCGCCCCTCGGATGGTCCAGCGAATCGGTGCGGAAATCGTGGTGGGCAGTTCCTGTGTCGAGGGTTCGAACCTGGCGGAACTCCTGGTGCGCCGGGGTCGGTTCCCCGCCACGGTCGTGGGGCAGATTGGGCGTGCGCTCGTGGAAGCCCTTGCCGAGTTGGAGAGCTCCGGGGTGATTCACGGTGACTTGCGACTGTCGAACGTCAAGCTGACGCCGGGAGGGGAGGTCGTGGCCGTCGACGCCGGTGTTGCCACTGCGATTCAACCCGCACTGGTCATCGACACCACGCGGGCTCCCGAGTGCTATGACGGCACAGCACCGGAACGAATCGAAAGCCTGGGAGTAGCGACTTCCGCTTCGGACTTGTACGCACTCGGTTGTTTGTTATTCGAACTGCTCGCGGGTCGTCCTCCATTTCCGATGGCCGATCCGGTGATGAAGGTGGCCGCGCATCAGTCCGGACAAGTTGCCGATGTGCGGGCGTGGGCACCAGAGACACCCGACTGGCTTGCAGAAGCCATCGGTCGGCTGTGTGCCCACAACCCCGTGGAGCGACCCGAAGGTTTTGCCGCGGCGGCAGCAGAGTGGGGCAAAACGCCGCGTCGTGCCCGTCGGGGCGTCGCTGATTTTGTGGAGCGTTTCCGGTCAGCGGCGCCGTCGGGTCGTGGGCCGGCAGAGGGTGCACGCCGCAATGCCGGAAAGAGGATCTCGATCGTCGTGGTGGCGAGCGTGCTGTTGGCAACCGCGTGCAGTTGGATCCTGGCGGGAAGAAATCCCGGTGAGCAGGTGCTGCTGATGCTCGGTGGATCGGCGCGTTCCGACCAGGCGAGTCTGACGCCTCCAGCAGTGATCGCCGAGACCCCGGCAAAGAAAAGGCAAAAGAGTGACCACTCATGGCCCGCCTGCGACAGCCAGGGACGAGTGCGACTTGACCCGTCGCGGTCCTGGACGGGGGCGACGGTGTCGCGAGCGGGGAGGGTGATTGTTGAAGGGGCCGAAGATGTCCAGACACAGATCCGTATTGAATCCGGGCGACCTGTGACGATCACGGCCCCGGTCGTCGTACTGCGTAATCTGGTCTTGCGCGGCCCCTCCGCGGGCCCGTGGCTGAAGATTTCCGCCGGGGTGGTCCGGTTAGAGCGGTGCGTGTTGTATCGAGCAAAAACCGCAGGGCGTGCCGCAGCCGGCAGTACGGGCGCAGCAATCGTGATTTCCAATGGTGATGCAGGGGCGGGAGTCTTTGTCGGGTTGCGTTCGGTTGTGGTGCAGCACGATGGAGTGGCGTTGCGAGTGCGATCCGGCGATGCGGAATTCGTCGCCTCGAATCTTCTGCAACTTGGTGGCCGCGCGTTGCTGGACTGGGATTCTCGAGAGTCGGAAAGCGGGCAATTGCACATGCGGCTCAGGCACTCGACGTTTCGCCGAAGCGGGAGCGTCTTGTCGTGGGTCGACGGGCGTGTCAACGCCGAAGTGCGATCGACAATCCTGGCGCTTCGTTCCGGTGACGTCGTGTTTGATCATCGTGGTGTCGGGCCCGCGTCGCTGGTGGTGCGAGGTGCCGAGTCGCTGTTGACGCCAGGGATCGTTGTCTGCCGCAATGGGGGAGTGGTGGAGGGGATGGTGGCTGCTGTGCCGACCTTTCGTGGCCCGCCCACACGCGATCCGCGAGACTCGTCACTCTCGCGGCTGCCCGCGGGTGTTCCCGAGATTGGCGGGCAACAACCGGGAATTGAATCGGGCGACTGGAGCGGGGGCGGCGACCGGGCCGTTGATGGCGTATCGCGAGGAAAGAGTTGACGGCGCGAAGGCGGCTGCTAGGATGCAACGGCGAATCGCGAGTGGTTCGATGTCGCGTTGAACGCCGTTTTCGACTGATGCTTCGAGATGACCGCCGCCCCAACTGATCGACCGTCCAGCACCTCCAGTGAGGTTGGCCCGGTGTGGACGAGGAAACACCTGCTGGGGCTTGAGGATTTGACGGCGGAGGAAATCACGGCGATCCTCGACCAGGCGGCCGTGTTCAAGAGCGAGAGCCTGTCGGGGGATTCCAAGCTGGACCTGTTGGCAGGGACCGTTGTTGCCAACCTGTTCTTTGAGCCATCAACGCGAACCCGGACGAGTTTCTCGCTCGCCGCGAAACGCCTCAGCGCCGACACAATCGATTTCACAGCCGCCAGCAGCAGCCTGAGCAAGGGCGAGACGTTCATTGACACAGCCTTGAATCTTCAGGCGATGGGGGCATCGCTGGTCGTGGTTCGACACAAGACGCCCGGTGCGCCGCACCTCCTGGCGCGTCGTGTCGATGCCGGAGTTCTCAATGCAGGAGACGGTACGCACGAGCACCCGACACAAGCGTTGCTGGACATCTTTACGATTCGCGAGAAACGGGGGACGCTGGAAGGGCTGACGGTGACGCTTGTTGGTGACATTCTGCACAGTCGTGTCGCACGCTCGAATATCTGGGGACTGAAAAAGTTGGGGGCAAGAGTCGTTGTCTGCGGACCCTCGACGCTGATCCCACCCCGGATCGAAGAACTGGGAGTCGAGGTGTCGCATCGTCTCGACGACGTGATCGCGGAGGCCGATTGCGTGAACCTGTTGCGGATCCAGTTCGAACGTCAGCGGGGAGCCTTCTTCCCCTCGATCCGTGAATACACACAGTTCTTCGGCATGAATGCCGAGAGATTGAGGAACGCAAAACCTGATGTGATGATCCTGGCGCCGGGGCCGATCAATCGGGGAGTCGAATTGACCCCCGAGGTTGCCGATGGACCGCACTCGGTGATCCTCGAACAAGTCACGAACGGGCTGGCAATTCGCATGGCGTGCCTGTTCCTGCTGCAGCAGCGTCAGGAAGCGGGTGATCCGCAATGACAGTGACCTTGCTTCGCGATGGGCGTTTGATCGATCCGTCGACAGGTCGCGATGAGCAGGGAGACCTGTTGCTGCGGGATGGTGTGATCGCTGCTGACGACCACGACGGTGCCGAAGCTGACCGGATCGTGGACGCGGCGGGAATGATCGTGTCCCCGGGTTTGATTGAGACGCAGGCGACACTGCGGGAACCGGCCTGGGAAGACGAGGATACGATCGCAGCCGGCACGATGGCCGCGCTGGCTGGGGGGGTCACGAGCTTGGTCTGCCTGCCGCAAGACCAGCCGGTGGTCGACAATCGTGCAGCGGTCGAGTTCATTCGCCGGCAGGCAGAACGCGCCGGAAACTGTCACGTGTTTGTGGTCGGGGCGGTGACGAAAAATCGTTCCGGCCAGGAGTTGGCTGAAATCGGGCAACTGGTCGACGGTGGTGTGGTCGCACTGAGCGATGGCAAGCGACCGGTGGCCAACGCCGAAATCATGCGGCGGGCGCTGGAATACACACGGATGTTCCACCGTCGGATCTTCAGCCATGCCCAGGAGCCGGATCTGGTTGCCGACGGCGTGATGCACGAAGGGCTGTACTCCACATTGCTCGGATTGAAAGGTATGCCAGCCGCCGCCGAGGAAATCATGGTGGCTCGTGACGTGGCGTTGGCCGAAATGACCGGGGGCAGTGTGCACCTGATGGCAATCTCCACTTCCGCCAGCGTGGATCTTGTGCGGCAGGCCAAGAAACGCGGTGTCGATGTCACCGCGTCTGTGACTCCGCAGCATCTGGTTTTGACTGATGCGGAATTGCAGACCTTCGATGCCAACTGCAAAGTGGATCCACCGCTGAGAAGTCGCGAACACGTCGAAGCCCTGGTCGCGGGCCTGTGTGATGGGACGATTGAAGTGATCTGCTCGGATCACTGCCCGGTTCCCGCGGAACTGAAGGATCGCGAACTGGATCTTGCCCCCTTTGGGATCGTGGGCCTGGAGACATTGCTGCCATTGTGCGTGCGAGCGCTGATTGACTCCGAGCGGATGGACTGGCCCGGGTTGCTGGGTTTGCTTTCGACAGGCCCGGCGAGAATCCTGGGATTGCAGAAAGGGACGTTGCAGGAAGGCGCCGCCGCCGATGTGATCCTCATCGACCCTGCGGCCAAGTGGACCATTGACTCAAAGACAATGCGTGCCGGTTGTACGAACAGCCCGTTCATCGGATGGCAGGTCCGGGGGCGTGTCGAGTCGGTGTTTGTTGATGGGGAATTGCGTTTCCAGGCCGAAGCGTCCTCCTGATGTGAGGTGCCGTGGTGGCCATCGAATTTCTACTGATCGATGGCTACAACCTGCTGTATGCCGTCGGTTTCGCGCGAGATCAATACGGCCCGGGCGAGTACGAGGCCTGCCGGCAACGTCTGTTACGTGGATTGGCCGAACGCCTGGTCCAGCAACAGCGAGAACGGACCACGGTCGTGTTTGACGCGGTGCACGCGCCCACCGGCGCCGTGTCGCGTCTTCGCTTTGCGGGCATTGACGTCATGTTCGCGGTGGGTGAGGACGCCGACAGCAGAATCGAATCACTGATTGCCGGACATTCTGCGCCAAGGCAGCTCTGCATAATTTCGAGTGACCATCGTTTGCAGAAAGCGGCGAGGCGGAGAGGGTGTCGTTATGTCGACAGCGACGAGTTCTGGGAGTC
The DNA here is from genome assembly GCA_002726205.1 of Planctomycetaceae bacterium. GTDB lineage: Bacteria > Planctomycetota > Planctomycetia > Planctomycetales > Planctomycetaceae. Next base: position 136,226 of record PBSL01000013.1, on the reverse strand, counting down.
AGGGCAGTTGTCCTCGAAAAAGGAACCGCTCTCGTCTCAGGAAGAAAAGAAGTTCGGAATGAGGGGATTACCGCCGGGAGAGGTGGAGGCGTGGTCGAGAGAATTCGGTATCGACTGCTCGAGTGAGGAGTTGGCGGAGCCGGTGGGAGCAGAACCGCTGCTGGGTGAAGTCGATACCACGTGGGAAGAACTTCTGCGCCGGGGACACGAGGCACTGCGGGAAGCGGGGGAACCGCCGGAGCCACCCGCTTGACGACCACGTCCGATCCACTGACAATCGGGCAGACTCGACGGGCAGCGGACACAACGAGAGCAAGATGGCGATGATTGGCAGGGCCCTGGCGAACCTCCTGTTGCTGTTGGTCGTGGCCGTGTGTGGTTGCGGTTGGCAGCAGTACGAGTCTCGAATGCAGGCGTCAGCCAGCTATTACGAGTACCTGGGACGTGTCAATACCTCGCTTTCTGGACATGTCGAAGAAGGTGTGTCTGAATTTGGGATCACTTTCAGGGTTCCGGCCCGCTTCCGCTGGATTGAGGCCGGGCAACGCAGTCGGCAGCATCCGTTTGGCCGACGAGAACTTCCCGGGTTGCTGGGCAGCTGGAACTCGTTTGTCGTCAATAAGGAGACCGGCAAGGAGGCGGCGGGGCGAAGCCGGATGTACCTGTTCGGCAACTACACGCAATTCCAGCAACGCAATGAAGGGACCAGCAACGTCAATCCAATGGAATTTCACGAAGATCTGGTGAGCCAGCTGGTGGGCGCACTGGGAATGGATTCACCAGCTGAGGCGGAGTGGAAGTACGAACAGATCCCCAAGCGGGGCGGTTATGTCGAACCAAAGGACTACACCCTGGTCGAGCTGAGCAGGGGAAACACTGAATTTCGGTTGTACTTGTACCCGGCACGAGCAACGGCAAACACGGAAGACAACGACGCACCGGCTGATTCGGAACATCTGCAGTTTGCGTTCTTGTTTGAGATCCCTGCCAACACGACGAGTCCAGTCAAGTTGGATACTGGGATTACTCATTGCCTGGAATGGATCCAGATCACGGGAGCGGTCCCGCAGCCGTTGGCTCCCGGCGAGGAATCCGGCGGCGGCGGCGAAGCGGGGTTCTGACGATTGCGCCGGTCGGGTCTTGGGTGGAACGTCAAACACGTGTGAGCAGAAACCCGGAGAGGCCGCGTGATCGATCGGAATCGCACGGATCGAGTGTCACTGGTGCGGGCGTTAGGGCCCGGCATGGCCGTTGCGATTGTCGTCGGCAACGTGATCGGTTCGGGAATTTTCGCTAAACCAGGGCAGATAGCCGCTGACGGACGGCAATTTCCCCTGATCATTGCTGCCTGGGTGACCGGAGGTGTTCTCAGCCTGCTGGGGGGCCTGTGCTTCGCCGAACTGGGTGCGATGTTGCCGAGAGCCGGCGGCATGTATGTCTATCTCAAACATGCTTACGGCCGACCGCTGGGGTACCTGCAGGGATGGAGCCAATTCATCTTCGGGAATCCGGGATCGCTGGGAGCCCTGTCGCTGATTTTCGTGGCGCACCTGGGAGAAGTTACCGGACAACAGATTTCCGGTTTCGCGACCGTGGGACTGTCAATCACCCTGATTGTGGGCCTGGCGATGATCAACATCGCGGGCGTGCTCTGGGGAGGATGGGTCCAGAGCGTTACCACTGTGGTCAAAGCCGCTTTCGTCCTGGCAGTTGCCGTGACACCGTTCGCATTGGCGGCACCAGTTGGCAGCGGGGAAATGCTGGCTGCGGGCGGTTTACCGATCGATGCGGACACTCCCGGAGCGGCCACTCGCTTTGCGGCCGTGCTGCTGGCAGTGATGTGGGCCTACAACGGATGGCATGGCATCACGCCGGTCGCCGAGGAAGTGCGGAACCCCGGTAAGAACATTCCCCGTTCGTTGTTGGTCGGAATCTGCATCCTGACGGTGTTGTACGTGTCGGCCAACATTGCCTATCACGCCGTGGTGCCCATGCAGGAAATGGCGATTCCGGAAAACCGGGAGAAGGTTGCCGTGCTGATGTTTGATCGGCTGCTGGGACCGGTGGGAGGAACCCTGATGGCAGTGGGAGTGATGATCAGCACGTTCGGGGCGATCAACAGCAACTTGCTGCTGGGACCGAGGGTGCCCTTCGCACTAGGCCGCGATGATTCGCTGCTGAGGTGGATGGGCGACGTGAACCCGAGATTTCGCACGCCCGCTCGCGCGATCTGCATCCAGGCCGGGATGGGAGTCCTGTTGTTGATTGGTTCCACTCTGATGGTCGAGTACGTGCCATCACTCAAGGAACAGGGCAAAGGGATATTCGACCTGATGACCAATTACATCATTTTTTCCTCGAGTATTTTCTACATGCTGGCCGTGCTGGCCGTACCCGTTCTGCGCCGAAAACATCCGGATTGGGAACGCCCTTTCCAGGTCTCGCTGCTGGTACCGGCGGCCTACCTGATCTTCTATTCATGGTTTCTTTATCACGTGTTCCTGTATTCGCCTTTTGAAGCACTGATAGGAATTGCCATGAATCTCTCAGGGATACCACTGCTGCTGGCGGGTATCTGGTGGGCCCGGCGGGGCGGGGGCGGGCCTGATGATGGCTATCGGAGTGGGGCGGATGCTGGCTATCAGGAGCTCGGCGGGACAGGGGACGAGTGATGGATCCGGCCGTTGAACATCGATCTGCCAGCCGGTCACCACAAAACCCCCGAGAGCGACGACGCCTGCCCGTGCGTCCTCACCGCGGCGACGGCGTCCCGGCGAATCAAGACGACAGCGAGCCCTGCGTGCGGCCTGGAGCTATTGAAGCTGGCCGAGGATTTCGTCGTGTTCTGGGAAGCGTTCGACTTCGTGCTTACTGAAGATGAGCTTGCCGTCGGCGACCACGTCAAAAATGCCTCCGGCGCCGGGTACCAGGGTTGCGTCAACGCCGCAATGATCCTTGATTGCCGCGGCCAGACCGGCCGCCTGCGGTTCGTAGTTTCATTGATGGCAGTATGTGATGGAGATTTCCAACGTCGAACTCCTCAAGAGGTTCAGGGTGAACGTCGTCCGCCGCCCTTTGGGGGGGTGGCGGACTTTCGGCGCGTCAGGTTTCGCCGATACAACTTGACGGCCTCTCGGAATTGCAAGGGGACCGGCAGATCCTGGGCATTCAACGCGTCAGTAGTGCGCTTCCGTTTGGATCGGCCCACTCGTCGTGCACCGCGAGAGGGAACGTTGACGCTCTTGAGCAGTTCATCGAGCTGCCGGCGTCGCGCGTTCGCTTCGGGAGTGCTGTCGGAGTCGGGTGTGTCGAGTTGCTTACGAAGGCGACTGGAGAATTTCTTCATGTCGTCCTTGTTCCATCCCAGCCGTTTGAGGAGTTCTGGATCGACTTTGCCACGTCTCAAGTCGTCTTCAATTCGTTTGAGGACCAGGTTGGCGGCCTGCTTGGTGAATGCTTCATTGACCGGATCCTCGCCACCTTCGGCATCTCGGGCCTGGCCTGGCTTCCCGTCCGGCTTGCCCGTTGGGTCTTCTCCCTGGTCGTTTGTTCCCGGCCGGGCGCCGGTGCCGCCGGTCCCGGTTTTCGATTCGGTGCCGGCAGTTCCTTCCCCGGGCTTGTCGCTCTGAGCCGATGGTTTCCCGGCCTTGGATCCAGATTCGCCGGCGCCCTTCTTTCCACTTCCGCTTCCCCCCTTTTTCTTTGAACCCTCCGGTTTCTTTCCGGAGGAAACGCCCTTCTTCTTTCCCTCCGGGGAGGAAGAGGGGGAGTCGCCGCTGCCCTTCTTGTTGGCAGTTGATTTCTTCTTGCCGTCCTTGTTCGGCTCGTCGCCGGACTGGCCCGAATCCCCACTCTTGCTCGAACCGGTGCCGGGTTTGGGTTTTCCCTTTTGGGCGGGTTGTTTGGAGGAGGGATTCTTCGCCTTGGGATCACTGGCGTCGGACTTGCTCTTCGCGGATGGTTTCCTGGTGCCACTGTCGCCGCTTTTTGACTTGGATGCGGGGGCGGTCTTCTTGTTGCCAGGCTTCTCCTGTTTCGAATCCCCGCTTGAAGCCTTCGCGGCGCCATCCTTCTGGTTCTTCTTCGACTTGGCCTGATTTCCCTTTCCGGCTTTGGGCGTCGGACGGTCTTTGGCGTCATCAGGACGCTTTGGTCCTGTGGACTTCTTCATCGGTTTGGACGACGGCTTGGCATCCTTCTTGTTCTTGTCAGACGTCTGTGAGTTGCCAGGGTCGCCCTTCTTGTTGGCGTCGGCGCCGGATCCCTTCTGATCTCCCTTTGCGGGCGAGGGCGGTTGGGAAGAACCGTCTTCTGGTTTACGCTCGGGTGAGGAGTTCGAGTCACCAGGCTCCTTCTTGCGCTGATGGTCACGAATCCGCTTGATGGCCTCGTCGTCATCGGATCCGTCTTTACTGAGAGGCTTGCGATCGGGTTGGCGACCGTCCTTGTTCCCGGAGGGGGACTTCTCACCGGAGTCGGACTTCTGGCCGTTGGTTTCGCCCTTGTCTTTCCCATCGCTCTTGGACGAATTGCCCTTCTGGTCAGACCCGTTGCTGTCGCCCTGTTGTGGGTCATCGCCTCCTCGAGGCTGCTTGTCCTCGGAGTCCTTCTGCTCGGGTTTGCTTTCTGGGTCATTCGCCGGCGGTTCCTTCGCCTCCGGGGATTCACCTGGGGGCGGGTCAGGCTCGCCAGGTCGGTTGGTGTCGTCGGGTTGAGGCGAGGAGGTGTCGTCTGACTCAGGTTCGTCTTGTTGGCGCCGGGCGTCTTGGACGGCCTTTTCTTGTTGTTTTCTGGCCTGGTCCCGCTGCTTTTTGACTTCATCGGGGCTGACGGGTTCGGTGATACGGATGTTCAATTTGGGGGCGGTGTTGGTACGGTTACCGACCGGCATCTTGTTGTCACGTGCCTCGATCCAGTAGCTGATCGTGTCGCCCGGGTTGAGGGCGAGGGGCTTCAAGGCAAAATCAATCGAGGACGGCCCGAAAGCCGACTGCTGTCCGGAAAACAACTCGCGGTTGTGCTCGGGGAGTTGCTTGCCGTCCTTTTCGACGCGCAGGGTGAGGTAGCGGAGTTGGAAGTCCGGGTCACGTGCGCGGATGAGAAGGGGCAACACGGCGTTTGACGGTAATTCCAGATCCTGCCGGGGTGAAAGCAGCTCGACTTCGGGGGGCTTGTCTGGGCGAATGGCAATGGAATACAGGGTTGGCTGCAGATCGATAGCGCCGTCGGCGTTCTTGCAGACAATGCGATAGAACCGGGGGTAGTCTTCCTGGTCGGAGCCACGAAAAGAGAGTCGCCAATGGCCGGTCAACGTGGTGCCGTTGGTAATTCGCATTGCCGTTTCTTCAGCACGCTGGGACGTGTCTTCGGTATCAGAGAAGACAAGGCGAGCAGAGCGTACCGGGCGTGATGCGGTGGCGTGGAAGGTGACGGTGGTCCCTTCCCAGGCATCAACATTTCCACCATCGTTTGATTCCGGGTCCAGTTGCATGTACTCGGGGTAGGCGAAGTCGACGGAGGTGACAGTTGTGGAGGGAGCGGTCGAGACGCGGATGGTGAAGGTTTCGCTTCGAGCGTCACCGGCCGTGATATGGAAACGGACATCCTGAAGCAGGCCGCGATCATTTTCTCCGATCAACGCAGTGGAGAATTCACGCGACGCAAACGTGGCCAGGGTATCGCTGACCGGCTTCATCTGAAGTTGCTGATCAACGAACCGTTCGTCAGCTGTCGTGTAATAGAGTGTGACGTGATCCTGTTCGGCCAGAGAGCCGCGGACGACGGCGGTGATCGTGGGCTGGAAGCCGGCGGGAACTACCGGCGACGTGCTGGCGTCCACCTGTGTGTCATCGCCGGCAGTCTGCACCTGGATCTGTTCAATCCGGGTGCGTGTCGGCACCGCACTGAAAGAGCCGAAGGCCCGCAGCAGTGATGGCCCGATGGGTTTAGGAGAGAACAGTGTGTAGATGCAGGCAACAACGACCAGGCTCAACAGCACGTAGGAAATGCGCATCAGCTGGCGGCGATCGACGGTGGAGTCGAGATTGGTCTGCGAGAGACCAACGGCTGCCCGCTTTTCTATCGAGTGGATGACGTCGGGGGAGACATCTCGCTTGGCGTCTTGCAGGTCAACAAGGTTGAGCAGGTTGCTTTGGAGAGACGGTTCGGATTCCTCGATTTCCCAGGCCGCGTAGAGTCGACTGACGCGACGGCGATGGGGGAGGCCAATCCGCCAACCGCACCAGACCACGGCGGTTCCCAGGGTGGTGAACCCCAGCACCAAGCGAGTTGTGGGAGACAGGAAACGCGTGCTGATCCAGTGGTCGGCGATGATGAACAGGACCAGGTAGGTCAGCACCAGGACTGATGAAGCGACAATCGCCGACATGACATCGGTCGAGCGAATTGCGGAGCGGGTTCCGCTGAGTTTTGAATCCACATATTGGTCAAAATCGACGTAACGAGTCTGGCCGTGTGGTGTGGTGCTTGCCATCGGCGGGTGTCCTGAATTGCGCCTGCGGCGTAATTGTCGCCTGCTGGGAGTATAATCGACTCGATTGCGGGCGGGAATGTTCCTCTTCTTCTGGTGAATATTTCTACGACCCAGAAAGTTCGGGCCCGACCGGAAAAGTCCGTAGAAAGCCCTCTCGTGGGCCGATTACCGCGAGGCGATTCAGGAGTGAGGTCAGTGGAAACGTTGTTGGCCACAACAGTCGTGAACGGTCAGGAATGGGAGTTGTTGACCCTGGCAGTGTATCTCGGCGGATTGCTCTGGATCGGCATTCGCAGTGCCAGGGAGATCCATACCGCTGACGACTATACGGTGGCCGGTCGACAATTGCCCTGGATTGTTGTACTGGCAACAACGGCAGCGACGATGGTCGGTGGCGGTGCGTCGATTGGATTCGTCGGAAAGGCCTATGCCGTTGGGGTGGGAGCCGCGGTAATCACCTGCGCCTGGCACCTGCAGTTGATCTTTACCGGTGTGTTCATCGCGCCGAGACTGCGGGGGATGAATCTGGTGACCGTCGCTCAGTACTTCGGCCGCCAATACGGAGAATTGGCGCGACGGATTGCAGTGGTCAGCGGGATCGTGTTCCTGGTCGGTGCGCTCGTGGCACAGATGGCCGCGATGGGCACCGTGACCGAGACGGTGCTGCAGATTGACCGGCGGTGGGCCGTGCTGTTGGGGGCGGCGGTGGTCGTGTTGTATTCGACGATCGGAGGCATTCGGGCCGTCGTCAAGACGGATGTGCTGCAGTTCGTCGTGCTTGTCGGCGGAATCGCGACGGCCTCGGGGTGGCTGTTGTGGAAACACGGCGGCTGGACGGCGTTGGCCGCCCGAGCGGAAGTCGGGATGTCGAGTTTCGAGATTGCCGGTGAGCACTGGTCCGGGATGCGGGTTGCCACGCTGTTTGGGGCTTTCCTGCTGGGGGAGACACTGGTGCCCCCATATGCTGTCCGCTGCTTTATCGCCAAGGATGCCCGCGAGGCGCGAATGGGTGTTGCCGGTGGGGGCCTGTTCCTGCTGTTGTTTCTGCCAGTGGCGACCTTCACCCTGGCGATGGCCGGCCGCGTCGAACCGAAGGTTCAGGCAGCGGTTCAGGAAAAGTACCAGGAAATTCGCGCCGCCGACCCGACACAATGGACGCCGGAAAAGGACCGCGCCGCCCGGGCGAATGCGGCCCAGGTCGCCTTTCCCGCGCTGATGCGCACCACGTTTCCTCCGTTGCTGGCTGGGATCATGATCGCGGCCCTGATCGCCGCGGTGATGTCATCGGCCGACAGTTGCCTTTCGTGCCTGGCAACAAGTGTCATGGAGGATATTTACCGGATGCACATCGATCCCCAGGCCGACGATGCCCGGCTGTTGCAGGTCGCCAGGTGGTCCACCGTGGTGGCCGGAGTCATTGCCGCCGGTTGCGCGCTGGCCTGGAGCAATATCGCCGAGATCCTCGAGTTCATCTATGACTTCTGGGCGCCGGCGATGGTACTGCCGTTCCTGGTCGGCGTGTTTGCTTACCGTCCGGAAAAGCGGGGGCCGGTCGTCGTGTCGATGATCGCCGGTCCCCTGGCTACGATTCTCTGGCGGTACGTTCTTGATATTCCTTATGACATCAGTCCCGCGCTGTTTGGTTTCGCGGTCGCCGTCGTCGTCTATCTCTGCTTGCGGGTACTGACCTCTCGCACTACGGTGCCCTCGGAGCCGGATCGGCCCGGGCAAGCACCGGCCCGCTGAACTGACAGAAGAGGTGAAGTGAATGGTTCCGGTCGGCCTGGTCAGTGTGCTGCACGTTCTCTCGCTCGTTGCGGCGGTGATCATCCTGGGTTGGCTGGGATGGTCGGCCGTCGAGCAGTGGCGGCAGCGGTCGAAATAGGCATCGCCGACTGACGAGAGATCCTCGCGGTTGCCGTGGCCGCGAGGCCTGCCGCTGCGTCTAGGCGCAGTAGGGGCTCTCGTCGGTCCAGCGGTTGAACGAGACGTCTCCTCCGGCGGCCAACCGCGTGCGGGTGTCTTGCCAGAGTTCCGACCAGGCGTGCGCATCGTCGAGTACCGAGTCCGGGTCTGCGGTGCTGCGAACGATGAAGCCGGGAAACCACTCGCGGCCGGTCGGTTCACCGATCGGTTGGTACCGGAGGTCAAAGCTCCAGCGAAGCCGGTCACTCTTGTTGGGGAGACCGGCGTGCTGCAGCAGCGAATGGAGGAACAGTACATCGCCGGGATTCATCGGCAGGGGCACCTGGTTGGGTTCGACCAGGGGCTCGGGTATGGACACCTGGCCGCGTGTGAGAGCGTGGGAACTCGTGCAGTGGGTGACAAGTTCTCGCCTGTGACTTCCGGGAACGACCGCCAGGCAGCCATTCTCGGCATCGGCCGAGGTGAAGGGGATCCAGACGGTCAGGAGCAGGCAGGTGTCGGCGTCGTCGGTGATCACCCCCAGGTCCTGGTGCCAGTCGATTCTCGCGGTCAGGCCGGTCCAGGCTTCTTCTGGCAGAGCGGCCTCGGGAAGCTTGATCCGAGTGTGCTGCACGGGATTGGAGTAGATTTCCGGGCCGACAAAAGCTTCGACAGCGTCGAGCAACTCGGGGGTGCGGAGCAGGTCGAAAACGGCCGGGCCATGGTGCATCGGTGTGGCGTCGGTGATGCTCGCCTGCGGTAGGGAAATGTCCATGGCCAGGTCATAAGGCTGGCGGGCCTCGACGACCGTTTGCAACAGACGTTCGGGAAAGGGCAAACCGATCCGCTTGTCCTGCAGATGGCCGTCGACAGACCATTGGTCGACAAGGCCGTCGAGCAGCTCTTCGTATTCCTTGACGACCGGGGAAAAATGCCGGTCCGGGTCGAGCAGATTCCTGACGACGACATATCCCTGATCCTCAAAGTGCTGCAAGTCCCCGGCGGTTACGGTGCTGAGTGGCGACATGGTCAGGCGATCCAGTCGTGTTGGACATTGCCGGCAATATCAGTCAGGCGGAAGTCGCGGCCCTGAAAACGGTGTGTCAGTTTGAGGTGGTCGAGTCCGAACTGGTGGAGAAGTGTTGCTTGCATGTCATTGATCTCGACCGGATCCTCGACGATGCCCCAGCCCAGGTCGTCTGTCTTTCCGTGGACGTGACCGGCCTTCAGACCGCCGCCGGAAAACAGCATGCTGAAAGAGAACGGGTGGTGGTCGCGGCCGGTGCTCTTGCCTCCCCCATTGTCAGCCAGCGGTGTTCTGCCGAACTCGCTGCCCCAGGCCACGATCGTGCTCTCGAGCAGGCCTCGCTGTTTGAGGTCCTGGATGAGCGCGGCAATCGGCTGGTCGACGCAGCCGGCGTTGTAGGGAAGTTCCTTGGCCAGGTTCGCGTGGTGGTCCCAGCTGGCATAGATGATGTTGACGAAACGGACACCACGCTCGACCAGTCGCCTGGCCAGCAGGCAATTTCTGGCAAGACTCTTGAAGGTCTCGCCGGACTTGCCACGACTGGTCAGCCCCTTGGGCTCGGGGCGATCGACCCCGTAAAGCTCGCGAATGTGTTTGGGTTCGGAGGCCAGGTCGATCAATTCAGGCGTGGCCGTCTGCATCCGGTAGGCCAATTCGTAACTGGCGACCCGTTCGTTAATCGCCGGATCGCGGAACTGCGAGAACCGAGAGGAATTCAGACGTTTGAGCAGGTCAAGGCCCTTGCGCTGCAGTTGAGTGGGCAAGCCCTGGGGGTTTCGCAGGTTCAGTACAGGTTCGCCTTGGTTTCGAAACAGCACGCCGGCGTAACTGGTCGGAAGAAACCCGCTTTGCCAGAGAGTTGCTCCGCCGCTGGAGCCGGTGCCGCTGTTGAGCACCACGTAACCCGGCAGGTTCTGGGATTCGGTACCGAGTCCGTAGCTGAGCCAGGCACCCATCGTTGGGAGGCCGAATTCGGCGCGGCCACATTGCATCAGCAATTGAGCAGGATGGTGGTTGAATTGTTTGGATCGCAGGCTGCGGACCAGCAGCAGGTCATCGGCGACTGAACCCAGATGGGGCAGCAATTCGGAGAGCTCCATGCCGCAGTCGCCGTGCTTGCGAAAACGGAAGCTGGAACCCATGAGGCGGGCGGAGTTCTTCTTGATGAAGGCAAAGCGAACGTCCTTGAGCAGCGATTCGGGCAACGGTTGGCCGTCTCGTTGGGCGAGCTGTGGCTTGGGGTCAAAGAGGTCCATCTGGCTGGGGGCACCCGCCATGAAGATGAAGATGCAGCTTTTTGCCTGCGGCTCGCGATGAGCAGACCTGGCAGAGAGCGGGGTGCCGGTCGACGAGGACTGCGCGTGCAGGATGCCATCGGCGTCGAAGGCCGCGCCCAGGCCAATGGCGCCCAGCCCGCAAGCGGTCGAGGCAAGGAAATCACGGCGGGCGTGCGTCAGTATCGAATCGGCTGTTGGCGGGGCAAGCGGCATTGCAGTTCGCGGACTACGCTGGATGTTGCGTCGACATCTCAGCATTGTAACACAGGCTCCGGCGAGCGTGCAGCGCGTTCTCCTTCCGCCAGGTTCTGCCGGGCGGCGGTCATTCCAGGAGAGCCTCGATCACCCGGCCATGGACGTTGGTCAATCGGCGTTGGATGCCATTGTGATAGAAGGTCAGTTGTTCATGGTCCAGTCCGAGCAAGTGAAGCAACGTGGCGTGCAGATCGTGCCAACTGGTGATGTTCTCCTGGGCTTTCCAGCCGAAGACGTCGGTGCTGCCGTAGGCCAGGCCTCCTCTGAGGCCACCACCGGCCATCCAGACACTGAATCCGTCCTGGTTATGATCGCGTCCGGTTCCGAGCACGCCGGCGTTGGACTGGGTAAAGGGTGTGCGTCCGAACTCACTGGTAAACAGGATCAACGTGTCGTCGAGCAGGCCGGTGCGACGCAGATCCTTGATCAACGCCGCCAGAGGCCGATCGACGCGGGCCGCTTCGCGACCGTGATTCTTGACCATGTCCTCGTGGCCATCCCAGTTGTGGCGGGGGCGGCCGAAGGCACCGCCGCTGTAAAGTTGGACAAAACGAACGCCGCTTTGGAGCAGGCGACGAGCCAGCAGGCAGCCACGGCCGAATTCGGCAGTGGGCTTTCGGTGCAATCCGTAAAGTTCCTGGGTGGCGCGGGTTTCTCCATCGAGAGCAGTGACCTCGGGGACAGCCAATTGCATTCTTGCTGCCAGCTCGTAGCTGCGAATTCGCGCCAGCAAAGCATCGTCACCGCGGCGGGCGAGGACGTGGCGTCTGTTCAACGACGCCAGCAGCACTCGCGTATCCGCTTCGGTTCCACGGGGAAGTGTTCTGGCCGGGACGAGATCATCGATTGGGAGCCCTTTGGCTCGCAACGCGACTCCCTGGTGTTGAGCCGGTAGAAAGCCGCTGGTCCAGTTGATCGAGCCGCCGGCGGGGAAACCCCGCGGGTCGGGAATCACGACATGGGCGGGCAGATTTTCGGATTCGCAGCCGAGTCCGTAGGAGAGCCAGGCGCCGAGGACGGGGAATCCATTGAGTCGAAAACCTGTGTTTTCCTGGAATGTGGCCGGTGTGTGGTTGGATGTCTCCGCCACCATTGACTTGATGATGGTCAGTTCGTCGGCGACCTCGGCGAGGTGGGGGAAAAGGTCCGAAACCCAAAGACCACTTCTTCCACGACGACGAAAGGCCCAGTCACTCTTGCGCAGCAGGCCGACCTTCCCGAAAAAGACGTCGGGACGGTTCTTGCTGACCAGTGGTTTGCCGTGCAGTCGGTCGAGTTGCGGTTTGTAGTCAAACGTGTCGATCTGGCTGACTCCCCCGGTGGCGATGACATGGACCATCCGGCGGATCCGGGGCGGGGCGTGCGGTGTTGCGACGCGGTCGGTGGCCGGTGTCGCCATGCTCGACGCCTCGTCGCAGAGCATCGACATCAACGCGGTGCTGCCGATGCCGTGAGCGGCGAAATCAAGGAAGTCGCGTCGGGAAGCTGCTCGATCGTCAATCGACATAAAGAAACTCATTGGAGTTGAACAGGACGCGGGCCAACGCGGCGAGTCCGTGCCGGGAAAGAAAACGCCGCGAGTCGTGAAGTTCGATGGGTGAGGGACTGCGACCAAGGCAGATGGCGAAGACACGCTGGACCTGTGCCCCGGGTTGCGGTCCGGTGTCGATCGCGGTTCGCCGGGCGAGTCGATCGGCCATGCGGAATCCGAATTCGTTGTTGAGCAGAGCGAGTGCCTGCAGAGGAGTGGTTGTCACGGCGCGTCGGGGAGTCTTCGTCGAGGGGTCGGGGCAGTCAAAAGCATCGAGGAAGGGGTTACGTCCGGAACGAGCGAGGGTGCGGTACAGGCTGCGGCGATCGAAACTTACCCCTACGGGATCACGGATTTCGTAGAACTGCGAGTTGTTCACGTAGGTGGTGAAGTCGTAATAACCCGGACCCCCGATTGAACGGTTCAGGGAACCCGAGACGGCAAGCAGGCTGTCGCGAAGCACCTCAGCCTGCAGTCGTTGAGGAGAACGTCGCCAGAGCAGGCGGTTGCGTGAATCACGCCGGGCCGCTTCGGGGCGAAAAAGTGAGGATTGTTGATAGGTGGCCGACGAGAGGATCAGGCGGTGAATGTGCTTGAGACTCCAGTCGTGAGTGATCAGTTGGTTGGCGAGCCAGTCGAGCAGGTGTGGGTGCGAGGGGCGTCCGCCGTTGAAACCGAAGTCGCTGGGCGTTTCCACCAGCCCGACGCCAAAGTGATGCTGCCAGAGGCGGTTGACGATCACGCGGGCAAACAGTGGATTGCTACGGTCTGTGATCCAGTCGGCCAGTGCCTGTCGACGCGGCGAGTCGGCCGCGTCGGCGGCAAGATGGAAATCGGACGACGGCCCAGAGACCGAGGAAATCGCCCCGGCTGTCACGACCGGTCCCGGCGTTCGGGGATTACCTCGCTTCAGGAGATGAGTTGCCTCGGGAGCGACGGGCACCACGGCGTAGCTCTTCCAGGCGGTCCATCGTTTCTGGAGTTGTTTCAATTGGGAAATCTCGAAACGCCGATGTTGCCACTCGCGTCGAACGCCTCGTGGCATCGCGGCGAGCAGTTCCTGCTGGGAGACTTGTACATTGAAGGGCCCCGCCGATGCCCGGACCTCGTCTGCCGACAACGCGCGAGTATGAAACTGCACACGCCAGATTCGGCCGCGGATGTGCCGATCGCGAAGTGGCGGCAGATGTCTGAGGCCAATGAGAATCCGAGCCTCTCCGGGTTCAAACTTTCGTGGACCCCGCGTGCGGATCGGCCGCCCATACTGTTGTCCATTGCGATAGGCAACAACGGCACCGTCGGCTTTGAAGACAAAAGCCAGGTGAATCAGGCCCGAGTCCGCATCGCGTTCTTCTGGCCCCTCGAAGCCGACTGAACGTTTGCCTCCTTCGCTGCTGAGGTTCCAGTGCCCGGGACGCAATTGACCAAAAGCAATGGCGTCGTGCGCTTCAGCAGTTACCGAATGCAGGGCCACGATGCCACCACCGCGTTGTCGGGTGTCGTCGAGATAGACCCACGCTTCCAGTGTGCGAGCAACAAGTGGTTGAGCGATTGGGGGGGTGGTGAGATGGGCTCGACCCGGCAAGACCAGGTGGCCGCGCTCGATGCGGGCATCTCCTGACGGTGTGGCGTGAAGGTTCCCCACCGAGTCGCGGTAGTTGCCCTGAAAATCCCAGCGGGCGAACGGCCGCGGAGCGGGAACGGTGGAGGAGCGGCGCCGCCGTTTCAGCACCTGGTCGCGGAAGGGCGCCTCGAGTTGTTCGAGTGCCTGTTGGAGGCCGCCAATTGTGACCGCGAGCGTGGCCGCGGGTTCGGTTGAGCGATGTGGTTCCGCTTTGGCAGGCAAGTTGCGTAGTCCGTGGCGGACACCGTCGAGCGCGGCGGCGAGCTGGTAGTACTCGGACTGGGGGATGGGGTCGAACTTGTGGTCATGGCAGCGCGCGCAATGAATTGTCAGGCCCAGGAACGACTGGCCGACAACACTGATGATGTCCTCGAGTTCGTCTTGTCGAACGACGCGCTTCATCGCCTTGCTGATTTGTGCGTTGCCAACCTCGTCGTAGGGACCAGCCACCAGGAAACCGGTGGCGACGATCGCGTCGGCGCGGCCGGGCGATAAGACATCGCCGGCAAGTTGCCAGGCAGCGAACCGGTTGTAGGGCATGTCGGCATTGAGTGCCGAGGTGACCCAGTCGCGATAACGCCAGGCATGGGGGCGGAGTTTGTCACGTTCGAAGCCTTGGCTCTCGCCGAATCGGACCACGTCCAGCCAGTGGCGTGCCCAGCGTTCCCCGTAGTGAGGGTGCGCGAGCCAGCGATCGACAAGTCGCAACCAGGCCTCATCCTGCCTGTCGGCGACAAACGAATCGATCTCGTCCGGATCCGGAGGCAAACCCAGGAGGCCGAAGCTGAGACGGCGGGCAAGCGTGCGGCGTGCCGCCGGCGGTGAGGGTGAGAGACGGGCGGCGATGAGTTGCTCGAGGACGAAGTCGTCGATCGGGTTGGTTGACCAGGAGCGGGGCGAAAGCGGTCTGGGGGGCGGTTTCTCTGAGAGAGGCTGAAGGGACCACCAGTCGCGTCCGGCCCGGGCAGAGGTGGTGTAGCGAGAGGCATCGATGGGAGAGGGAAATGCCGCCCCCTTGAGAATCCACTGTTTGATCGTCTTGAGTTGGGCGGTTGTCAAACGCTGCTTGGGCGGCATTTCCCCGGCCGTGACGCGTTTCCAGAGCAAGCTGGCCTCGGGCTTGCCGGGATCGACGGCGGCTCCGGAGACCCCGCCCTTGAGAAACGTGGCTGGTTGGGAAAGGTCCAATTCGCCTTTGGGGGCGGGTCCGCTGTGGCAGCCCAGGCAGTGACGGGCGAGTAACGGGGCGAGCGTGCGGCGGAATGTCGGTCCGGGACGATCGTCGGCACAAGTCGCTTCGTCCACGACTGGCGGGAGGAGCAGGCAGAGAAGCAAGAGGTAACGTGTCATTTGTTCATTATGTGTTCGGTGAGGCCGACTTGGCATCCCTGTCTGGCAAATCCCAAGATTGTGCTTGCATGTTGGAATGGAATGAGCAGTATGGTCCGACAGGGTCACGCTGACGCGGCGTGGCAGGAATGGAGGCCCGTGAGGAGATCGGTGCTGGAGTTCCGTTCGGAAGCGGGTGATGGCCACGATTCAGGAAGGAGGTGATCCAGTGGAATATTGTTGTACCAGCCAGAGAGGTGGTAGCGCTTAGGGAAACCGGCGGGTTGTCCTGAGGGCAACCACCATCTCGACAGGAACCTAATTCGTTCCTGTATGCGAGAAACTCGGAGGCCCGGTCGCTGAGGTTGCGACCGGGCCTTTTTTGTTTCAGGCAGACGCCTCCAAGAAAACCTTTGAGTCGTAGGACGCGATACCCGATGTCACGCGAGACCAGTCGTCGTCTGGGAGCTGTTGGCCTGGGGATGGTGTTCCTGTGGGCCGCGGTGGCCAAGCTGTTTGATGTCAGTGATTTCATCGACACCATCGGGGGCTACGGTCTTGTCTGGGAACCGCTGCTGGGTCTGGCAGCCTGGGGCCTGATCGTCGTGGAGCTGATTATTGCTGCGGCCCTGTTGATCGGCCGAGACTGGGCACCCAGGATGGCGTCGGTGCTTGTCCTTGTGTTCCTGGTCGTGCTGGGTTACGGGATAGCCTTGGGCCTTGATGTCGAGTGCGGTTGTTTTGGGTCCGAAGAAGGCAGCGGGCTGTCGCCCTGGCAGGCCGTCGGGGTCGATTGTGGCTTGCTGGTCGTTTGCTGCTGCTTGCAGTGGCCGAAGACGGACAACGCGAAAACAGGCGAGGAACTGCAATCATGAAAATGAGCCGATTTCTTATCGGGTTGCTGGTCACACTGACCGTGTCGTTGCCGGGATGTGGACACAACAAGTTTGAACAGGAAGTGGTCACCGAGAAGGTCGCTGTAAAACTGGCCAGGCAAGTGGCCGAGGGCGATTACCAGGTCATAACCACTGCGGAATTGAAGGCGTTGCTCGATACAACACCGGAACTCGTGCTGGTGGACGCGATGCCCTACGCGACAAGTTTCAAGAAGCAGCACATCGCGGGTGCAGTGCAGTTTCTGTTTCCCAAGGGCACGATGGAGACTTGGGATCCGGCGGAAACGGACGGTAAGACCGAAGCCGATTTCGAAAGTCAGCTTGGAAAGGACAAAGAGAAACTCATTGTCGTCTATTGTGGATTCACCGCCTGTGGCCGTAGTCACAATGCGGCGATGTGGGCCAGGAAATGTGGTTTCACTAACGTTCGGCGGTATCCTGGCGGAATCTTTGCCTGGAAGGGCGCCGGCTTTCCGGTCGTCGCCGAGAAGTGAGGTGAGCCGTTTCACCGGGGCGTCTTAGCAGTCGTCATTCCGAGGGCAAACCTGTTCGAGGCGTGCCAACGCGTCCCACGTCACCGGAAAGCCCGCGTAGGGAGCAATCTGCAGCAACGCCTCGACAATGTCGCGTCGGGAGGCGCCGTTGTTGATCGCAAACTGCAGATTGAGTTCCAGTGCCCGGGTTCGCCCCAGAGATGCCAGGGCGGCAATGGAGATCAGGCTGCGAGTTCGCCGGTCCAGGCCCTGCCTGCTCCAGATCTCTCCTGCAAGAAACTCGGTGACATAGTCGCCGAACTCCGGACAGATTGTCTGCCAGTGTGCCACAGTTTCGGCGGCTGTTTCCGGACCCAGCATTTCGTCGAGAACGAGACGGCCACGGTCAAGGCGGTCCTGGAGTGTCGTGTCGCTGTTGGTCATTGGCGAGCCTCCGTCAACAAGAAGGGACATGGGGGGACTAGACACGGTGCCCGGCGGTGACGTCGAGGGTCTGCCCGGTGATACTGGTGGCGCGATCGGAGGCAAGAAAGGTGACCATCTCTGCGATGTGCTCGGGCGGTATCAATCGTCCCAGCAGGGTCGATTCCTCGAGGGTCGCGCGTACGTCCTCGGCGGGTGTTCCGGTCTTCTCCGCACGAGCCGCGATGATCGCGTCCATGCGAGGGCCGGCAATCGGGCCTGGGCAAACCGCGTTGACCAGGATTCCCTGCCGCCCGACCTCGGCGGCCAGTGTCTTGGTCAATCCGATCACTGCCCACTTCGATGCGGCATACGGACTTCGCAGCGGGAATCCGATCTTGCCCGCCGTGGAGGCAATATTGATGATCCGTCCGGATTGTCGAGTGATCATTCCGGGCAGAACCTCGCGACAGCACAGGTAGCTGCCGGTCACGTTGACCGCCATGACCTGATCCCAGTCACGGCGCTGGATTTCCTGGACAGGCGAGGTGGGGCCGATGATGCCGGCATTGTTGACAAGGATGTCGATGCGGCCGAATCGGTCACTGGCCTGTGCGACCATCGAAGCCACCTGTTCTTCGCAGGTCACGTCGGTGTCTGTCCCCAACACGTCCACTCCGCGGGACTGCAGTTCCTCGACGGCCGCGAGACGTTCATCGTCCTCGGGAGTCGCGATGATCACGGAGGCACCATCACGGGCCAAAGCCCGAACGCACGCCAGGCCGATACCCCGGCCGCCACCGGTTACGACCGCCACTTGGCCTTGCAGAGACATTGTGCTTGGTCCTTTCGAGGTCGTCGAGCCGCGTCACCGCGGTGATAATTCAAGCCAAAGACGCCACGGGCCGCGAGCTGGTGGAACACACCGGAGAATAGACAGCCGCGATGAAGCTGTCAAAACGTGGCGGATCCGCTGTTGGTCGTCGGGGACATGCGGGCTACAATCCGGCCCAACCGTCTGCAGGCTGATCATCCACCGCAGGACATTTCTCGATGGCAATCTTTGGACGCAAGAAGCGACTGGTCGATTGGGCCAGTTGCGCAGGGTGAGCCGGGAAATTACCCCAAGAGGGGACCGCACAGGTCGTGCGGGGTTTGCCGGTCTTCGACGATCCGAACCTGGTGGTCGGAGCCGAAGGGTTCAGTGATGCCGGCGTTTACCGGTTGCGTGACGATCTGCTGATTCTGCAGTCACTGGACTTTTTTCCACCACTGGTCGATGACCCGTACCTGTTTGGTCAAATTGCCGCCGCCAACAGCCTCAGCGACATTTTCGCCATGGGGGGGCAACCCAGGACGGCGCTGAATATCGTCGGTTTTCCCGACGACAAGCTCGACCTCGAGATTCTTGGAGAGATCCTCAATGGAGGAGCTGAACGTGTCAAAGCTGCTGGCGCGGTGATTGCCGGAGGGCATACCGTGCGAGACACCGAGATCAAATACGGATTGAGTGTCACCGGGGTGGCAACCCCCGATGAACTCATTACCAACTCGGGCGCCCAACCAGGTGATCGACTCGTGTTGACCAAGCCCCTGGGGACCGGATTCATCACGACGGCATTCAAGAAGAACCGCTGTCCGGGGAATGTACTGGCTACGGCGACAGCGAGCATGGCGATGCTCAACAAGGGAGCCAGTGAATCCGCACGCGGTGTGAAGGCCTCTGCGGCAACAGACATCACCGGGTTTGGCCTGGCAGGACATGCGGGGGAAATGGCGCAGGCGAGCGATGTGACGCTCGTCATCGAAACGTCATGTCTGGCGGTTCTGCCCGGCGCAGCGGAACTGGCTGCTGCCGGCTACCACACGCGGGCCAGCCAGACAAATCGTAATGCGGCCGACTCACTGATGCAGATCCAGGCCGGCGCCGATCCGATGCGGTTGGAAATGTGCTTTGACCCCCAGACCTCCGGGGGCCTGTTGATCAGTGTTCGTGCCGAAGACGCCGAGCATCTCGTCGCAAGCTGCCGGGAAGGCGGATCTGAAACAGCGGCGATTGTGGGCCGCGTCGTCGAGAAAACTGACGTGTTCCTGGTCTTGGATGACTAGCCGATCGATGGGCCTCAAGATCCTGATCGTGACCCCCGCCGCGGCCCGGACTCGCAGCGGCAACCTTGCGACGGCTCGCCGCTGGCGGCGGTTGCTGAATCAACTGGGGCACCACACCCAGATCAGCGGCGAATTTCTTGACCAGGGCTGTGATCTGCTTGTGGCTCTGCATGCGCATCATAGCGCCGCGAGCGCCCTGCGATGGCGTCGCTGTCGTGCGGATGCCCCGTTGATTGTCGGCATCAGCGGGACCGACCTGTATCGTGACCTGCAACGATCACGGGGAGGCCAGAAGGCGGTGGCTACCGCCGATCGCATTGTCGTTCTGCAACCCGACGGGATCCGTTGGCTTCCGGAGCACTGCAGAGAGCGTTGTCGCGTGGTCTTTCAGTCGGTGCAGCCACGAAACAGGACAACCAACCGTATTCAGCGATGGTGGCAGGTGGCCGTGGTCGGCCACCTGCGAGCGGTCAAGGATCCATTACGGACCGCCTATGCCGTGCGCGATCTGCCGGGGAATTCGCGAATTCGTGTCGTGCATCTTGGAGAAGCGTTGACACCGGGACTGAGATCCGCGGCCGAAGCAGAGACTCGGGCAAACCGTCGATACCAATGGCGGGGAAGTCGGCGATACGGTGATGTGCTGGAAACGCTGGCCGGAAGCCAACTGATGGTCCTCAGTTCACGGATGGAAGGTGGCGCAAACGTCGTGGGTGAGTCGATCTCGGTGCAAACCCCCGTCGTGGCGAGCCGTATCAGCGGTACGATTGGTTTGCTCGGAGAAGACTATCCGGGATTCTACGACGTGGGGGATACGTCGGGGCTACAGAGGATGCTGTTGGCTGCCGAGGGGGACCGGGAGTTCTACCAGTCGCTGATGGCGGCGTGTGCCGAGCGGCGATGGCAATTCGAGCCTGAATGCGAACGGTTGGCCTGGAAGAATTTGCTGGCAGAGCTGGAACTGGGATAGGCCGTCGGATCAGGCCGGTTTCAGGAGATCGCTGCATTCCCTGAGGGCCTGGCCGTGTTCGATTTCGTTGCGCGTTGGGCGGCGATTGGTCACTTTGTTGTGCTCTTGGCCGCGGGCACTTTCAGCGAGGCCAGGAACGCCAGGAGATCGGCCACCTGTTGGGCGGTCATGTCCTTGAGGAGCAGTTCGGGCATGAGACTCTTGCGTTGCGGGATCAGCGATTCCACATCGCCACTCGCAATCACCAGTTCCTTGCCCTTGGCGTCGCGAAGAACAATCTCTCGATCGGTCTTGCGGATCATCAGTCCGGTGTGAACACGCCCGGCTGTTGTCTCCACGAGATAGGTCATGAACTTGGGGTCGATCTTGCGTGACGGGTTGAGGACCTGGTCGAGCAACTCGGGTCGACCGTATTTCTTGCCGATGCCGTCGAGATCAGGGCCGAGCGATTTGCCCGCGCCGCCGACACGATGGCAATTGCGGCACTGTGATGCCTTCGAGGTCAGAAAGAACTCTCGCCCCGTCTTGGCATTTCCGGTGAGGGCCAGAAGTGATTCGGGGCGAATGACGCGCCCGAGTCGTTTCACCCGTTGTTCTTCGGGAATGAACCGCTCGAAGAGATCACGGATCGTGATGTCGTCATGTGTCACGCCGGCCTTGACGATTGCACGTCGTGTTTCCGCTGCGAAACGGTTGCCGGCTGCGTCGAGTCTTTGTTGCAGGTGCAAGGCGGTTGAAGTCGACGCGAGAGCACGGCTGAGCATTACCTGAGGGATGGCCTTGGCACCGCGTTCGAGTTGTCGCACCTCGATGAGAGCCTGTAATCGGGAACGACGCTGGGCATCGCTGAGTGTGGCGATGGGGGTGTCGTTGGGAAGTTCAGAGATCCACTTGCCAATCATCGTGGTTGCTCGACGATCGACGCGTTCCGAGCCGATATGGGGCATCCGGCCACGGCCGAGCTTGGAAACTCGCAGGAACAGAACGCTGCGCAGAGGGTCGCCGGGCGCGATGATGCGGGCATCGGGAATCCCGAAGGTTCCCTGGCTGGGCTTGCTGTCGAGCATGCGGGTCGCAGTCAACGAAATGTCATGGTGCATGTAGGCCAACACGGCACTGCCGGCGTGCAATCGGTGGCAATGACCGCAATTGACATGCAGATAGCTTCTTGCGCGACGCTCGGTGTCGAGAGTCTCGTCATAGGGGTCAACCAGTTGTGGCTGCGAGGAGGGGGACAACGCCGGTGTGAAGAGATTGTGGCGGGAAAGGGCGGCCAGCTGGTTGGTGTCACCGGAGGGAGTGTCAATGGTCCGGTCGAGGCCAGCGGGGTTGAATCCCAGCACGTGTCCGGCCCACGGATTGTGACATCTCACGCATTCGACCCGTCCCGAGAAATGCCAGGTCTGCCTGCGCAATCCGTTCTTGAACGTGGCATCAGCGATCAGCAATGCTTCGTCTTTGCCGGCTGGCGGCAACAGTACCGCGTCGGACTGGTCGCGGTTCCAGCGATAGCTGTAGCCTCGCCAGGCATCCCCGTCGAAATGCAGGAGTTGTGTTTCGAGTCGGCGTCGCTGGTTGCGTTTGGCGACGGCCGTTTGCATTGAGATCGTCTTGAGGACGACCGTGCCGGCCGGGAACGACCACTTTCCCTTGGTGCCGATCGGGGCGGTTCCCGGAACCGCGATCGCACGCTCGGCGGTCGATCCGTCTTGCCACGGTTCGGCCGTGGCCTGGTAGGTGAGCACACCGTCAGCCACGCGGTGGTCGGCGACGGATGCGAACAGGCCCGTCTGGCTGAGCCTCCTGGGAAAACGGCTGGGCTTGCCACGGTCAGGATTGGGCGCCAGGCGATGGATTGTGCCGGCCGTGTAATCCATGAACAGGAGGTCGTCAGTGGTGTCGTAGCTGAAACAGATGATCCGCAGCGACGAGTCAACCAGTTCTCGATGCTTGACGACCTTCTTCTGTTTGGCATTCCAGACAAACGACCAGAGTTTTCCGGTCTCGTAATCCCCGTAGACGTATTGTCCGAAAAGTCCCGGTGTCCGACGCCCGTAGTAAACCTCACCACCGGTGATCGAAGCCGCCTCGCTGTGCGGGTGGTCGACGGTGGGAGGCAGTATCGGGCTGGGACCGCGCTTGAAGTGCGTGTTGACCGGTTGACGCCCCTCGACGATGCTCCAGCCGTAGTTGCCTCCCTTGACGATCCGGTAGATGAACTCCCAGAGCTCCCAGCCGACATCACCGAGCCACAAGTCGCCGGATTTGCGGTCAAATGAGATTTTCCACGGATTACGAAAGCCGTAGGCCCAGATCTCCGGGAGCACGCCTTCGACGTTGACGAACGGGTTGTCCGGTGGAATGCGATAGGCGCGGCCGGGATCGGTGTGGTCGACGTCGATTCGCACGAGCGTGGAGAAGTAGTTGCTGCAATCCTGTCCGTTGTTGACCGGGTCGGGCGGATTCGGGCCGACACCGTCCCCGGCGGTGATGTAGAGCAGACCGTCGGGGCCGAAACGCAACGCCGCGCCGTTGTGGCCGCCGGAGGGCCACGAAAAGACCACCTCGCGGCTGGCAAGATCGATCACCGGCGGATCGGACTTGGTGAACCGGTAGCGGCAGATCTTGGTACCGTTGCCCTGTGGGCCCTGGATATAGGAGATGAAACAGGTGCGATTCTTGAGGAACTGCGGGTGGAAGGTGAGTCCGTAGGTGTTGGCCACCGCGGGCTTGTGCTGTTTCAGGTCGAGAATCAGGTCGGCTTTTTCGACGTCCTGGCGGTCCGGGAATGAAAAGATCCGGCCCCCCAATTCGACGACCAGCAGACGGTTGGTGCCTGGGATCGGGCGCATTTCGACGGGGTTCTTGAAGTTCAACTTCGGAAACCGACGCTCGACCAGGTAGGGGGAGGGCGGTTCGGGCGTCCCGATGACCTGTGAGGAAGTCCAGCCGACCCGGCGGGTCGGTGGATCGGCGGCTGAAAGGCCGGTTCCCGACAGCAACACGAGCAGGACGACAACAGGCAGCACACGCAGAATCGCGATCACTTCAGCGTCTCCAGAAAGGCCAGCAGGTCGGCGACCTGTTGGGCGGTCAAATCCTTGACTAACAGTTCCGGCATCAGGCTTTTCGCCTGGGGAACGATCATCTCAACATCGGCTGCGGCAATCCGAATCTCTTTTCCCGTTCCGTCCTTCACGACGACAAGTTGGTCAGTTCGGGAAACCAGGAGGCCGGTAAAAACACGCCCCTGAACGGTCTCCACGAGAATCGCCCGGAACTTCGGGTCAACCTTCTTGGAAGGTTGGAGAATGGATTCGAGCAATGCCCGACGATCGTTCTTTTTTGCGACCCCATCGAGGTCGGGCCCGACGCTTTTTCCCTGTTTTGCGATTCGGTGGCAGTTGCGGCACTGAACACCTTTTGCCGTGAGAAAGAGGCTGCGTCCGCGCAAGGCATCGCCCCGCAACGCGAGAAGTTCTGTCGGCTTGACCACGGTACCCAGTCGTTTGACACGCTGCGAATCGGGCAGGAAGCGTTCGAACAGATCGCGAACCTGGATCTCGGCATGGGTTCCGCCGAGCCGGATCGCCTGTTTCCGGACTGACGCGGGGAATGGGTTGGATGTTCTGTCGAGGGCCAGGGCCAGTTGCAACGCGCCGCTGGTCGAGGAGAGCAGTTCCTTGAGCGACGATTGTTGTCCTGCCGCGGGTTGATCGGCCAGTTCCGCCAGCAGTGTGTCGTGACGCGATTGGAGAACCATTGCCGCCTTGTCGCCGGTTCCTGCCGGGGCCAGCGTCGCTGGGAGTGAGGCGATCCAGTCGTGAATCAGTTGGAGTCCACGTCTGTCGACGACGTGCGATCCGAAGTGTGGCATGCGGCCACGGCCGAGTTTGGCCATGCGATACAGCAGTA
The DNA here is from genome assembly GCA_002726205.1 of Planctomycetaceae bacterium. GTDB lineage: Bacteria > Planctomycetota > Planctomycetia > Planctomycetales > Planctomycetaceae. The sequence goes on along the minus strand of PBSL01000013.1, from coordinate 111,999 downwards.
CCGAGCGGAACGGGTCGTGGGGCGCCATGACCCTGGCGGCGAGCATCCCGAACGTCCCCTGGGTGGGGCGGGCTCCGAGAAGGTTGGATTGCTTGAGTGAGTAGGCGTAGCGGATGTCCATTGCCGCTGTGCCTCCGCCACCTCGTCGATGGCAGGTGGCACAGTTGGCATGCAGGTAGGCCCGGGCTCTTTGCTCGAGTGGCAATGTGGAATCGAAGGGCCGGGGCATTGTCGGCGGCTTTTCGGGCAGGGGCTCCGAGAAGAGCCCGACATGAGCGAGTGTTCGCAACTGGTTGTCAGTGGCGGTTGCGTAGGCGTGTTCGCGGTTGATCTGGTTCATGGTGAAGCCGTAGATCGACCCGCCCCGTGTGGTATGGCACAGCAGGCACTCGGTGCGACTGGCATGGTGCCACCGCTGAATCAACTTGCCTCCGGGGGCGCTGGGGTCGGTGACGAGGAACTCGCGGTCGCGGCCCGCGTGTCCGGCCAGTTCGGCGTCGGTTTGGGCGTCGTTCCAGATGTAGTTGTATGCCTGCCAGGTGTGGCCGTCGAAATGCAGGATCTGGGTTTCAATTCGTCGCCGCGATTGCGCGTCGCCCCTTTTGAGGTCCAGGGAGATGGTCTTGGCGAGTACACCGTCTTTGGGGAACGCCCAGTGCCCTTCGACGAAACCGAGTTGGATGTTGGATTTCTGGAAGACACCGAGTCGCTGGGTGCCAGGCAGGGCGACAAATCGCTGGGAGACGGTGTGGTCGGCCCACGGCGCGGCATTGATCGAATAGGGGATGACTCCCGGGGCTGGCTGGTGCGTTGGTGTTGACGCGAACAGGCCCGTTTCACTGAGCTTGCGAGGAAACTGTTTGTTGACCTGTGTCGTGTCGTTGGGGACAAGGCGATGCAGGTTGCCACCGACGTAATCGACGACGTAGAGTTCGCCGGTGTCATCGGTGCCGAAGCAGATGACTTGCAGCGGCGTGTCCACAAGTTCCTGCTTCCAGGTGACGCGGGAACCGTCGTGCCGCGCCGCCCAGATCTTGCCCGTGACGTAGTCGCCGTAAACGTAGGCCCCGTGAAGTCCGGGAAGCCTTTCACCGATATAGATCTCGCCACCGGTGATCGAGCGTGATTCGGTGTGGGCGTGGGCGATCGTCGCCGGCGTGATCTCGGTTGGGCCACGATCCCACTCGGGATGAACCGATTGGGTCGACTCGACAACACTCCAGCCGTAGTTGGCTCCCTTTTGTACACGATAGATCATCTCCCACATTTCCCAGCCGACATCGCCACACCAAAGCGAACCGTTTTCCGGATCAAAGGTGATCTTCCAGGGATTGCGGAAACCATAAGCCCAGACCTCGGGACGAGCCCCGGGCGTGGTGACGAAGGGATTGTCCGGGGGAATCGAGTAGTTGTGTTTCAATGAAGGGCGGTCGACATCGAGTCGCATGATCGTCGAGGGTAACGAGCCGGCATTCTGGCCGTTGCGAAGACTGTCGGGGGGGAATGCACCCGCACCATCTCCTGCGGAGATGTAGAGAAAACCGTCAGGGCCGAATTCCAGACAACCGCCGTTGTGACCACCGGCCACCCAGGAGATCACCGTTTGCTCACTGCCGGGATCGATCGTCGGAGGATCCTCGCGGCTGACGGTGAACCGCGAGACCACTGTGCCGTTGGGGTCACCAGCCTTCTTGACGTAGGTGATGTAGCAGTAGCGGTTGTGGTCAAATCGGGGATGAAAGGCGAGGCCATAGAGTTGCGTCAGCCCTTTGACGGCCGGCGCGAGATCGACGACCAGGTCGGAACGGTCAATGTCGGAATCGGGGACGAACGAAAAGATCTTCCCCTTCAGTTCGACGACGAACAGTCGCCTTGTACCCGGCGCATTGGTCAAGATCACAGGATTGGTGAACTTCAGCCGGGGAAAGACCGGTACGGTGGAATAGGGTGGTGGCGGGTCCGGCGAACCGGTAATCCGGGACGTCGCCCACGCGACCCGCGAGGCAATTCCAAAGGGCTTCTCGGCGCCGCTGGCCAGGGTTGTCAACAGCCCAAGGACAAGGGCGAAACACAATCGGGTCGGGTTGTTCAGCATGAGGTTAGCGCAATCTGTTCAGAAGCGGACAGGATGGTTGCATCCTACCCCCGACGGAGCGTGGCGTCACCTCTTGCCGGGGGGCGCTGTATCGGCGAGAATCGCCCAGATCTCACTCAAGACACGCGATCTACAGAATCGGAGGTGTGTGCCGTGATTCGCTCGACCCTGTTCGGCGTCCTTGTCCTGTTGTCGGTGTGCATCGTCACAAAAGCCGAGCCTGTCGTCGATGACGCGAAAGCGGCGGCGCCAGGGAAGGCGGCTGCAGAGTCGGCGACGCCGGAGAAGATTCGCGAGTGGATCGATGCCTTGACCAGTCGCGATTTCGAGGTGCGACGCGACGCTTCTCGCAAATTGCTGACCGCCGGGCAACTGGTTGTTAAGGCAGTGGCCACAGCGGCCGATGGGAAGGACCTGGAACGAACGACACGCTGCATTGCCCTGCTCAGAAAGATGCTGGCGTCGATGAACAAGGCGACGAAGTCCGCAGCCGAATCGGCATTGAAGCAGTTGACGAAGAGCCGGTCCCGGGGAGTGGCCCGGCGGGCTGCCGCCGCATTGCCGAAGCCCGATCCGTCGCCGGGTCGCGGTGCTGTTTCCAGGAACACTACCAGGATGTCGGTGCGAGTCAGAAACGGTCGCCGCACGATTAATGTCACTTCCGGTGGCCGCAATATCATCATCGAGGACGTCAATGGCAAAGAGATCTCGGTGCGGGTGACTGACACGGTCAAGGGGCAGGCCAAGACACGTGAAACCAAGGCGGCCGATGCCGCGGATCTGAAGAAGAAGGATCCGGAAGCTCACAAGTTGTACGAGCAGTACGCGGTGAAGAACCGTGTGTTGATCAGGCAGGGCGGACGGGCGGGCGTGCAAAACAGGTTTCCAAGACTGATACCTCGCATCGGCCGCGCTGGTGGCCGTGCCCTTTCTCTTCCACGTGGATCGCCTTGGCATCAGCAGGTCGAACGAGCATACAAGCAGGTCGAAGAGGCGGTCACGCGGCTCGAACAGCTTGCCAAACAACCGAAGGCCAGCCCGGCGGAACTCCGCGACGTTCTCAAGCGGCTGACTACCGCTCGCAAGACACTGGCCGAACTGCTGGGAGCAGCCGGTCGACCGGCCGGCAAGACCAAAAAGGCGGCGCCCAGGGTCCCCGCGGCGAAGCCGAAACCGGTGAGTCGGCCCAGGGCGACCGATGTCTAGGGCGGGGAAGTCCGTTCACGAGGCGAACTAGAAACCCTCGGGCATCCAGGGTTCGGGGCCGGCGAAGATGCGGTCAGCTGTTTGTAGCGTCAGCGGATCACCCGAGAGGGATCCGTGCACCGAAAGGGACGTGGCCGAGTGCATGCCGGTATACAAAGGGGCCAGGGTGCCGATATCCACGCACAGGTCGCCACGTCCTCCCGCGCGGACGTCGCCGCGGCCCTGGTCGACGTGCAACACGAAGCGGCCGTTATTCTCGGCAAGAACCGCATCGCCGACGATCTCGAGGTGAAGTTCGTGACTTTCTCCGGGCGAGTAGCCGCGTTCGCAAAGCGCTTGTCTTACATTGACGATCCTTGTCATCCACGATGAGTCATCAACGACCCGGGCACGCGATTCGGACGGGGCCAGCAAACGCGGGTCGACGAACGGTCCATACCAGCGGACAACGTCGATGATGCTGCGGTGGTCGTGGATGAAGGTCCAGAGCATCCGCAACGCGGCCGGTGTCAGTGCCAGCATGTCGCGAATGGTCAAGATGGTCGGGTGGACCCAGTCGGAGGGCTGGTGATAGAGGATGTAGCCTTGCGGGGACTCGGTCGGTCCCAGCAGGTAGCCGTGGACGTCTGTTTTGGGCACGGTGACGAGCCGTTCCCAAAGCCCGGGGGTTCGTGCGAGGTTCCCGGCAGTGCGGCGGGCGCGCTCGTCGGCCAGCGGGGTCAGGCAGTCGGGGTCGTCGAGAGTGATGGGCGTCAGGCAGAGTGAACGCTCGGTCCGTCCGATCTCTGTGAGCGGTAATTCCCGGAGGATGCGACTGCCTGCGCATTCGTATCCACACTTGCGGTAAAGAGATTGGGTGGAGGCGAATAGCGTCGAGAGCGCCGTGCCATCTTCGAAGAGTTCGCGAAGCAGTTCGGCCATCAGGAACGCCGCGGCACCGCGGCCGCGAAACTCCGGAACCACACCAACGGCGGCCACACCGCCCATCGAGACGCAGTTGCCGCCGAACCACTGCCCGGTACGATAGACGGCGAGGCTGCCTATCCTGCGTTCGCCCTGGAGCAGGGCGCGGATGTTGGCAGCTCCGACGCGCCGCACATAGGTTTCCCAGTAGTCGACCTCAAACAACAGGCTCTGGACCAGCGTGTCCCGCAACCGGTGATCACCGACGGGGTCGTCGGGCCGGCAGTAGGAAAAAGTGCTCATCAGGCCAGCAGGTCCTTGACGATGTTGCCACCGACATCCGTGAGGCGGTGGCGGCGACCCTGGTAACGGAAGGTCAGTCGGGTGTGATCGATTCCCAGGCAGTGAAGCAGCGTGGCGTTGAGGTCGTGAGTGTGAACGGGATTTTCGAGGATGTTGTAGCTGAAATCGTCGGTTGTCCCGTAAGTGATTCCCGGCTTGATTCCCGCCCCGGCGACCCAGACCGAGAAACAGCGAGGATGGTGGTCGCGGCCATAGTCCTGGGGAGTCAACCGGCCCTGGCAATAAACGGTGCGCCCGAACTCGCCACCCCAGACGACGAGTGTGTCCTTGAGCATGCCTCGTTGTGCGAGATCGAGCACCAGCGCGGCACTGGCCTGGTCGGTGGCCTGACATTGCTCGGTGATTTTCTTGGGCAGGGTGGCGTGTTGGTCCCAGCCCCGGTGGAATAATTGGACGAACCGGACTCCCCGTTCACAAAGTCGTCGGGCCAGCAGGCAGTTGGCGGCGAAGGTGCCCGGCTTCTTGGCGTCTTCTCCGTAGAGTTTGAAGATGTGTTCAGGCTCTTGCGACGTGTCGGTCAATTCCGGCACCGAGGTTTGCATCCGGAAGGCCAGTTCATACTGGGTGATCCGGGTATTGATCTCGGGGTCGCCCTGCCGTTGGAGTTTCAGCTGGTTGATCCGGGCCAGGTCGTCAAGAAAACGCCGCCGGATCGAACTGTCCAGCCCGGTCGGGTTGGACAGGAACAGGACCGGGTCGCCAACGGAACGAAACTTGATCCCCTGGTATTTGCTGGGGAGAAAACCGCTGCCCCAGAGACGGTCATAAAGTGGCTGGCCGCCCGACCCGGAGACCATCGCCACGAAAGCGGGCAGATCGCGATTGAGGGTGCCCAGGCCGTAGGAAATCCAGCCACCGAAACTGGGCCGGCCGGCCAGTTGGGCCCCGGTCTGGATCAGGGTGATCGCCGGGTCGTGGTTGATGGCCTGGGTGTGAACGGTGCGGATGATGGAAATGCGATCGGCGATCTTTGCCGTGTGGGGCAGTAGGTCGCTGAGCCACTGGCCACTCTTGCCGTGCTGGGCGAAGTGGAACTTGGTGGGGGCAATCGGAAATCTCGCCTGGGTCGCGGTCATTCCGGTCAGGCGTTGCCCTTTGCGAATGGAATCGGGAAGGTCAGTGCCTCGTCTTTTCTCCAGCTCGGGTTTGTGGTCGAAGAGGTCGAGTTGGGCCGGGGCGCCGGATTGAAACAGGTAGATGACCCGCTTGGCCTTGGGGGCGAAGTGCGGCAGGCCGGGCAGTCCCCCGGCGGGACGATCAGCCGCGGTGGCATGGCTGTCGTTCAGTGTCGACAGGGCCGCCAGGCCCAGAGCCGAACGCCGCAGAAACGAGCGGCGATGGTGGTCCAGGGTGTCGAGGAAGGGGTCCATCGGTTACTCCCGACTGATGGTCTCATCAAGGTTGAGCAGAAGGCTGGCGAGCGTCGTCCAGGCGGCGACATCGATGTCATTGAGTCCCTTGCGACGCGGGGATTCGCCAGTGGCTGCCAGTTGCGAGGCGGCTTCAGGATTGGCGGCAAAGGCGGCACGCTGTCGCGTGAGACTCTCGAGCAGGATCGTTTGCTCTTCGGGACGAGGCGGGCGTGCGACGGTCAACAGGAAGGCCTGCCGCAACCTTGTGGCGTTGGCCGGTGCCGATTCGCTGAGAATCCGTTCGGCAAGAGTCCGGGCGGCCTCGGCGAAAGTGATGTCGTTCATCAAGGTCAAGGCTTGCAACGGGGTGTTGGTCCGTGCCGGGCGAACCGTGCACGCTTCACGGGTGCTCGCATCAAAGGCCAGCATCGTCGGATGGGTTACAGTGCGCTTCCAGTAGGTGTAGAGGCTGCGGCGGTAAAGGTCGCCACCATGCGACTGGTTGTAGTCGGTCGTTGAGGCGATTTCCTTCCAGAGTCCCTTGGGCTGGTAGGGCCGGACCGAAGGGCCACCAATCCGCTCATTGAGCAAACCCGCGGTGAACAGCGCCTGGTCACGGACTACCTCCGCCGACAGACGGTACCGCGGGGCACGAGCGAGTAAACGATTGAGGGGGTCCGTTTCGAGCAGGGTCTTGGTCAGTCGGGAGGACTGGCGATAAGTGGCGCTGGTGACGAGGGTTCGCAGCAACGACTTGACATTCCAATCAGAGTCGTGGAATTCGGTCGCCAGCCAATCAAGGAGTTGCGGGTGGCTGGGCTGCTCGCCCTGTGACCCAAAATCTTCGGTCGTACGAACCAGTCCGCTGCCGTAGATGCCCTGCCAGAAACGATTGCAGATCACGCGGGCCGTCAGCGGGTTCTTCTTGTTAACCAGCCAGCGTGCCAGTGTGAGACGGTTGGGTGCGGCGTTGGCAGGCAACGGGGGAAGCGCCGGGGGTGTCCCGGGTGTCACCCGTTGGCCGGGGCGGTCATACTCGCCTCGCTGCAGGATGAACGTCGGCCGGGGTTTCGGGAGTTCCTGCATCACCATGACCGTGGGCAGTTCCTCCAGAAACGTTCGCTGTTGTTGCAGCAGACCCCGCAGGCTGGTGACAGCATGCCGGTGCAAGGGCGTGGCATGTTTGGCAGTGAAGTAATCGCGAAGTTTCGCCACCTGGCCGGGCGTTCGCCTGTCGCGCGGGATCGAGACCAATTCGGGAATTGTCTGTGGTGTGGCGAGGACCGAGACCTCAGCGGCGGAGAGATCACGGTCGTAGATCCGAACCTCGTCGAGCAGACCCTCAAATCGGCCCTCAGCGCCGCCGCCGCCGCCCAGTCGCAGCGGCTCGTTCGACTCGAAGGACTGATTGATAAAATCATAGTTGACCGTCAGCGGGACCGGCCGACCGTCGAGAAACAAATGGATTCCCTTGGCCAGTCGTGTGCCATCGTAGGTCACGGCGAGGTGCCGCCAGCTGCCCGCGGTGATCGGACGCGCGGATTGGACCCGGATCGAGTCATCCAGCCAACGAGTGATCAGGTTGACGCGGATGTGACCCTTTTCGAAGTCGACATAGTAGCCCTTGCCCTCGACCACATCAGTCATCCGCGAGAGCACGGTCCCCCGGTCAACACGGTCGGGTCGAATCCAGGCCGAGAGAGTAAAGTGGTCCCGGTACCCGAAACCGGTCGGAGTTTCGTCGACTTCGACAAAGCCACCGCCGGAGAGTTTGGCGGCGTGGCGCAGGCGACCGGGGCCGTAAGCCGCCGGGTCGGAGAACTTTCCCGTGCGTTTGGCGTCGGTGGCGTCGCTGAGCGTTTGGTCAAAGGCGAAGTGAGCGACGAGTCCGGAGGTGACCGACCAGTCGGTGCCTTCGGGCAACTTGGACGCATCAGCGGCCTCCCACTTGCGCTGCGACATGGCCAGTAAGGGCCTCAGTTTCAGGGCTGTTCGCCGCGCGTCGGTGACCGCCTTGGCCAAGGACAACTGTTGCACCTGCTGGGCCGGGGTGGGCGCTTTGATCAGCGGTGGCGAGTTGCCCTCCTTGATCGCGCGTCCGTTTTCCGGGAGGTTGTTGAAATAGGCGAAGAGTCGATAGAACTCCTTCTGGGAGAAGGGATCGTACTTGTGCTCGTGGCAGCGAGCGCAATTGAGCGTCAGGCCCAACCAGACGGTAGCGGTTGTGTCGACACGGTCGACGACGTATTCGACCTGGAATTCCTCGGGAATCACGCCTCCCTCGCTGTTGCCTCGGTGGTTTCGGTTGAATCCGGTGGCAATGCGTTGTTCGAGTGTGGCGTTGGGCAGCAGGTCGCCGGCGAGTTGTTCAATCGTGAATCGGTCGAATGGCATGTTCGTGTTCAGTGAGTCCAGGACCCAGTCCCGCCAACGCCACATGTCGCGGGGTCCGTCGTTTTGGTAGCCGCTGGTGTCGGCGTAGCGGGCCGCGTCGAGCCAGCGGGCGGCCAGGTGTTCGCCGAGCCGGGGCGAATTGAGTAGCCGTTCGACTTCGCGTTCGTAGGCGGCTGGCGTGTCGTCGGCCAGGTAACGCGAGATCTGGGCGGGGGTTGGGGGAAGGCCGGTCAGATCGAGGTGAAGGCGTCGCAGCAGGGTCGTGGGGTTGGCCGGTGGCGAAGGCGACAGGCCGGCCTTGTCGAGGCGAGCGAGAATGAAGTGGTCGATGGCATTTGTCGGCCAGTCGGGTTGGCTGACGTCGGGAAGCGAAGGCCGGACCGGTGGTGAAAAGGACCAGTGGGCCTGCCAGGAGGCTCCCTGGAGGATCCAGCGTTGGATCAACTGCGCCTGGTGCGGGGTGAGGGAAAGGCCCGAGTCGTCCGGCGGCATGCGCTCGGCGGCGTCCTTGGTCGTGATCCGACGATAGATTTCGCTCTGGGCGGGCTTGCCGGGCACCGTGACAGTGAGATCGTCACGTTTGGCGAAGACCCCTTCGCGGGTGTCGAAACGGAGATCGGCCTGTCGCTTGGTCTTGTCCGGTCCGTGACAGTGATAACAGAGATTGGAGAGGATCGGACGGATGTCGCGATTGAAATCAACGGTCTCGGGGAGTACCGGATCAGCCGCGGGCAGCGGGGTGGTTAGCACCGCGAGGAAAAGAACAGACGACTGTGCAAGAAGCATGGTCATCAGGAGTCGCTTGGGTGTCATCCTCGGGATCCTGCGGAAGGACGGGTGGGAGTGGTGAGGATTGTGTGGAGGGCAGTCATCCCACGATAACAGATGATCGTCGAGATATGCGACAGCGTGGGGAATACCGATGGGAATGAAATCCCTGCGACATCGCAAAAATTGCCAAGAAAACAAATGTTTTCCTGTGTATACATTTGTTTACATACGATAAAACAGTACAATCCCCGGTTACGGGGGCTTGAGGGGAGGTCAGCGATGACTGCCGAAACAGGTGAGCATCAACGCGAAGAATCCGTATCGTGTGGTACGCCAGGCCATCACGGAAGCGGTGATGGTTCCTTGAGACCGCTCTCGGAACGGCAAAAGCAGATTCTTGAATTCATCAAGACACAGCTGCGAGAACGCGGCTATGCTCCGTCGATCCGGGAGATTGTTCGCCATGTCGGTGATCGATCTCCGACCAGCGTTCATCGGCATTTAAAAACCCTTGAACGTCATGGTCACATCGACCGAGATGCAGGAAAAAGCCGGTCCATTCGTCTCGCCGGCGACACGCGGGTGATGCGTTCCGAGGGACTGCCGCTTGCCGGCGTGATTGCTGCCGGACATCCGATCGAAGCCATCGAGCAGAACGAGCGGATCGATTTCGATGCCCTGTTCAATCGAGACGGGCATTTTGTCCTGGAGGTTAAAGGGGACTCGATGATCGAAGATCATATTGCGGAGGGAGATATGGTCGTGGTCAAGAAGGCCAGTCGATGTCGGCAGGGGGATCTGGTCGTGGTGTTACTGGAGGGGCAAAATGCCACGTTGAAGCGGTTTTACCGAGAAAAAAATCGCATCCGGCTGCAGCCGGCCAACCAGGCTCTGCAGCCGATATACACGCGGGATGTGGAAATCCTGGGCATTGTCGTGGGCGTGGTTCGTCGGATGCGGTAGTCGGGGTGATTGGAGTGACAGGATGAGCCGCGAACCGTCGGTACATCAGCAGGGCAATCAACGTCGCCGACAGATCGATGCTCTTGCTGATCGCATTCGGCGAGTGGAGAGGTTGCGGCAGCGAGGTGAGAGGGCCCCGGGATGGGGAAGCGAGGATGATGGCCGGCTGATCAAAACCGGTTCGGTGGTACTGGACTCGATTTTTCCGGAAGGAGGGCTGCGACGCGGCACGTTGATGGAATGGCTGGCAGGATCCGGACCAGGTGGTGGTGCGGTGACGTTGGCGCTGCTGGCGGCACGATGCCTGGTGAAAGAGCGGGGAGGGCTGGTCGTGATCGATCAGAGACGAGTCTTCAATCCGGTTGCAGCTGCTGCCCTGGGGATTGACCCGGAGCGAACACTGGTTGTCCGGCCACGGGAAGGGGCGGAATGGTTGTGGACGGTGGAACAGGTGTTGCGGAATCGTGCAGTCGGGGGTGTGTTGGTCTGGGCAGATCATCTCGAGTCTGTCGCGTTTCGACGATGGCAGTTGGCTGTCGAAACCAGTGGGGTCGTTGGAATGTTGGCCAGGCCTTGCCGGGCCGCCAGCGAGCCGTCGTGGGCAAGCGTGCGGCTGCTGGTGAGAGCCGATGGAGCCGGGGAGTGGGGAAAGCGTGAATACAACTCGAGTCATGGGCCACAGGAGCGAGAAGGCCGGGGACGGAGATGGGCGGTGCGGGTGTTGCGGGGGCACCATCGGTGCCAGACATCGGGTGGGCATCAGGCGAAAGAGCGAATGCGAGACCTGAGTGCTGAGGTGTCGCTGGAGTTGAATGATGAAACGGGTCGCCTGCATTTACTTCCCCGACTGGTGCATACAACACCGGTTGATGTCTCGCTCGCGGGATGAACGCCGATTGCTGATCGTTGCCAGCACTTCAACTGGACGCGGGCAACGGGTTCTCGCCTGTTGCTCACGTGCCGGAAGTGCCGGTGTGAGGGCGGGGATGCCAGTCGCTGAAGGCCTGGCAATTCTCGATGACGCTATCGAGGTTGTCAGGGATGACGGCCGTGAGGATCGGGCGGCCTTGTGTGTTGAGGTGAGGCGGGCCTGGAATTTCTCACCACTCGTCGCCATTCCCATCCAGACAGGTCCACCCGGTCAACGACAGGATCCACGAGACGATCCGGAATCGCTGTTCGTCAACGTGACCGGCTGCGGGCACCTGTTCGGCGGCGAACACGGCCTGGTTTCGGCTATGCACACGGCCTGGACGGAGCGGGGATATCAAGTGCGGATCGCGTTGGCAGCATCACCGGGGGTGGCCTGGGCGGTCAGTCATGCTGCTGAATGGCTCAGTCGACCAATGGCTCCCCTGGTGGTTTCACCCGGAAGAGACATCGACTGGATGAAACGTTTGCCAGTCGAAGCATTGGCGTTGCCGCCAACGGTTGTTGCCTCGTTGCAGGAACTGGGTTTGTTCGACGTGGGGAGTGTCCTGGAGCTGCCGTCGGCAGAGCTGAAACGTCGTTTCGGCGAAGACACACTGTCGAGAATCGGTCGTGCACTGGGGCGTCGCAACGAGTCGCTCGAGTACCTGCCGCCGCCGGACCCGATCGTGGCGTCACGACGGTTCGAATACCCGATCAGTCGTGTGGAGTGGCTGACCGAGATCCAGGGCGAATTGGTCGAAGAAGTGGCCGAGCGGTTGAGACTCGATCGACGAGTGACGATGCAACTTGCGTGGCTGGTAAAGAGTGAGGAAGCACCGGGAAAGTCGGTCGAGTGGAAAACACGACTGGTCGAGCCGAGTTGCCGGGCCTCCCACCTGCGAGACCTGGTTTTGCTGCAAATGGAACGACGGCGATGGCCTCGTGATGTGGTGGCGATCGAAGTGTCGGTCGAGGGGATGACGGTTCCCGTACCAGTGCAGCGCAAATTGTTCGACTTTCACGAGGAGGACATCGACAAGGATATTGATCGCGGGATGGCGCGCCTGAAGGAGCGGTTGAGTAGTCGGTTGGGGCCTGCGGCGGTCGTGAGGCCGGTACTCAAGGAAGCGACAATTCCCGAGACCGCCGCACGGTTGGAGGCGGTGGTGTCCGCCGGAGAAGCTGTTGCGCGGTCGAAAACATTAACGGAAAACGAATCGTGGAACGACCGTTGCTGGGCAACGCGATGGGGACCGGCGAACAGGCCGTTGTGGTTGGAGTCTGCGCCCCACCGGATCGAGGTGGTCTTGATGGAGCCTGGGGGGCCGCCGCTGCGATTTCTTTGGAAAACGCGGTCGCATCGTGTGGCCCATTGCTGGGGACCGGAACGGATCGAAACCGGATGGTGGACAGCCCGGGGTATTGAGCGGGATTACTACCAGGTGGAAACCATCGAGGGGGAACGATTCTGGCTGTTTCGTCGGCGATCACATGGAGACTGGTTTCTGCACGGGGTGTTTGAGTAATGCCCGACCAGCCACTGGAAAAACGCGTGCGAGTTTCTGCTGCGCGGGAGCCGGCTCGCAGGCGGGCGGTCCAGCCGGGACGGTTGCAATATGTCGAGTTGTGTTGCCGCACCAACCACTCGTTTCTCGAGGGGGCATCTCACCCCGACGAACTCGTGCTCCGCGCGTTCGAACTGGGGCAGCAGGCGTTGGCGATTACCGACGTGAACAGTCTCGGGGGAATCGCCAGGGCGCATGTCGCGGCCGGCGAGGTCGGGCTGCCGATCGTGTGTGGTGCCCGTTTGCGTTTCCAGGATGTGCCTCCGGTTGTCGTGTGGGTCAAGGACCGGGTGGGGTACGCGAGATTGTGCCGGCTATTAACCCTGGGTCGCCGGCGTGCAGAAAAGGGAGAGTGTCACCTGTGGTGGGACGACCTGGCAAAAGATTCCGCGGGCATGCTGGCAGGAGTCTTGCTGCATCGGATGCGAGACGAAGGTCCGGCCGACGAAAGAGCGACCGCCGACGCGAAGACATTCCTGGGGCAATTCGTCGACGTGTTTGGCGACAGGGGGTATGCCCTGGCCGGGCTGTTTCACGGGCCAGACGATTGTCGGCGGCGCGGGTGGATGACTCGATGGGCCACCGAAGCCGGATTGCCACAACTGGCGACCAGCGACGTGCTGTACCACGTCCGCGGAAGGCAGCAGTTGGCCGATGTTCTTTCCGCCATTCGTCATCGGCGGCCGGTGGCAGAATTGGGATGGCGACGTCAGGTCAATGCCGAGAGAGCCCTGGCGGCGCCCGTCGATGTGGGCAGGCTGTTCACCGGTGACAGAAACATCGTTGAACGTACAGTCGAGGTGGCCGACCGCTGCAAATTCTCATTGGATGAGTTGAAGTATGAATATCCCGGGGAATTGTGTCCGCCGGGTTGGACACCTGCCACATACCTGGCGGAACTCACCTGGAATGGTGGCCGGCGACGTTACCCCGAGGGGATTCCCGGCAAGGTGCGATCGTTGATCACGCATGAACTGGCGTTGATCGAAGATCTGGGATACGAACCCTACTTCCTGACGGTATGGGATCTGGTCCGTTTTGCGAGGTCACGAGAGATCCTGTGCCAGGGACGAGGTTCGGCGGCCAACTCTGCTGTTTGCTTTTGCCTGGGAATTACCTCGGTCGATCCGGAACGCATTGATGTCCTGTTCGAACGGTTTGTCAGTCGCGAACGCGATGAAGCACCGGATATCGATATCGACTTCGAAAGTGAGCGTCGCGAAGAGGTTCTGCAATACCTCTATAAGAAGTATGGCAGGGAGCGGGCCGGGATGACCGGGGTCGTTATCAGTTACCGGCCCCGATCAGCACTGCGCGATGTTGGCAAGGCACTGGGGTTGTCGCTGGACCGTGTCGATCGGCTCGCTAAAACCGTTGATCAAATCGGCGACGATGACCGTTTTGCAGCAGGGCTGCGCGAAGCGGGCCTGAATCCCATGTCGAGAACCGGGCGACAACTGGTCGAGCTGGTAAGGGCGATCCAGGGATTTCCACGTCATCTTTCACAGCACGTCGGCGGGATGGTGATCACCCGTGGAAGGTTGTCGGACCTGGTGCCGATCGAAAATGCGGCGATGCAGGATCGGACCGTGATCCAGTGGGACAAGGACGACCTGGATTGTCTGGGTATTCTCAAGATCGATTGCCTGTCACTGGGGATGCTTTCAGCGATTCATCGGTGCCTGGAAACGATCGGCATCCGGAGACAGGGGCAGACGATCGACGAGGCACTGGCCTCGATTCCTTCCGAGGATCCAGCCGTCTACGACATGATCTGTGTCGCGGACACCGTGGGGGTGTTTCAGATCGAGAGTCGGGCTCAGATGAGCATGCTGCCGCGACTGAAGCCGCGTTGCTTCTACGATCTGGTGATCGAAGTGGCAATCGTGCGGCCAGGGCCGATCCAGGGAGACATGGTGCACCCCTATCTCAGGCGGAGGGCGGGCCAGGAAGCGGTCAGTTATCCGGACGAAGCGATTCGCAACGTGTTGCAGAAAACTCTCGGCGTGCCGATTTTCCAGGAACAGGCCATGCGGTTAGCCGTGGTTGCGGCTGGGTTCACTCCGGGCGAGGCCGACCAGTTACGGCGAGCGATGGGGGCGTGGCGGCGACCGGGCGTGATCGACCGGTTTCAGCGGAGACTGGTCGCCGGAATGCAGGAACGCGGATACGAGGAAGAGTTCGCCCAGCGCGTCTTTCGCCAGATCCGAGGGTTTGGTGAGTACGGGTTTCCAGAATCGCACGCTGCCAGTTTCGCATTGCTGGTCTATGTCTCGGCCTGGCTGAAACGCTACTACCCCGCGCAGTTCACCGCTGCACTACTCAACAGCCAGCCGATGGGCTTCTATTCCCCCCCACAGCTTGTTGCCGATACTGCCGGGCACGGCGTTGATGTTCGCCCCGTGGACATCAATTTCAGTGACTGGGACTGCACGATCGAAGGAGACGCGACATGTCAGGGATGGCCCGTTGGCGTGCAGCGGGATGCGGAAACGTCGGTGACCGGAGCAGCCCGGTTGCGACTTGGGCTGCGAATGGTCCGGGGCCTGTCAGAAGCCGCGGCTGAACGAATTGTCGCGGAACGACGGAAGAGTCGTTTTGTCTCAATCGACGATGCAGCGCGACGTGCCAACCTTTCTGACGGGGACCTGGGCAGGCTCTCGCGGGCGGACGTGTTTGGATCGCTGGGGTCGTCGCGAAGAGAGTCGCTTTGGGAGGCCCTGGCAGATCGGTCCTCGTATCCCTTGTGGGTTGGCCGGGATACCTGGTGCGGTCCGGCAGTCGAAGAGGAAGTTGTATTGCCTGAAATGTCGGACGAGGAGGAAGTGGTTGCCGATTACAGGGCGCAGGGGCTTAGCCTCAGGGGACATCCGTTTGAGTTCCTGCGTCAAGAAGTGCGGCGTCTGGGAGGGGTGCCGGCCGTTGAACTGTCGCAGGCCCGTCATGGCCGGTTGGTAATCGTCGCCGGCATTGTGTTGCTCAGGCAAAGGCCGGGAACTGCCCGGGGAGTGACCTTCGTGACGCTGGAGGACGAGACGGGCATGGTCAACCTGATTGTCAAGCAAAGGGTCTGGGACCGGTATCGTCGAGTTGCACGGACGGCACGAGCGGTGCTGGCTTTTGGCATCCTGCAGCGAGAGGACAACGTCATGCACGTGCTGACGGACCGTTTGGTCGATCTCTCGACAGTTCTGGCCGATCTGCCGATACAGTCGCGGGACTTCCGTTAGCAACGCTAGGATGCCGGTCGGCTCGGAAGCTCATGTTGCGAAACACGCTTTGTCTTCAACCGAGAGATCGCGATGACCCACGATCGCAGACCGCCCCGTATCGCCATCGGAGGCATCGAACATGAAACGGCGGGGATGTTGCCCGGCGAAACCTCGATGACAGTCTTCGATCGTCGTAGGGTTCGCCCGGATGAATTGATCAAACGCTCCGGTGAAGCCAACACGGTGGTTGACGGATACCTGCAGGGGGCGAGGGAACGAGGGTGGGAGGTGGCACCGCTTGTCTGGGTCAAGGGCACTTCGGGGCCTCCAGCTTCTCGCGCGACGTTTGACACATTATTGGGCGAACTTCTCGAGGATCTCGAGGGACACGGGTCGGTGGACGGCGTTTTGTTGAGCCTGCACGGTTCATTTGCTGCCGAGGGAATCGATGACGCCGATGGCGCGGTGTTGCAGGCGGTACGAGATTGCATCGGTCCGGATGTGCCGTTGATGTCAGTCCACGATCTTCACTGCAACCTGACCGAAAAGATGATCGGCCCGGCCGATGCCCTGGCAGTGATGCGGACTTATCCGCACGTGGACATGAAAGAACGGGCACTGCATGTCATCGGCCTGATGGCCGAGACGCTGGCGGGGCGATTGAAGCCGACGATGGCATTTCGCCAATTGCCTTTGCTGTGGAGCGCGCCACGCATGATCGATGCCGAGTCCCCAATGTCGGAGGCGGTAGACCAGGTGGTGCTGACCAATGACCTGGACGGGGTGGTCTCGGCGAGCCTGGGCGTGGGCTACCAGTGGGTCGACAGCCCGTCGGTTGGTGTCAGCACGGTCGTGGTCACCGATGACGATCTTCAGGAAGCCCACCAGCAGGCCGATGCTCTTGCCGGTTGGGTATGGGATCGCCGCCAGGACTGGATCGCTCCGACGCTGAAGCCCGCCGACGCGCTCGAACGCGGGGTAGCCGACGGGGCGTATCCCATCGTGTTGGCCGACCAGGCAGACAACACCGGGGGCGGCGCCCCCGGGGACGGCACCGAGGTGCTGCGACTGTTCATCGAGCGAAAGTTGGACCCGTCGGTGGTGTTGTATGTGGTCGATCCCATCACCGCTTCCCAAGCACACCAGGCCGGTGTGGGAGAAACGATTGCAGTGGAAGTCGGCGGGCGTTCGCATCCGGATATGGGACCACCAGTCAAGATGCAAGCTGTCGTGGAAGGGTTGGCCGACGGTGAGTTCGTGTACGACGGTCCGATGTGGAAGGGTCTGGCCGATTCGGTGGGGCCGACAGCCTGGTTGCAAGAAGCGGGTGTGTCGGTGGTCGTGATCAGCTTGCCTCAACAGCCTGTCGATCTGGCCTTGTGCCGCACGCTGGGGATGGATCCGGCCCGTTTCGAATATATCTGCGTGAAATCGACCGGGCATTTTCGCAGTGGGTTCGCGCCGATCGCCGGATCGATCTTCAACGTCGATGCTGTCGGGTTGCTGGGACAGTCGTTTGCCGATCTGCCGTATTCACGACTGGGCCGGGCGGTGTACCCGTTGGATGGCGATGCGCGTCGGGGATTTTGAATCGGTGATGGTACGAGAAGGCCTTGAACGCTGATGGCGGTCAGAAGCCGGGTTCGGATAAGAGCATCCTTGAACCGCCCCCGTCGCAGTTGTTACGTTGTGCCTGCCCAATTCGGAGGGATCAGGATGTTCCCCGCTCCGAAGCGGATCCGGGCAGGCCGAGGCGTCACAGGGAGGTGAAAATGTCGGGACTGGCCCAGCGATACGAGGCCCTGCTGGCCCGCCTGCGCGAGACGGCCCTGTTGCAGTCGTGCGGCAGTGTGCTGGGATGGGACGAGCAGACGTACCTGCCGCCCGGAGGGGTTGCCCATCGATCCGAGCAACTGGCGTTGCTGGCCGGCAGAACGCATGCCGAAGCAACCGATCCCGGTCTGGGCGACTTGCTCGCGGAGCTGGAGCTTGATGACCTCGGTGATGGCGATGGAGCCATGGCTGTGAATGTGCGGAATGCGCGGCGTGAATTCGACCGCGCCACCCGGTTGCCGCGCAGGCTCGTCGAGGAGCTTTCGCGAGTGACGACACTGTCACAGCAGGCCTGGGTATCAGCCCGCCGGGAACAGGATTTTGCGAGTTTTCTGCCGTGGTTACAGCAGGTCGTGGCATTGAAACGAGAAGAAGCCGACGCGGTAGGATTCGCCGACGGCGGCGAGCCCTACGATGCGTTGCTGGATGAATACGAGCCGGGAGCAACATCCGCATGGGTCGACGCGGTGTTTGCTCCCTTGCGAGCGGAGACTGTAAGCCTGCTCGAAGCGATTCGCGGCAGTCGTGTGCAGCCGGAGAGGGAGATTCTGGTTCGTGAATATCCGGTCGACGCACAGCGAACGGTGGGAATGCGGGCTGCCGCGATGATCGGATTTTGCTTCGATGAGGGTCGCCTCGACGTGGCCGCTCATCCGTTCTGCAGCGGATTCGGGCCGGGCGATTGCCGCCTGACCACCCGTTACGATCCGCGACATTTTCCCGGCGCATTTTTCGGGACGATGCACGAGGCCGGGCACGGCATCTACGAACAGGGGCTCGATCGAGAAGCGTACGGAACCGCGATGGGCCATTCTTGCTCGCTGGGGATTCACGAATCACAATCAAGGATGTGGGAGAATTTCGTCGGTCGCAGCGGGGTGTTCTGGGACGGATTCTACGAGGAGGTTCAGTCTGCCTTCTCCGAGGCTTTGGCGGACGTCTCGCGAGAGCGTTTCGTGACGGCCATCAACGATGTGCGTCCCTCGATGATCCGTGTGGAAGCCGACGAGGTGACCTACAACCTGCATATCATGCTGCGGTTTGAGATTGAACGGCAGCTGATCGCCGGAGACCTGCAACCCGAGGATCTTCCCGGTGCCTGGAACGAGACATTCACTCGCGATTTCGGGATCACGCCCGGGAACGACGCCGAGGGCTGTCTGCAGGACATTCACTGGAGTGCCGGGTTGATCGGGTACTTTCCCACCTACGCGTTGGGCAACATCTACGCGGCCCAGTTTTTTGATACGGCAGAAACAGCGATCGGCCCGCTTGGCGAACAATTTGCCCGTGGTGAGTTCGAACCACTCAAAACCTGGTTGACCCAGGAAATCCATCGGCGGGGACGACAGTTTCCCGCCGACACCCTTGTGAAGGTGGTGACTGGCACTGACCTGACGCATGAGCCGCTGGTTGCGCACCTGAACAACCGGTTTCGTGCGATCTACCAACTGTGACGCTTTTTTGCGAACGTGTGACGAATTGCCCGGAAATTCATCGCGATCGAGGGCTTTTTGGCGAATGTCGGACGAGGAATTGGGGTTATCCAGTGCGCCGGTTGTCTATTCCGTCGCGACCGAGTGGTTTTCTCGTATTCTCGGATTCCACGTGAATTCGTGTTCCGCGAATTCGCGAAAAGCAATACATTCCCCACTCTATTTACGATTGGTGTCGCTGTTGGGTGCCCGGATGGTGTCCGGCAAGCGGTCCATTGACTGGCTGAAGATGAAGACGAACTGCGAAATCGCAGATTTTGGATCGTTGCGTATGACCGCGAGATGCTCTTGGCGAATGGACTCGCCAGCGAACCGAACCGGATTTCTACCCGGCGTGGATTGTTGCGCTCGTTATCGGTCATGGCGTGAGTTGAATGTAACGGGAGAGAGTTGATGTTGTTGACATCGTGGATTGACTCGATGCGACGAACCTGGCGACGGGATCGGTACCGCCGTGGAGTCGTGCGGAAACGCCAGACCCAGACCAGCGCCGTCGAGCAACTCGAGGATCGCACGCTTCTGAGTTCGGTGGTGATCGAATCGGTCGGCGTTGACCAACCGGTCACGATCGACACGCAGGCGATGATCGGCACGGGAACCCTGGGCAATCCTCAGTTCGATACGCTGGCAATTCGATCGGTTGACATTGCACCGGCTTCGGGATCAGCGATCTCGATTGATCTTGCCGGCGATGACACGTCGAAGCTCGTCCTGGATACGATCACGCTTCAGTCGGTCATTGCCGTTGGCAATGGCGATGCGGGCCTGGAGATAAACCTGCAGGACGTGACCGTCAGTGACCTCGTAATCGATGCTGCGACGATCACCGGTGAGAACGGTGCAGGGGTCAAGATCACTCTTCACGATTCCACCATCGACGCGGTGACTATCGTGGATTCGACATTCGGCGGAGATGCCGGCGCCGGGGTACGGATCTCGCTGGACGGCACGACGGTCAGAGAGTTCAACGTCGACGGGAACATTGCCGACGGCTTCAGCGTGGACGCCGTGGCCGGTGAGCGGGGGGTGATTTCTCCGGCGGTCGGAGTGTCGAGCACCAACCCGCTGACGGTGTCATCGTTGAATCACGGCCTGTCGACCGGTGACGTGGTGCAGATTTCCGGTGTGGTCGGAAATTCGGCGGTCAACGGCAAACGCGTGATCACGGTGGTCAATGGTGACTCGTTCACCGTCGACAGCTCGCCACTCGCTGCGGGGATCGACGACAGCCAGACGACGCTGACGGTTGAAAACATCGAGTTGCTTCGTACCGGGGCGGTGCTGCCACTGACCATCGGGATTGGCTCCGAACGACTTGAGGTCCTGTCGATCGAGGGGAGCACGCTGACGGTGTCGCGCGGTGTCAGCGGCACATCGGCGACGGCGCATCTTGCCGGTGATGATGTCTTCGCCACCGAAAGTGACGGGACCTACGTCAGCGGCGGTGAGTGGATCGTCCCCTCGGCGATCATCGATATCAGTGTCAAAGGGAATCGCCTGGAGGGAGCGACAGGGTCGGACGGGTTGCAGGTTGATTTCAGCGAGACGGTCACAGGCGAAATTTCGATCTCCGACAACGTTCGGATCGAGGGCGTGTCGGTGACGCTTGACCAGACGGCGACCAAAGGGCTGGTTGTCGATAACAACCTGTTGACCGGAAACAACGTCGGCAGCGGGTTGGTGCTCCATGCCGACGACAGCAACGTTTATGGCGTGTTCACAAATAACCGGGTGCTGGGGAATGCGACCAACGGGATGCAGTTCGACCTGACCGACAGCAACCTGGGCGGCCGCGTGTTCGGGAACACGATCTCGAGCAACGCCGGCGACGGGATAGTGTTCAACGCCGATTCAGCGACGAATCTACGCACCTTGTATTTCCACGATCCTGGCCAGGAGGTCGGGGCGATCGTCGGCGCCAGCAACCATGACCAGATCCGTATTTCTTCTGATGGCCATGGGCTGGCGACCGGGGACCTGATCTACATCGAAGGTGTGACCGGCAATGTTGCCGCCAACGGTAACTACCACGTACAGGTTGCCACCGCGGCGTTGGATGCGTCGATGAACCTGGTGCAGCTCTCGGTAACCGTCGACGACGTGCGCCCCTTCCTGCTGCTGGAGTCTCCAGATCCGGGCACCGGCCTGTATGATTTCCTGATCCGGATCGAAGATGAGCAGATGAAGGTCACCGGGATCGATGGCAGCACCAACGTGCTGACAGTCGAGCGGGGCTTTGGCACCAGCGTCGCCGGCAGCCACGGAATCGATTTGCCCGTGCAGCACGATTCGATGTTTCTGCTGGAAGGCGCCGACGGTCGAGCAACCGGCACCGGGGTCTATTCCGGTGGCGGAACGATTCAAATGGCCCAGGGAGCGATCCGGGCCAACACGATCAGTAATAACAGCGGCGTGGGACTGCGGGCCGAACTGCCGGCAAACACCGTGTTGCTTGCCGATGTGACGCAGAACGTCTTCGCGGCCAACGCGGCCGGCGGTTTCGTGTTGCGGGCGACCGACACCAACCAGGTGGACCATGGTTCACCGGCCTTCAATGTCAAGATCGGCGGTGACGACGTCGTGACTGATGCGAACCTGTTCGACGCAAACATCGGCGCGGGCGTGGCTTTCACCCTGATCGATCAGGCGACTGGGACTTTCGATGTTCGCAACAACACGCTGATCAATACGCTCGACGACAACGACACGACGACGAATTACGTTGGTGATGCGATTCACATCGAACTGATCGGCGAGCAGCTTGTCGTCGAGGCGACCAATGTCCTGCAGGGCAGCGTCATCGACAGCAATAACATCGGAACCATGGGCAGCAGCCTGTTGGCGGCCACGATCAACAGCACGCAGACAACCATCACCGTCGAGGACAGTGCGCGGTTCGATTCCCTGACTCTGCCCTTCAACGTGCAGATCGGGCGAGAAGAACTGACGGTCACCGGGATCATGGACAACAACCTCGACGTCGTTCGGGGCGTCAGCGGACCCAACGAGGCCCACGGGTCCGGGGATGCAGTGTTCTCGACGAGCGGAGGAAACCTGGGGCGAGGTTTTGCGTTGTTGGTGGAAGAGGATTCGGCGATCGAAGACCTGTTCTTCACCAACAACACCGTCGTCAACAATGCCGACGACGGTTTCAAGCTGCGGCGTGAAGACGAGGGCCGCATGCAGATGATCAATCAGCGGCCCGGCCAAAGACGTGCGGTGACGATCCGCGACAACACGTTCATCGGCAATGGTTTCAATGCCCCCAACGAAACGCTCACGCCCAGCACGTCCGAGCAACGCGGTGCTGGCATCGACATCCATGCGATCAACGGCAGCATTGATCTCCAGGACCTGGAGATCGTCGGGAACGTAATCGAGGGCAACCTCGGCACCAACACCAGCGGGATTCTGTTGAGAGCCGAAGCCGATGCCAGGATCCTGGTCGACATCGAAGACAACCGGATTCGCTACAACGCCGCCGACGGGATCGAACTCTCGTCACGGCAAAACGACTCGACCGACGTCCGCCAGATCGGGGGCACCTGGACGAAGAACACGATCACCGACAACAGCGACCACGGCATCGAGATCATCGGGCGGCATGGGCTGTTTGACATGATCAGCGAGATGGTCCTGGTCAGCGGGGCCGAGACAATCGTGACGCCGCTGTTTATCGGCATCGAGGGTGTGGATCCCGTTGACGGTAAGGATCTGGGCAACATCATCGAATCCAACAGCCTGGACGGCATCACCGTCAACTCCACAGGCTTCATCTCATTCTCCAACAACAGCGTGAAGTACAACGGGACCGGTGGTATCGATATCGACCCCGGCGGCTCGCAAACGACGTCGATCAAGGCGAGCGATATTTCCGAGAACCTCGGGATTGGTATCGACGTCAATGCGACATCGACGGTTGTTGTCACGATTCGTGAAAACCTGATTCGCAACAACATCGATTCGGACACGGGCGATGCGGTGGTGACCGGGGACGGAATCGAATTGCAGACGGGCACAACAGGAACGCTGCACGTGACGGCGACGGGTAACTTTATCGAGGGCAACGATGGCCGCGGTGTCGACCTGCTGAACCTCGGTGTCACGCAGTTGAAGATCGGAGATCCCACGCTGCCGATGGATTCGGGCCGAAACCACATCGTCGGCAACCTCCACGAGGGCGTTTACGTCGTCAACACCGCTGACTCGGCCCAGACCCAGGACGTGGCCAGCACCGTACCGTTGCTGCAAGGGGGCCCCGTCGGTGCCGCTCCCGACATCATGCTCCACGTCGATACGAACACGATGGAGGACAACGGTCAGGGAACCGGTTTCACCGGAACAGGCCTGGTCATGCGGGCCGGATCCGTTGGTGGTGGTAGCACCGACTGGGGCACGCGTGATCCCTCGGGTGACGTCGTGCGCCGCGGTGGCGAGGGCGGAGGGATCGCCACTGGTGTCGGCAGTAACGATGGCGATCCCACCATGGGCAACGGGCGAGTCAACGCCCGGATTGCGAACAATACCTACGAGGGAAACTACGGGAACGACTTTCTCATCGAAGCGTTCAAGTCGACCGTCGATCCGCCGACGACCACCGGCACATGGAATGAAACCGATTTCATCATCAACAGCTTTTCCAGTGATCCGCTCTCCCGGGTCAACCTGGTCTTCACCGGCAATACCGGCAACGGTCTCATCGGTGGTTCCGGGGGCGCCGCCTACAGCAATGCCGAACCGGACTTCAAGTCAAGGCAGGGTGACAAAACCCCGCCGGGCATTTTCTCCGGTGGCCGCGCACGGTCGGCCTGCCTGATTCCCAACAACGAAATCGATCCTTTCGGAATCCAGATTCCACCGGGCGCTCCCGGGGGCGCGGGCGGATTCATGTTTCCGGGGATGGGAGCCGAGTTGACGTGGCGTGTGCTGATAGGTTTTGACACGGTGGGGCCGGGACCCTTTGATGCGTTTGACCTGGGGTCGGACTTCAGTGCCGGTGGCGGATGCGGTTGGGATATCGTTGGCACTGAACTGGATGGTTTTGTCAGTGAGACGGCCACGACCCTGGTCGTCGAGGATGTCGACGTCTTTGTCGGTGGGGCTGAACCCCCCGGCGGGGGCCCGCTGGCTGCGCCGGGTTTCACGATCCAGGTGGGCCGCGAAGAGATGTTCGTCGAAGACGTGGTGCCGGATCCCAACCCGGTTTCGACCAAGGCAACGCTGACTGTCCGGCGGGGACACCGCGGTACGCCGATTCTTTCGCATCTCTCGGGCACGGCTGTTGGCATGTTCACCTTCCCGGATCCCGAACTGGCGACCTTCCCGCTACCCGACATCGTCGACGTGACCCCGGAGATCCGAAACACCGATGCTGGCATTGTCGAGATCACCTTCTCGGAAGATATGCAGAATGTCGGAATCGACGACTTTGCCCTGGCCTTCGACGATGGAACGGTCAGCACGTCGGGAGTGATCACCGGCGCGACGCATATTCG
The DNA here is from genome assembly GCA_002726205.1 of Planctomycetaceae bacterium. Taxonomy (GTDB): domain Bacteria; phylum Planctomycetota; class Planctomycetia; order Planctomycetales; family Planctomycetaceae. The sequence goes on along the minus strand of PBSL01000013.1, from coordinate 87,439 downwards.
TCCCGATGGGACCAAGGATCCGGTGACGATCACCTCGATCGGAGTCGGCTCCTACCTGGTCGACGGAGACCAGGTCACCATCAGCGGTATTCTTGGCAACGGCGCGGCCAACGGCGTCTACTCGGTGTCGAATGTGACCGCCAACACCTTCGACCTCGGTGTCGACGAGGTGCAGATGCTCGAGCTGACCGGATCGCCCACCGGCGGCACCTTCACGCTGGAATACCAGCAGCCGACCAACGAGGTTCAGCGGATCGAGATGGCCGGATTGCCGATGGACGGTCACTTCGCATTGGGCTTCCGGCCGCCGGTCGGGGGAACCGAGTTCACCGAGCCGATCGAGTACGATGCGACGGCTGCCGAGGTGCAGGCTGCGCTCGAGGGACCAGCGGTTCCGACGATCGATCCCGGTGACGTGCTGGTGACAGGTGGCCCGCTGGCGGGCATGAACGAAGTGCAGGAGATCGGGATCACCGGTGCGGCCGTCGGTGGTGACGTGTTCACACTGACCTACCTGCATCCAGCCACGGTGCTGCCGAGCAACATCGATGACGTACAGACCAGCATCACCGTCAACAACGCCGCGGAGTTTGTCGGTTCGTACGGGGGTCCGCTGGACGTTCCGTTCTCGATTCGGCTTGACGATGAAGAAATGGTGGTCTCGAACGTCAGCGGTAATGTGCTGACGGTCAGTCGCGGCGACAATGGCACTGCTCCTGAACCGCACACGTTGGGGACCAAGGTCCGAGAGATCCAGCAGACACTTCCGATCGAGGTCAACGCGCCGGCCTACAGGGCCGAAAACGAGGTGCAGCGGATGCAGCTCGGCGCATTCCCCGACGACCAGTTCAGGCTGTCGTTCCTGCATCCCGACACGCAAGCGGGGCTGTTGTCGGCACAGATTAATGACCAGGACACGACAGTGATTGTGCCGGTCGAGGACTTCAACGCGATGACCGATGCCTTCGGCGGCGCGTTGCCGACAGGAATCCTGCCCGATGGTCAACAGTTCAACATTCGCATCGACGACGAAGAGATGCGAGTAACCGCCGTCGATACGTCGACGGCGACGCATACGCTGACTGTCGTTCGAGAATTCAACGGAACCAGCCTGGCTACGCACAACGCCCTGGCGGAAATTCACTATATCGAGACGACCGGACTGCTCAGTTATCTGGCGACGGCCGACGACAGTCGCAATGACTTGCAGTCGATCACGATGAACGGTGATCCGGATGGCGGGACTTTCACGTTGACGTTTCTACACCCCGCGACGGTACCGACCACGCTCGACGGGCCGATCGACAACCTGTTGACCACCACGATCATCCCGGTTGACGACGTCACCGAGATGACCGACGGCTTTGGGAACACCCTCGTGGGAGCCGAGCCGTTCAACATCATCATCGACAGGGGGACGGCTGACGAAGAAATGATGCGAGTGATTGCCGTCAACGATGTCGCCAACACCCTGGAGGTGGTGCGGGCTGTCAACGGAACCACAGCGGCGCCGCACCTGGATGGAATTCAGGTTTTCGAGGTGCAGACGACCCGTCCGATTGCTTTTGATGCACCGGCCGACGATACCGCAAACGAGGTGCAGCGAATTGCACTGACCAACGGTGCCGATGGCGGCAGTTTCACACTGACGTTGTTGCACCCCGAGGCAATTCCGGCTGACCTGCATGGCCGAAACGAAAATCAGCAAATCGCCATGTCGGGTAATCCCGATGGTGGGCAGTTTGCACTGAGTTTCGAGAGTCCGACCGCGGCGAACTCGACGCTGGCAGTCGAGATCCTGGCCCCGAGTCCGACGTCGATCGAGGTTGCTGACGGAATGCAGTTTACCACGCCAACCCCGTTCCCGGTGCGAATTGACGACGAGATGTTTACGGTGACGAATGTCTCGGTTAACACCCTGACGGTGACTCCCGGAGACCTGGATTCGAGCCCGGCCACCCACGCCCTCGGCGCCAGTGTTGTCGAGATGGTAACGACCGTCCAACTCAACCACGATGCCACCGCGGCAGAAGTACAGACCGCTCTGGAAAACCTGGTTGCCGTCGGTGTTGGCAATGTGATCGCGACACAGGGGCCACTGCCGGGAACGCCCGTGGATGTGGAATTTGTCGGCGTGTTGGCTGCGCAACCGATCGGGGTGCTGCATTCCGACAGCCGCTTACTGACCGAATTGGCGGTGCACACGGACGAGAACGCCGATATCACGACGTCGCAAGAGGGGATGTCCGGCACCGACGCGGGTGAACCGTCGATCTATGTCGTCGATGTTGACCAGATGCTCGACGGCAACGGCGCCGTCGTGCCCGATGGAGCATTGGCAGGTCCCGATCAGTTCAGGATCCGCATCGACGATGAGGAGATGCTCGTTACCGCTGTGGATCGGGTCGAGAACACCTTCACCGTGGCGCGGGGAGAAAACGGTACCAGCGACGTGGTTCATGCGATCGGCGTTCCCGTTCACTATGTGGAGACGACCGGGGCGATCAGTGTACCGGCCACCGATGTCCAGGTCGGGGCGGCACTGGAAGCTCTCGACCAGTTGATCGCGACAGACTTTGCCGTCAGCGGAGGCCCGCTGGAGGGTACACCGATCGACGTTGCGTTTACCGGCGATTTGAAGGGTTACGACCTCGTCACGATGACTGCCGACGGGGGCCTTTTGACCGAAGGCGGAGCACCCCATGACGATGAGGATGTCGACGTCACCGAGCAGGCTGCGGGTGTCCTGAGCGTTGAAACCGCGTTGGAAGAACTCGACGAAATCCTCGACGGCACGACCCTCGACGGCGTCATCGACGACCAGCAGGTATCGATCGATGTCGTTGACGTGACGGTCTTCGATCTCGGCAGGCAACCGCTGCCATTTACGGTCCGGATCGATAACGAGGATCTGCAAGTCACCGGGATTGTCGGTAGCACCCTGACGGTCATCCGGGGTTACCACGAGACCGTTCGCACCGTTCACAACGACGGGACCGACGTCAAGAACAACGTCGACGTCTCGGGAGGTGACTTGCCGGATGATTTTGTCGAGGTCGAGTTTGTGGGGACGTTGGAACACACCAATATCGCCGAAATGATTTCGGACAACCGGTTGTTGACAGATGCGGGGACACATGTTGACGAGACGGCTGACGTCTTCACCGAGACAGAAGGCGCGTTGAGTGTCGAAACCGCAATGGAGCGACTCCCGAGCATCAACGGGCCCGAGACGGACATCAACGTCGTCGGCGGCCCACTGGGCACCTCCGGCATCTTCTTCACGTTCCGTGGGCCGATTCTGGGTTCCCGGAACATCGTCGAGTTGTATGGCGATGAAGTCCCCAACCACGTGCCGCCCAGCCCGCCGGGCCACTCCGACAGCATTTCGATCACGACAGTAAATCAGGGCGTGCTAAGTGTTCAGAAGGCGCTGGTCAAACTCGGCGGCATCGACAACGGCAGTGTGCTGGTGATAACAGACGAGGCGGCCCCGAATCCTCCCGCGGCCTTACCGTTCCTGCCGATCCAGGTCGAATTCACGCGAGATCTGGGTGCGGCCAACCATCCTCTTCTTGAGGCGAATTACATCGGCGGCCAGAACAGCACGGCAGTGATCGATGTGACGTCCATCCAGGATGGCTTGCGTCGCGCTCCGCTAGAGGTCGAATTCGTCGGGCTGCTGGCGAATTCGGACCTGCCGCTACTGGAGGCCGCGACCAATGAAATCGAGCTGATCGCGCCCGACGACTACCTGGTGCAGTGGACGCCTGAAGGCGAGGACACCGTCGAGGATCCCTGGAACGATGATATCACGACGCCGCTCCCGCCCAGCCAGGACCCGATGCTGGCAACACCTGCTCCTGACGACTGGTACTGTTTTACCGATGTGACGGTCCAGTGCGAGACATTCCTGACCGGTGTCAACGAAATGCAGTTGATCACCGGGCATTCGCTTGACCCGGACAACGAGCTCGGCAGCGGATCGTACAGGCTGCGGTTCAATGGCGTGACCACGGGCCTGATCCAGTACAACGCTGCGGCAAACGGGGGTTTTGGGAGCGTTCAAAGTCGACTGCAGGCTTTGAACTCGATCGGGGAAGACAACGTCGTGGTCAACGGTGGTCCACTGGCGACCGGCATTGGCGAGACCGGTACCGGTTCGATGATGGTGGAGTTTGTCAACCAGTTGGCCAACAAGAGCCTGGAGATGCTCGAGGTCATTGATGTCACCCTCAACGACAATAATTCCGCCGTCGGAGTCACCAGGTATCGTACCGGTGACGAACCGGGTATGGGTCTCACGGCACTCGAGATCGTGCATGGTGGGTTCCAGACTGTGGAACTGCCGTTTGACGCGGATGCGTCATTTGTGCAGCAAGAGCTGGAACGGATGGCGACGATCGCTGTTCCGCGAGGGCAGATCACCGAAGCGACCAACGCCACACCCGTCTTGGTGACGTCAGCCGGTCACGGACTGACTAACGATGACGTGATTTTCATCGAAGGTGCGTCGGTCGACGGAGAACGGACCCGGATCGTTGGTGGTATGAGCCAGGTCGGCACGACGGTCACCGTCGAGGACGGGTCGGCGTTCACCAATGCGGTAGAGTTCACGGTGCGGGTTGATGCCGAGGATATGGTCGTTGAAATTGTCGCCGGCGACACACTCACGGTCAGGCGAGGGGCCAATGGCACCACGCCAACCGTGCACGTCGACGGTCGGCGGATGTTGCACATCGAGAACACCGCGATCAACGGTAGGCGACAGGTGACCGTGATCAACGAGAATATGTTCTCGCTGCATCACGTCGGCGGAGCCGATCTCGTCGGTGATGGCGACTACGCCGGTCGCGGTCGCTGGTCGAAGATGGGCAATGTCGAGGTCAGCGGCGGACCGTTGCCGGGGGCCGGGATGAACATCCAGTTCGGCGGCGACCTCTCGCACGTCGATGTCGGTGAGCTGAATCCCGACGGTGCCTTGCTGACCGGCGGCACCAATCCGGATGCGGTGATCACCACGCTGACGCAGGGCGAGGGGATTACTGCCGGCGGGGATTATGTCGGTGGAGGGCGCTGGATCAAGAATATCAAGCTGGGGCCCGATGGCAGCAATCTGAGCGTGAGGGGAACCAACGACATCCAGGAGATCAGTTTCGCCCAGAATAACCTGCCGACAGGCGGTACTTTCACGTTGTCGTTCAAGGAGATGGCGACGGATCCAATAGCGTTCGATGCAACTGCCGCCGATGTTGCCAACGCCTTGAATGACGAGGTCAATGTCAGCTCCATCGGCGCGGGGAATGTGTTGGTGACCGGCGGGCCTCTGCCGCAGGTTGCTGTTCGGGTCGAGTTCATCAAGTTGTTGAAATGTCTCGACCAACCCGAAATGGTACTTGATGGTTCACTGCTGTCGGGTATCAGCAGTCCCGCCGGCGCGATTTCCACTGTGCAGGAAGGTGACGGCAAGCAGTACACGATCGGGTTCGACACCAACGAATCACAACGGATTGTGCTCAATGGTGCGACCGGTGGTACGTTTGCATTGCAGTTTGACGCGACGGGCGCCGGCGTCCTTGAAACCGCTGCCCTCGTTTATGATGCGACGGCACCGCAGGTGCAGGCAGCTCTCGAAGGTTTGGGGACGATTACCGCCGGTGACGTGATCGCCACGGGCGGTCCGTTGCCCGCCACGCCGGTGGATATCGAGTTTGTCGGACAGTACGCCTTGACGCCGATGAACCTGATGGTGATCGAGGATGCTCCCTTGGGCAATCCGGCACTGGTCGGGACCACTGGTTCGGTGAACGTAATCACCGATGGAAGACGAGTGACCGATGGCGACGGCAAGTACATCCTCTCGGTGATGACCGATGACGAAGGCCCGCCGACGTCCGACATTCTCGAAGAGCGATTGACTCAGCTTGTCGACGGCTCGGGCAATACGCTCAACATCGGGGCCCAGGATGCCTGGACACGGGACTCGGTGGGAGCGAATGGTTCCTTCACCGCGGTCACGCCGGCGATACAGCACACCGCCGTGGGCGTGATCACGCTTGATTTCGACGAGAGCGTCACCGGCGTCGACATCGAGGATTTCATACTGCAACGCAACACCGGTTCCGGTCCGGTAAACGTCAGCCTTGCCGGACTGCCCGTGACGACGGTTTCAGAGACGCGTTACACACTGGACCTGAACCTCAAGACCGGCACCGCCGGTGACTACACCCTGTTCCTGGTCGACACCGACCCGGTCACGCCGATCCTGGACGCGGCCGGCAACCAATCGGCCGGGACCAGCGTTGGCTGGACCACGAATATTACCGCCCCGACGGCTTCATTCGCTGCGATCACGACACCTCGACAAACCAGTTCCGGGGTCGTGACGATCAACTTCAGCGAGGACGTGACCGGTTTCGACATCGGCGACCTGGCATTGTCCCGCGACGGGCAATCGCTCTCACTGGACGCGCTGAGCCTGACGCCGGTCAGCCCGACACAGTACACGATCGATCTGTCGATCGGTTCAACCGACACTCCCGAGGGGACCTACGAGTTGACCGTGGTGGCGGCCGACAGCGCCGTCGTTGACGATGCGGGCAACCCACTTCCCAACGACTCCTCGGTGGCATGGGTGATGGACACCACCGCACCCGAAGCCGATATCCTCGACGTGACACCCGACCCTCGCACAACCGATGCGGACATCGTCAACGTGATCTTCGACGAGCCGGTTGATCGTCTGACGGTAGACATTGCCGATTTTGCCCTGACGTTGGATGGTTCGCCGATCGACATGGTCACTGCCGGAGTGACAGTGCAGGCGGAGGGGGCCGGGGACTTTCTCGAGCGATACACGATCGATCTGCGCAACGTCACCGATGTCAACGGCAGCTACGTGCTGCAGTTGACGGCTTCGGGTTCGGCAATCGTCGATGAGGCGGGTGGCAGCTTGGTGACCGATGCTTCAGACGCGTGGGCGAAGACCGCCAGCGACACCACGTCTCCGACAGCCGACATTATCGACATCGACCCGGATCCACGGATTGCCCCGGTTGAGTTTGTGACGGTGTCCTTCAGCGAGGATGTGACCGGTGTCGACATCGCCGACTTCGCACTGACCCGTGACGCGGTTGCCGTCGACATCGGCAGCCTGTCGACGATCGAGATCACACCGCGGCGCTACGCGATTGATCTCTCGTCGGTGACCGGCACCGATGGTTCCTACGTGCTGACACTCAGCGCCACAGGTTCCAACATCACCGACGGCGTCGGAAACCTGCTCGCGGTTGCGGCGACTGATGACTGGGTCAAGGGGAACACCGGCCCGCTGGCCGACATTGTCGATGTGACGCCTGATCCACGGATCACTCCGGTGGCGTCCGTCGCGATCAACTTCACCGATCCGATCAGCGGGTTGCCCAGCGATGTGACCGGTCTCGACGTCGGAGATTTTGAGCTCCGACGGGACGGGTTGCTGCTGGACCTGGGCGTGGTGACGCTGACCGCATTCAACGGAAACCAGTACGAGCTGGATCTGTCCAATGTCACGTCGGCAGACGGGACATACGATCTGCGACTGGATGCCGACAGTTCCGGAGTCGAGACGCTGGTCGGAAGTTCACCGCTGGTGGTTGATGCCGTGGAGAGCTGGGTGACCGACACCACGATCGTTGTCAACAGCGAGTTGGACCTCGTCGATGCGACTCCCTTGGGAGATGGCAATGTCGATGTCGACCTCGTCACTTCCGGCAAGCAGATCACGCTGAGGGCGGCGATCCAAGAAGCCAACCAGTTGCCCGGACCCGACGTGATTTCTTTACCGGAGGGCAACTACGTCCTGACCCTGCCCGGAGTCGGCGAAGACTTCAGCGTGTCGGGTGACCTGGATATCCGCCAGGACCTGACGATCGTCGGCGGAGGATCCGCCGTGACAACCATTGATGCCGACGGGCTCGAGCGGGTGCTCCAGGTGTTCGGGGGAGTGACGGTCCATCTGAGTGGCGTGACCATCACCGGCGGAGCCGTCGTGGGAAGCGAGGACGGGGGCGGGATCCGCAGTGGCGGCGATCTGACACTTGAAGATGTTGTGGTGACAGGGAACTCGGCACAGGACAGCGGTGGTGGCATCAACAGTGCGGGCAGCCTCTCCGTGATCCAATCCACGGTGTCGCTGAACACGTCAGGGGGAGACGGAGGGGGTGTTCGCAACACGGGCACTCTGTCGGTGTCGAATTCGACGGTTTCTGGCAACCAGAGTGGTCTGGACGGCGGCGGGTTGGTCAGCATCTCGGCGGGGGAGGCGACGCTGAGTAACGTGACCTTTTCTGGCAACACGGCGCTGCGCGACGGCGGCGCGATCCATAACGAGGCGACCATGTTCCTGGGCAACACGACGATTGCCCACAACACGGCTGAAAACACCGGGGCAGGCATTTCGGGTGTGGGCCAGACGACGCTGCAAAATACGCTGGTCGCCCAGAACAACGCGACGTTAAGTTTTCCGGACGTGGCCGGGACGTTCATCACGGCGGGTAATAACCTGGTGGGCAACAACTCCGGTGCCGACGTTTCGTTCCCGGCCGGAGCTCCCAACGCCAATGGCGACTTCGTGGGGTCTCCCTTGAGCCTGGTGGATCCGTTTCTGGATCCGACGCTGATGGACAACGGGGGTCAGACGCACACGCACCTGCTGCTGATGGGAAGTCCGGCTATCGACGGTGGCAACAACGCCGGGCTGGGCTCGAGCGTGAGTACCGAGCAACGCGGCGCCGGCCGGGTGCTGGATGGTCCCGACCTGGACACGGTGGCGACGGTCGATATCGGCGCCGTGGAATTCGGCAACTTCTACGTCAATTCGTTGGACGATCTGACCGACACCACCCCGCTGGGAGATGGTCTTGTCGATGGGGATATCCTGACACTGGGCAAGCAGATCACCTTGCGAGCCGCTTTGCAGGAAGCCAACGCGTTGCAGGGGCAAAACACGATCATCCTCGGTTCCGAGGTCTACACGTTGACCATGACGGCCCCGGACACCGAAAACCCGACCGTGGATATTGTCGATATTACCCCCGATCCCCGCGACACGGTGGTCTCGGTGGTCGCGGTCAATTTCAGCGAGGATGTGCTCAACGTCGACACCACCACCGACGGGGCGCCGGACTTTGTCCTGACCCGTGATGTGGGGATGGGGCCGCAGGTGATTCCGTTGACCGGAATCGTGACCCAGCAGGTCAGTAACTCACAGTACACCCTGGACCTGAGTTCGGTAACCGATGTCGACGGCATGTACCTGTTGACTTTCGACGCGACGGCGGGCTCCATCGTCGATCTCGCCGGCAATCCACTGGTTGACGACGCCGAGGATGCGTGGCTGACCGGCCCGGACACCTATCCGCCGACGGCCGACATCGTTGATCTCGTGCCCGATCCACGATCGACCGATGCCGGGTTGGTGACGGTCAACTTTTCCGAGAACGTGAGCAACGTCGACCTGGGAGACTTCACTCTGGAGATTGATTTCGGCGGTGGCGGTGGCCCGGCGAATATCCCGCTGGCCGGCACGCCCTTCGTACAGGTCAGTCCTTCGCAATACACGCTCGACCTGACTGGCACATTGACGAGCAACAATGGCACCTACACGTTGACCCTGGTTGCGGCCGGTTCCGGGATCCAGGATTCCAGCGCCAATCCGCTTGCCGGTGACGCGGTCGAAACGTGGGTCCGCGGTGTGGACACCGTCCCGCCGACAGCTGACATCGTCGACGTCGTTCCCGATCCCCGAATCACAAATGTGGGATTGGTCACGATTGACTTCAGCGAACCGGTCACGGGACTGGATCTCGGTGATTTTTCACTGACTCGCGATGCCGGCAGCGGGCCGGTCAACGTGCCGCTGACCGGGGTGGTGCTGACAGCGTTGTCAGGGTCTGAGTACACGTTGAATCTGAACAGCGTGACCGGCTTCGATGGCACGTACCTGCTGACACTGGTGGCAAGTGGCTCGGGGATCCAGGACATGGTTCCCAACCTGATGATCGCCGATGCCAGCGACAGCTGGACACGGGGCGAGGCCTCCGATGGAGCCGGTGACCTGGACATCACCGACACGACGGGGACCCTGGAGATCATCGGAGTCGGGGGCACGGTGATCGATGCGAACGGGATTGACCGAATTTTCCAGGTCCAGGAAAACGTCGGCGCGATCTTGCGAAACCTGACACTGACGGGCGGTTCGGTGACCGGCAGTTCCGAGGGCGGGGCTGTCTACAACAGCGGCTCACTGGTGATTTCTGAGGTGACCGTATCCGGCAACCAATCGGAAGCCAGCGGCGGCGGGCTTTTCAACACGCTGGGCGGTCTCCTGACAGTCGATGAAAGTGTGGTCACGTCGAACACGGCCCTGAACGGGGCTGGCATCTACAACAACGACAACGGGACTGTCTCGGTCCGGAACTCGTCGGTCAATGACAACACCGCCAGCAACGATGGCGGTGGTATCTACAACGACCTGGATGCCAATGTCGAAGTGATCAACAGTGACGTCATCGGAAACGCGGCGGTTGGTCAGGGCGGTGGCATCTACAACAACGATGCAGCGACGGTCACTGTTACCAACAGTCGCCTGTCGCTGAATACCGCCGAAGACGGTGGCGCGATCTTCAATGAGCTTGTCAGCGTGTTGGATATCACCAACTCCACATTCGCCACCAACCAGGCCAGTGATGACGGCGGGGCGATCTACAACGATGACGGAATCGTCACAAGTACGCGAAGCATCTTTTCCGGGAACGCGGCCGTCGATGGTGGTGGAGTGCTCTACAACGCCTCAAATGGCGAGGTGACGTCTGCCGACGACACGATGGCGTTGAATACCGCCGGCGGACGTGGTGGCGGAGCCGATAACTTCGGGACGCTGGCGATCTCTGCTGGGACGTTGACCGACAACACGGCCGTAGACGGGGGGGCCATTGCCAGTTCCCGGCAGCTGGACGTGTCCGGCAGCCAGATCACCGGCAACGAGGCCTCGTCCCGCGGTGGAGCGGTCTTCGGCGACGATGCCGGAGTGATCAATGTCACGACCAGCATACTCTCGGAGAACATCTCTGACGGTGACGGGGGCGCTGTCTACGCGATGGACAACGGCGATGTCACGATCAGCTTCTCGACGCTCAAGGACAACCGGGCCGAGGCCAATGGTGGCGGCGTGTTCAACGCGACGAACCCGTCGCTTCTGGTCAGCGAGTCGCTGTTGACCGGCAATCATGCCGAAGGAGACGGGGGAGGGATCTACAACAACGATCTCGGCGATGCCACCGTAGTGAACACGACACTGGGCGAGAATACCGCGACCAACGGTGCGGGCATCGCCAACACGGGCCAATTCGCACTGACGCACAGTACTGTCTACGCCAACGATGCCGAGGTGGCCGGGGGTGGCGTCTTCAATGCACCTACTGTTCCCGACGTCATGCAGATGCGTAACACTATTGTGGCTCGCAACACGGCGGTCGCCGACAACGACGTGTCCGGGACCGGCTACCAGTCGGATGGACACAACCTGGTCGGGGACCAGGGCACAGTGACCGCTTTTGGCGGCAACGGTGACCAGGTGGGGACCACCGGATCGCCACTGGACCCCTCGCTGTTTGACCTGCAACTCAACGGGGGACCGACCGAGACCCACGGCCTGCAATTCGGGAGTCCGGCCAGGGATTCCGGCGACAACAGCCTGCCGCCGACCACCGACCAGCGAGGATTCACACGAGTCTTCGACGGTGACGGCGACGGCACGGCGACAATCGACATCGGTGCGCTCGAAAGCGGCTTTGTCGTTTCCAGTTACATCGACACGACCGATGTCAGTCCCGATGACGGGATCAGTGCCGACAGTGATGGAAACAGCAGTCTGCGAGCGGCGATCAACGAGGCAAACGCCTCGCCGGGCGGTGATACGATCATCCTGCCGGCGGGGACCTTCCTGTTGAGCCTGACCGGACGAGACGAGGATGCGGGTTGGACGGGAGACCTCGATATCACCGGAGACCTGGATATCCTGGGCGCTGGTGCCGGTGAAACGATCATTGATGCCGACGGAATTGACCGTGTGTTCCACGTTTTCAATGGCGTGACCCTGAATATCTCGGGTGTGACAATCACCGGGGGTGATGCCGGGATCACCGCGATCGGCGGTGGCCTGCTCAACCGCGGAACCGTGACACTGGCCGACTCCGATGTCAGCGGCAATCTCGCCAGTCGTGGTGCCGGAGTGTTCAACACCGGTTCCTTGAGTGCCGACAACACGACGCTGCGCCAGAACTTTGCGAACCTGCAGGGCGGTGGGATCTACAACTTCCAGACCGGAGAACTCGACGGGGGAGTCGCTGCCGGGGCGACGACTTTACGGGTCGACGACGCGGCGAATTTCCCGTCGACGGGGACGTTCGACTTGAGGATTGATGCCGAGGTGTTGACGGTCAGTGGCGTCGATGGCGATGTGTTCACCGTAACCCGAGGGGCTCAGGGTACTACCGATGCGGCGCATCCGAACGGGGCAACAGTCAGTCTCGTCGGTGGCGGGGTTGTCGTGGTCAGTGACACGACGGTTTCGGGCAACACCGCGAATGCACAAGGTGGCGGAATTTTCAACGAAGCTTCGTTGACGATTGCACGCAGTGAAGTGGTCGAGAATGTCTCTGATTCCCGCGGTGGGGGGATCTACAACGCGACACTCACAGCGGTGCTCGGACAGGCGGCCCTGGCCTCGAGCAGTACGATCACGCTGGTTGATTCCGCACCGATTCCTGCGATGACCCCATTCAATATCTTCGTTGACGACGAGGGGATGTCAGTAACCTCGGTCAATGGAAACCAGTTCACCGTGGTTCGCGGCGTCAGCGGAACCGTAGCCTCGCCTCACAATGTCGGTGCGGAAATCCGGTTGTCAGGACAGAGCACGGCGACGATCAATCGCAGCACCGTCGCGGACAACACCGCTCATTCGAGCGGTGGAGGGGTCTTCAGTGAAGACACGCTGGTGATCGCCACCAGCACGATCTCGTCGAACGCGGCCGGCGTAGGCGGTGGGCTGGCGAGCAACGGTGACGCCACGATGATCAACTCGACAGTTACGGCGAACACGGCTGTTTACGCCGGCGGCCTGGCATCCGATGGTGGGCGGTTCGAGCTCGAGAACAGTATCGTTGCCTCGAATACGGCCACTGGAGACGACGCGGACATCCGCGGTCGGTTCGTCAGCGAGGGCAACAACCTGATCGGGGACGCGGGGTCCTCGGTGGGGTTGGTGCATCTCGAGAACGAGGACCAGGTCGGCTCCAGCGGCAGCCCGTTTGACCCGGTGATCGACCCGGTGTTACGTGACAATGGTGGGGCAACCCGGACTCACCGGCTGTTGCCAAGCAGTCCCGCGATCGATGCTGGCGACACGACCGGCAGCGATGAAACAACAGACCAGAGAGGCGCAGTTCGTCCGACAAACAAGGACAGTGATATTGGCTCTTTCGAAATGACATTCCTGTCGCTGGATACCAGCGACGTGTCGATCATCGAAGGGACCACTGGATCGCAGTCGGTCAACGTGTCGGTGATTCTCTCGGCCCCGAGTGTCGAGACGATCAGCGTCGACTACACTACCGTCGACGGCACAGCCTTCCAGGGCAGCGATTACCAGGCGACACAGGGTACGGTTACATTCCAGCCCGGCGAGCTGACGCAAAACATCGTCGTGATGATCAACGGCGATCTTTCGGTTGAGCCGACCGAAAGCCTGTTTGTCGAACTCTCGGACCCTGAAAATGCCGACCTGCTTGACACGCAGGCGGTGGTGTCGATCCTCAACGATGACACTGCCGTCACGGTTTCGGATCCCTCGGTGGTCGAAACCGATGCGGGAACCGTCGACCTGGTCTTCACCATCAGCCTGGTCGAACCGATCGATGCCATCCAGGCAATCACGGTCAATTACGCGACAGCGAACGGAACTGCCACCGCCGGCAGCGACTACACGGCGGCCAGCGGCCAGGTGGTGTTTACTGACCCGACCGACCCCGCCCAGTTGTCACAGACGGTCACGATCACCGTCGACGGGGATGGCGACGTCGAGCCGCACGAGACCGTGTTGTTGGATCTGAGCACGACTGTCAACATCGAGGACGGGCAAGGCGAAGGAAGCATTCTCAACGATGACAGTTCCTTCCTGCTGGACACTCCGTCGATTGCCGAAGAAGATTTCGGCACGGTGTTGCTCGATTTCGCCGTAACACTGGCCCAGCCCAGTGCCGTGCCGGTCACCGTGGAATTTCAGACCAGCGATGGCAACGAGGTGCAAGAGGTTGTTCTGACCGGTGGACCTACCGGTGGCGACTTCAACTTGACCTTCGGGCTGGAGACAACCGGCGCGATCCCATTTGACGCCACGGCCGCCGCGATGCAGGCCGAACTGGAATCGTTGACGAATATTTCCGGTGGTGATGTTTTGGTGACAGGGGGCCCGCTCGACATCGCCGCCGTGAATATCGAGTTCATTGGGCTGTTGGCCGGTAATGATGTGGCGGAACTGTCGGTGGCCACGAACAACCTCAGCGGGGGCGCAACCCCGGGCGTCGATATCAGCACCTTGTTCGGTTCGGCAACAGCCGGGAACGACTACGATGCGCTGAATGCTGTGACGGTGACGTTCAATCCGAATGAAACGCTGGTGACCACCAGCGTCACCGTCAACGGGGACGTGTTGCTCGAACCGGATGAACGGATCTTTGCCACTTTGAGCAACGCAACCAAGGATGGCGTTGCCGACGCGGCGGCGATTCTCAACGGCGGATCACCGGGCGTGGGAACAATTCTCGATGACGAGGATCCTCCGGACATCTGGGAAATCTCGTTGATCCCCGGGACTCCGGACACGATCGAAGTGTTGCTCAACAGCGTGTTGTTCCTGTCAACGACGGACCTGGTCACCATGCTGCCTCTGACCGGGGACCAACCCGGTATACGTGACGACCTGTTCATCGTCGATTTTGTTGGCGGAAATCCGATTCCGTCCAACGGGTTGCAACTGGACGGTGTCAGTGAGACCGGCGCCGACGTGGTGCAGTTGATCAATGCCGGTGCCGGATTCACAACGGTGGACTATACGATCACCGGTGATGGCGCGGCCTCGATCAGCCTCGATGCGAGTTCGATAAGCTATGTCAACGTTGAGGCGATGGTTGACCACACCGCGGCCAGCGACCGGATGATAACCCTCGACAGCGGATTTGCCGGCGACCACGAGATGCTGACGCGAAATGCCTCGGGGACCGGGAATTCGTTGATTGAATCAACAGGAGCTTCCAGCTTCGGTGTGTTCAGTTTCCAGAATCCTGCGACCTCGCTGGTGATCAATGCCGGTCCAGGAGACAACCGGCTGACGATGACGCCGATGGACCCGCTGCTGGCAGTCGCCGTGACCGTCAACGCCGGCGATGGTGACGACACAGTCGATGCCTCCACCTATCCAGACTCGCTTACGATCAGCGGTGATGCTGGCGACGACCTGCTCGGTGGTGGACTCGGCGACGACATCGTCAATGGTGGTACGGGAGACGATTCGCCCGGTGGCGGTGGTGGTGACGATCAAATCTTTGGTGGCAGCGGTACGGACACGATTGTTGAGGTGGCCGATGCGGACTTCGTCCTGCTCACGACGTCACTGACGGTGGATGATGGGCTGGTGAGCCAGACGGATTCACTTGACGCGATCGAGCTCGCCGAGTTGAGCGGCGGTGCGGGCGACAACGTGCTCGATGCCTCCGGTTTCGGGGGATCAGTGATTCTCAACGGTGGTGACGGCAACGACACGCTCTACGGTGCCGCCAGCGACGACGAGCTGAATGGCGGTGACGGCACCGATCGTATTGAACAAACCGTTGATGGAAGCCAGACACTGACAAACACCACCCTCACCGGGGCAGGAACTGACAGTTTCAGCGCGGTCGAGGAGTTTGTACTCAACGGCGGGCTGGGCAACGACACGATCGATGCCAGCAGTTACGACCTGGGTTCGGTTTCACTGTTCGGCACCGACGGTGACGACCGGTTGACCGGCGGCGGGGGCGGAGACTCGCTCGATGGTGGTGACGGCAACGACAAACTCAACGCCAAGGACGGGGATGACGTGCTGACTGCCGGCGACGGCAACGACACGCTGTTCGGTGGATTCGGCAACGATCTTCTCACCGGAGGAGAAGGCAACGACAAGTTGCTGGCCAACACCGGTGACGACACTCTTTATGGGGGGCCAGGAGACGACAGGCTGCGAGGGAGTATCGGTGACGACATTATCGATGGTGGTGACGACTACGATAAACTCATCGCCTGGTTGGGGGCCGATGACGGCGTGACCGTGTACGTGACCGACACGACGCTGAGCGGTGACATCGGGAATGATCAACTGCTGTCGGTGGAACTGATCTCGATTGTCGGCAATGACGAGGCGAACAAGTTCAGCGCCGTCGAAGCCACGCTGCCGGTCATGTTCTTTGGTGGCAACGGGGCGGACACGCTGATCGGCGGACTGGGCAACGACTACCTCAACGGGAACTCCGGCAACGACACCTTTGACGGAAGAGAAGGCGACGACAAGTTGGTTGGCGGTGGCGACCGGGATTTGATGTATGGGGGCGAAGGCAACGACACGGTCAACGGCCAGGGGGCCAACGACACGATCCGGGGTGGACTCGGCAACGACAAGTTGAAGGGTGGCGACGGTTACGACCGACTGTACGAAACCGGCGATTGGGATTTCGTCGCCAGCGACAGCCAGTTGACCGGAATGGGTACCGACATCGTGCAGACTGTCGAGGACCTCAAGTTGATCGGTGGCGCGAGTGCCAACTCGATCGACGCTTCGGCCTTCAGCGGCCAGGTGATCCTCTGGGGTTCCGGGGGCGACGACACGATGAGCGGCGGGCTGGGGGATGACCGAATCAACGGCGGCCCGGGCAACGACGAGATTTCCGGCAACGAGGGTTCCGACACCATCTTCGGCGGCAGTGGCGATGACATTATCGACGGCGGTGGCGATGCCGACATCCTCTACGGGCAACGGGACAACGACTCGCTGACCGGTGGCGAGGATGACGACCTGGTGTATGGGGACGATGGCGACGACACGGTGAAGGGCAACGAGGGTGATGACGTGTTGTTCGGCGGGAAAGGCGCCGACGCCATGCAGGGGCATGCTGGTGCCGACACCATGAATGGCAACAGTGGTCGCGACACGATGCTTGGTAGCCTGGGAGATGACTCGCTGCGGGGCGGCAACGATCATGACCTGATGTTCGGTGAAGACGGCGATGACTGGATCAAGGGCCAGGCGGGTTACGATCTGCTGGCCGGCGGGACAGGATCGGACAAGGGTGTAGACTACGCTGTTGAGTTGATGGGTAACCAGGCGGACGATATCGACGAGACGTTTGAATTCTTCGATGACTGGGTCGATGAAGTGACCATCTAGTCCACGCGCCGGTACGCTACGACGGCGGTGTTGTTCGTGTCATGTCTCGGGAGGGGGGGATGGCCCGAGCGACACACAGGGCGTGTGATGACGGTCAGATAGTGTTTGCGAATCTGGGCTCCGGGAACACGAGATGTCGGCAGTGGACATCATCCGCTGCAAACGCGATGGCGGCCGCTTGACCGCCGGTCAAATCTCGGAGTTCATCTGCGGTGTGCTTGATGGAGAATGGCAGCAAGGGCAGGTGGCGGCCCTGTTGATGGCGATTGTGTTGGTCGGCCTTGATGAGGAGGAGACCGACCACCTGCTTGCCGCGATGGTCGAAACGGGAGAGCGTTTTGATCCTGCCAGTTTTCAACGGCCGACTGCCGACAAGCATTCGACCGGTGGCGTGGGCGACAAGACGTCCCTGGTGGTCGCGCCGCTGGCCGCCGCCTGTGGAATCGACGTCCCGATGCTCTCGGGAAGAGGCCTGGCCCACACCGGCGGAACGCTGGACAAGTTGCAGTCGATTCCAGGCTTTCGCGTGGACCTCGGCGTCGAAGAAATTCATCACGTCGTGGCCACTGCCGGTTGTGTGATCTGCGGTGCCACCAAGCGAATCGCGCCCGCCGATCGTGTGCTGTATGGTCTTCGCGATGCGACGGGTACCGTCGGCAGTGTTCCTTTGATCTGCGCCTCGATCCTGAGCAAGAAGCTCGCCGAGGGGATCTCGGCACTCGTGCTCGATGTCAAGTGTGGCTCGGGGGCCGTGTTTTCCGAGAGGCAGCAGAGTGAAACGCTGGCTCGCGAACTGGTGGCCCGGGGGGAAGCCGCGGGACTGGCAACGGTGGCCTTGCTGACAAGAATGTCCACCCCGCTGGGATTGACGGTCGGAAACGCCCTGGAAGTCGCCGAGGCGGTCGCTTGCCTCAAGGGTGAGGGCCCCCCCGACCTGCGGGAACTGTGCCTGGCACTGGTGGCGCAGATGATCGCCGGGGCCGGCCTCGAGGAGTCGGTGCCCCGCGCGCGGCGACGTGCCGAAGAGGCCCTGGATTCGGGTCATGGACTGGAGCGATTGGTGCGAATGGTGACGGCGCAGGGTGGGGACGCGAGTGTGATCGACAACACTGCAAGCCTGCCGCAGGCCACGCAAAGACGGGCGATTGGCTCGCCCGGGGACGGCACGATTGTCAGACTGGACGCACTCGGTCTGGGAAGGGCGGCGAGCTTGCTTGGGGCCGGGCGCCGGAGCGGACAGGAACAAATCGATCCGGGTGCCGGAATTCGTATTTGTCACCCGCTGGGGTCGAGTGTTCGGGAAGGGGAGACCGTAATGGAACTGATGGCAGCAGATGCCGGGCTGTTTACCCGGGCCGAGGCCCTTGCTGTTTCGGCGATCGGGGTTGATGAGGTGTCGTACGATCCGGAGCCATTGGTGATGGCAACGATTGCAGCCAATTCGACGAATGAGGAAAAGGCATGACGGTCGCACGCGGCCTGCTGGGATTGGCCTTCTTCTGCCTGGCGGCCTGGGCGTTATCTTCGGATCGGCGACGGATTCCATGGCGGATCGTCTTCTTCGGCTTGCTGATGCAAGCCTTGTTGGCAGCGTTGATCCTGGGGACTGATATCGGCGGACGCGTCTTTGCCGGGGCGTCCGACGCGGTCCGCAAATTGATCAGCATGGCAGAACCGGGCGGGAAACTGGTTTTCGGTCCGTTGGCGGACCGCGCCGTCATGGCTGAAGCCGTGGGAGAAAAGAACGCGTTCATCTTCGCATTTGCCGGCAGCGGCCTGGCGGCCATCATTTTCTTCTCGGCATTGATGGCTGTGCTCTATCACCTGGGCATCATGCAGTTGCTCGTGTACGGACTGGCCCGCGTGATGTCGGTGCTGCTGGGGGTGTCCGGGGCGGAATCGATGGCAGTCGCGGCCAACGTGTTCGTTGGTCAAACCGAGGCGCCGCTGGTGGTCCGGCCCTACATCGAGAAATTGACACAATCAGAACTGAACGCCTTGATGACCGGTGGGTTCGCCACGATCGCCGGTTCGGTACTGGCCGTCTATATCGGTGTTCTCGGTGAAGAGTTCGGTGCGCATTTGTTGGCAGCTTCGGTGATGAGTGCACCGGCGGCATTCCTGATCGCCAAACTCATGTTGCCCGAAACCGAGGAGTCAGAAACCGGGGGCCGGATTGAGTTTCGAGTCGAACGTAACGCCAGCAATATTGTTGAAGCCGCCGCCAACGGCACCACCGACGGGTTGAAATTGTGGCTGAACGTTATCGCCATGTTGATTGCCTTTACCGGATTGGTGACGTTGATCGACTGGCCACTGGGGGAGGTCGGGTTGTCGTTGGAAAAGATCTTTGGCTGGATCTTCTCGCCAGTGGCCTGGCTGATGGGCATCGAGGGGACACATGACTGCCAGCTGTTTGGTTCACTGTTGGGAACAAAGTTGTCGATCAATGAATTCGTGGCGTTCACGCAACTGGAATCGATGCTGCCGGATGGCGAGAATCCCTTCCAGCACAAGCGATCCGCACAGATGGCAGCGTATGCCCTGTGCGGTTTCGCCAATTTCGCGTCGATCGGAATTCAGATCGGCGGCATCACTCCCCTGGCACCGTCCCGGAAGACTGATATCGCCCGTCTGGCCCCCCGGGCGATGCTTGGCGGGGCGATGGCTTCCTGGATGACCGCGACGATGGCGGGCATGTTCATCTGACACCCGGGCCGGCAGGCGCAATGGAGCTGATGATGAATGTTTCCTCACTTGAGCTGTTGATTGAAGAGGCGTTGAAGGCTCGTGAAGGAGCGCATGTTCCGTATTCGGAGTTTGGTGTCGGAGCTGTGATCGAGGCGATCGACGGTCGTGTGGTGCTCGGGTGTAACGTCGAGAATGCGAGTTACGGGCTGACAATGTGTGCCGAGCGGGTCGCTGTGGGGGCGGCGATCAGTCGTGGTGTTCTGGGCTGGAAACGGCTGGTGGTGGCCGTGGAGGGGCCGGGACCGGTGGCTCCCTGTGGCGCCTGCCGACAGGTGTTGGCGGAATTCTGCGAGGAGTTGGAGATCGTTCTTGCCGATTCCCACGGCGGTCGGGAAACTGTTCAGCTGAGCGAATTGCTTCCCAGGCGTTTCGGGGAAGACGAGCTGCAATCGAGCCCGTCAACCGGTTAGCTGACGGGCCGATTGTGGAAACGCGGAGGCATGATCATTGACTTCTGATGTCGGAACCAGTCAGTGGGTGGCTGCTTTTCGCCGCCGTGTTCGACGTTGGTATCGACTCCACGGGCGAGAATTGCCCTGGAAAGAGGATGCCGATCCGTACAGTGTCTGGGTTCGCGAGATCATGTTGCAACAGACGACCGTTGCCGCGGTCGTTCCGTACCTGGAAAAGTTCCTCGACGAATTTCCCACTGTCACGAGCCTGGCTCAAGCGAGCGAGGAAGCGGTGTTACGGGTATGGGAAGGCCTGGGTTACTACAGTCGCGCCCGCAACCTTCATCGCGCGGCCACAATGATCGTCGAGGAATGGGAAGGGGTGTGGCCGCGTTCGGCGGACGCGATTGAGTGTTTGCCTGGGGTCGGTCGCTACACGGCATCGGCGATTGCGTCGTTTGCCTTTGATGAAGCCGCTCCCATCGTGGAAGCCAACACGCTGAGGCTGTATTCCCGTTTGCTGGGAATGGTCGATGATCCCGCCAGGGCTTCTGGTCAGAAACAGTTGTGGGCTTTCGCCGAACGGGTTGTGCCGCCGGCGCGCCCCGGCCAATTCAACCAGGCCTTGATGGACCTGGGCGCAACCGTCTGCCGATCAGAACCTTTGTGCGAAGAATGTCCAGTCCGACTGAATTGTCAGGCGTTTCGTCTGGGGATTACCTCACGAGTCCCGATGCGGCGTCGGCGGGCCCGGATTACCGAATTGCATGAGACAGCCGTCGTGATCAAGAGATCCGGTGACGTGTTGATGATTCGCTACTCGGAAGAAGGACGCTGGCCCGGCTTGTGGGGCTTCCCACTGATCAGTCGGGCCCGAGGTGAGACTCTCGATCAGCCGACAACAATCCTCGATCTTGTCCGGGAGATGCGTGCACGGGGGATCGATATCGAGTTTTGCAGACAACTTGGTGAATTTCGGCATGGCGTAACGCGGTTTCGAATCCATCTGCAGGCGGCCGATGTGTCGTGGGTCGATGGCGAATGGAATGGAGGGGAGAGAGCGGAGTGGATCCCGATCGATGAGTTGTCTCGACGGCCGCTCTCGGTGCCGGGACGGCAGGTTGCGCAATGGATCCGTAAACCTGCATGAACTGGTTGGTGCTTGCCGAGCTGCCAACGGGGGTTAGGATGAACGGGACGCCACCGAACGCGTCACCAAGAGAGTTTGGCGCAGAAAGCCGTGCCGAAACTTCCGAGACTCTTCAGCAGCAAAACACAAAGGAACTCAGTGGACGAGCGTCGGCAAAAGCAGCTTGAAGGACGTGCAGGCAATCGTGCGCCGGAGGTAGGAATGGCGGGAAGCCGTAGCGGGACCCGGCACTGGCTGGCTGGTTACGGCACCTCGCTGACACTGCATCTGCTGGTGACGGCCGGCCTTTCGCTGTTGATCATCGACCAGTTGGTCGACAGGTCACCGCTGTCCACGGAATGGGGTCGCTCCGACGAACGTCCGCCCTCCTTGCCCGAATCGGTAGGAGTTGTCCTGGACGCCCAGACGCAAAGAAACGACATGCAGGAGAAGCGGCCGGCCCGCGTTGCGGTCGAGAGCGATCGGTCCGACGTGCTGGAGGAACAGTTGACAGAGTCGATTCTCGCCTCTGTGTCGAAAGACCAAGCCGGTGCAGGTGACGGCGGGTTGCTCAAGGCGCCCGATGGAGCACGAGTGGTGCGCAAGGGCAGTTTTTCCGCCTGGACGGTCCCCGTCGACCCGTTGCCGGAAATGGCGTACACGATCGTGATCCAGGTTCGACTTCCCGATGGCGTCAGACGCTACCGCGCCAGGGATCTCAGTGGCGAAGTCGAAGGCAGTGACAAGTATCATCAGACGATCCCCTGGGATCGTCGTTGGCCGAACGTGACGCTGACGATTCGCAAGGGCAAGGCGGTGCCGGTGATCAGAAAGGCTGATTCTCTTCCGGTCAGAAACCGGATCGCACAGATATTGATTCGCGTCCCGCCGGCCAAGAAGCTGGTGCGTGATAGGATCCGTATTCAGTCTCGTATGCTCAAGGAGGAACAAGTGCTGGAGATTGTTTTCTAGAGCGCTGGCCATCGCAGCAGCATCCGCGTGCCGGAAGGTTGAACACGCGTTGGAGAGAGAATCGTCCACTGGAACAGAATGAGCGGATGACGCGACTGTTTGTGTCGAACTTCGGGTTCGAGATCGAATTGCAGGGCAAGGCGATTCCAGCGTCGGTAATGCACTCGACCAAAGGCCTGGCCGAGTGCTGGCAGCCGATTTTCGAGGACGGCGATCGAGTCCTTGCCGAGGATCAACTCGCGGGGACGCTTTCCGGTAAGGGGGGTGCGCCACCGCCCTGGCTCCCCGACACGGGGATCTCCCAAGTCATTCCCTGGGGCTGGAATCATTCGTCAGCACAACTGGCGAGAATTGTGGGGTGTGCTGCCGATATTCCAGATCTGGATGTGGTAAAGACCCTGAATCGAAGACGATGGGCATGGGGAGAGGCAGCGCGAGGGTTGCCGGCACTGGAAGGTGCCGACGTGGTCAGTGGGATCGACGAGCTGCGGGACAAACTCGCTGCCGCGACATCGCAAGGGCAGGGCTGGATCCTCAAAGGGGATCTGGGAATGGCGGGCCGTCAGCAGCGTCGAGGTCGTGAGGCGGTGGTGGATGACTCGCTTGGCGGATGGGCTCAGGGTCGGTTGCGGATCGATGGAGTGTTGTTCGTCGAACCGTGGCTGGATGCTCTCGAAGAGTTCGGAGTTCAGTTTCATGTCGAGCGAAACGGAACGTTTCGCTTATGTGGCGTGACGCAACTCCTGAGTACCTCGGACGGAAGGTATCGCGGGACGCGAATCCGGCCCGCAGGCGTCCGTGGGGCGGTAGAAGAACTTGGCACGTTGCTGTCGATGCTTGAACCGGTGGTCACAAGGATCGGTGAAACGGGCTATTTCGGCCCGTTAGGCATCGACGCGATGCTGTACCGGGATCCGGCGGGAGAGGCGAGATGGCGGCCTCTGCAGGATGTGAATGCACGATTCACTATGGGACGCCTGGCATTGGGGTGGCTCGATCGAGTTGCGACAACTGGGGCAGCGACTGTGCTTCAGGTGCGATGGGGTCACACGGAAGGCGTGGATGACCGTCTGCGGGATCTCGCTGATGAGATTCCGGGAATCCGTCAGTTGGTGAGATATTCGCCCAGGGGACCGGCAGTCGCGCCAGCCGGATTGATCTTGCTGGTTGTTGATTGCGAACGCGAACTCGCGGCGGCCGAAGCGAGGGTCATCGAGGCCGTAGAAGACCTGGGCGCTTAGTTGTCGACGGGCTCTTGCGGCGAGATGCTGCGGGCGTCGGCACCGTGGCCGGTTTTGAGGTCGAACAGGCCAAAGATTTCCCGGGCATCGAGACTGAGGCTGACGTTGCTGATATCCGAGTCGCCGAGAACGAGGTTGAACAAATCTCGTTTTTGTTTCAGCACCCGGTCGATCCGTTCCTCGATCGTGTCCCGGCAGATGAACTTCGTCACCAGCACGGGGTTCTGCTGGCCGATTCGGTGCGCACGGTTGATTGCCTGGTCTTCTACGGCCGGGTTCCACCATCGATCGAAAAGGAACACGTAGCCGGCGAACTGAAGGTTGAGGCCAACGGCGCCGACGCCGTAACTCATCAGGATCAGGTGAGCGTCGGGGTCGTGTTCGAACCTGTGAAGGGTCGCGTCCCGTTGAGCTGAGGCGACGCCGCCATGGAAGACAAGCGGTTGTAAGTGCTCAAGCTGACGGGCCAGCCAGTCCAGGCATTTTGTCCATTGGCTGAACAGGATCGCCTTGCCGCCGCTGGAGGCAATCTCTTCCATCTCGGCGGACAGTCGGTCCAATTTGCAGCTTTGACCGGTGAGGGGGTCGAAGTTGGCGATTTGCTTGAGTCGCAACACCAATTCAAAGACGTGCTGGATCGTGATCGACTCACCCAGTTCGTTGAGTTGCACCACGCCGTCACGTTCGGCCGTACGGTACGCTGCTTCCTGGGCGGGATTGAGTTGAAGATACTCGTCACGATCCAGGCGAGGCGGCAGGTCTTTGAGGACGCGGTCCTTGGTCCGACGGAGTACGTATTCGCGAGCAAGGCGATTCAGCTGACCGATGTCGAGGGCACTCTTGTCGGGGGTGGCCCTCAGGAATTCCAGGAGGGTGACGAATTCATCGGGGCGATTCTCCATTGGTGTGCCGGTCAGAGCCCACGATCTTTGGCTCTTTAATGCGCGAGCGGTCTGCGAAGTTCGCGAACCGCGGTTCTTGATACGCTGCGCCTCGTCGAGAACGACCAGGTCAAAAGCGGGAAAGTCATCCTCCCCGATCATCTCGAAATCCCGCACGAGCAACTCGTAATTGGCGATCTTGATCGGTGCCTGAGGGACCTGCCAGAGCATTTGCCGTCGAGAGGCAGGCCCCTCGATCGGCAGCACAGGAAGTTCTTCTGCCCACATCGCGAGTTCACGCTGCCAGTTGGTGATCAGCGGTTTTGGGCAGACCAGGAGCACACTGCGAATGTGTCCTGCACGGAGCAGCAACCGGATAGCGCTGATTGCCTGCATCGTCTTTCCCAGCCCCATCTCATCGGCCAGCAGTGCTGCGGAATGTGAGAACAGCCAGGCAATCCCCTCGTACTGGAAGGGGAACGGCTCGAAAGGCATGACCAGCTCCTGTCCGGACAGAAGCGATTCCAGGGGGGGTTGCAGCAAGCAGTAAAGACGGTCAGAGATCGACAGGGCCGTGTCGGAAATCGATAAACGGGTCGGTTTGCGTTGGGGTGTCTGCGAGGAGGGTGTGGGCGTGGTTGACTGCGGCTGGCAAGGCGTGTCATGTGCGGGAGCGATGCAGTCGTTGTGACCAACGTCCAGAAACGAGGCCTCGGGAAACTCTAGACCGATCGTCTGCAACTGAGGCCAGTGAGGAAGCCATGCCGGCTGAAACCGCGGAGGGGTGATCAGGGGCACGTGCTCGAGATCGCAACGTGGGGCACGTGTGATGCCGGCACCAAGTCCCGACGCGAAGAGTTCGACGTTGAGATGTAGCGGTATGATCCGGGCGGTGACCGGAGGCTGTTCGGGGGCACGCCGCGACTGGTCAGTCCTTGAGGTCACTGGCAATTCCCGCCTGTTGGCCGCGGAGAGTTTCTTCGAGCGCCTGCCGGACACGTTCGAGGGGCTCTTGCAGATCCGCGTCGGCAGAAATGCGTGTCGCACCCTGGTGTAACGCGGCAACGTCGGACTGGTGGGACGTGTGAATTGTCAGGATGCGTTGACCGATCCGCACACGGCCCAGTGGCGGCGCGGTATCCGTGGCATCGTTGGAAGGCAGGTCAGCACCAACTCGCGCCATCGGAACCCCGACATGGTTGCGGAGTTCGAGGATCGCATCGTTGTCGGTCAACAGCAGATCTGGCGCCGTTGCCAGGCGATCGAGCAATGCGCGGCCCATCAATTCGCCCAGGAGGAAGGGGCGCAGTGTCGCGCCGTAAAGCAGTGTCTGAGCGTGAGTTGGCCGAACGGCGCTGGTGCATTGAAACTCAAGAGGACGTCCAAAACGGTTTGTAACCAGCAGCCCAGCGACGAAAGCCCCGTCGTCAGTTTCCAGGGCCGTGAGGTATCCGAGACGAAAAGTTCGCGTATCGATGGTCGGCTGGTTCATGGTGTGCAATCCCGGCATGTTGCGGATCGACAGCGCAGTCCCTCACTTCTATTCTCGGCGGTTCGAAATGCCCACTTGAGTGGTTCAGCAACATCGGGTGGTCGCTACAATCGAGGTGTCCCGAGACGCTGTTTTGGGGGACTGATGCAAACGCGAGGCGTGGATGGTTTTCCCTGAAGATCGCACACGAGATCAAGTCGAGGCGTCGCAGGTTGAGCTCTTGCGCGGGCTGATCTCAGATCTCTGGGAGCAGAATCCCTTTTGGCGGGCGAAGTTGAGTAACGCGGGGTGGGACAAGTCCAAGGCGCTGATCGAGTCGCTGGACAACGTTGCCAGTCTCTCGCAACTGCCCTTGTGTACGAAACAGGAATTGGTCGACGACCAGGACAGGCAGCAACCCTACGGGACGAATCTCAGTTCCCCGATCAACGCCTACACGCGTCTGCACCAGACATCAGGAACCACCGGCAGGCCCCTTCGCTGGCTGGACACTGCTGAGTCCTGGGGCAGATTACTCAAAAGCTGGGAACAGATCTTTCGGATTTCCGGTGTGCTCCCTGAAGACCGATTTTGTTTCCCCTTTTCCTTCGGACCGTTCATCGGTTTCTGGTCTGCCTTCGAAGCCGCGCAGCAGGCCGGCCACTTGTGCCTGGCAGGGGGCGGAATGTCCAGTGAGTCCCGTTTGCGGATGATCGACGAGAACTCGGCGACGGTCCTGTGTTGTACACCGACCTACGCCCTGCGGTTGGCGGAAGTGGCCAGTGTTGAGAATCGAGATCTGGCGACTGGTTCGGTCCGAATGCTGATCGTGGCGGGAGAGCCGGGAGGCAGTGTGCCGGGGGTGAGAGGCAGGATCGAAAAGGCGTGGGGAGCGCGAGTGATCGACCATTGGGGCATGACCGAACTTGGTCCAGTTGCGGTCGAGTGCGACGAAGCGCCAGGCGGCATGCACATTCTGGAGTCAGACTACGTCGCGGAAGTGATCGACCCCGAGACGCTGCTACCACTACCTGCCGGAGAGCAGGGAGAACTGGTGATCACGACGCTCGGCCGTGGAGGCAGTCCGGTGCTGAGATATCGAACCGGTGACCTGGTGGTTGTCGACCAGCAACCGTGTGGCTGCGGTCGTTGTTTGCTGCGACTCGATGGAGGCATTCTCTCGCGTGCCGACGACATGATCACGATTCGGGGCAACAATGTTTTTCCCTCCAGTATTGAGTCCGTAATTCGGCAGGTGGATGCCGTGTCGGAATTCCGGGTGGAGGTGCGAACGGAGCGAGCGATGGATCACCTGGTAATCCAGGTCGAGTCGGCAACCGGAGCCAATGGTGAAGAGGTTTCCGCGGAAGTGACCGCTGCGATCATGCGTTCATTGCACTTTCAGGTCGAAGTCGAGGCGGTCGCGCCGGGTAGTCTGCCACGTTTTGAGTTGAAGGGGCGGCGATTTTTCCGGGGGCCCCAAGGTGAAACAGCAATGGAGAATTGACAATGGGTTTCTATGGACGAGCGGTCGGCTGGTTGCTGGCGTTTTCCTGTGGCTGGTTGCTGTTGGGGTCAGTACCTGTCGGAGTTGAGGCGCTCGCATCACCAAGGCCGGAAAAGTCGCAGTCACTTTTCAACGGCAAGGACCTTGCCGGCTGGAAGATCATGCGTAAAGGAAAGTTCTCGGTTCGCGACGGTGTGATCTTTTTGAATCGCGGCGGGGGGTGGTTGCGGACGGAAAAGACGTGGCAGGATTTCAAACTGCGCATGGTCTTTCGATTTGTCGACAAGAACTCAAACAGTGGAATCTTCTTTCGTGCGGACAACCATCCTGGACCCAACGTGGGGTACCAGGTTCAGACCAAGGACGACATCTCGATCTGTTCGATCTACAACCGGGGTCTGGCGAAGCCGCGAGTGCAGAAGGATGAGAAGTTATTGCAGAAGGCACTGAAGCCGGCCGGGGAATGGCAGGAGTACCGCATCCACGCGATGGGCGGCCGTGTCGAAGTGTCGTTGAACGGGCAGCGGATCACCGTCGCCGACGGACTGGCGGTCCGTAAAGGGCACATAGGAATCCAGGGAGAAGGCGGCACACTGGAATTTCGCAAGATCGAGATTGTCGCGCTCTAGTCGATAGCAACCGCCCTGGGGTTGCTTCAATCTGGCTCGTCGAGTGGGATCTCGCGTCCGTGCGGGTCTCTCTGGGGACCGTCGAGTTCTTCGGCGATCTGGTCTCGCAGTTCCGGGTCAAGGAAGTGTTCGACCCGGTGGGCCATTTCGTGGAGGTGGTCGGCAGGAACATTGAAATGATGCGCCATATAGCTCTCCCAGAGGCGGTGGGCGCGTACGAGTTGCCGAGCGGATGCATGGCCACTTGAGGTCAGGACGGGGGAGGTTGAGGAGCCCGTGACCAGGCCACGTCGTCTCAGCCACCACACTGCCAACCTCCTTGTCAGCGAGCGATCTGTGAGGATCGCCGGGTTGACAGTCTCCGGGTCTTCCTGGTTCCGGTAGATCACCCCGAGCAGATCTTCGGCGGCGATACGGATTGCCAAGAACCCGCGATGCAACCGGCGAATCACCAGGCCGTGGCGGGGGCCTAGCAGCAAGGCCAGAAGAAACAACAAACCCGAGGTCGTGGCCATCATTCCGGCCGTGCTGGCGTCAAGCGAGGTGATGTTGACACTCCTGAGCAACGGCGCGTCGGCAAAGGGCGTCAACAGCAGGGTGGGAAGAATCAGGGCGAACGCGTGGCCGAGCCATGCGCTGGCGGCAGCGACGGTGACGCTGAGAACGATCAGCAGCCAGAGGCGGTCGGTCAGCAGGTGAGCGGTTGCTGGAGGAACGATCAGCATTGCAATGACCAGGATGTTGCCGACACTCTCGAATGCCGCGACGGCCGTCACTGCCGTGATCGCCATCAGGCCATAATGTATGGCCGTCGAGTTGATGCCCAGTGAGATTGCCAGGTCAGGGTCAAAAGTGCTGACGCGGAGTTCCTTGAAGAAAGCGACGACGAGCAGCGTGTTCAGCACTAATGCGCCGCCGCTGGCCAGGGCAGCCCGGGGTACGCCGTCCCCGGTGACCCAGACGGTTTCGACGCTGCCATAGAGGACACAATCGGGATCGATGTGGACGCTGTCGGCAAAGAGGCGAATCATCAGCAGCCCGACGGCGAACAGAGACGTGTAGACGATTCCCAGCGCTGCGGAACTCTCGACCCGTCCCTGTCTTTGGACCCATTCGGAGAGAACGGCCGTCAGAGCACCGATTGCTACAGCACCGACGAACATCATTGTGTAAGTGATTGCATCGAAGGCATATGGCTGTTCCCCGCCAGTGGCGGCGAACCATCCTGATGTCTTCATCGCATGGGAGATTATGAAAGCGCCCACGATCCCAGGGAGGACGGTGTGCGTCAGTGCATCGCCCATCATGCTTTGCCGTCGCAGCACGAGGAAAGTTCCGGGAATCGCACAACCCATTGCGGCCAACGCCGCGGTCACGACGATCCACGTGTCGAGTAGAAACCATTCATCGAGCAGGATGGTCTTGATCGTCGTCAGCATGTCGAGTTGCGGTGTCATGAACCC
Source organism: Planctomycetaceae bacterium (assembly GCA_002726205.1). Taxonomy (GTDB): domain Bacteria; phylum Planctomycetota; class Planctomycetia; order Planctomycetales; family Planctomycetaceae. The sequence continues at coordinate 57,485 of PBSL01000013.1, read as the reverse complement.
TGGGCCAGGGGATGTGGGCTGGGGGGCATATCCATCTGTGGATAACGGTCCATGACGGCCTCGACGAGTTGCTCGATCAATTCCGGCTCGAGCACGTGTTCGATCAGGTCCGCATTGCGGTCAACGTGGCTTGGGGCGACGTCGGCGTGCAGGATGAGATAGGTTTCCCAGAGCCGGTGATTTCGGGCGACCAGTCGGGCATGGCGAGCGCCTTCGCTGGTCAGTCGCCAACCCTTTGGTTCCACTTGCAGCAGCCCGTGGCGGCAGGCAGATTGTATTAGCCGCCCGAGACGTTTCGGTGACCAGGTCCGACGGCCCAACAGATCCTGCAAAACCAGCAGGGGGATACAGAGGGGATCGCCGCTGCCGGGATGTGCGGAAGACTCCAGCAACGGCAACTCGGGCTCAAGGAACTCGTAGATGGTTCGTGCCAGATCGTGACGACCCACCCGGCGACGCATGGCGAGTTGCAGAAGCAGCCGGCGAACGATGCCGCGGCGTGTTCCGAATGTCATGCTGAACAGGAAGAAAAGCGTGCCAGCCAGCACAATGACCGGCCCGGCCGAAAACCTGGCAAACATCGAACTGGTGACAGCGCCAAGCCAGGCCGACAGGCCGCCAAAGCAGGCGGCAATTATTGTCATCGGTCCCAGTCGTTCGGTCCAGAATCTTGCCGAGGCGGCAGGGATGATCAGCAGGGCGACCACCAGCAGCAGACCTACACTTTGCAGGCCAATGATCGCAACGCTGACCACCAGCGCCATCAGGATCGAATCCAGCCCACCGGTTGGCCAGCCGTTGCTGCGAGCGAACTGTTCGTCAAAACAGAGCAAAGCAATTTCCTTGAACAACAGGGACGCGATGCCCAATACAGCAAGCGAAGCCAGGGCAATCAGCCGTACGTCGCCTGACGTCATCGAAGCCGTCTGCCCATAGATGAATTGCTGCAGGCCGGCAACGTTTCCGGTGGGAAGCTTCTGGATGATCGTGAACAGCGAGATGCCCAGGCCAAAGAAAACACTGAGCACGATTGCTAGCGCTGCGTCCTGTTTGATGCGGCTGAAGCGGCTGATGGCCATCGTGCAGCCGACGCCGACCAGGCCAGCCAGCAACGCGCCGACCAGCAACAGCGGCATCGAACGCCCTGTGCCGGGCTGGGTGATTTCGACGATCAGGAATGCCATCGCGATTCCCGGCAGCGCCGCATGGCTGACAACATCACCGACGAGTGACCGTTTTCGGAGAAGCATGAACGTGCCAACAATCCCGGAGCCAATGCCCAGCAGTAGGGTTCCGATGACAACGACACGGGTGTTGTAGTCTTCTAGCAGCAACGCCCGTGCAAACTTGCCTGGTGCGCTGCGAGTGGCTGGGGTGGCGCCGCTGATCGAGACGGGACTGGGAAGAGGCATTGTCGGGCGTGATGCCGGGGCCTGTGAAGTGATCACGGCAGGCAACGCGTTTGACGGAGTCGACAGCAGCAGCAGCAGTCCTGTCACCATGAAGGGGTGAGCGAACCGTACGACGGTGCCGAGAGGGCCAGTGCTCACGCGGGGGCGCAGGCCAGAGCGGTACTGGCATGTAGACGAGCTCATTGATTGCCCTGGCCAAGTGTCATGCGATGGCCGACCTGGTCGAGTAATGCGAGTTTTCCTCCGTAGGTGGCTCGGAGGTTCTCGTTGGTGAAGACATCACGTGTGGGGCCGGTGGCCACCAGTCGCATGTTCAAAAGCAGGACGTGGTCGAAGTACTCGGTGACAGTCTGCAGGTCGTGATGGACGACGAGCGCCGTCTTTCCGGATTGTCGTAATTCATGCAGGACGGCGACGATGGCACGCTCGGTGGCGGCGTCGACGCCGGCGAATGGTTCGTCCATCAGGTAAAGGTCGGCTGACTGGGCCAGGGCCCGTGCCAGGAATACTCGTTGCTGTTGGCCGCCGGAAAGCTGGCTGATCTGGCGACGAGCCAGGTCGGCCATGCCGACCCGATCGAGACATTCCAGGGCCTGCTGACGGTAGCGACGTGTCACGGGACGAAACCAGCCGATCTTCCGGTACAAACCCATCGCCACGACGTCGAGTGCGCTGACGGGAAAGTCCCAATCGACACTGCCACGCTGCGGGACGTAGCCGACCCGGGTTCGGGCCTGACGGTACGGTTCACCGAAGAAACGCACATCACCGGAGATGCGGGGCACAAGGTCCAGTGCAGCCTTGATGAACGTGGTTTTGCCGGAGCCGTTGGGGCCGATAATCGCGACGAGTTTTCCCGGCGGAGCATCGTAGTCGATGTCCCACAGGACGGGACGCCGGTGATAGGCCACCGTCATGTCATGGATCGCCAGCGGCGCAGATGAAGGATGCTCGGGCGGGCTCGACGTCGGTTCGACCGCCGCGGGATCTGACGGGTTGGTGGTGCTCACGCCGAATCCTCGCGCGATGCTGTGGTGGTCATTGTCGAGTGGTCGACCGCGGTAACGTGCCGTTGCGACCTCGTGCGGGAGCCTTTCCGCCCAGGGCCCTGGCAATCGTGGTGGCATTGTGGTCCATCATTCCGAGGTACGTTCCCGTGTAGGTCCCCGGGGCACCCATCGCGTCGGAGAAAAGTGTGCCACCAATCGCGACCATCCACCCCTTTCTCCGGCAGCCTTCCACGACCGCCTCGATGTTCTTCTGGTTGACGCTGGACTCCACGAAAATCGCCTTGACCTGTTTTGCGACGATAAACGTGACCAGTTCGTTGATGTCGTCAACGGCGGCTTCCGATTCGGTTGAAATGCCCTGGACACTCTTGACCGGGATCCCATAGGCGCGGGAGAAATAGCCGAATGCGTCGTGGGCCGAGACCAGCCAACGCTGTTTGCGGGGAATCGAGGCAATTGCCGTCTTGACATACGCGTCCAACTCCGCCAACTCGGTCTGGTAACGTTCGGCGTTGGATCGATAGATGTCGGAATGAACCGGGTCGAAGTCCTGCAGGGCCTTGGCCACAACATCGACGCAACGACTCCAGGCAGAGATGTCCATCCAGACATGTGGATCCCAGTGGCCGGCGAACTCCGGTGGCTTCCGCAAGTAATTCTCGGCAATCTGTTCGGTCACTGCGTAGACAGGCGTCCCGGAGCGTGCGATTCGCTGAAAGGTGTCGCTCATTCGTCCCTCGAGCATCAAGCCCGAATAGAAAACGATATCCGCGTCCAAAAGTGCCTTTTGATCGTTGCGAGTCGGTTTGTAGGTGTGGGGATCGACGCCTTCCCCCATCAGTCCACGGACGTGTCCGTGTTTGCCGGCGACGTTGGCGACGATGTCGGTGACCATGCCACAGGTCGTCACAACCGTGTAAACGGATTGTGCCGACGACTGCCGGCGTGGCGCCGCCGAGTCCTGGCAGCCTGAAATGGACACCGCGAGCACAACCAGGATCGCCGTGCGCAGCCCGACGCCAGTCGACATCTTTGCTCCCGGGGAAAAGATCATCAGGTGCTGCATGACCGAGCAAAGTCCGACAGGCCACGAGGTTTTGAGTCATCCAAATAATAGATTAGATTACACGAAAACCAAAGGGGGGACCACGCGCGCCGACTGACGGGTGATTATCCCGCTCGTTGACTGCGTAGCTGGCGTCGACGAGCAAGGCTGCACAGCACTACCAGGAGTTGCTGACAGTACGTGGTTAGAGGCGGGGAGCGAATTGCGTGATGTAACGCCCTCGACGGGCCGCAGCTACCCCGGACCGTGCCCGTAAATATGCTGGATCGGCGTCTTGTGCCCCCAGGAGATCTCCTCGAGATCGACTCCCAATGACGCGGCGATTTTCTGCCGCTCCCCTGGGGAAGGGGTCCAGCGTCCCAGCATGATCGACAGGACCCGCTGCGGGTCCAGTCCGGACCGTTCGGTAAGTTGTTCGACGCTGAGTTGCTGTTGTTCACACAGTTCCGAGACACTCAAGGCCATCCTAAAAGTCCTCTCGCATCCCGAACTGACGATAACGGACATTGCGGGGATCCATCGTGTGACCCCAGCTGACCGCTTCGATTTCGACACCGAACGCCTCGGCGATACAACGGCGTTCGGCGGGCGCGGGCGTCCATCGGCCCATGACGATCGCCGTCGCGCGGTCCACCTGCAGTCCGGCACGCTCGGCGAGATCTTCTATGGTCAGCTCGTACTCGGCCAACAGCACATCGACGGTCGATACACGCGGTGCCACAAACTCTGTCCCATTGTCACCCACGGCCGCTGCGAAATGCTTCTGGTGGGCGATTGTGCACGGGATCGGCCGAGCGAGCAAGAGCGAATCTTATCCCCAACCAGCGCAGTCGGACCGGGATTGCCCGTCATTGACCGACCTGCCATAATGGCCTTTCCTCGGAGGTGGAGGAGGGGCAACCCCCTGGGGCAGTGGCAAAGAACCGGGCGGAGAGGGTCTACCCTGATGGCAACTGGAACACTTGACGGGACAACGAAAACACCGTCTACGCAGTCTCGCGAAGCGAAATTCGAGTATCCCGGAATCCCCGTGACCTGTGACGGGGCCGAGGCGGTTGTCTGGGTTGAGACGCGGATCTGCCAGGGATCGGGTGCGTTTCCGATCACCAGTTCCACGACAATGGGCAGTGGGTTCAACGCGGCGGTTCAGAATGGCATTCCCAATCTCTGGGGAGACCAGCTGGTTTTTATCGAGCCCGAGAGCGAGCATTCTTCAGCGACCATCTGCGAGGGGTTCGCCCTCTCGGGAGGCCGTGCGACGAACTTCACCTCGGGGCAGGGCCTGGTGCTGATGAAGGAGGTGTTGTACACGATCTCGGGCAAACGGTTGCCGGTGGTGTTCAATATCGGAGCCCGGGCGTTGACCAGTCACAGCCTCAACGTGCACGCCGGACACGATGACGTGATGGCGGTGGCGGATTGCGGCTGGGGAATGTTGTTCGCCCGCAATGCCCAGGAAGCCGGAGACCTGTGCCTGATTTCCCGGAGAGCCGCCGAGTCATCGGAAGTGCCGTTCATGAACATCCAGGACGGGTTTCTGACGACACATACCGTCGAGACTGTGTTGCTTTGTGAGCCGGAACTGATGAAGGAGTACGTTGGCAAGCCCGAAGAGCGACTGCTCAACCTCATGGATCCGACCAACCCGGTCATGTCCGGCGTCGTCCAGAACCAGGATTCGTACATGAAGGGCAAGATTGCCCAGCGATGGTTTTATGACCAGGTCGAAGACCACCTGCAGGACGCTTTCGAGGAATTCGCCCGCAAGACGGGTCGTCGTTACGATTTCATCAACGCGTATCGTTGCGAGGATGCGGAGTACATCCTGGTCGGCCTCGGATCCTACATGGAGACCGCACAGACGACGATCGACTACCTGCGTGACGAGAAGGGCATCAAGGCCGGGTGTCTGAACGTGTATTGCTACCGCCCGTTTCCGGCTCGCCAACTGGTGGCAGCGCTGAAACACTGCAAGGCGTTTTCCGTGATCGAACGAATGGATGATCCATTGTCGACGACCGGTAACCCGTTGGCGCGGGAGATCAAGGCGGCCTTCTGTGACGCGATGACTGGACAGGGAGGGATCGAGCAGGTCGAGCAGGTGCCCAGGATCTATCACGGAGCTGCCGGGCTGGGTAGTCGTGACGTGAGACCCGGCGATATCAATGCGATATTCCAGAACATGATCAGCGAGGGCCAGGACTTCTTCGTGGTGGGTATCAAACATGCCCTCGCCCTGGAGTTGAAAGATGACCCCGACCTGCGTCCCGACGGGGCCTTTTCGATGCGGGGGCATTCGGTTGGCGGTTTCGGCTCGGTGACCTCCAACAAGGTGATCGCCACAATCGGTGGCCAGGTCTTCGGCAAGGACGTCCAGGCGTACCCGAAGTACGGATCGGAAAAGAAGGGGCTGCCGACGACGTATTACCTGACCGTGGCCGACTCGCACATTTTCACCCATAGTGAACTCGAATATGTTGACCTGGTCGTCCTCAATGACACCACGGCGTTGGCCAGTAGCCAACCGTTGAAGGGGGTGATCCAGGGGGGGGCGGTCTTCATGCAGAGCCATTTCGAAGACCCCGCCGACGTCTGGTCGCGCATTCCGCAACACCAGCAGGCAGTGATCCGCGAAAAAGAACTCAACGTCTACTTTGCCGACATGGTCAGCATCGCACGGGAAGTGGCCTCGGTGGCCGACCTGGAGATGCGGATGCAGGGTATCGTGTTGCTGGGAGCCTTCCTGAAACTGACTCCCTACGTGACCGAGAGCGGTATGAGTGATGAGGAAGTTTACGAGGGCGTCGAGACAGCCCTGAGAAAATACTTTGGCAAGCGTGGCGAGCAAGTCGTGCAGGACAACCTGACCTGCGTGAAGCGAGGCTACAGTGAAATGCAGCAGGTTCCCGGGGAGATGATCCTTGGTGAGTCTGCGAGCGATTAGCGCAACGACAAAGGTCGAATGCGGCAGGCGGCTCTGCAGTTGGCTGCAAACAAGGAGCAACAATGGCTACTGCCAAAAAACCCGGGTCGATGAACGCGTCCCACGATCAGGACCCGTTCAACAACAATAGCTACGGAACGCTCGTTGATTCCGACTACGTACCCATCGAACTCCCGGTACTGGACGTCGCGGATTTCAACGAGCGGATCATTCGCGGCTATGAGGAAGGGAGCGCTGAAAAGAGTCTCCAGGCTGATCTCTCGGTGGCTCGCTCACTGATCCCGGCCGGCACCGCGACACTGCGGGATTTTAGTTATGTGGCGCCGGAAATCCCCGTCTACATTTCCGAAAACTGCACCGGTTGCATGGACTGCGTGACCCAGTGCCCTGACACGGCCATCCTGGGGAAGGTGTTGGCCGAGTCGAACCTCGAGAACAAGCTCGGGGACATCGATGATGAGTCGGACCGGACCATGTTCGAACAGCAGTGGTCCAAGACCCGCAAGTACTACGACCAGCCCCGCAAGAAAGACAAGGAAGGGGGCCGGATGGCGATCATCATCGATCCTAGCAAGTGCAAGGGTTGTGCCGAGTGCGTGACGGTCTGTGATGACCTGGCCTTGAAGATGGTCGAGAAGACCGAGGACTTGATGCAGACGATTCGCAAGGGGCACCGGATGTTCAAGGAGGTCGGGCCCACCGATGAGTCCTACGTTAACGACAACGTGTTGGTCGACATGATGCTCAAGGAACGGACCCACATCTACGTGGGCGGAGCCGGCAGTTGCGCGGGGTGTGGGGAAGGGACGGCCTTGCGGATGATGTGCGCTGCAACCGGAGAGAAGCACGGTGACCAATGGGGTATCGTGGCCGCGACCGGGTGCAACACCGTCTACACTTCGACGTACCCCTACAACCCCTACCTGGTGCCGTGGACCAACTCGCTGTTTGAAAACGCCCCGGCGGATGCGATGGGTGTACGAGCTCGCTGGGACCAGATCGGCTGGACGGAGAAGCCGATCTGGTGCATCGGTGGAGACGGGGCGATGTTCGACATCGGCTTTCAGTCACTCTCACGACTGCTGGCTTCGGGGATGAACATCAATATCCTTGTCCTGGACACGCAGGTCTACTCGAACACCGGTGGGCAGGCTTCCACGGCCACCTACACCGGGCAGAACGCGAAGATGAGTCTCCACGGCAAGAAGATTTCCGGAAAACAGGAACGTCGCAAGGAGATTGCTCAGATCGCCATGATGCACCCTCGCACGTACGTTTCTCAGACCACGCCGGCACACGTGAACCACTTCTACAAGTCCGTGCTTGGCGCGCTGGCTTTTGACGGCCCGTCGCTGATCAACGTCTACACGACCTGCCAACCAGAACATGGTGTCGCAGACAACATGTCCGCCGATCAGGCTCGAATGGCCGTCGACGCCAGGGCCTTTCCCCTGATGGTCCACGATCCCGGCCAGGGCGACACCCTCCGCGAAAGACTCAGCCTGCAGGGCAATCCCGCCATGAAAGAGGACTGGTGGAAACACCCGAAGTCGGGTGAGACCGTCGATTTCATCGAGTTCTGCCGCAGTGAAGGACGATTCGCCAAGCATTTTGATCGTGACGGCAACCCTTCCGACACACTGATGCGGGCCCAGGCCGATCGGCTAGAAAACTGGCACCTGTTGCAGGAACTGGCGGGGCTGCGTTAGAGACTGGTCAACTGACCGTCGTTGGGGCCAAACCCGTCGGCCGAGGGGAAACCGATGTCCTGGGGCGTCCAACACGCACCACTGGTCGTGCTTGGTGCCGGCCCGGGTGGCTATCCAACCGCCTTTGCCGCCGCCGACGCCGGATTCGACGTGACCCTCGTTGATGACGGGCACGTCCCGGGTGGCACGTGCCTGCGACACGGTTGCATACCCTCCAAGGCGCTGCTGCACGTCGCTCGTGGTGTTCGCGAGGCCGCGGCACTGGCCGATTGCGGGGTGGAGTTCGGGTCTCCCCGGATCGACCTCGACCGGCTTCGCGCCTGGAAGGATGAGCTGATCGCAGGGCTGGGAGGCGGTGTGAGCGGGTTGGCGACAGCGAGGAAGATCAAGATCGTTGTCGCGCGAGGGACGCTTTCCGATCAGAATTCCCTGGCCCTGGCCGGACCGGCTGGAGAGACCGGGCAGCTGGAATTTGAGCAGTTGGTCGTGGCTACAGGTTCGATCCCCGTCCGCCCGGCCACGTTGACGATCGACGATGAACGGGTGATGGATTCGAGTGACGCGCTGGAGTTGACCGAGATACCCGGCAAACTGCTGGTCGTTGGGGGTGGTTACATCGGGCTGGAACTTGGTTCCGTCTATGCGGCCTTGGGATCGCGGATCAGCGTGGTGGAAATGGAGTCAGGCCTTCTGCCCGGTGCCGATCGTGACCTGGTGCGTCCGTTGTCCCGAGCCCTGGACGAACAGTTCGAGTCGATTCGAACACAAACGTCGGTTGACTCCCTGGAATCGCGGCCGGAAGGGATCGAGGCCACCCTCGTTTCCGGATCGGGAGAACGTGACTGCGAGCGATTTGACCGGGTGCTTGTGGCCGTCGGCCGCCGACCGAACACCGCGGCTCTCGGTTTGCAGGAGTGCGGTGTCGAACTTCGTCCGGGAGGTCAAATCGTCGTCGACGAGCACGGACGCACCAGTGTCTCTCACATCCTCGCCGTTGGAGATGTTTGTGACGGCCCGATGCTGGCCCACAAGGCAAGCGATGACGCCAGAGGAGTCGTCGAGACACTGACACGTTCTCAGGGCAGCGACACAGTTGCCGGGACCTCGATCGCATCGGATCCGGTCATACCGGCAGTGATCTTTACCGATCCGGAATTGGCCTGGTGTGGTTTGACCGAAGAGTCAGCCAAAGGCGAGAGTCGTCAGGTGTCGGTTGCCCGGATGCCCTGGTCGGCATCGGGGCGGGCACAGTCGCTGGGTCGCCCGGACGGCCTCTCCAAGTTGGTGTTTGATCCGTCGACGGGACAGATCCTCGGGGTTGGTCTGGTTGGCGTCGGGGCAGGCGAACTGATCGCCGAGGGTGTGCTCGCGGTTGAGCAGAAAATGACCGTCGAGATGCTGGGCAAAGCGATTCATCCGCACCCGACACTCTCGGAGACGATCTCCGAAGCTGCCGAGCATGCGCGGGGCCGAGCGATTCACATGCTGCCGCGGCGAGACAAACGGTAGGCGTCGCCGACAGGTCACCCGCGTCGCCGGATTTACGTCGACTTCTTGTTGATGTCCGCGGCGTTCAGAGGCGGAGCTTCTTCGGCGGCACTGCCACCCTTGTCGTCCTTGAAGGGGTCGGCGGATGCCGGTGCCGGCACCTCGGTCGGCGCCTCGACGCCCACACCAGGACCTCCACAGCCGGAAATCGGCAACAACAGCGAAGCGAAAAAAGCGGCGGTCGTAAGAAACTTCATTGGTCACTCGATTGAGGAAACGTACGGCGGATGCATGAACGGGATCGTCTCCGCGTCCCGTGTTACAGGCCTTCGGTCGCGTTGCGTTCTTCCATACCAGCGTGGTTGCGATACTTGCCGAGGTCCATGTTGACGTTGACGGTCTGGACCGATCCGTCTGCCATGGCAAACTGCACAATGTCGACGTGCTCGCTGCTGAAGCGGTACCATTCCTTGCCTTCAAGGCCCCAGGCGGTCGGCATGCAGCCGGACCCCATCCAGGAGTGGGCATACAGGTGATGATCGCGGTCGCTGATGACGTGAATTCCACCGGTGTGTTCACCAAACAGGAACGTGTAACTGGAACCATCGGAAATTTCACTGATCTTGATCTTGGTGCGATTGCCAAGCGGGCCGTGAAATTTGTACCAGCCGTTTCCGACGGGTACATGTCCGAGGACACCCGAGACCCCCACATAGTTGGTTCGGCCGAGGTTCTGGCCACCCGGATTGGGGAAATACCACAATTCGAGTGTTCCGGAACCGCCGGATGTCGGGCCGAAGGTGTTTGTGGTGGCAGCAGTTCCCCTTTCGTTGCCATAGGGGCGTGCCGAGGGGCATATGAAATTGCCGATCTTGTAATGAGCGGTGTTCCAACTGATCGAGTCTCGCCACCAGGCGGGACCGATCCGGTCGAGCACCTTGAGTACCTTGACCTGCCGTTGTAGTTCGACCTGTTCCATGTGCGGCAGCAGGAAGACGAGGACGCCGATCTGTTGGAAAGTGCTGATGTTGGAATTCGTGTTGCGGGATCCAACCGGCATCGGACCCAGGTAGCCCGGTGGAAGCGTGTTCATCTGGTCATGAAAATTCTGCGCGGCAAGGCTGATCTGTTTCAGTCGATTCTTGCAACTTGTTCGTCTGGCAGCTTCGCGAGCCTGCTGAACGGCGGGTAGCAGCAATGCGATCAGGATCGCGATAATCGCGATCACGACGAGTAATTCGATAAGAGTGAACGCCCGTCTCGTTTGAGCGCGCGCCCGCTGAGAATATTTCATCTTCTGGACTCCAGAACGGCGACTGTCGCGGGACGATACCGAGACCGCGAAGAAATCTGACAGGAATAACTGCATCACAAGCTGTCGATTATCGCGGGTCCCCAGAAGCGTTTCAAGATGTATTCGCTTGAACTCCGGCTCTGTTTTTCCTCCCATAAAGCGGCGAATGCCCAGTCGCTGGCCTGTCATTTATGCGGAAGAGGTGTAAGATGCCGCCTGATTTATGGGGTTTTGACGTGGCATTCGCCGGGAATGGCCGAAATGTGTCATCCGGCTGATAAGGGACTGTTGGCGGGATGATACCGATCAAGCAGGGGCTCGACCTGCCGGTCCCGGGTGCCCCCGTGCAGGAGATCACGACCGGTCCGGTTACGAGTCGACTCGCCGTTGTCGGTGATGATTATGTCGGCCTGAAACCGTCCATGGAAGTCGCCGTTGGTGATGTGGTCCGGCGTGGAGGCCGCCTGTTCACCGATCGCAGGAACCCCGGCGTTGTTCTGACTGCCCCTGCATCCGGCACCGTGATCGCGATCAACCGGGGCGAAAAACGCGTCTTTCAATCGTTGGTGATCGAGTGTTTTGATGCGAACGACGACCGTGCTGTAGAGTTCCCGTCAGTCCCGGAATCGGAACTTGAGTCTCTTGGATCTCAGCAGATTCGCGAGACGCTGGTGGATTCGGGGTTGTGGCCGGCCTTCCGACAGCGGCCCTTCGGCGTCGTTCCAGCCATCGACAGCGTCCCGGCATCGCTGTTTGTGACCGCCATCGATACCAATCCACTCGCGGCGGATCCGTCGGTCGTGCTCGCTTCATGCGAAGAGGCCTTCGTGCAGGGACTTCGTGTCCTGGTTCAGCTTGTTGACGGGCCTCGGCATCTTGTCACGGGTCCGACAGGCTCGATTCCAGGGACGGATCTTCCGGGGTTCACGCATCAAGTGTTTTCGGGACCGCATCCTGCCGGCCTTCCCGGCACACACATGCATTTTCTCGAACCAGTCGATGAATCGCGGGTGGCCTGGCATATCGGTTATCAGGATGTGGTTGCGATTGGCCGATTGTTCGTGACCGGTGGATTGACCAGCGATCGTGTCGTTTCCTTGGCTGGTCCGGCAGCGCTGAGACCGCGTTTGGTGAAAACCCGCTGGGGGGCTTCGCTGGAAGAGCTCCTGGTAGGCGAGGCCGACGACAGGGAACATCGTGTGATTTCCGGTTCCGTGCTTTCGGGACGTCATGCGACCGGCGCCCTGGGCTACCTGGGGCGACGGCACCAGCAGGTGTCCTTGTTACACGAGGGCAGGGAACGAGTGCTTCTGGGATGGCAACGCCCCGGGGGCGATAAGTTCTCGGTGACGCGAGCTTTCCTCGGATCGGCATTGCACACACTGGAACAGTGGCTGGGACGTTCCCCCCGGGTTGATCGGTACAAGTTCACCACGGCGTTGGAAGGCAGCTCGCGTGCGATGATTCCTATTGGCAGCTATGAACGAGTGATGCCTCTTGACTTGTTGGCCACGCACCTGCTGCGAGCACTGATCGTCGGCGATACGGAACGGGCCAAGGAACTTGGCTGCTTGGAATTGGGCGAGGAAGACCTGGCCCTTTGCACCTACGTCTGCCCGGGCAAATACGACTACGGCAACCTGCTTCGCGAAAACCTCGAACAGATTCAACGAGAGGGTTGATTCTTCGTCATGGGACTGCTGCGGCGCATTTTTGATCGAATTCATCCGCACTTTGACAGCGGCGGTCGATTTGAGCGTCTGTACCCGCTGTATGAGGGTGGTGAAAGTTTCTTCTATTCGGCCGGGACGGTGGCTGAGGGGGACACACATCTTCGGGACGCACTCGACACCAAACGATTGATGATCACCGTCGTCGTGGCGGCGATCCCGTGCCTGGTCATGGCTCTCTGGAATACCGGCTACCAGGCAAATCTGGTCCTGGCTGTCGACAAGGGGCTTGCCGATGCGGCGGCTGAAGGTTGGCGGGGAGCGCTGCTGCTGCAATTGGGGCTTGAGTTCAATCCCGAGAGCCTGGTTGCCAACGTGATCCACGGAGGCCTGTACTTTCTTCCGGTCTACATTGTCTGCAATGTGGTCGGCGGTGCCTGGGAAGTCCTTTTCTGCTGCATCCGCAAGCATGAACTCAACGAAGGAATGCTTGTGACCGGCCTCCTGTTGCCGTTGACACTGCCACCGACGATTCCTCTGTGGCAAGTCGCCCTGGGGACCAGTTTTGGGATCGTTATTGGCAAGGAGGTGTTTGGGGGATCGGGGCGGAATTTCCTCAACCCGGCCCTGACGGCCAGGGCTTTCCTGTATTTCAATAATGCCACCTCGATGGTCGGTGATCGTGTCTGGACGGCCGTCGACGGCCACACCGCCGCGACGCCCCTGGGCACACTGGCGACCGTTGACGCCTCTGAGGGCCTGCAGGCGATCTCCAGTTCCTGGTGGGACAATTTCCTGGGTGTCACGGCCGGTTCGATGGGCGAGACTTCGACGCTGGCCTGCCTGATCGGAGCATTCATCCTGGTTGGCACGGGGATCGGTTCCTGGCGGATCATGGTCTCGCTGACGGCCTCGGCATCGCTGTGGACGCTGGCCCTGAACGCGATTGGTAGCGAGACCAACGCCCTGTTTGCCCTGCCGGTTCACTGGCACCTGGTCCTGGGAGGATTTGCCTTCGGCACGATCTTCATGGCCACCGACCCGGTTTCTGCCTCGATGACTCGCACCGGCCAGTGGTTTTACGGAGCACTGATTGGTCTGGTGACGATCCTGGTCCGGGTAGTGAATCCGGCCTACCCCGAGGGGATCATGTTGGCGATCCTCTTCGGGAACGTGTTTGCCCCGTTGATCGACCATTTTGTCGTGCAGGCCAATGTCCGGCGACGTCTGCGACGGAGGCCTCACGATGTCACGTGATTCGACGCTTCGAACATTTCTGGTAGCGTTGCTGTTGTGCCTGGCCTGCTCGTTCCTGGTGTCTGCAACCGCCGTGGGTTTGCGCGAACGGCAGGACCGAAATCGGGCTGACGCGGTACGCCGCAACATCCTCAAGGCGGCCTTTCCGACCGAGCTTGGCGACGGTACGGATTTCGACGCCTTTTTCCAGTCGCGGGGTGTCGATGACCTTTCGTCTTTCTTCGACTCCTTCGTCATCCGGCAGGCGATACGACTGAAAACCGGCGACGTCGCGGAGAAGCCTGACGAGTACGACCAGCTCAAGGCCTCGCGACGGCCCGGCACGTCGTCGGATCTCGATCTGAGCGAGCTTCGGGAACTGGACGTGGCGGGGATCAAACGGCGCGAGGACGTTGGCTGGGTTTACCTTGTGACAGCCAAGGGCCAACCGGAAAAGGTCGAAACCATCATCCTGCCGATCCGTGGCTACGGGCTGTGGTCAACACTCTACGGTTTTCTGGCCATTGACTCGGACTCACTCGACAGGGGACCGACGCAGGCCACCGTCCGCGGCCTGACCTTTTACCAGCATGGTGAGACGCCGGGCTTGGGCGGTGAAGTCGACAATCCGGCCTGGAAAACACTCTGGATCGGAAAACGGATTTTCGACGACGAATGGCAAGTGTTGTTGAGCGTTACGAAATCGGCAGAGGACGCTAGTCTGCACGACGTCGATGCACTTTCGGGGGCGACAATCACCTCGAATGGCGTCTCTCGGATGCTCGACTTCTGGCTGGGAAGTAACGGGTACGGGCCCTACCTGAAGAGACGTGCTTCGGAACACGCGAACCCGGACAGGCAACCGTCGCCAGCGGCAAAAGGAGAAGCCGATGGCTGAGACCCGGAACCGGGATGTGCTGCTTGATCCACTGGTGAACAACAATCCGATTGCGCTACAGGTCCTGGGAATCTGCAGCGCGCTGGCCGTGACAACACAGGTCAAGCCAACACTGGTCATGTGTGCGGCCGTCACGTTTGTTCTGGCCTGCTCGAACGTCTCGGTGGCCCTGATCCGCAGTCACATTCCCAGCAGTATTCGCATTATTGTTCAGATGACGATCATCGCATCACTGGTGATCGTCGTGGATCAATTCATCCAGGCCTACGCGTTTTCGGTTAGCCAGCAACTGTCGGTATTTGTTGGTCTGATCATCACGAACTGCATCGTGATGGGGCGTGCCGAGGGTTTTGCGATGCAGAATTCCGTCAAGTTGAGTTTCTTTGACGGGCTGGGCAACGGACTGGGCTACAGCGGACTGCTGCTGATTCTGGCCTGCTTCCGGGAGATCTTAGGGTCCGGCAGACTCTACGGACTCACGGTGTTCAAGCCGGCAAGCGAGGGCGGGTGGTTTGTTCCTAACGGGTTGATGATGCTTTCGCCCAGCGCGTTTTTCCTGATCGGCATGTTGATCTGGGCACTGAGAACGTGGAAGACCGACCAGGTGGAAGGGAGCTGATTTTCGGTGGGAATCGAAGAATATCTCAGCCTGTTCGTGAAGTCGGTGTTCATCGAGAACCTGGCCCTGTCGTTCTTCCTGGGGATGTGCACGTTTCTTGCCGTTTCCAAGAACGTTCGCACGGCCACCGGGCTGGGGATCGCCGTGATCGTGATCCAGGCGATTACCGTGCCGGCCAATAACCTGATCTACAACCGACTGCTCAAGCCCGGTGCCCTGGAATGGGTCGGCGTCCCTCCCGATGTGGACCTGACGTTTGTCGGCCTGATCAGCTACATCGGCGTGATCGCGGCGATGGTCCAGGTCCTGGAGATGGCCCTCGACCGTTACTTCCCCAGGCTCTACCACGCGCTGGGAATTTTCCTGCCGCTGATCACGGTCAACTGTGCCATTCTGGGTGGCACGCTGTTCATGGTGGAACGCGAATACACGTTCGGTGAAAGCGTGGTCTATGGGCTCGGGTCGGGGATTGGATGGGCGATGGCGATCATGGCCCTGGCCGGAATCCGCGAGAAGCTCAAGTACAGTGATGTCCCCGCCGGCCTGCGAGGACTCGGCATCACCTTCATCACCGTCGGGCTGATGGCGTTGGCGTTTATGGCGTTTGGAGGGATCCAGCTGTGACGTCGATCCTGCTTGGTGTCGTGATGTTTACCGGCGTGGTGATGGCGTTGGTGGCCGTGATCCTTGCCGCCAAGTCGCGACTGGTCGCCAGCGGTGATGTGGCGATCGTGATCAACGAACAAAAGACGATCACGGTTCCCGTGGGAGGCAAATTGCTGGGTGCCCTGGCCGACAACAAGGTGTTTGTTTCGTCCGCCTGCGGGGGCGGTGGCACCTGCGCCCAGTGCACGGTGCACGTGCTTTCCGGCGGTGGAGAAATTCTTGCGACCGAGAAGAATCACATCAATAACCGGGAAGCACGCGAGGGCCTGAGATTGAGTTGCCAGGTCTCGGTCAAGCAGGACCTCGAGATCGCGGTGCCACCGGAAGTCTTCGACACAAGAAAGTGGAACTGCCGCGTGCGGTCCAACAACAATGTCGCCACGTTCATCAAGGAACTTGTGCTGGAATTACCCGAGGGAGAAACCGTCGATTTCAAACCGGGTGGATTCATCCAGATCGAAGTGCCACCTCACGAATTGGAGTACCGCACGTTCGACATCGATGAGATCTACCGGGGCGACTGGGACACCTTCAAACTATGGGACTACAAGTCGGTCGTCGAAGAACCTGTCGTCCGCGCGTATTCGATGGCCAATTACCCCGCCGAACGCGGCATCATCATGCTGAATGTCCGTGTTGCATCTCCTCCGCCACGGGGCCCGGCGGGGATTCCACCCGGGAAAGTCTCGTCGTATATCTTCAACCTGAAGCCCGGTGACGATGTGACGATTGCCGGCCCTTTTGGAGAGTTCTTCATCCGCGAGAGCCAGACGGAAATGGTCTACATCGGAGGTGGTGCGGGAATGGCACCACTGCGGAGCCATATCTTTGAACTTTTCAAGGAACGCAGAACGGCTCGCCGGGTCTCGTACTGGTACGGTGCACGCAGTTCCCGTGAGATGTTCTACGAAGAGGAATTCCAGCAACTGGCCGATGAAAATGAGAATTTCAGTTTCCACGTTGCGCTGTCAGAACCACAACCGGAAGACAACTGGGAGGGGAAAACCGGTTTCATTCACCAGGTTCTCCTGGACAGCTATCTCGACGGCCACGCAGCCCCGGAAGACTGCGAGTACTATATCTGCGGCCCTCCGATGATGTTGCAAGCCGTGCTCAAGATGCTGGATGACCTGGGCGTCGAATCTGACAACATCCTCTTCGACGACTTTGGTTAGCACGCCTCCTCGTGTGCGCGATTCCCGGTGACTGCTGATGATCCGAAGCGTACCCTCGAGGAAAGCGCTGATGCCGCCCTGGTGGCCCGCCATCATCCTGGTGCTGATTCCAGCGTTGGCCATTTCATCCCGGACAGCCGTGGCTGCCGAGGCCAGCACACTCGGCGGCCAGGCCATGGGGACCGCCTGGACAGCAAGATGGCATGCCGGCGAACACAGCAGTCCGATCCTGGCACCGGAGCGACTGCGCGCGGAGATTTCTCGACGGATTGAGAGAATCGAATCGAGAATGTCGAACTGGAGAGACGATTCGGAAATCAGCCGCTTCAACAGTTCCGAGAGCACCGACTGGTTTTCGGTGTCGAGCGAAACGGTCCGGGTGATCGATGCGGCAGGAGAGATCAGCCGTCAAAGCAAGGGCGCCTTCGACATCACCGTGTCACCGCTTGTTGAGTTGTGGGGTTTTGGGGTGGCGGCGGCCAAGGCCGCACCGGGCACGGAACGCCTGGCGGTCGCCCAGAGCCTGGTTGGCTGGAAGAAACTCGTCACCAGACAGGATCCGCCTGCAATCCGCAAGACGATCCCTGGATTGACGATCAACCTCTCGGCGATTGCCAAGGGATACGCGGTGGACGTGGTGGCAGAGTTCTTCGAATCGCTCCCGGTCGACGGTTACCTCGTTGAGATTGGTGGTGAAACACGCGTGGGTGGCAAGAGACCAGGTGGAAGGCCCTGGCGAATAGGCGTGGAGGAGCCGATCGCGGGAGTTCGCCGCGTGCGTCGCGTACTCTCGTTTTCGGAAGGATCACGTGCCGTCGCGACATCCGGGGACTACCGCAACAGGAAGGTTCACCAGGGGCGATACGTCTCCCACACTCTTGATCCTCGAACTGGCCAACCGGTACAGCACAACCTGGCCGCAGTCACCGTGGTCGCCTCAGACTGCATGACTGCTGATGGGCTGGCGACGATGTTGATGGTTCTGGGGCCGGAAGAAGGCCTGGACCATGCCAAGCGTCACGGGATCGCCGCGTTGTTGCTGAGTCGCCTGGGCGGGGAGGTCCACGAAACGGCAACGCCAGAGTTCCTGAACGCCTTTCCGACAGGCCGGGCCAGCGGATGGACGGCAACGCTTTGGCCGGTTCTGGCACTGGTGGTTTTGGCCGTGGGGGGACTGTCCACTGGCGTCTTGCTGAAAGGGCGTGGCCTGATTGGAAGTTGCGGCGGACTGTCGGTGTTTTGCGATGCCCGGAACGATTCGCAGTGCCGTGCGTGCTCGAATCCATCTGCTGAGGGCTTTGTGCCCGATTCCGATTCAGCGACGAACTGTTCGGTGCCTGTCGAAAACTAGACGAGATTTGTCGGCGAAAGGGAACTGTGCGACACATCGACCTTGTCATTGTCGGCGGCGGCATCGTTGGGCTTGCGACCGCGTTACGCTTCATCGAACGATTTCCGGGCCGCTCGGTCGTGGTGCTCGAGAAAGAAGATGAGCTGGCAGCACACCAGACAGGTCGCAATTCCGGCGTGATGCATTCGGGCATCTATTACAAGCCCGGATCACTCAAGGCCAGGAACTGCCGCGTGGGGAAACTGGCGATGGAATCGTTTTGTGGCGAGCAGGACATTCCGTTTGAACGCTGCGGCAAGGTGATCGTCGCCATCGAGAACCGTGAACTGCCGGCCCTGGATCGGATTTTTCAACGAGGTCAAGCCAACGGGGTCGCCTGCGAGATGATCGGCAAGGAGCGACTTGCCGAACTGGAACCGCACGTCGCTGGTGTGCAGGCGATTCATGTTCCCGAGGCCGGGATCGTTGATTATCGACAGGTCTGCAACCGGATGGGCGAACTGATCACGGCCGGCGGATCGGAGATTCTTCTCGGCGCTCGTGTTACCGGCATAACGCACTCCACGCAGGAGATCGTCGTGCATTCCTCCCAGGGCGACGTCGCGGCCACGATGATGGTCAATTGCGCGGGGCTTCACTGTGATCGCGTGACACGCATGACCGGCGTCCGCCCCGAGGCCAAAATCGTGCCGTTTCGAGGTGAGTATTTCGATCTGAAGCCCGAAGCGCACCACCTCTGCCGCAACCTGATCTATCCGACCCCCGATCCGGAGTTCCCTTTCCTGGGCGTGCATTTCACGCGGATGATCCACGGAGGTGTCGAGTGTGGTCCCAACGCCGTGTTGGCTTTTGCCAGGGAAGGGTACCGTCTGCGGGATGTGAATCTGCGGGACCTGTGCGAATCGCTGACCTATCCGGGATTCCTGCGGATGGCGGCCCGGCACTGGAAGATGGGGATGGGTGAGCTGTGGCGTTCGATCAGCAAGCGGGCCTTCGTCAAGGCGCTTTCGCGGTTGGTCCCGGAGATCAAGGCTGAACATCTTGAAGTGGCACCGGCCGGCGTCCGAGCGCAGGCCCTGGCACGGGACGGATCGCTCGTGGATGATTTCTTGATCCAGGAAACCGATCGGATCGTCAATGTCGGCAACGCCCCATCGCCGGCGGCCACAGCGTCATTGAATATTGGGAATCACGTGGTCGAGAAACTGGCCCACCGTTTCGCATAGGGAGGACGCATGCCTGGCTCGAAACTGACGGTCTTCCCGATCGAACGGCTGCGCGAGTTCAGTCATCGCGTGTTTTTGCATTACGGGGTGCCCGATGACCAGTCCGCGCTAGCGGCCGACATCCTGGCCCGAGCAGATTTGCGCGGCATCGACTCGCACGGAATCGCACGCCTTCACGCCTATGCCACGATGCTGGATTCTGGCCGAATCAATCCCCGGCCCATGATCCGCACGATTCGTGAGACGCCGGGAACGGCCAGCATCGATGGGGACAACGGGTTGGGACTGGTCGTAGGACCGGTTGCCAATCGGATTGCGATGGACAAGGCCGACACGGTCGGGACCGGGTGGGTGACCGTCCGTGGCAGCAATCACTATGGCATCGCCGGGTACTACGTCCTCGAAGCGCTGGCACGTGACCAGATCGGCTGGGCCATGACCAATACAACCAAAATCGTCGCTCCGCTGTGGGGGGCCGACCGGATGCTGGGGACCAACCCCATCGCGATCGCCTTCCCGGGTCACGAAGAGCCACCGATCGTCATCGACATGGCCTCCCCGGCTGCGGCCTTTGGCAAACTCGAAATGGCCCTTCGCAAGGGCGAGGCGATTCCCGAGGGCTGGGCCATTGACCGCGAGGGTCAGCCAACATGCGATCCCGCCGCGATGGTTGACGGGGGAGCGATGCTTCCCCTGGGATCCACACGGGAACGTGGAGGTCACAAGGGATACTGCCTGGGAGCGATGATCGATATCCTCTCGGGAGTGCTCAGCGGCGCCAACTGGGGGCCTTTCACCCCGATCTTCACCACCGACTTCGAGGAACCACCCCGAGAGGTTGGCGTGGGGCTTGGCCATTTCTTCGGGGCCATGAGGATCGACGCCTTCATCGATCCCGACGAGTTCAAACGTCAGATCGACGACTGGATCCGTACGTTCCGCGCGACCAGGCCGGCGCCGGGGACCGAGGGGCCGATCATTCCCGGCGATCCGGAACGGGAGGCCGAGGCGATTCGGGCCGGCAAGGGGATCCCGCTCGTGGCAGCCGTTATCGATGACTTGCGGGAGATTGTCGCGATGACCGGCGTTGCGTTGGACTAGCGCACAACTTCGCAGCCGGGCAAGGTCTGGCGGAGCTGCCTCAGGCCCTCCGATCCGATCATCGTCCCCGAGACCGTCAGTCTCGTTAACTGCTTCAACACACGGAATCGACTCACATCCTTGTCGCCGATCTTGATACCCGTCAGATCAAGTCGTCTCAACGCAGGGTAGGTCGCGAGTTGGCCCAGACCGCCCGCATCGACCTTGGTCCCACCAAAGCCTTCCTGGTACGTGAGGTTTAGCGATTCCAGTCGCGGCAACTTGGCCAGTTGTGCCAGTCCGGCATTGGAAACGCCGGTCAGCCCAAGGTGCAGGAATCGGAGTTGGTCGAGTTTTACCAGTGACGGGAGCGACTCATCATTGATTCGGGTCGCCGAGAGGTTGAGGTGCTCGAGGCCTCGTATCGTGCCGATGGCCACCAACCCCTTGCCGGTGATCGATTCGGACTCGAATCCGGTCTTGCGGAGTACGAGGCCTTTGAGGAACTTCAAGCCCGGCAGGTGCCGCGTGGAGTCATCGACGACGAGCGGGCAGTTCTCCAGGTTCAAGGCCGTCAGTCGACGGCAAGCAGTGAGTTGTTCGATCGAATTCCCTTTGACGTCGGTGTCTGCCAGGTCGAGCAGTCCCAGGCGGGGGAGGGTCGCCAGAGACGCCAATGCGGTCCCCTCGACTGGCGTCCCCGCCAGACCGAGCGCCTCGAGTCCGACCAACGATCTCAGTTGGGCCACGCCGGTGTCCCCGATCCGGGTTCCCGAGAGATTCAATTGACGCAAATGTTTCAGTTCCTTCAGTGTCGCGATCGCGTCATCAGAAATCCTGCGGCCCGAGAGTTCCAGGACATCGAGGTGACGAAGTCGTTTCAGTGGAGCGAGCTTTGAGGAAGTGATCCGTGTCACGCCGAGGTCCAGTTCTCGCAGTCGACCGAATCGCGGGAGCGCGGAAAGCCCCTTGTCGGTAATGCGGGTCCCATAGAGATCAAGCAACTCGATCCGAACCAGGCTGACGATTTGCGCCAGGCCGGAATCCGAAAACGAGGTGTTGCGGAAACTGAGTCCCACCAGTTGCTTGTGTTCGGACAATCGCCGGAACACAGCGGGACGAATTTGGCCGGAATTGTCGAGATGTTTGTCGGTCAGCGCGACGCTGTCCCCTTTCGGCAGCGGCATGCGAACCGCTTGAAAGCGGGCCAGTTCTCGCCAACGTGTTTGCTTTCGCTGTAGTTCCACCTGGACGAGTGGGCGGAAATTGAGTTCCTCGCCTGAAGATCTTGCAGCAACGGTGAATAACGTGACGGCGGCCATGGCCAGGACGTGAATTCGACGAATCATCCGGGTGTCTCGATGGAGGGACGACGAGGAACTGACACAGCATGTTCATGGTTGCCACGCAGGGCAAGTCTTCGGGATGCGGCCTTTGAGGTCGTTGGCCTACGTTGGTTGAGACGACGGGGATCTCCTCCGTATACTGACGTGCCATCCGACAGTATTACGAATCGGGAGTGCTTCACAGATGCGGATCGTCAGCGGAGTCGTACTGGCCGTGGCCATTGCTGGCAGCATCGGCGAATCGGCGGACTGGCCGCAATGGAGAGGCCCCGGGAGAAACGGCATTTCGTCGGAGACCGGTTTGTTGGCACGCTGGCCGGCAGACGGCCCCAGGCATGTGCGAAGCGTCGTGGGGATCGGCGCGGGCTATGCCAGCGTGGTGGTGGCCGATGGACGGATTTTTACCATCGGTAAGGACAAGGCGATTGTCTACGCGCGAGCCTACGCAGAAAAGGATGGCGCGCTGCTCTGGAAAACCCGGATCGGCCAGACTGGACGCAAGGCTCTTTCGACACCGACTGTCGACGGCGATCGTGTCTACGCATTGGATCCTGACGGTAATCTGTTTTGCCTGAAAGTCGCTGACGGAAAAGTCGTCTGGACTCGGAGCTTCTCCGCGGAATTCGGTGGGCAACTTCAGAACGGGCGTGGATTTGCCGAGTCGCCCTTGATCGACGGGAAGTACGTCATCGGCACACCCGGAAGCGCCGAACACACGATGGTCAAGCTCGTGAAGGCATCAGGCGAGACTGTCTGGAGTTGCCCCGTGAAGGCCTTCGGGCCACGCGGAAGAGCGGGTGCGGGCTTTTCCTCTCCGGTGGCGGTGACTGTCGGCAGTGTGCCGATCTATGTCCAGTTCATTGGTCGTGGAGTGATCGGCGTGCGGGCCGCTGATGGCAAGTTTCAGTGGGGATACAACAAGATTGCCATCCCGCAGGCCAATATTCCCACACCGGTCATCTTCGGCTCGCACGTCTTCGCTTCCAATGGTTACAACTGCGGGTCGGCGCTGCTGAAACTTTCCGGAGACGGGCAGGGCGGGGTGCTGGTCAAGGAACAGTATCACCTCCGCGGACGCGAGTTTCAGAATCACCACGGTGGTTTTGTGTTCGTCGATGGCCACATCTTCGGTGGACACGGGAGCAACAATGGGCTTCCGACGTGCATTGAGATCGAAACTGGCGAGGTGCTCTGGAAAAGGCGTGGCCCGGGAGCGGGCTCGGCAGCAATCATCTATGCCGATGGCAATCTCTACATGAGGTATTCCAACGGGGTGATCGCGTTGATCGAGGCTTCTGTCGAAGGATATCGCCTGAAGGGTTCCTTCCGATTGCCCGGTGCCGGGAACGACAGTTGGTCACATCCGGCGTTGGCCAATGGTCATCTGTACCTCCGCGAGAACGACGCCCTGCACATCTACGATGTGCGGGCGGGACGGTAGCAGTACGAGCGAACCGGTGCCCGAGACTGCCGTGCAAGAGGTCGTGGAGCGACGGCGAAGGGGTCGTTGCCTGCTGCTGGTCTTCGTCGCGGCGATTGTCGGCTGGGGGATCTGGTGGAATCGCGAGAGTGAGACCGTTGCCTGGGTGCTCGACCAGGAGTCGCGACTGGATGCAGGCTGGGAAAATCAACCGGCGATCGTGCTATTGGTGGCCTTCCTGGCGTACGTGTTCCTCTCGGCGTTTTCAATTCCCGTTGCAACCCTGCTCTCCCTGGCGCTGGGCCGCTTTCTCGGCTTCTGGCCGGCCCTGGCGGTTGTCAGCTTAGGCTCGACTGTCGGCGCGACCCTGGCGATGCTGCTGGGTCGTTACCTTTTTCGTGAAATCGTTGTCCGCCGACTGGGGGACCGTGGTTCTGGGATTCTCGAGTCCTTTCGCAACCACGGGGCCTTCTACCTGTTCTCGCTGCGGATGATGCCCCAGGCGCCATTTGTACTCGTCAACCTGGTGATGAGTGTTTCATCGATTCGCGCTTCGACGTTTTTTTGGGTCAGCCAGATCGGCATGTTTCCGGGCACCTGCCTGTATGTGTTTGCCGGATCCCGGTTGCCGTCATTGAAAGCGGCACTGGATGGCTCAATCGAAGGCATCGTCAGCGGTCCGTTGATGGCGGCGTTGATCCTGCTGGGAGTGTTCCCCCTGGGCGTCAGAATGGTCTGGCTCCGGTATTTTTCCGGGGATGACCGTCTGACGAGTCGGGACAGCTGATCTTGGTTTCACGCTGGGACGTGACGTATACTCTGCTTGGCGGTTGTTGTGAGCCAGAGCGATGACGAGGCGATACACGCGAGACCTGGACTCCTGGTGGCGGCGATTGATGAGTGAGAAGCTCGCGATACGCAGAAACAGCATGATGGCGATTGTGCTGTCGGCGATCGGATTGGGTTTCACGTGCCCTGCGAGTTTTGCCGCGGACGCGCCGGTTGATTTTGAAAGAGACATCCTGCCGATCTTTACACGTTTTGGCTGCAACGCCGGTCCCTGCCATGGAAAACAGGCCGGACAAAATGGCTTCAAGTTGTCGTTGCTGGGGTTTGATCCTGATTTTGATTACGACGCACTGACAAAAGAGGGGCGCGGTCGGCGAGTGTTTTCACTCGAGCCGACCCGCAGTCTCCTGTTGACCAAGCCCACCGGCGAGAACCCTCACGGTGGCGGGAAGCGAATCCTCAAGGAGGGCCCCGAGTACCGAATGCTGCTGGGCTGGGTCGTCCGGGGCATGCCGCGGCGTTTGCCCGACGCACCGCGACTGGCCCGGATCAGTGTCGTGCCCCAGCGACAGATTCTCGACCCGCGGGGAATTCAGCAGATGCGTGTCACCGCCCACTACTCCGACAACAGTCAACGCGATGTCACCAGGTATACACAGTTCCAGTCCAACGAATCCGGGATTGCATCGGTCAATGAACACGGAATCGTCCGTGG
Organism: Planctomycetaceae bacterium; assembly: GCA_002726205.1. Classification (GTDB taxonomy): domain Bacteria; phylum Planctomycetota; class Planctomycetia; order Planctomycetales; family Planctomycetaceae. The sequence goes on along the minus strand of PBSL01000013.1, from coordinate 32,371 downwards.
CCAGGGTGTCTGTGGCGAAGCCGCGATCATGGCTCGCTACATGGGCGCGATTGCCGTGTTTCGACCCACGATCCCGCTGCCAGGCAAGGTGTCGGCCGCGACCTACAAGGCCCTGCCACGCAAGAATTTTATCGACGACCTGGTCTGGAAGAAGTTGCAGCGGCTGCAAATCACGCCATCCAGTGGATGTTCTGACGAAAAATATCTGCGACGGGTCTATGTCGACATCATTGGTCGTGTGCCCACACCACAGGAAGCCAGGACGTTTCTCGAAGACACGCGAGCCGACCGGCGGACATTACTGGTCGACGCGTTGCTGGCCGAACCAGAGTACGCCGAGCACTGGTCGAACAAGTGGGCCGATCTGCTTCGCCCAAACCCTTACCGGGTCGGGATCAAGGCGGTTTTGAATTACGACGCGTGGGTGCGGCGAGCCTTCCGACAGAATATGCCCTATGACCAGTTCGTTCGTGAGCTGGTGGCAGCCCGGGGCAGCACCTACCGCAACGGCGCGGTGACCCTGTACCGCGATCGTCGCAGCCCCGCGGAACGGACGACGATCATCACCCAGCTCTTCCTGGGCATCCGCCTGGAATGTGCCCGGTGCCATCACCACCCCTTCGAGATCTGGGCCCAGGACGACTTCTACAGCTTCGCGGCATATTTCGCCCGTGTCGGCCGCAAGGGCACCGGTCTCTCACCGCCGATCTCCGGTTCCGAGGAGATCTTCTTCAGTGTCGAGGGCGGAAGTGTCACGCATCCTCGCACCGGCAAGGTGATGCCGCCTCGTCCTTTGTTTGGTCAGGCGCCTGTGATCGACGCTGAGACTGATCCCCGCGAGGCGCTGAGCAGGTGGATCACCTCCAAGTCGAATCCCTTTTTTGCGAAGGTGATGGTCAACCGGGTCTGGGCCGACCTGATGGGTCGCGGCCTTGTCGAACCGGTCGACGACCTGCGGGCGACCAATCCGGCCAGCAATCCCGAACTTCTTGAGGCGCTCGCCTCGGATTTCCAGAATTCTGACTTCGACATCAAGGCACTGATCCGCAGAGTCACCGCGTCGCACGTCTACGCGCTGAGTTCGTTGCCGGGCCCTCGCAACGCGCAGGACACCCGCAATTATTCACGTCACTACCGTCAGCGACTGCGCGCCGAAGTGATGCTGGATGCGATCAGTGACATCACCGGCGTCCCTGAATCCTTCGCCGCGATGCCCCCGGGTTCACGCGCGAAGGAACTCTGGACAACGCGGATTGGCTCCCTGTTCCTGGATGCCTTCGGGCGGCCTGATCCGAACCAGGACCCCCCCTGCGAACGCACCGGCGACACGACCGTGGTGCAGTCGCTTCATCTGATGAACTCCGAGAACCTTCACCGCAAGGTTGCCGCCGACAGCGGTTGGGCGGCCCGATTGGCCGGCAGCAAACGTGGCTCGGCAGAGATTGTCGAGGAACTCTACCTTGCGGTATACTCGAGAAGGCCTGATAGCGAGGAACGAATCATCGGGCAGGGAGTCTTCAATAAAAAGGGGACGACGCGTCGCCAGGCGACCGAAGATTTGTTGTGGGCGTTGATTAATACTCCCGAGTTCGTGTTCAAGGATTGAACCACCAGTCATCACACAAGGCGGGATCTTGCGATGAGCCAGATGAACAACGTCACCGGAAAGTACTGCGACGGCCTCACCCGTCGAAATTGTCTGCAACTGGGGCTCGGGGCACTGTCGACCGCAGGATTCTCCGGCCTGCTGCAGCAGCGTGCCGAGGCGGCCGACGACAACGCACGCAAACGCAGTTGCATTCTGGTGTGGCTCGATGGTGGACCGACCCATTACGAGACTTTTGATCCGAAGCCCAATGCGCCCAAGGAGATCCGTGGGGAATTTCAGCCGATCTCGACTGCGATCGCCGGGGTGCAGTTCTCTGAACACCTCAAGCGGCTTTCGGCGGCGGCAGGAGAGCTTGCCGTGGTCCGTTCGATTCGTCATAGCCAGGGCAACCACGGCGCCGGAAATCACTACATGATGACCGGTGCGCCGCCTCGGATTCCGGTGGGCTGCGGGGCTTTCGTGAGCTTTCACCCAAGCCTGGGTTCGGTGACAGCTCATGACCGCGGTGAAAGCCGCGGGCTGCCGTTGTATTTCTCGATCCCACGGATGTCACGATCGGGCGGGCCGAACTTCCTGGGCGCCAAGTACGCCCCGTTCATCGTCCCCGATAACCCCAATTCCGAGAGCTTTCGCGTACGCGACGTCGCTTTACCCAAGGGCTTGGCCGAACTGCGATTCGGTAACCGACGGGAATTGCGAGGACTGGTCGACCGGATGAAACGGATCAAGGAAGAGGCGGCTGGTGATCCGGTCGTTGGCCTCGATGACTATTACCGCCAGGGCTACAACCTCGTCACCTCCCCGAAGGCACAGAAGGCCTTCGACATTCATTCCGAGTCGCCGAAAGTTCGCAACGCGTATGGCCGTAACTCTTTCGGCCAGCGCGCGTTGCTGGCGAGGCGACTGGTCCAGGCCGGTGTCCCGTTCGTCACTCTCTACGAGGGCGGCTGGGATAATCACGGCACCATTTTTCCGACGCTGCGAAAACGGCTGCCCGCGTGGGATCAAACACTGGCCACTCTGCTTGAAGACCTCAAGCAACGGGGCATGCTCGATTCCACGCTCGTGTTGGTCCTGGGTGAATTCGGACGGACGCCGAAGGTCAACAGCAGGGGCGGACGGGATCACTGGTCAAACGCCATGTCGGTGATGATGGCCGGTGCCCGGACTCCTGGCGGGACAATCGTCGGCGCCACCGACCGTGCCGGTTATTCAGCCGTCGAACGAGTGCTCTCTCCGGAGAACTTCGCCTCCACCGTGTACACCAAGCTCGGAATTGACCCCGCCACGGTGCTTTACACGCCAACGGGCCGTCCGGCAGGGCTGGTCAGTGACCCCACTCCGATTCGAGAACTGCTGGCGTGATCGCACGTGCTGTGTCGCTGCTGACCCTGCTGCTGCTGCTGTCGCCGCGGTCGGTGATGGCGGCCGACGAAGCGGCTGTCTTGCACCTGATCCCCAGTGGTGCCAGGCGAGGATCGACGGTGGAGGTGCTGCTCAGGGGCAGTGTCAACGGCAAGGATTCCCGACGGGCATGGACAAGCCATCCGGGGCTGGTCGTCACCTTCGGCAAGAAGAACGATCGGATCAAGGTCGAAGTCAAGGCAGATGTACCCCCCGGGCGCCATTGGATCCGGCTTGCCAACGAAGGTGCCGCCAGTAGTCCGCTGGCGTTTGTGGTTTCAGCGATCGAGGAGATCGCCGAGAAGGAGCCCAACAACAGTTCCGCCGAGGCTCAGATCCTGAAGTCGCGTCAATGCGTGGTCAACGGGGTCCTGGCCAAATCCCGGGATGTCGACAGCTACCGTGTTTCGCTCAGAAAGGGCCAGACACTCGTCGCTTCGATGACGGCCAATACCGCGCTGGGCTCGCCGATGGATGGATTGATCCAGGTGGTTTCCGCTCGCGGATTCGTCCTCGCACAGGACGACGATTCGCTCGGACTGGACCCGTTTATTGCCTGGACGGCCCGCAGGGACGGCGACTACTACGTTCGCGTGTTTGCTTTTCCGTCGAAGACGAACTCCTCGATCCAACTGGCCGGAGGGCCCGAGTTTGTCTACCGGCTGACGATCACCACGGCTCCTTATGTTGATTTCACGATCCCCTCGGCCTTTACCGGCAAGGCGCCGCGCGCCCTGCAGGTGATTGGCTGGAACCTCGAGAAGTCACAGCAGACGTGGACGGTTGACGGCAAGACCCAGGGGGTCTCGGACCAGTATTTTCATGCAGGCTGGTCGAACACGATTTCCCTGAAGCGGGTAACGCACTCCAGTCAGGTGGAAAGCGAACCCAACGGTCGCAAGAAACCCCAGATCGTTTCGCTGCCCGTGACGATTTCCGGGAGAATCGGTGCCGCCAGGGATCGGGACGTGTTTTCCTTTAAGGCAAAAAAAGGCCAGGCGTTGCGAATCTCTGTCGAATCCAGGCAGCTCGGATTTCCCCTGGACCCGGTCATTCGCATCAGCGATGGCAAAGGAAAGAAGCTGGCAGAAACCGACACCCGCTCGGCGAGCACAATTGACGAATCCATCACGTGGACGGCTCCTGCGAAAGGCAAGTTTCTCGCCGAAGTCCGCGATCTGTTTGATCACGGGGGTCCGCGTTACAGCTACCGCCTGACGATCGAACCGGTCGTCGCGACAGTCTCGGCGACGGTAGAAAAGGACCGTTGGGAAGTGGCCGATAAACCCCTTTCGATCAAACTCACCGTGACGCGGTCCGGCGGATTCAATAAGCCGGTGCGATTCGAGGCCGTCGAATTGCCTGCCGGGGTGATCGCCAAGCCCGTCATTTCCGAACCGAAAGGGGCCACCGCCAAAGCCGTGGCGCTGGTGTTGAGCCGAAAGCCGGATGCCCCGGCCCGTGGCAGCGGTGTGTTGCGGATCGTCGGACGGGTGGACGGAGTCAAGGACGCCGTGACCGTTGCAACGGCCGCGATTGATCGGCTGCCTGATCGTACCGAGCACTTGTGGCTGTTCTTGAAGCCGGCCGCCCAGAAGAAGAAGAAGAAGTGACGCCAGGCGAGGCGTCCGGCCAGTTACGCGGTGCCACTGCCGCGAACGATGGTGCCGAGCCGATCAATTTCACGATCGGGCATGTCCGGATACAACGGCAGATAGACGATCCGATCGAAGGCTTCGCGAATTCTCGGGGCGGTGTCTTCACGGTCCGGCAGCGCGGCGACAATTTCCATGCTGGCTCCACGTGTCGCGTCGAAACCCGCGTGCCGAAGTGTTTCGATTAACGCCGGCGGGTCGCTGGCCAGGACCGGGACGACCCAGAACGAATTCTGAGCGCCGCGATGCCCAAGGATCTCGACGCTCTCGCCGCAGGCGGCGAGCAGTCGCTGGCCCACTTCGATTCGGCGTTGCAGCCGCCCACACCGAAACTGCTCTAACCGTCGCAGCATCAAGGCCAGTAACGGTGTCGAGGGAGTGTGTTCTATCTGGGCAACGAGGTCATCGCCGGGAAAACCACGCACCGAGCGATTCAGGATCGTGTCATAGTCTTGTCCGAAGATGCGGCAGGCCAGTCTGAACATTGCGAATGCACTGCGTTGTGATAGCCATTTCAAGACGAACGATCTGGCAATACGTCGCGTGTAGACTGCGCGTCGTTGCACCGGCCAGGTGGCCTGGGACTCTGCGAGCTGACGCCTCAGGTCTTTCTTGCCGAGAGTGAGCAGGCCACCGCCGATCGCGGTTGCTGTCTTGATCGTTCCGAAGCTGAACAACGAGGCAAGGGCGCCTGCTGTTCCTGTCCACTCGGGTCCGACATAGGCCTGCGCGCAGTCCTCGATGACGTCGAGCTCATTGCGATCCGCGAACTCGAGGATCTCTTGCATCGGGATGCGCGTGCCGAAGAGATGGGCAATAATCATCGCGCGTGTGCGGGTCGTTGTCGCCTGTTCGAGCGACGCGACTGTCGGAGCAGCTGTTTCGAGATCGAGTTCCACCGGGACCGCAACATAGCCATGCTGGCGAACGATGCGTGCCATGTCCGGGATGGTCATCGCCGACATCAGGATTTCGCTGCCCGCAGGCCAGTCGGCGTTCATCAGCAACAGGTGCAAGCCACTGCGAACCGACAGGGTTGCGAGCCCGGTTTCTGGGGAAATCCAGGCCGTTTCAAGCCGGCTTGCCAGGCGTTGGCGGTTCCAGGAAAAGCCACACGCCCATTGGCCTGCCGCCAGGTCGATCCAGGTGATGTCGAGTCGTTTTCGTGGCCACATGTGTCTGCTCTTGGGCGGGCATTCTATGGCGAGAATGGGAAAGACCCAAGTCAGAACCCACTCTGCTGGGGGTGCTTGCCGGAGTCCGAGAGGTTGGGTATTGTTGGGGCACGCCGGAAGGGTGTTTTGCCACCTGCGGCATGTCTTGGACCGTTTCAACGACTCGAAGTGTGACACAACCGATGAAGAACTCGTCTGGGAACCTGTTCCGCCGGGCATTTGTGGTCATGGTGGGTGTATTGAGCGTCTATCCTTTTTCGACAGCCACGGCGGCTGATGCGATGGATTGGCCTCACTGGCGTGGCCCCGAAATGAACGGAATCTCTCGCGAGAAGGGAATCGTCGACAAGTGGAATCCGAAGGGCGAAAACGTCCTGTGGAAGAATGACGACGTGGGCGGGCGATCAACGCCGATCGTGATGAACGGGAAGCTGTACACGATCTGTCGGAACCAGCGAGAATCGAAATTCGAGGGCGAGAAAGTTGTCTGCCTGGATATCAAGAATGGCAAGGTGCTCTGGGAGAACAAGTTCAACGTCTTTCTCTCCGATGTTCCCGACACCCGTGTGGGCTGGTCGTGTGTCACCGGTGACCCGGAAACGGGAAACGTGTTTGCGCTGGGAGTCTGCGGGCTGTTTCAGTGCATCAATGGTGAGACGGGGGCCACGATCTGGAAGCACTCGTTGAGCGAAGAGTACGGATTGCTGAGCACCTACGGTGGGCGGACCAACGTGCCGTTGATTCACGGGCAGGTCGTGACCATCAGCGCAGTCGTGATTGGCTGGGGCGCGATGGCCAAGCCAAGCCATCGTTTTATCGCCTTTGATAAACGCAACGGGCAAGCCGTCTGGTTCGAGGGGACCCGCCCCTTGCCCTACGACACGACCTACAGCTCGCCGGTCCTGACGGTCATCAACGGCCAGTCCTTGATGGTGTTCGGCTCAGGCGATGGCGGAATCCATGCCTTCCAGCCACAGACCGGACGCAAGATCTGGACGTTCAATGTCTCGCGACGCGGGATCAACACGACACCGTTGGTCGTCGGGAATTCGATCTTTGCCGGCCACAGTGAAGAGAACATCGGTTCCACCAAGATGGGGGCATTGTTCGCGATCGACGGAGCGAAGACCGGTGACATCACCAAGACCGGTGAAAAATGGCGAATCCCCGAATGGTATGTCGGCAAGAGTTCACCGGTCCATGTCGACGGAAAGATTTTCGCAGCAGAGGACAAGGGCACGTTGTTGATCGTCAACGCGAAGGACGGGAAACTCCTGAAGTCGATGAAGCTGCGGGGTCCTGTTCGCGCAAGTCCGCTTTTCGTCGACGGCAAGGTCTTCGTCTGCACCTCCAACGGAATCTGGTGGACACTCAAACCGACACCGACGGGAGCCGACGTGTTGTTCCGTGGGCGGTTTTCCGGGACCGAGGTTTATGGGTCACCGATCGTCTCGCACGGCCGCCTGTTCGTCCCCAGCACCCAGGCCCTGTATTGCATCGGCAGCAAGGATGCCAAGCCAGCTGTGGACAAACGGCCCGCGGCCGCCAAGGAAAAGCCACGCGAGGAGGATGCCGTGGTGGCTCACGCGCAGGTGGTCCCGGTGGAATCGCTGTTGCGGCCTTCGGTCGAAGGAGGCCAGGGACAAGAGTTTCAGGTCCGGCTCTTCAACTCGAGGGGGCAATTCCTGCGACTGGCGAAACCCGACGAAGTCACATTTTCGATCAACGGCCCAGGCAAGATCGCCAAGGGCAATATTGACGTAAAAGGCAAGTCGCACGTCGGCTGGGAATACACCACACCCAAGCAGCCCGTCCACAAGGCCGTCTATGTCACCGCGAAGGTTGCCAAACTTGAAGGCAAGGCACGCATCCGGCTTGTGCCTGATTATGACTGGAATTTCAACTTCGATGACGGCCTGGTGCCGGTCACCTGGGTTGGTTGTCGGTACCGGCACATTGCAGTGGACTACAAACTGCTGACAAAACTGGAAAAAGAAAATGCTCTGACGGCACAGGCCTACCTTTACCTGATGACCAGTTTCACGAACACGAACAATCCCAAGATCACCGGTGGCCTGGCCGCCCAGGTCTACAACGATGCCACGCCGCGGCGTACCTGGTCAGCATTGCTGAGGTTCCTGAAGCTGCTCGAGACGGTCAAGACGCTCGATCAGGCCAAGGCCAAACTTGACCCCGTGCTGGCGATTCTCGCGAGGGAGAAGATCGTCGCCAAGCACGCCTGGACGAACCTCAAGGGAGGCGTGCAACTGGCTGTGACCAGGGGGCCGCGGAAGATCGACGGCAACGGGGTGATGGTCAAGATCAAGACAATCCCCAAGGGGGCGCGCAGCCAGGGCTGGATGGGCCACATCGGCGGTTCCAACTACACCATCCAGGCCGATGTGCTGGGAGCTCGCAAGGACAACAAGATGCCCGATATCGGCTTGTCGGCCCAGAGGTACACGCTCGACATGCAAGGCGCCAATCAGCGGTTGCAGATTCGCACGTGGCCAACCCAGGAACGGATGGCCAAGAGTACGCCGTTCAAATGGGATCCGAACAAGTGGTACACGATGAAGCTCCAGGCCCAGTTGCAGACCAACGGCGGCAAGACGACCGCCGTTCTCAAGGGCAAGGTCTGGATCAAGGGCGAAAAGGAACCGGCCAAGTGGCAGGTTGAAGCGACCGACGAAAGCCCCAATCTCAACGGTAGCCCCGGCGTGTTTGGGAACGCCATTGACGCTGAAGTGTTCTATGACAACCTGACAGTCAAGAAGAACAACAAGAAGAAATAGACGGGATCTCCGAACGACTCTTCCGCGGATAGGATGTCAAACAATGAAGTCACTCGCCATTTCGTCGACCGGGCTGTGCCTGGTCGCACTGCTGACCATTCCCCTGAGTTCGGCGCAGGAGGCCAAGGAGGGGGCCAAGTACGACCCGACCGCCACGGCGTTGGCCGAGATCGCCAAGCTCAAAGTGGGCAAGACTGACTGGCCTCAATGGGCCGGCTGGAGCGGGCGGAACAACACGCCCTCGGGCAAGAACATCCCGGTGACCTGGGATATCGACAGCGGCAAGAACATCAAATGGCAATCCAAGCTTGGGTCACAGACCTACGGCAACCCGGTGGTCGCCAATGGCAAGGTCTATGTCGGCACCAACAATGGCGCCGGTCACGTCAAGCGGTACCCGGCCAACGTCGACCTGGGCTGCCTGCTGTGCTTCAACGAGGCTGACGGCAAGTTGTTGTGGCAGCACTCCAGTCCGAAACTCTCCACCGGTCGAGTTCATGACTGGCCGCTGCAGGGCATTTGCGACTCGCCCTACGTCGACGGGGAAAGAGTCTGGTATGTCACCAGTCGCGGCGAGGTGGCCTGTCTGGATACGGCCGGTTTCCACGACGGGGAAAACGACGGCCCGTTCAAGACCGAGCCGAATGAGAACAAGGACGAGGCCGACGTGATCTGGTCCTACAACATGATGGGGAAGCTTGGCGTTTCGCAGCACAACATGTGCAGCTGCTCGGTCACCTGTGCCGGCAATGTACTGTTCGTCAATACGTCAAACGGTGTCAGCTTCGAACACCTCAACATCCCCGCACCGAATGCGCCGAGTTTTATCGCGATGAATCGCGACACCGGCGAGGTGCTCTGGACGAACAAGTCGCCGGACCTGGCAATCCTGCACGGACAATGGTCCAGCCCCACTTACGCCGTGCTCGGCGGGCAGCCCCAGGTGATCTTCGCCGGTGGCGACGGTTGGGTCTACAGCTTCGATCCCAAGGGGGACGGCAAGAAAGGTGCCAAGGAGCTGTGGCGGTTTGATGCGAATCCGAAGGAAGCCAAGTGGATCCTGGGCGGACGTGGGACCCGTAACAACATCATCGCCACGCCGGTCGTTTACGACGGGATGGTCTATGCGGCCGTGGGGCAGGATCCCGAACACGGGGAAGGCATGGGCCACCTCTGGTGCATCGATCCCAAGAAACGGGGTGACGTGAGTCCGACGATCGCTCTCGGCAAGGATTCCAAGCCAATTCCTTTCGCCAAGCGCCGTCGCCTGCAGGTCGTGATCGAGAAGATGGGGGAATCGGTCAAGGACAATCCGAATTCCGCGGTGCTCTGGCACTATGGCCAGAAGTCCGAGAAGGAATACAACGCCACCGATTTCGAAAAGCAGATGCATCGTTCCTGCGGAACGGTGGCGATCAAGAACGACCTGCTCTACATCGCCGATTTCAGCGGCCTGTTCCATTGCCTCAACGCACGCACTGGCAAACTGCACTGGACCTACGACATGTTTGCCGCCTCGTGGGCGTCGCCGCTGATTGTCGACGGCAAGGTCTACATCGGAGACGAAGACGGTGATGTGGCGATCTTCCCGTTGACCGGTGATCCGAAGAAGGCGTTGAAGATGGTCGATGGCGAACTTGCCCCCGCCCTGGGAGTGATCAACATGGGCAACGCCGTGTACTCGACTCCGATCGTTGCCAACAACACCCTCTACATCGCCAACAAGTCGACCCTGTTTGCCATCCAGGCCCCGGCGAAATGACGGCTCTGCCGGGCTGTGTGACGATTGTGACCGTGCCCGGTGTCCCCTCACCGGGCACGTTTTTTTGCGGCGGACAGCGAATTGCCGGAGTCACGGTTGCGGTCTAGAATGAAGACGAAATCCCCGCCCACGGCGACCCGACCCGAGCTGCTCGCAGCGTGTCGGCCGCCAAGTCATGGATGACCAACGCTCCTTCCCACCCGCTCCTACCGACGGCGATCCGATGCAGGTTCCGCAGCAAACGGCTGATTCGTCGCCTGTTGCAGAGGCGGGTCGTCTGAGCGTCGAGGCGTTGCTGGCGCAGTCCTCGACGACGCGTGTGATTTCGGGCCCGGGAATTGTTGAAACACTTGGCCGTGTGGCCCGCGAACTGGGCGGCCAACGGTTGCTACTGGTCACCGACCCGGGGCTCCGGGAGGCCGGTCACCAGGAACGTGTGCTGGCATCGCTGGCGGACACGGGGTTTTCCGGAGAGAGTGTTGTCGTTTTCGACGAGGTGACGCCCAATCCGACCACCGAGGATGTCGACCGAGCGTTGGCGACGGCACAACTGGGCCGGGTTGACCTGATCATCGGCCTCGGTGGAGGCAGCAGCATGGATTGCGCCAATGGGGTGAATTTCCTGCTCACAAATGGCGGTCGGATGGAGGATTACCAGGGCGTCGGCAAGGCAACCAAACCAATGCTGCCGATGATCGCAGTGCCTACTACAGCCGGAACAGGAAGCGAGGCGCAGTCATTCGCCTTGATTGCAGATCCAGAAACGCACATGAAGATGGCTTGCGGTGACAAGAAGGCCGCGTGCCGCGTTGCCCTCCTGGATCCGGAACTGACGTTGACGATGCCGCCGCTGGTGACCGCGGCGACCGGCATCGACGCGATCAGCCACGCGTTGGAAACAGCGGTAACAACGCGCCGCAATGATGTGTCGGACCGATTCAGCCACGAGGCCTGGACACGGCTCGCGGAAGCGTTTCCCAGGGTGATCAGGGACGGGAAAGATGTCCAGGCCAGGACCACGATGCTCTACGGAGCCCACCTGGCCGGTGCCGCCATTGAGAACTCGATGCTCGGGGCAACCCACGCTCTGGCCAACCCGCTTTCGGCCCATTATGCAATGACGCATGGTGCGGCGATCGGAATCATGCTCCCGCACGTGATCCGTTACAATCAGGCAACCGCCGGCGATGTGTACCGGCAACTTCTTGGTGAGGCAGGTTTGATCAGTGGCGAGCTGGAAACCGACGAGGCGACCAACCGGTTGGCCGGGTTCATTGAGCAGATTGTTTCAGACGCGGGTCTGCCAACCACATTGATGCAGTGTGACGTTCTGGACGACAAGCTGGAAACCATGGCCGAAGAAGCCGCCGAACAGTGGACTGGACAGTTCAACCCAAGGCCGGTCACCATCGAGACGTTGAAGGAACTCTACGAATGCGCATCTCCCGGCCCGTCTGCCTGATCGTCGTGGTTGCTGTGCTGGTTTCAGCAACCGTGGTCTCGGTTACGGCCACTGCTCCGCGTCTGAAGCCGTCGCCAACCAGCAAGTCCACAACGAAGCTCGACCCGCGTTCCTGGCCAAACTTTCGTAACGGCCACCAGCTTCGTGGCCTGGCCGGCGGCAGGCTCCCCGACTCGCTGCACTTGAAATGGTCTTTCGCCATAGCCGACGGAATGGTCTTCACCTCCGCGGCCGCCGTACTTCAGGGGCGGGTCTATGCCGCTTCCCTGGGTGGTGAGTTGCTGTGCCTGGACCTGAAAACCGGCAAATCGATCTGGAAGTACCTTTCGGCACCCAAGCCGGACAAGGACACGTTCATCCCTGGATTTCCCTCGGCACCAACAGTCACCGACACGACGGTTTTCGTCGGAGACGAGGACGGAATCTTCCACGCCGTGGACCGCAAGACAGGTAAGAAACGATGGACGTTTCAGACGCAGGCCGAGGTGAACAGTTCCGCGGTGGTGTTGGGCAATCGAGTGATTTTTGGGTCTTACGACGCCACCCTGTACTGCCTGGCGGTTGCTGACGGCAAGAAGATCTGGACGTTTCAGACGGCGGATCGCATCAACGGTTCGCCGGCAATCGCGGGAAAGTACACGTTTGTCACCGGTTGCGACCAGCACCTGCGAATGATCAACGTCGAAACCGGAAAGCAGGAATACGACATGGCCCTGGGCAGCTTCATGATCGCCTCTCCCGCGATCGTTGACAACATGCTCTACGTCGGCACCCACGATGGAGAGTTTCTGGCAATCGACTGGAAGAAGCAGTCGGTTCTCTGGCGTTACAGTGATCCGCAACGCATGCAACCGTATCACGCCTCGGCCGCCATCTCCGGAAATCGAGTCATCGTTGGTTGCCAGGACAAACGAGTGCACTGCATCGATCGTCGCAATGGCAAACGGCTCTGGGTCTTCCAGACGCGTGCACAGGTGAACAGTTCACCTGTGATTTCCGGCGATCGCGTGTTCTTTGGTTCAGGCGACAAGCATGTCTATGGCCTCGATCTCGAATCCGGCAAGGAGTTGTGGAAATATCGCGGCAAATCCGATTTCAACGCAGCCCCCTCGGTGGCCGACGGATGCCTGCTGATTGGATCGGAAGGAACCCAGGCCCAATTGTTCTGCTTCGGTGCGAAGTAATGCCAACCGACACGAGCAGCACGACAGAGGTCGGCAGCTATTTCATCTCGAACTATCCACCGTTCTCACAGTGGTCTGCAGAGCACGTCAGCGAAATCCAGGCCGCACTGGACTCGGCCGCAGAACCGGTTCCGCTGGGGTTGTACCTGCACATCCCGTTTTGCCGGAAACGGTGCAAGTTCTGTTACTTTCGCGTCTATACGAACAAGAACGCACAGGCAATTGCCGACTATGTCGAGGCGATTGCTGAAGAAGCACGGATGGTCAGTTGCCGTGCCGGTGTCGAGGGCCGCGAGTTGGACTTCGTCTACTTCGGCGGCGGAACACCTTCTTACCTCAGTTCGCGCCAGTTGTTGTTTCTCAGAGAGTCACTTGCCAATTCCTTTACCTGGGAAACCGCCCGGGAAGTCACTTTTGAATGCGAGCCGGGAACACTCAGTCTCGACAAGGTCAAGACTCTCCGCGAGATCGGCATCACCCGGGTCTCGCTGGGGGTGGAGAATTTCAGTGATGCGGTCCTCGAGGAAAACGGCCGTGCACACCTCTCCGCCGAAATTCTCGCAGCCTACGACTGGCTGCAGCAGGTGGGTTTTCCGCAGATCAATATCGACTTGATCGCGGGTATGGCGGGGGAAACCGACGAGAACTGGTCGGAGTGCATCGACAAGGCAATCCAGCTTCGGCCCGACAACATCACGATCTACCAGATGGAATTGCCGTTCAACACGGTTTATTCACACGAGATCCAGGACCAGGGAATCGTCTCACCGATTGCCGATTGGCCCACGAAACGACGTTGGGCCAGCCAGGCCATCGATCGCATGCTGGAGGCTGGCTACCACGTTTCCAGTGGGAATGAACTTGTCAGAAATCCACAGACAGACAGGTTCATCTACCGCGACAACCTGTTTCGCGGTTCCGACGTCCTGGCGCTGGGCGTCTCCAGTTTTGGACACTTTCAGGGAGTGCACTACCAGAACCTGGATGCGATTGAGGATTACCAGACGGTTGTGCAGACCGGAGCACTCCCGATCAACCGGGCGTTGAAGCCCACGCCGCTGCAGAGCCTGATCCGGGAGTTCGTGCTGCAATTGAAGGAAGGCGTGGTGCAGGTCAACGAGTTGGACAGTAAATTCGATGTGCAGATCCTCGAGCAATTCGCCACGCCACTTTCCAACCAGCAGCAGGCCGGGTTTCTCGAAACCGACGCGGACACCGTGCGATTGACGCGAAAAGGATTGCTGCAGGCCGACAGTCTGTTGCCGGAATATTTCGAGGAGCAATTCCGGCAGGTACGCTACACCTAGATGCGGACGGGGCAAGATAGCCGTGAACCCACAGGATGAACTCAACGCTCTGACAGGCCTGTTTGACGGTGGCGACGCAATCTTTGGCAGTGCCGTCCACATTCCGTCGGCAATGACGCCCGAGCCGTACAAGCAGATGCTTGTCCATGACCATCACATGACGGTCACGATGGAGAACTTTCATGGAACAGCCGTCGACGTACGCATCATCGACCAGATCGACTCCGAGGGCCTGTACTGTCGGAAGATCGTGTTGCTGAAAACAGGAACCGAAGAAGTGGTTCAATTCGGCATCGTCCGTTTCAATTTCCATTACGTGACCGATGACGTGCGATCCGAGATTGTCGACGGAAAGACACCGCTTGGGCGAGTTCTTATCAAACACAATGTCCTGCGACACATAGACCTGGGTGCGATCATTCGTGTCACCGCTGGCGAAGAACTTGCCGGCCTGCTGCAGATGAAATCTGGCGAGACCACGTTCGGCCGGCTGGCGACGATATTCTGCAACGAATGTCCGGCAGTGGACCTGCTCGAGATTTCAGCCCCCCTGGTCACTGACGAGTCGAGCCATGGTGACCCTTGACCAACTCAACACCCGAAAAGCCGACGTCGCCATCATCGGTGGTGGCCCGGCCGGAGCCACGGCAGCCACGCTGCTTGCCGGGGCCGGGCATTCGGTTGTGCTGTTCGAGCGTGAGACAGTGCCGCGGTTTCATGTCGGTGAGTCACTGATTCCTGCCACCTACTGGACACTGCAACGACTTGGCCTGATCGAACGGCTCAAGCAAAGTGCTTTCCCCCGGAAGTTCAGTGTCCAGTTCGTCACAGAAACGGGAAAGATCACAAGCCCGTTCTATTTTGACGAGTTTCGCCCGCATGAGAGTTCCCAGACGTGGCAGGTCTGGCGTGACGACTTCGACCAGATGCTGCTCGAGAACGCAGAGGCCAGGGGAGCCCAGGTCGTCCAGCAGGCCCATGTCAGTGACGTCATCTTTGACGGCGAGCACGCTCGCGGAGTTCGTGTGCGATCAGCGGTGGGTGCCGCTGCGGAAGAGCCGATTGAAGTCCAGGCCCGTGTCGTTGTGGATGCCAGCGGCCAGACCACGTTCCTGGCAAATCGACTGAAACTGAAGCGACCCGATCCCCGCCTGAAGAAGGGGACAGTCTGGGGGTATTTTCGCGGCGCTGTAAGAGATAGCGGTCGCGATGAAGGAGCCACCATCATCCTGCAGACCGAGGGCAAGCGATCCTGGTTCTGGAACATCCCTCTTCCCGACGACATGGTCAGTATCGGCTGCACCGGCAGCCTGAAGTACATGTTCCCCGGGGCCGGCAGCGATGCTCACAGCGTGTGGGAACGCGAGGTGGCCAGATGTCCAGCGATTCAGCATCGCCTGGCAAATGCCACGCTCGAGGGTCCGTTGAGAACCACGCGAGATTTCAGTTACCACACCACTCGATCAGCCGGTGACGGTTGGGTGCTTGTCGGCGACGCACAGAGTTTTATCGACCCCGTCTATTCCAGTGGTGTCTATCTCGCACTGAAATCCGGAGAAATGGCCGCCGATGCCATCGCCGAGGGGTTGGCTTTGAATGACATCAGTGGCGAACGCCTGGGTTCGTGGAAGAAGAAATACGACAAGGGCGTCGGGCTCTTCCATAAGCTCGTCTACGCTTTCTATAGTCCCGGCTTCAGCTTTGGTTCATTGTTACGCGAACATCCCGAGTGCAAAGATCAACTGGCAAGTATCCTGATGGGCAACGTGTTCGAACCCGGCGTCGAGACCCTGTTCGACATCGTCGGTGACGCGGTCCCCCCCCGAGATGATGAGCTCGTTCCGGCCACCTGAGTTTTCTGCAGAGCAACCCCGGCGATGACTAACGCTAGACGAACGCGAGTTGCACTTTTCTGGCTGCTGGTGGCCACGCTGGTCGCGGCGCAACAGTGTTCGCTGTTCTGGCAATCCGGTACAGCGGGAAAAACCTCCGAACAGTTGTCTGCGGAAATCGGTCAAGGGCTGATCCTGGGATTTCTGCCGACACCCCTTTTCTACCACGTCTGCGTGTCGCTAGCGGCTGTCGTGATCTGGTGGATCGGAACAATCGTCGCCTGGCCCGGTGATGCGGCGATCACAGGTGCCAGGGCACTGTCCGAAGCCTCGCCGGGCAATCGGTCGATGGCGCCACCCGGCGAACTCGCTGGCGAGGAGGACGACTCATGACGCAACTGGCGATCATTCTCGTTTATCTGGCACTGCTGGTGGTCCTGGGGATCGGGGCATCACGATGGTTCCGCGGGACTGGCAAGGACTATCTCCTGGCGAGCCACTCGATTGGACCGGTCCTGCTACTGATGTCTTTGTTCGGCACCACGATGACAGCCTTTGCGTTGGTCGGTTCCACCGGCAAATCATTTCAGCTGGGGATTGTCGTCTATGGGTTGATGGCCTCTTCCAGTGGAATTGTTCACTCGCTTTGCTTCTTCGTGATCGGAGTTCGCTTGTGGCAGCTCGGGCAGGCTCATGGCTATACGACCCAGGTCGGATTCTTTCGTGACCGTCTGCAGTCTCACCGTTTCGGCTACCTGTTGTTTCCCGTCCTGGTGGGGCTGGTGATTCCCTACCTGCTGATCGGTGTGCTCGGTGCCGGGGCCGTCATCAACGGGGTCACGCGTGGCGCTTTTGAAGAGTCTTTTGCCGCCCATGGGCACGGGGTTCCCCCCTGGTTGGGCTCGCTGGTGATTTGCCTGGTCGTTTTGACCTACGTGTTTGCCGGTGGAATGCGGGGCACGGCATGGGCGAACACGTTTCAGACCGGGGTCTTCATGGTGCTGGGTGTCCTCACGTTTTTCGTGATCGCCTCGAAAATCGGTGGACAACAGTCCCTCTGGGAGAATCTCAAGGCCGCCACGGCCAATGTTCTTCAATCACACCCCGAAAAGCTGACAATGACTTCCAGCCACGCTTTCTTCTTCAGTTTTCTGCTGATTCCTCTTTCGGCCGGGATGTTTCCGCATCTTTTCCAGCACTGGTTGACGGCTCGCAGTGCAGCGACATTCAAGTTGCCGGTGATCCTGCATCCGCTGTTCATCCTGATCGTCTGGGTCCCGTGCGTGATGGTTGGCGCCTGGGCGTCCGCGGCCACCGTCGATGGGCAGCTGATTTTTCCCGAGCCTCCGACGAACGTGAATACAGTGCTGCCGATCATGGTCGGCAAGCTCGCTGGACCGGTGCTGTCGGGATTTCTCTCGGCCGGTATTCTCGCCGCCGTGATGTCTTCTCTCGACAGTCAGTTCCTGTGCCTGGGAACCATGTTCACCACCGACATCGTGCAGGCCCGAGGCGGAAACGAACCGATGGACGATGCACATGTCATTCGCATGGCTCGTGGGTTCATCGTGTTCATCGTCGCGTTCACTTACCTGCTGAGCCTGTTGGCGCCGGCCGGCGTATTTGACCTTGGATTGTGGTGCTTCGGCGGATTTGCCGGACTGGTGCCACTGGTGCTGGCCGCGCTGTATTGGCGACGTCTGAGCGTGGCCGGCGCCGCGGCCAGTGTGATCGCGATGGTCGTGACCTGGCTGACTCTGTTCTTCGTTGACATGGGAGGTTATCCGCCCAACCCGCGTTACACGTTTCTGGGTATGCTGCCGGTCGCAACGATCGTTGCCGTCTCGACAGTCGTGTTGGTGGGCGTGTCGTTGGTGACGCGTCCACCCTCTGAGGAATCGCTGGCAAGATTTTTCCCCACAACCGGCAACCCGGAGCGCTGACCGAAATGGCCCAGGCCTTCACGACAACTCGTCGCATCGAATTCGCTGATACCGATATGGCAGGACTGATCCACTTCAGTTGCTTCTACCGGTTGATGGAAGAGGCGGAACACGAGTTCCTGCGATCCATGGGAACAAGCGTCATCGATCGGCAGGACGACGGTACGACTGTCAGTTGGCCGCGACTCTCCGCCGAGTGCTCGTTTCACGCACCAGTGCTGTTCGAGGATGAACTGGAGATCCGCATCAGCGTACGTCACCTGGGAAACTCCTCGCTGACGCTTGCCTATGAGTTTCGTCGTGACGAGTCTCTGGTCGCACAGGGTGTGATGAAGACGGTCTGTTGCCAGGTCACGGGCGGGTCCGAACTGAAGTCGATGACGATTCCCGAACCGTTACATTCTCGATTGGCCGAACTGGAAGTTGCGGAGTGAAATCGTGAACAGCGTCGAGCAGAACCCGACCGTGGCCCCGCACCTCGTTGTCGAGTCACTTGGCAAGGTGTTTCACGGCGGCGATGAACCTCTGGAGGTGTTGCAGGGCGTGAACCTGACGATGCGCCGGGGCGATCGCCTGGCAATTACCGGTCCGTCCGGGTCCGGCAAGAGCACTTTGCTCTATATCGTCGGCACACTCGACACCCCTTCTGACGGTCGCGTGCTTGTTGATGACGAGAACCCGTTCGACCGGGATGAAGCGGGGCTGGCCCGTTTTCGCAACGACGAGGTCGGCTTCGTGTTCCAGGACCATCACCTGCTACCTCAGTGCACCGTCCTCGAAAATGTCCTTGTCCCGTTGCTGGCCGGAACCGGTGTCGGTAACGATGTCCGGCAGCGGGCACAGCACTTGTTGGAACGGGTCGGCCTGGCGGAACGACTTGGCCACCGACCCGCCCAGATCTCCGGTGGGGAGCGACAACGCGTCGCCGTCTGCCGGGCATTGATCAATCAGCCCTCACTGTTGCTGGCCGATGAACCCACTGGCAACCTCGATCAGCGAACCGCCGAGGCTGTTGGAACGTTGCTGCTGGAACTGGCCGCCGAAGAGGAATCCGTTCTGATTTGTGTCACCCACAGTCTGGAACTGGCAGGGCGATTTCCCATGCATCGCGAATTGCGTAATGGATTGCTGGCCGAGGTCGGAGCGCCGTCATGAATCTCCGGCGATTGTTGCTGCAGACATTGCGGTACCACTGGCGATCAAATCTCTCGGTGGGACTCGGCGTCGCCGCGGCCACCGCCGTGATCGCCGGGGCGCTCATCGTGGGCGATTCCGTCAAGCACAGCCTGTTGCAGATGCATCTTGATCGACTTGGTCAAATCGACTTTGCCGTGACCGGGGGTGATCGTTTCGTCCGCGAGAACCTGGCCGACGAAATCGCAGTCGCTTCCAACGACGGCTTCAATGCCGCTCCCTTGCTGATGATGCGAGGTGGTCTCGAAGCCCGCGAGACCGACAAGGCCCAGGGGCGAGGCGCCCTCCGTGTGGGTGGCGTGATGGTCTACGGCGTGGATGAACGATTCTGGAAGATGACCGGCCACGGTAGTCTCGCCCCTCCGGAACCTGGCCAGGTTATTCTGTCGGAAGGCGTGGCCCGGGAGTTGCCGCTAGCAGGCGGTCAGTCGGTCAACCTCTGGATGGAACTGCCCAGCGCGATCCCACGTGACACGTTGTTGGGGGAACGCGACGAGGACACGATCGATCTGTCACTGACGGTGCAGACGCTGATCGGTGATTCGGATGAACAGGCCCGGCGAGGTGTTGGCCGTTTCGGACTCAACCCCAGCCAGCAACTCCCGAAGTTGGCCTTCGTTGCTCTGGAGACGTTGCAAGAAGTGCTGGGTATGAATGCACGCCGGGTCCGTAACCGGGAAAAAAGACGCTTCGACAACTTTCCCGGAAGAGTCAATGCGATGGTCTTTCACGCTCGTGATCCCGCCAACAGCAGCGGCAGCCAACTCCGCAGCCTGCTCGGCCGAGGTGTCACACTCGACGATCTGGGATTGACGTTGCGAGAGCTCCCGAAGCGAAAGTACGTGGCGCTGGAGAGCAACCGCATGGTGCTCGACGAGGAATTCCTTGTCGGCGAAAACGATGCCAACCACGCCTCATCGTCAGTCCTGGTTCACCTGGCCAATCGCCTGTCGAATGCCGACGACGACACCAAGTACGCGATGTACTCGATTATTGCCGGTCTCGATCCCAACTCCGCGTCCGCTCCGCCCTTTGGACCTTTCAACAATGCCGATGGACTCGACGTGATCGCCAGGTTGCCCGACCGCGAGATCGTGATCAACCGCTGGCTCGCCGATGATCTGGGCCTGGATGTCGGTGGGACGCTACGGATGACCTATCACCTGGTAGGCTCCGACGGCGAGTTGCCCGAGGAAATCAGGACGTTCCGGGTACACGGGATCGTGGAACTTACCGGGGCCGCCGATGATCGCGGACTGACGCCGCACGTTCCAGGAATCACCGATGTCAGGAGTTTTCGCGACTGGAGGCAGCCCTTCAAGATGGATCTCGATTCGCTGACCACGCGAGACGAGGAGTACTGGGAGCGTTACCGAGCCACCCCGAAAGGGTTTGTCACCTTGCAGACGGGCCAGGATCTCTGGGAGAGCCGTTATGGTCCTGTGACCTCGCAGAGATTTGCCGTCGACCCCAGTAATGAGAATGCCGTGGCGGCGCTCTCGGGCACCATTCGTTCCGGCATCGAACTCGAGTCGCTGGGGCTGTCAGTGCAAGCGGTCAAAGCCCACGGTGTCCAGGCCGCCAGCGGCACCACACCTTTCAGCGGGCTTTTCATCGGTTTCAGCATGTTCCTGATCGGCGCAGCAACGATCCTGGTCGGCTTGCTGTTTCGGCTCGGGATCGAACGCCGCGGTCGTAGTCTCGGTCTGGTGTCCTCCCTGGGATTCTCGCCGGTCGCGGTGCTCCGGCTTTTCTGCATCGAGGGACTCGTCGTTGTCGCCTGCGGTGCTGTGCTGGGCTGCGTGGCAGGAATCGGCTACGCACATCTGATGGTCTACGGCCTGACGCACTGGTGGGTTGGCGCGGTGGGTACCACATTCCTCGAAGTCACCGTGCATTTTGGCAGTCTTCTTGGGGGAGGTGTGCTTTCGTGCCTGGTTGCCGGCCTGGCGATCTTCGTTGCTGCGAAAGGGCTTTTGTCGCTACCGGCCCGCGAGCTCCTGGCAGGATCGGTAAGAGCAGAAGAGGATGCCAGCCGTGTGGCAGGAAGATCCCGCAAGGTGCCGATCGTTGCTGCTGCGACTGTCTTCACACTGCTTGCGATCAGTCTTGTGCTACCGGAAGGAGTGAAGGCGTCGGAGGCATTTTCCGGCCTGTCGGTGCGGATCGTCACGTTTTTCCTGGTCGGTCTCGGGCTGCTGGTCGTTGCCGTTACCGGGCTGTCGGCGTTCCTGGCAACAAGTCGCAAGGGGGCTATTTCCGGCAAGGGATTGCGAGCCGTTCTGAAGTTGGGATTTCGGAATGCGGCCAGGCACCGGGCGCGTAGCGTGTTGTCAGTAGCAATGATCGCGACTGCAGCATTTTTGATCACCGCCGTCGCCTCGGGCCGTCGCAATCCTGTCGATGAATGGCCCGATCGTTTGACAGGCGGTGGTGGTTTTCTGCTTGTAGCCGAATCAAGCCAGCCCTTGCTTTACGATCCGGGAACATCCCACGGAAGAAAATCACTTGAACTCGACGAGAGGCTTACCACCGGTGAGACCGAACTGCTGGAGCACATGGAGATTCACTCGTTTCGCTTGAAGCCGGGCGAGGAATCCAGCTGCTTGAATCTGTACCAGACGCGGCAGCCCACGATTCTTGGAGCCACCAGGCGGACGATCGCGCGAGGCGGTTTTCGCTTCGTGGGAGCCGACGTGGAGAATCCCTGGACTCTGCTCGAGCAGGACCCGGAGATGGTAGAGATGGACAGCGGGAAGACGATTCCGGTCTACCCCGTCATCGGCGACATGAACACACTGCAGTACAGCCTGCACAAGAGCGTGGGACAGACGATCTCGATTCCCAATGACGAGGCTCCGAGGCTTCAGTTGAAGATCGTCGGCATGCTGGATGCCAGCGTGTTT
Source organism: Planctomycetaceae bacterium (assembly GCA_002726205.1). Taxonomy (GTDB): domain Bacteria; phylum Planctomycetota; class Planctomycetia; order Planctomycetales; family Planctomycetaceae. The sequence goes on along the minus strand of PBSL01000013.1, from coordinate 10,143 downwards.
CAGGGGGTGCTGGTGATGTCGGCAGTCAGATTCCAGCAGGCCTTTCCTGACAATTCCGGTTTCTCCTATTTCCTGGTCGCTGACTCGCGTTACGGCGCAACAGGTCAGAAGCCCGGCAACCTCGACGCATTGACCGCCACCCGGGGAAACCAGGTGACGCTACTGGAATCCCGACTGCGAGAGTATGGTTTCGATGCCGAACCGGTCGTTGAACGACTGGGACGATTCCTTGCGGTTCAAAACACGTACCTGATGACCTTCCAGGTACTCGGCGGACTGGGTTTGCTGTTGGGCACCGTGGGTCTGGCGACGGTGATGTTGCGGAACGTTCTCGAACGTCGCAGTGAACTTGCCCTGTTACGAGCGATCGGGTTTCGGCAAAGTGCTCTGCGCTGGCTTGTTCTTGGTGAGAATGCGTTCCTGTTGTTCTGGGGACTATTTAGTGGCACGATTTCGGCCCTGGTCGCAATGTCACCACACCTGGCGTCGGCCGGCGCCGACCTGGGCGAATTGATTATCGGTTTGAGTAAGCTGCTCCTGGCCGTCCTGCTGGCGGGAATGCTGGCGGCGGGACTGGCGGTCGCCGAGGCGGTTCGAACGCCCGTGGTTGCGTCACTGCGCAGTGAATAGCGTTTCGACGGGGATGCGAATCTACCGGGAACCGATTAGGATGGGCGCTTTCGCGGTGCCGACAAGAAGTTGGCTCTGTTTGACCGGCCCGTGCGACCTACTCAGGAGGAGTCATGAAGCATCAGTTGCCGATTCTTTTCGCACTGGGGACCGCCTTGTGCTGGGGTTTGTATGGGCCCACGCTGCAGCATGCACGCCCGGGGGGTTCCCCCCCTCTGGGGCCACCGGACCCGGCCGGTTGGAGCCCCTTCAAGCCTTACGTCGGTATCGGACTGGCCTACCTGGTGATTGCCATCATCGGGGGACTGGTGGCCATGAAGCTCAAGGGCGATTCCTTTTCGTTTTCTGATGCACAAGCGCCGGCCCTGAAATGGGGCTTTGCCGCCGGAGTACTGGGAGCCCTGGGGGCGTTTTGCCTTACCTCGGCGATGAGCACCTTCATCGGAAAACCACAGCCCCAACTGGTCATGCCAATCGTCTTTGGTGGTGCAGTCACGATCACGGCCCTCCACTCGGCGATCAGCCACGGGAGCATGAAACCGATGATGGCTGTCGGGATCTTGCTGACAGCTGTCGGCATCGTGCTTGTGGCAAGCAACACTTCGCATGGACCAACGCACACTCCGACGGAGACCGAGACGACGGCGCCCGCGCCAGTTGCCGGGACGGCGGAGGTTGGCGAAGCCACTGCACGAGACAACGAAGGGCTGGAGACTTGAGCGAGGCGGTGTTGCTGACGGGTTTCGGCTCGGCTGGCGACTCCTTGAAACGATTGGTAGGATCACGTCAGCCAGCCCTGATGTCGCCTGTCGTTCGAGGCCTGATGTGATGCGGTTGTACCGCAGGACTGATTACCAAATGGGCAAGAGGATTTGTTCGATGCCTAGCCGACGCGAGTTGTTCGCACGTTCACTGTGCCTGTTTGCTTGCCTGGCCCTGCTTTGTTCCGGGTGCGGGGGAGATGGAGAAAACGGGAGCGATGGCAGTAGCGGCAAGACGAAGCGTCGTCAGTTCCTGAGCATGGGCACCGCGCCGGTCGGAGGCGCCTTCCCCGTTGTGGGTGGGGCGATTGCCGAGGTGCTCAACGAGCACAAGGGCGAGAACAAGTGGAAGATTCAGGCCAAGGGGACCAAGGGTTCCAAGGCCAACATCCGGGGAATTCAGGATGGCAAGCTCGAGTTGGCCTTGTCCAATTCGGCGATCAGTTATTTTGCCGTGCGTGGTGAATCGGGTTGGGACAAGAAGTACGACATCCGTGCGATCGTGACCCTGGCTCCCAACGTGGCGATGTTCATCACGAAGAAGGATACCGGCATCAGTGCCATTGCCCAGCTGAAGGGCAAGCGGGTGGTCGTGGGGCCATCCGGAGCCGGGTTCGAGATGTTCGTGGGACCGGTGCTCAAGGGACATGGCCTGACNTACGACGATTTTTCACCGTTGAACAATACGCAAAGCGGCGCCGTCGATCTNTTGGCCGATGGCAACGCCGACGCCGCCTTCCTCGGAGGNGCCGTTCCTACAGGTGCGATTACCCAGGCNTGCAGTTCACACGACATTGTCTTCATTCCTTTTGATGNGAAGGCNCGGACAAAGCTGGTCGCGGATTACNAGTTCTTCCAGCCGTTCACNATCCCCAAGGAAAAGTATTCGGATCTCACCGCCGACTTCGAGGGTCTGAATGTCGGNTCGATGCACTTGATCACATCTGCCGGTGCCGATGACGAACTGGTCTACCAGTTGACCAAGACGATCTGGGAGCGCCGGGCTGAGATTGCCGGCAAGCATCCGGCGGGCCGCGCCATCGAGAAGAATGCCGCCAGATTCACCGGCACGGAGTTTCATCCGGGAGCGGTTCGTTTCTACAAGGAAGTCGGAATCTGGCCGGAGGAGGCAGGTGTGACTGCCAAGCCGGCGGGAAAGCCGGACGGTGACGCGGCGGAACCGAAAGACCCCGCCGGGAAGTGAGTCGGCAGGGGAGAGGCCAAGCCGTGGGAGATCGGCTCCGCCAGATTGTCGTGACCGTGTTCGGGGTGGCGTTGTGCCTGTTCACTGTCATTGAAATCAATTACCCGCGACTGCAACCGCAGTCGGCGTTGGCCCTGTTCATCATGATGGGGCTGGTAATTTGTTTCCTCGAGACTCCGCTCCACGAGAAGCTCAAGGACTGGACGCCCTCGCGGATACTCGACGGCGTCCTGGCTCTGGCCGTGGTGGTAAGTTGCGGCTACGTGGTCATCCAGCTTGAGCCGTCCTTCAGTGATTACTGGGCCGGTGGGGAATCGCTGGGAGATCGTGCCGGGAGCGAGACCCGCTGGGATATTGCGATTGGCGCAGTTGGCCTGCTGCTGGTTCTCGAGTCAACACGCCGTTCGATCGGCTGGATTGTCCCGGCCCTGGCTCTCGTCTTCGTTGCTCACACGTACTACTGCCACGCTTCGATCGAGTACGACTGGCCAGAGATGCCCGGCTGGATGCTGCCGCACGCAGGACAGAGTGCCGGAGACATTGTCAGTACGACCTACATCCAGACGCTGGGCGTGTTCGGTCCTGCGGCGGCAGTGATGTTCAAGTACGTCTTTCTTTTTGTCGTGTTCGGCGCATTTCTCGAGATGTCCGGCGCGACACAATTCATCATCGATTTCTCCGAACGTGTCTTCGGCGGCAGTCCGGGGGGGCCGGCGAAGGTGTCGGTCCTGGGCAGCGGCTTGATGGGATCGCTGTCGGGCAGCGCGGTGGCCAATGCCGTCACGACCGGCACGTTCACGATCCCGATGATGCGAAACGTGGGGTTTCAGCCTCACGTGGCCGGAGGAATCACGGCTGCAGCCGCGGCCGGTGGCGCGCTGGTGCCTCCGGTGATGGGCGCCGGGGCCTACATGATGCTCGAGATTGTTGAACCGAATGTCACATTTGTCCAGGTCGCCACGGCGGCGGCGATCCCCGCCATCCTCTATTACCTGTCAATCTGGATGATCGTGCACTTCTACTCGCGTCGCTCCGGGCAGGCCGAGCGGCAAGACGACGGTGGTGACCGCAAACAACTTTCGAAGTTCGAGGCGACAGTGTTCATCGGCGCCCTGGTCGCATTGATCGGGCTGCTGCTGGACAGTTACACACCATTCAAGGCCGTCTCGGGAGCCTTGATGGTGATCATGGTCTGCACCGTCTTTCGTCGGGAATTGCCACTGACGACCCGGACTCGCGTTTTCGCCATTCTCACCTTTGGCGTGATTGTGGTCGCCAATCAATTTCAGTGGAAATGGTCGGGCTGGTTGCCCGCGGACATATCGAGTTTGCTTGCACCCTACCAACCCGACGCCTGGACCGACCCGAGCGTGAAGGCCATCACACGTCGCGCGGTGATGAGGAGTCTGTTGAAGTCGGCAATCCTTGGCACCACCGGGCTGTTCGTGTTTGGCCTGTGTCAGCGAGCCTGGCGCCCGTCGATGTTGCAGGCGATGGCTCGCGCTGCCAAGAACGGGGTCTCGTTGGTGGCGGCTAGCGCCTGCGTAGGAATCATCATCGGTGTAGTCCAGCAGACAGGAATCGCGACCGATTTCAGTTCCGTGATCAAGGGCGTGGTAGCTACCAACCTGCTGCTGGCGCTGCTGGGCATCATGATCTGTTCGATCATCCTCGGCATGGGTGTTCCGTCGGTGGTCTGTTACCTGCTGATGGCGACACTGATGGGTTCGTTGCTGGGTGAACTGGGAGTGATCCCGCTTGCCGCGCACCTGTTCATCTTCTACTTCGGCATGATGTCAATGGTCACACCGCCGGTGGCGTTGGCCGCCTACGCGAGCGCATCGATCGCCAAGGCCAAGATCATGCAGACCGGGTTGGCGGCGTTCCGGTTCTCGCTGGTCGGGTTCACGTTGCCGTTCATGTTCGTCTACCGACCGGCCCTGTTGCTGATGGACAAGAGCAAGTGGGACGCCTGGTCGGCTGCCAGGGATCAGGGGAAACTTGGAGAAGCCGCCACGCTGCTCAAAGAGGCCCAGGCGGCGTATGCCCCCTGGGATGAACTGGCACTGGCTGTGATCACCGCTGTGGTCGGAGTTGTCGCCCTGGCGGCCGGAATTGCCGGCTTCTGTCGAAAAGAAGCCGGTTGGCTGCAACGGGCCATGTTCCTGGGCTCCGCGGGCATGCTGCTTTATCCGGAATTGTGGTTGAACGTGGGGGGCGCCGCCCTGTTTGCCGTCAGCGTCGTTTTGAATTCTCTGTCCCCCGAGTCACCGACATCAGCCCCGATGCAGTCGCCGGCCACCGCCCGTGACTGAACGAATCCGGTCAATGAGCTTGCCATGCCCTCGATGATCTCTGCTCCGCAACCCCTGGCGGTCGAAGCCGGCGCTCGCATGCTCGCCAGTGGTGGAAATGCTTACGATGCGGCCATTACTTGCGTCGCTGTTCAATGGCTGATCGATCCGCATTCGTGCGGCGCGGGCGGCTATATGGTCATGGCCTCGTTTTCTGCTGAAAGCGGCCAGCCCAACCCGGTCATCGACGCACCCGCGGTGGCTGGCAGCGGCGTCTCGGAGGACATGTGGCAAGACATCGTGATCCGGGCCAACCCGGAAGGGTGGGGCTATTTTCTGGAAGGAAAAGTCAACGAGGACGGTTATCAGAGCATCTGCGTTCCGGGTATCGGACGGGGACTGGGACTGGTTCACCAACGATGGGCCAGCCGTGGATGGGACGAACTGCTGGCTCCGGCAATCCGGCTGGCTGAAGAAGGCTGGGTGGTCGGAGCGCTGCAGGCGGCACGCTGGAAAGAACCCCCCAGTTTCTACGAGGGTTCCTCTGGACGACAGAAACTCGAAGTCACGCCATCGGCGCAACGGATCTACCTGAAACCGGATGGGTCGACTTATGAGATGCACGAGACGCTGACCAATCCGGATTACGCCACCACGCTGCGACGGATTGCCGAAGCCGGTCCGGATGACCTCCATGAAGGTCAGTTGGCCGAAACAATGGCGGCCGACCTGGCCGCCAATGGAAGCTGGGTTACCGCCGATGATCTGGCCAGTTACCAGGCACGCAGCGAGGAGCCGGTCACTGCCACGTACAAGGGGTACACGGTCGTCAGTAACCAGCCACCTCATGGCGGCCCCACTCTGGCAGCGATCTTCAACATCCTGGGTGACGAGGACCTGGCCAGTCTCGGACACAATTCTCCCGATTACATACTCAGGGTCTCCCTCGCAATGAAGGCCGCTTTTGCCGACCGGAATCGCCATCTGGCCGACGGCCAATTCGAGGAAGTGCCACTGGAATGGATGACCTCCGCTGAACGAGCTGCCGAATGGCGTGAAGTGATTTCGTCGGGTCAGCCGATCGATGTGGGCCGCGAACAGGCCGATTCGGGCACAACGCACGTCAGCGTGGTCGACGCCAGCGGCAACTGTGTCTCACTGACGCATTCGCTGGGCACCAGTTCGGGCGTGATCACCGATGGCCTCGGCTTCATGTACAACAACTCGATGGTCAATTTTGACCCCTTCCCGGGTAACCCCAACAGTATCGCTCCTCGAAAGGGACGAACCACCGGCATGACTCCCACCATGGTGTTGCGGGACGAACGACCAGTGCTGGTGCTGGGGGCTCCCGGAGCAACCCGGATCATCACCTCGGTGTTGCAGGTCATTCTCAATCACCTGGAATTCGGAATGAGCATCACCGATGCGGTGCATGCCCCACGTTTTGATTGCCAGGGCGACCTGATCAAGTGTCAGCGGCGGATTCCCGAGTACGTGTGTGAGGAGGTTCGCAAGAGTCACCCTGTCATCCGGATTCCTCGCAGCCATGGTGGCCTGGCCCTGGTGCACGCGGTCGCCATAGACCCGGTCAGTGGCGATTTGACCGGCGCTGCCGACACCGGTGCCGACGGAATGGCGTTGCTGGTTCCCTAGGTCTGCAATAGTTGTTTGCCGGACAGGAACTTGACGCTGCCTTCGGCCATTGATAGATTCGAACCGTCGACCAGTTCAGGGTGTTTACTGACCATGTGTACTCCCGGATGCTTGCTGCTGGGCCTGCTTTTGAGCCCCCCAAATGGTGGGAGGGCTTAGGATTTCGACACGCTGACCGAGACAGAGCGAATCGCAGACCCTGAGACCTCACGGAAGGGCTCGGGGTTTTTTGTTTATGAGAGTCGGGCCTGAACCGCCAACCAGTCCGTGACGTTCCTCAACCGGGACGAGACCGATGCCCAAAGACACGATCACCATCTTTGACACGACACTCCGCGACGGAGAGCAGTCGCCGGGCTGTAGCATGAACACCGCCGAAAAACTCGAGGTGGCCAATGCTCTCGTGGAGTTGGGGGTCGATGTCATCGAGGCGGGATTCCCGATCGCATCGCCAGGAGATTTCGAAGCGGTGCAGTTGGTTTCACAGCAGTTTGGCGACCGGGCCATCATCTGCGGACTGGCACGCTGCCGTGCCGAGGATATCGACCGTGCCTGGGCTGCTCTCGAAGATGCCGAGCGGCGCCGCCTGCATGTGTTCCTGGCCACAAGCTCGATCCATCGTGAATTCAAGCTGAAGATGGACAAGAGCGACATTGTCCGCAGCGCCGTCGACATGGTCTCACGAGCGGCGGGGTACTGCGAAGATGTCGAATTCTCTCCGGAAGACGCTGCCCGGACCGAGCTGGATTTTCTTTGTGAAGTTGTCGAGAAGACCATCGATGCAGGCGCAACGACGATCAACATTCCCGACACCGTTGGTTACGCCACCCCGGCACAATTCGGTTCCGTGTTTGAACATCTTCGAAAGCATGTCTCCAACATCGACCGCGCCGTCCTGAGTGCCCATTGTCACAACGACCTGGGCCTGGCTGTCGCCAACAGCCTGGCAGCTGTCCAGGCCGGCGCCAGGCAGCTCGAATGCACGATCAACGGGCTTGGGGAACGGGCCGGCAACGCCGCCCTGGAAGAGCTGGTCATGGCGCTGGGTACCCGCAGTGACTACTACCAGTGTCCGACGAACATCAACACGGCAAAGCTATTCCCGACCAGTCGCCTGGTCTCGAACATCACCGGGATGAAGGTTCAACGCAACAAGGCCATCGTCGGTCAGAACGCCTTCGCTCATGAAGCCGGCATTCACCAGCACGGCATGCTCCAGGAACGTACGACGTACGAGATCATGAAACCCGAAGACGTTGGCTACGTGGGCCGGAACCTGGTTCTCGGCAAGCACAGTGGCCGCCATGCATTTCGCGACCGCGTCAATGAACTCGGGTACGCGCTCGACGACACTGTCTTCCAGTCGGTCTTCGATGACTTCATCTCCCTGGCAGACAAGAAGAAAGAGATCTACGATTCGGACATTGCTGCCCTGATCGACAACCGGATCGGCGACTCGCTGAGCCACTGGCAGTTGGTGAGCCTGCACACTTCTGCCGGTACCGGCACGATCCCCACGGCCACGATCGAACTGCAGTGTGAGGACGAGGAGATCCGCAGGGATGCGGCAACAGGTGATGGCCCCGTCGACGCCGTGTTTCGAACACTCGACCGAATCACGGACATCGAGGCGAGGCTCGAAGAATACGAGGTCCGCAGCGTCTCCAAGGGAAAGGACGCCCAGGGAGAAGTCCTGGTCGAAATCGTCGTTTCCGGACGGCACTACCACGGCAAGGGCATCAGTACCGATATCATCGAGGCGAGTGCTTTTGCCTACCTCAAGGCAATCAACAAGGCGTTCGCTGATGTCACGGCCGTGGCCGATCTCCAGTCGGCGCCGTCGGACACCTAGACCGCCCATCCGGGATCCTCCAAACATGTCAAGCCGCGTGCTGGCCTGGTTTCTGCCGATCTCGGCTGTCCTGCTCGTCGCGGTGACGGTTTTCGAACAACAGCGGGCAAAGAATTCGCCAGCCGGCCAGCAGGTCATCCGTCGACTGCCTTTCGTGCCGGTTGGACCGGAGCTTCGATTCGAGCTCTCCGACTCTGCCAATCGCCCCGTCCGACTCGCGAGGTACCTGGGTCGCCACCCAATTCTGCTGGCCTTCCTGGCTGAACAGGACCGCATCGAACAAGACCAGTTGTTGAGACGACTGCGAGAAGTTCACCCGGCGATGAAGCGCAAGGGGATTATCGTTCTGGCGATCACGCAGGCATTGCCGCAGGAAGCCCGGCAGGCGTTTCGTCGTGGCGGGAGTGTCCCGTTTCCGGTGCTTTCCGATGTAGGCGCCTCGGTACATTCCGCGAAGGGCAAGCGTGTGGCGACTGCCTGGGGCCTGGGTCGCGATGACAACGCCCTGTCGACAACCGTCGCATTTCTGATTGATCGTGGAGGCCGGGTCGCCTGGAATGGCAGCGTTCCCGAGCCTCTTGAACATCCCCAGGCACTGCTGGACGAGTACGAGGAGTTGCGGTGAGCAGCCAGAAACCACTCTCTGATCGTGAGGTCCTGGGGCCGGAGCTGTCTGGTCGCTGGGCGATTCTCGCGGTGACCGCCATCGGCGTGACGGCAATCAGCGTGCTTTGGTTCTATACCGATGCGCACACTCGTCCGTTCCTGGCACTTCGCGATGCGATTCATGCCGAATTCCCGGGCTCGGCGCCACAGGTCGAAGGAGGCCGGCGCAAGATGCACAGAGACACTCCACGGATTCTGCGGATCACGTTGCGGGTGTCCGAAGATCCCCGGGGAGATTCCTCGCGATTCACTGAGATGATCGACAGGTTGATCGAGCTGGCGGACGGCAAGCAGGGGTTGACGAACTACGATGTCTTCGACGTGTACCTGGTCTGGTATCCGCCCGAACACCAGGCGGTGACACGCCACGAGACCATGTTGGTGAGTCGACTGCTCGATGCCGGTCGGATCCGCTCTCACAGTGACTGAGTGGCCGGCGACGAGAAACCAAGGTCCGCGAGTCGCAGCCGTACCTCGGGGTCCTGCAAAAGGGCCGCCAAGGCAACCAGAGCGGGACGTTCACGCCTCGAACCTGGCACAACAAGGTCGAATTGTTCCGCCTGGATGGGCAGGAACCCAAGGTCGTACATCTCGGCGACGGGTGCAATTGCCACTCCCCAGTCGGCACGTTGCTGCTCAATCGCCGCGGCAACGGCATTGTGCGATCGGACCTGCATCGCGTAGCCGGCCGGTCGAAGGCCATCGAGTATCTGGTCGATCAATGTGCGGGTACCGCTGCCGGCGTTGCGATTCACCATCCGTAAGTCTCGCTCGCCGGTCGCCCGTTTGATCGCCGACCGGCAAGTGGCGCCAACGTAGCCGCGGCCCGAGAATTCGTGGGCCGGCTTGTGGCGGATGGGGGAACCGCGCCGGACAGCACCTTGCGCCGTGCGGCGGAACTGCGGTCGAATTATTGCGCGTTCTTCTTCATCTCCGACGGCGGGTTCGATGCACCAAAGACTAGCCCGCAATGTCACACGACGGCCATCTCGACCGAAGGGCGCCGCTTCCCCTCGGGGGTGGCGGCCTGGGGGCAGGAGATCCTCCTGGAAGGGGCGGGCGGCATTTCCGGCATCCGGA
>PBSL01000012.1:107500-117207 GCA_002726205.1 Planctomycetaceae bacterium | reverse complement strand
CAAGAAGAAGGACGACAAGAAGAAGGACGACAAGAAGAAGGACGACAAGAAGAAGGACGACAAGAAGAAGGACGACAAGAAGAAGGACGACAAGAAGAAGCCGGCTACCAAGTCATCTGGCACTGACAGGTCCGAAGCCAGGCCCCGGACATTGAGGTTGCCGCTGTTCCGGATCCCTGATACGGCCACATAGGTCCCTGCACATTGGTCCCTGCTCCTGACGTCTCGCTGCTGTTGGCGATCGAAACCAGTTGCGACGAAACGGCGGCAGCCGTGATTGACCGTCGCCTGATCGTTCGCTCCAGCGTCGTCGCCTCCCAGATCGATCTTCACGCCGAGTTCGGCGGAATCGTCCCGGAGATCGCCTCCCGCGCTCACCTCACCGCGATCCTGCCGGTCCTCGACCAGGCCCTGGCCGATGCCAACGTCACGCTCGACGACATTGCTGCCGTGGCCGTCGTCACCGAACCGGGCCTGGTCGGATCACTGCTGGTGGGTCTGACGGCCGCCAAGGCAATCTGCCTGGCTCGCCGGTTGCCGCTGGTCCCGGTCCACCACATCGAGGCGCACCTGTACGCGTGTCGGATGGCCGCCGGTGAGGACGTCTTTCCGGCCGTCGGCCTGGTCGTCAGTGGTGGCCACACCAGTCTCTATGACTGCCGGGGACCGCTTGACCATCGCCTGGTCGGATCGACGATCGACGACGCGGCCGGCGAGGCCTTTGACAAGGCGGCCCAGTTGCTCGGGCTGGGATTTCCGGGAGGACCGGAGATCGAACAAGCCGCCGCTGCCGGTCGCCCCGGCGCGGTACCGCTGCCACGACCAATGCAGGATGCTCCGGGGCTGGATTTCAGCTTCAGTGGCCTCAAGACGGCCATCCGCTACCAGGTCCAGGGCGTCCCCGGTTCCGATCGCGAGGTGCTGCCGATGACGCCGGAGCGCATCGCGGACCTCGCCGCCTCGTTCCAGGCGGCGGTCATCGACTGCCTGGTCGGTCGCAGCCGCCGAGCCCTGAGGTCGCTGGGTCACCAGCGACTGCTGGTCGGAGGAGGAGTCGCCGCCAACGGCCCGCTGCGTGAAGCCCTGGGACAAATGTGCCACGAGGAACAGAAAGTTCTCCACGTCGCACCACCGGAAATGTGCACCGACAATGCCGCAATGGCGGCGCTGGGCTGGGAACGCCTCGACGCGGGACTGACCGCCGGGCTCGATGCCGATGTGACGCCCGGGCTGATCCGTCGCAAGTGAAACCCCTTGCCACGGGGCAGGGTGGGAGAACAAGCACTTCACCATCGCTGAGACGGGGCTTACAATCATTGACTGTTCCCGTACCGGAGATTCTTTCGTGACGCGACGACCGTTCGTTCTCGCCAGCCTGGCCCTTGTCATCCTGCTGGGACCGCACCTGTCGACTCGCCAGTCCCTGGCGCAGGGCAAACGTCGCTACCCCGCGCCATCGCTCTCGGGAGGCCGCGGCTGGCTCAACACCTCCCGGCCACTGGACCTGCGTGACCTCCGTGGCAAGATCGTCCTGCTCGACTTCTGGACTTACTGCTGTATCAACTGCATCCACATCCTGCCAATGCTCAAGCAACTCGAGGAGAAGTACCCCAACCAGCTCGTGGTGATCGGTGTCCACTCGGCAAAATTCTCGACCGAACGGCAGATCGAGAACATCCGCCGGGCGGTGCTGCGATACGGGATCACTCACCCGGTCATCAATGACGGCAACAAGACCATCTGGAAGCGGTACAAGGTCAACTTCTGGCCCACGATGTTCCTGATCGACCCGGAGGGCTACGTGTGCGCCTGGCGACGGGGCGAGGCCCCTTTCGAGGTCATCGACAAGGCAATCGCCCTGCAGGTAAAACTCCACCGGCAGAAAGGAACTCTCAAGGAGAAACCGATCCGCTGGAACCTGGAGCTCTCGCGGCAGAAACAGACACCGTTGAGATTTCCCGGCAAGGTGATCGTCGATTTGACGGGAGAACGGATCGTGGTGGCCGACAGCGGGCACCATCGCGTCATCGTCACCGACAGGACCGGATCCCGTTCGGCTGTGATCGGTTCCGGACAACCGGGACGACAGGACGGTTCCTTCACCGAGGCGTCCTTCAACGATCCGCAGGGACTCGCCATCGATGCTGACACGCTGTATGTCGCCGACAATTCCAACCACCTGATCCGCAAGGTCGATCTCGCGAAGCGTCGTGTCACGACCGTCGCCGGGACCGGCAAGATGCTGACCAGTTACGGGTCGCTGCGGGGGATGAGCAATTCCCCTCTGGGCTACGGGCTGTCGAACCCCTGGGACCTTTCGCTGGTCAAGGGCCGGCTGTACATCGCCATGGCCGGCACTCACCAGATCGCCGTGTTCGACCCGGCCAGCAACACGATTCGCCCCTACTCGGGCAACGGCACCGAGGATGTCCGCAACGGCACACTCAGCGGATCGAGCCACGCACAACCCAGCGGCCTGGCCACCGACGGCCGTGTCCTGTTCGTGGTCGACAGCGAGGGAAGTTCGCTGCGGGCCGTCAGCCTGCCGCCGGGCAACAGCGTCGGCACGATTGTCGGGACTGCCGGCCTGCCAAATTTCAAGAGCCTGTTTGCCTTCGGTGACCGCGATGGCCGTGGATCCTCGGTGCGGCTACAGCACCCGATCGGAGTCGCCTACGCCAACGGCAAGGTCTTCGTCGCCGACACCTACAACCACAAGATCAAGCTGATCGACCCCAATTCGCGGACCAGCGTCGTGCTGGCCGGACAACGACGCGCGGGAAACTCGCTCGACCCCCTCTTGCTGCACGAACCGGCCGGACTTGCCGCTCATGGCCAGACACTCTACATCGCCGACACGAACAACCACCGCATCGTGAGAATGGATCTCACCAGCCGCCAGGCACAGGCCTTCACGATCGAGCGGCTCACCCCACCGCCCCCGGCCACCACGAAGCGGCAGCCAGCAAAGCCCTAGCGACGAAACGAAAACGTGGCAACGTCGATGATGCTGGTGAAGACGGCGTCGACGGTCAATCGCACGTAACGCCGATCGCCCGAGACAACAGCCAACGCCGTGTTGGCGACCCCCTCGGAGAGCATCGAAACAACCGGCGTATAGCCGGTGGCCACCGGACGTCGCCGCCTGCCACGTTTGCCGGGTTGCTCGGCCGATGGCCCGAACCGGAAAGGACGGCCTCGAGGCTTTTTCCGGCGGGCGTCGGTAAACGAGGCGGGCAGGGCATCGGAGAGCTTCACGCGACGGCCTCCCTGCAATGAGAGCCGCACAACCTTCTGGCGGCTGTCGAGTACGACCGGGTGCGTGTGAACCTGCTCGTTGTCGGTGCCGACGTAACGCCGGATCGTCAACTTGCCGCGTTTGCCGACGATCTCTCCGTCAACGTGGTCGATCACAAGCCGGTACTCACCGGCGGCCGCAAACGCACAGACGTATTCCTCGAAACAATTCTGCTGCACCGGACCAAATCCGTCGTGGACCAGTGCTCCACCCGAGCGGGTCTGGCGATTGTCGAAATCACACACTGTCCCCAGCGGCTCCTGGATCCGCAGATCCAACTCGCCGGGCCCGTTCCATGACAGTGTCACAACCAGGTCCCGTTGGCGGGCAACCGCGACCGCCTCGGCCAACTTCTCGGCCTGACTGACCCGGCCGCTTTTCCGCAACGCCACCTCGGCATCCGATGCCGCGTCCAACGCGGCCTGGTGGCGTCGCCGGTAATCGGCCGGCCAGGTGTAGGTCAGCGTGCCGGTAGCCGCCCAACGGATCGCGTCGTGGTCCTGCAATCGCTCGGCCAACTTCAAGCCCAGTGCGTAAGGCTCCGGACGAGTCGGCGAGATCCGTGAGGCCTGTCGATACAGGATCAAGGCCTGCTGATCTGCTCCAAACCTCGTGAGATAGGCGGCCGAGAGCAGCATGTTCGGCACGTCGGTGGCAGTGAAATCGATCCGAGACAACAGGACTCGCTCGATCTCGGTCCGGGGTCGCCCGACAATCTGCATCGTCAACGCCAGGACATCGTACATCCAGGGTTGAGATTGACCGGCGATCAACGATTCATTGATCGCCGCGATCACGTGCTCGTGCCGACGCTGCCTGTGCAGACCAAGTACGAACCGCGACAACTGGCCAGGCATCGGACGATGAGTGGCGAAGAATTTCCGCCACACCTGCTCGGGCGTCCCAGCGTCGAGATCCACATTGAGATCGACCCGACGCTGGGTCGGGGCTCCGGGAGCAGGGGACCTGCCGGGCGGTATCCTCTGCGCCGGTGCCGGTCGTTTCAGCGGCCGATCACCGGGCCGAACCACCGTTTTTTTTTACCCGAGGCCTTCTTGACCGCCTTGTTGTCGAACACGCCTTGACCGGGGGCTTTGGGCCGCGGGGCCGGAGGCAGGCTCATCATTCCCATGCCACCACCACCACCGCCCATCATGCCACCACCACCACCCATGCCGCCACCCATGCCGCCACCCATGCCGCCGCCCATGCCGCCGCCACCCATCGAACCGGAAGCTCCACCGGAGGGCGTTTCCACGGGAATGACCAGGTCGGCAACCGGATAGACGCGGGTGCTCATCATTTCCTCGGCAGCCGCCTCGGTCGTGATCCGCATGACCTCGTCCTGAATGACATAGGTCAGACCCAGGGGCTCGAGAATGATCTTCAACGCACTTCTCAGCGAGACTCCCGAAAGAGAGATGCTGATGGGTTCATCGGGCTGGATCCCTTCCTCGGTCAATGCCGCCTCATCGAGGATGACCTGGATGTTGTGCTGCTGCTTGATGAAATCCACCGCGTCCTTGAGCGGCATGTCGACAAACTCGATCTCGGTCTCATCATTGAGTGACTGGATGATCCGCTCTTCCACCTTGCTGTACTTGTGCAGATCCACGCTGGCCCACTTCTTGCGTTCCTCGGTCAGGCGACGCCAGACCGATGCGGGCGGATAACGTACCGGAGGTTCGTCGGGAAAGGGCACGTGAGAGAACTCGACCTGCTCGAGAACTGCCAGGAACCGATCGGCCCGCAGATTCCTCAGGTGGAAGGCCATGTCCAACTGGTTGGCCGCTTCGGCCGAAAACCGTGCTGCGGCGGCCGTCCCGTTGCCGGGCCGCAATTCCACGGCCCGCTGCGCAACGTCCTCGGCCTCGGGAAACGCATCGCGATTGCCCTTGGGAGCCTCGACGTGCAACAGGTGCGCCACCTGCTTGAGCAGTTCCTTGATGCGGGCATCATCGCGCTCCAGATCGGTCTCGATCCGTCGCTGGCTCTCTCGTGCCGCCACCGCCTGCTGCCGCTCCTGGCGATCCTGAATGAAGTGTTCCTCAGACAACTCGACATACCGCTTCAGGTTCGTCAGCCGACGGACCAGTTCGGTCCTCACGGCCGGATCCATGTCGGTTGTTCCTCGCACGGTTCCCAGGGCCCGCTTGATCAAGGTCAGTGCCGCCTGGGGTTCAGCCGAGGCCCGGCCGCGGGCCTCTTCGATGATCCGTTCGACATTCAACTGCATCTGCTGTGTTCGGACCTGAATGGCATTCTGAGCCTGCTGGATCGGGTCGAGTTCCTCGCCGCCCGCCCCGTCGGCCGCCGGCTGTTTGGCCGGCTGTTTGGCCGGCTGTTTGGCCGGCTGTTTGGCCGGCTGTTTGGCCTCCTGCGCCGCCACGGCGAGCAAGTCACCATTGCCTCGGGATTGCACTCGCTCGGATGCACCGAGCAAAACACCGGCCCGCACGTTGTCCGGGTCGAGTCGCCGTACGGCCAATCCAATCCGTTCGGCCTGGCCGAAGTTGCGGATCCGCAATGCCGTCTCACCACCACGCAACAGGCCGTCGATGTGTGAATCGAATTCGTGACGGGCTGACTTCAGCAACGATCGGCCGGCCAATGCCACGGTGAACCCGTCGGTCGCCTCGGCACCGCGATACAGCGCCGCCAGGAAGGCATTGCCCGCTTCCAGGGATTTTTCACTGACCCGCCACTGCACGTCGGCGGAATCCTTGACATCGCCCAGCCAGCCGGAAAAGACCGCGCCAGCCTCCAACGAACCTCGACCGACATAGATCGTGTGGCGATCGCCGCGCAACGGCAAAGGCTGGGACGGCAACAGCGTGATCCCTTTCGGAGCCGTGACCTTTGTCGGGTACGACACGCTCGCATGCAGCGCATCGGCCAACCGACGACCAATCGCATCTGTTGTCTTTTTCTCAGTCGGCGATTGCTGACCGCGATCGACAATCACCATGCCGCCGGTCTGCTGTGCCATCACGCCGAGCACCTGCAAATCGAGGCGGGGGCCGACGCCGTAACTGTGCACCGGCAAGCGACGCTGATGAAACCTGGTCAACAGCCCACGCAGGGCATCAACCGCGATCAGGTCGGCACTGCTCATCCCATCGCCGATGTAGAGCACGCTGCCGGGACGAGTTCCCGGCAGAGCTGCCAGGGCGGCATTCAAGGCGGGAGCCAGGCGAGTGGCGCCCAGCGGGGCCCGTCGACGCAACCGCGCCACGGCCTGCCGGACCGCCTCGGACTTCACCGGTGCCCTATCAGCCATCAAGGGAGTCGTCTGCACATCCACGGCAAACAGCCTTACGCGGTCGGCCGGACCAAGCGAGGCCAGCAGGTCGTCCAGGACCGCCAACGCCTGCACCCGGTGGGCACCGGTCTGGCTTGCCGAGGTATCAACCAGGATCACCACATCGCGAGCGGAATCAGCCGCGTCCTGACGCGGGTCGCCCAGCGGCAACGCGAAATAGGTTTCGCCGTCGGGGGCCGTGTACCGCAGCACCTCGACGGAATGCACCGTCGCGGCTTGCGCAGTGGCACTCAAGACCAGGACAATTGCTGCCAGATTCGCCCAGAGGGTAGTGGTACCGGTGCTGTTGGGCCGCATGCTGGAACTCCCGAAATCGAACGCGGGTCCGTGATTGCACGATCGTGATGATCGCGTGAGATAGGCAAGTTGAGTCGCAACGGCCCGCAAAGTACGGTCCGAAAGCGACCGCACTCCACGAACATTGTAACTTCTTTCTCGGAATTGCGAGAAGCAAAATCCGAAACGCTTCCCGGGTTTCCCCCAATTCCGCCCAGCTGCGTGGCCCAACACCGTTCCTCTCGGAGCAATCGTTGCGTTCCGCCCTCGGGTCGTCCGCGTCGTAACGACCGACGTCCCCTTCTCAGACCTGGCCCTGCTGGAACGATTGATCGGTCTGTAGCGGTTCTGACCGCTTTCAGTCACCGCCCTGGCGGCTCTTTCCCCTCGCGGGGGCGTGCCCACCCGCGGGCGCGCCGCCGCGTTAATTAATTGGTAGGAGGCGACGCCAATCTGCGAACACCGTTTTTTGACCCGTTTCAAGGAGACGCAAAATGACTCACAACAAGACCCGAAACAACCGTAAGCCGGCCGCCTGGAAACAACTCGCCGACGGTCAACTCGACCGAGCAATCTTCCTGGATTTCGAGAGCTTCAAGAACGGTGACCCGCTGCTGGCCGGCGTCCAGATCGACGGCCACTTCAAACAGGTTGTCTTCGATCAGCGACTCGCATTGGCGGCCCTCCACAAGAACCTCGAGCTTGTCGAACCCACCGCATGGGCATTGTCACTGGTCGAGCGAGCGATCGGGGATGACCGACCCATCGTCGGCTTCACCGAGACCGAGTTCGAAGGACTGGCGGAACTGGGAGCGGAACTCCCGGACCGCCGATACGTCAACGCTCGCAAGATCGCCAAACCGTGGCGCAGGAAATTCCGCTCCAGCGAGCACAAACAGGTTGCTCGAAACCTCAGGCAGTTCGCGAAGTCCAAGAGTTCCAGACAGCGATCGCGATCACACAGCAAGGAAGGCAACCGGCTGATCGACTACACGGTTCTCGTCGGCGTTGTTCCGCCACACATGTATGCCCATCGCCGAGTCACCAAGCGGCTGAGATCGGTCCTGCAACAACTGGACCGCCGTGGGGCCTACTCGCGATTGACCCGAACCGCCAAGGCGAACTGGACCAACGTCCTCGACCACAACCGTTTCGACGTCGAGGGGCTCGCGGAAATGCTCCATCGGATGATCGGCGACCATTCCGCCGCCAGCGTTTGACTGACCACAAACCCGAGTTCAACTCGCACCAGGCCATCCAAGGAATCCTGCTCATGCCTGTCCTGATCGAAGCGATCAACGTGATCATCCCCCGACGAGTCCTCGAAGAGACACTCCCGGGCTGGAAACTCGAGGAAACCTCGACGTCTACTGGGATCCAGTCAACCAGAGAGAGCGGCCTTCGTTGGCCGCACTCGCCACCTGCACCCGCTGCTCGAAGCCAAGCCCCTCACCGGACTCGACCAATCACGCCGGGAGGCCCAACAGCGGAACGAGTCAAAACCCTGCAAACCGAAGTTGCTGGCCCGCCTGACACTCCGCCACCGAACCCCTCAGCGAACATCCTCCTCCAACCCGTATTCGGAGATCTTCTTGTGCAGCGTGTTGCGATTGATTCCCAGTCGGGTCGCCGCTTTCGTCTGGACGCCCTGGCAGGCGTGCAGCACCTGGCGAATCACCTGGCGTTCGACCAGCGACACGATCCGGGGATGGATTCCCGTCTCCGAGCCACCAACCTCTCGCAGCCCGGCCGCGACCAGTTGACCGCACAACCGGTCCAGTTCGCCAACCTCGGTTCGACCGATCCGGGGTGGAGCCAGGCCCCGCACATGAGCAGGAAAAGCCTCGGGAACCAGCGTCGCACCATCGGTGAGCACGAGAGCTCGTTCGACATAGTTCTCCAACTCACGGACATTTCCCGGCCAGGAATAGGCGGCAAGCACATCAAACGTCTCGGGGGCCACCGTCGGGATTTCCCGACCGGGAACCACGTACCGCTGAAGGAAATGATCGACGAGCAACGGGATATCCGACTGCCTTTCCCGCAACGGTGGCAGCACGATCTCGATGACGTTCAGACGGTAATACAGATCCTCCCGGAAACGGTCCTCGTCGATCTCCTCGAGCAGATCCCGGTTTGTCGCCGCCACGACGCGACAATCAACCTGGATCGTCTTCGTGTCACCGACTCGCTCGAATTCCTGTTCCTGCAACACTCTCAGCAATTTCACCTGCAACGTGTAGCTGACCGAGTCGATCTCGTCGAGAAACACCGTGCCACCGTGAGCGGCCTCGAACCGGCCGGTGCGGTTTTCGTGCGCACTGGTAAACGCCCCTTTGACGTGACCGAAGAGTTCACTCTCCAGCAGGCTCTCGCTGAGCGCACCACAGTTAACTCGCACGAACGGACCGCTCGCCCGAGGGCTGAGGCCGTGGATCGCACGGGCGATCAGTTCCTTGCCGGTCCCGGTCTCACCGGTCAGCAGCACCGTCGTCGATCGCTCCGACACCCGCCGGGTCAACCCGTAGACGTCCCGTATCGCGGGACTCGCCCCGATGATCCCTTCCAACCCGTCACGGCGACTCTCGTCGCCCCCGTCCGGATCGCCAGGACCTCGCTCGTCCGCCACCAGCTCACACTCCCCACGCCGCCGGAACCCTTCACCCACCGAGCCAATGCGGCAGGAATCCTGCAGTGATCAGCGGCACTTACCATGCAGTCTGCGAAGATAATAAGCGATTGCCGACCCCGCGTGAAGCCGACCCGGCCACACATTCGTTGCAACCGCCACATCCGACCCAGTCTCCGCGT